>DAMCQE010000009.1:0-83622 GCA_032105665.1 Pseudomonas sp. | reverse complement strand
GCCGTGCTGTCGCGCAAGCGGGTGCTGGTGGCCGATCGCCTGGAGGTGGTGGAAGTCACCGACGACGCCTGGATTCGCGACTACTTCCACGGCCCACGTGGCCGGGCGGCGCAACAGGCCGCCCTGGCGGGTCGTTGAAACGTATGCGAGGCAGGCAAGACAAGGCAAAAACAGGCGAGGAAGCGGAGTTTAGTTGCCTAAATGAACATTCCGAGCCTGTTTTTAACGCAGTATTGCCAACGCAGGTAGTTTCCAACGACCTGCCAGAGCTGGAGAGCTGACATGGAAACCCGCGCCCATCACGTGCTGATTGGCCTGTTCACCGTACTGGCAGTCGGCGGCGCCCTGCTGTTCGCCCTCTGGCTGGGCAAGTCGAGCATGGACCGCGAGTACAACTACTACGAGATCAGCTTCAATCGCGCGGTCAGCGGGCTGTCCAATGGCAGCTCGGTGGAGTACAGCGGCATCAAGGTCGGTGACGTCGAAGCGCTGTGGCTGGAGCCGGACGACCCACGCAAGGTGCGGGCGCGCATCCGCGTGTATTCCGGCACGCCGATCAAGCAGGACACCCGCGCCCGCCTGGCGCTGGCCAACATCACCGGCAGCATGATCATCCAGCTGCACAGCGGCACGCCGCAGAGCCCGCCGCTGGAAGGCAAGCGTGGCGAGCCGCCGCTGATCATCGCCGACCCCTCGCCGCTGAGTGCGCTGCTGGAGAACGGCGAGGACCTGATGACCAACATCAACAACCTGCTGCGCAGCGCCAACCTGATGCTCTCCGAGGACAACGCCGGACGCATCGGCCGCACCCTGGCCAATCTGGAACAGGCCACCAGCGTGCTGGCCGAACAGCGTGGCGATTTGAGCGAAGCGCTGACCCAGCTCGCCCAACTAGGTCAGCGGACCAATACCGCGCTGGAGGAAATCACCCGCCTGACACAGAACGCCAATGGCCTGATCGACGATGAGGGGCGCCAGCTGCTAAGCACTGCCGGTGAGTCGATGGCGTCGCTGGAACGCGCCACCTCGCGCCTGGACGCTCTGCTCGCAGATAACCAGGGCGCGCTGAACAATGGCCTGCAAGGCTTCAGCGATCTGGGCCCGGCGATCAACGAACTGCGCGGCACCCTCGGCGCGCTGCGTCGCGTCACCCAGCGCCTAGAAGACAATCCCAGCGGCTTCCTGCTCGGCCGCGAGAAGATTCAGGAGTTCACCCCATGAGCCGCCTTGCGCTGTTCCGCCCTTTTGCCCTCGCGTTAGCACTCAGCACGCTCGCAGCATGCACCTTGCTGCCCGAGTCCGAGCCGATCCGCGTGTACCTGCTGCCCACCGCTGAGGCGACCGGTCAGCATGGGGAGCGACTGCAGCAGGCGCTGCGCATCCACACCCCGCATGCCAGCCGCATCCTTGCCGGGCCGCGCATCGCCGTGGTGCCCGATGGCAACCAGATCAGCAGCTATCAGGGCGCACGCTGGAGCGATGCAGCGCCGACCCTGCTGCGCGACCGGCTGATCGAACAGTTCCGCCAGAGCGGGCCGGTGGCGGTGAGCAACGAGGACAGCAACCTGTTCGCCGAACTGGAGCTGTTCAGCGAACTGCGCGCGTTCCAGAGCGAATACATCGATGGCCAGCCACAGGTACTGGTCCGCTTGGATGCTCAGCTGACCTCGGCAACCGATCAGCGCATCCTCGCCAGCCGCCGCTTCGAGATCCGCCAGCCCAGCGCGAGTCCGCAGCTGGAAAGCGTCGTAACCGCCTTCGGCGAGGCCAGCGACGAACTGAGCCGCCGGCTGCAACGCTGGACGATCGAGATAGCAAAAAGCCAGTCTGCGCTGTGAAATCCGGCGAAACGGTCATATAAACGCGTTAAACAGCAGTTTTATTGACTCAGGCTAAGCGCAAGCGCCCTGCCCATCGCTTAGCATTCAACATTGCTTCACGATAAGGGAACGCCCATGAAAGCCCCAGCCCAGAAAACCCTTCGCCGGGTGCTGTTCGCACTCGTCGCGCTGGTCGTTATCGGCCTGCTGGCCTGGTCCGAGCTGCGCACCGATGGCCTGGGCGACGGATTCGCCAGCGGCAACGGGCGCATCGAGGCTACCGAGATCGACGTGGCGACCAAGCTCGGTGGGCGCATCCGCGAGATCACCGTCGACGAGGGCGACTTCGTCCAGCCGGGCCAGATCATCGCGCGCATGGATACCGAAGTGCTCGACGCCCAGCTCAACCAGGCCCGCGCCCAGGTGCGCCAGGCGGAAAACGCCATCCTCACCGCCCAGGCGCTGGTCACCCAGCGCGAGAGCGAGAAGGCCACAGCCGAGGCAGTGGTATTGCAGCGGCGCGCCGAACTGACCGCCGCGCAGAAACGCCACCAACGTACCAAGACGCTGGTCGACCGCAACGCCATGCCGCGCCAGCAGTTGGACGACGACCTCGCCGCCATGCAGAGCGCCCAGGCCGCGCTGGCCGCCTCCCGCGCACAGGTGCTGTCCGCCGACGCCGGTATCGCCGCCGCCAGGTCCCAGGTCATCGAAGCGCAATCTGCACTGGAGGCGGCACAGGCCAGCGTGGTTCGGCTGCAGGCGGACATCACGGATAGCGAACTGAAGACCGATCGCGTGGCGCGCGTGCAGTACCGCGTGGCGCAACCGGGCGAGGTACTCGGCGCCGGCGGCAAGCTGCTCAATCTGGTGGACCTGGCCGACGTCTACATGACCTTCTTCCTCCCCGAGCGCCAGGCCGGCCGGGTGGCGATGGGCAGCGAGGTGCGCCTGGTGATCGATGCGGCGCCACAGTACGTGATTCCCGCCAAGGTCACTTATGTCGCCAGCGTCGCGCAGTTCACGCCGAAGACGGTGGAAACCGAGAGCGAGCGCGAGAAGCTGATGTTCCGGGTCAAGGCGCGGATCGATCCGGAACTCCTGAGAAAACACATGGAGCAGGTCAAGACCGGGCTGCCCGGCATGGCTTATCTGAAGCTAGACGCTGACACCGAATGGCCGGCGCACCTGCAGATCAATGTCGGCAAATGAACCAGTCTCCTGACCCGGTCGCCGAGATCAGCGGAGTCAGCCTGCAGTACGGCAAGACCCGCGCGCTGGATGACCTCAGCCTGAGCCTGCCGGAGCGCTGCATGGTCGGCCTGATCGGTCCGGACGGGGTCGGCAAGTCGAGCCTGCTGGCGCTGATCGCCGGTGCGCGCAAGTTGCAGCAGGGCCAAGTGCAGGTGCTCGACGGCGACATGGGCGATGCCGGCCACCGCCGCGCGGTCTGCCCGCGCATCGCCTACATGCCCCAGGGCCTGGGCAAGAACCTCTACCCGACGCTGACGGTGTTCGAGAACCTCGAGTTCTTCGGCCGACTGTTCGGCCAGGACGCCGCCGAGCGCCGCTGGCGCATCGCCGAGCTGACCCGCAGCACGGGCCTGGCGCCCTTCGTCGAGCGCCCGGCGGGCAAGCTCTCCGGTGGCATGAAGCAGAAGCTCGGCCTCTGTTGCGCGCTGATCCACGACCCCGACCTGCTGATCCTCGACGAGCCCACCACCGGCGTCGACCCGCTGTCGCGCGCGCAATTCTGGGAGCTGATCGAGCGCATCCGCAGTGAGCGCCCGCAGATGAGCGTATTGGTCGCTACCGCCTACATGGACGAGGCGCAGCGCTTCGACCATCTGGTGGCGATGGACGCCGGCCAGGTGCTGGCCACCGGCACACCGGCCGAGCTCCTGGCGCGCACCGGCAGCGACTCGCTGGAGCAGGCCTTTATCCGCCTCCTGCCGGAAGCCAAGCGCAGCCAGCATCGCGAGCTGGTCATTCCGCCACAGCCGCACAGTGACAGCGTCGCCATCGAGGCTCACGGCCTGACCATGCGTTTCGGCGATTTCGTCGCAGTGGATCAGGTCAATTTCCGCATCTCCCGCGGCGAAATCTTCGGCTTTCTAGGATCCAACGGCTGCGGCAAGACCACCACCATGAAGATGCTCACCGGCCTGCTGCCGGCCAGCGAGGGCGAGGCGCTGCTGTTCGGCAAACCGGTGGACCCGCACGACATGCAGACCCGCCAACGCGTCGGCTACATGTCCCAGGCCTTCTCGCTGTACAGCGAGCTGACGGTGCTGCAGAACCTCGAGCTGCATGCGCGACTGTTCCACCTGCCGGTGGAGCGGCGCGCCACGCGCATTCAGGAGATGCTCACCCGCTTCGATCTCACCGGCGATGCCGAAAGCCTGCCGAGCAGCCTGCCGCTGGGCGTGCGCCAGCGCCTTTCGCTGGCCGTGGCGGTGATCCACAACCCGGAAATCCTCATCCTCGACGAGCCCACCTCCGGGGTCGATCCGGTGGCGCGCGATGGCTTCTGGGAGTTGCTGGTGCAGCTGTCCCGCGAGGACGGCGTGACCATCTTCATCTCCACCCACTTCATGAACGAGGCACTGCGCTGCGACCGCATCTCGCTGATGCATGCCGGACGGGTGCTCGATAGCGACACGCCGCAGGCGCTGATGGCCAAGCGCGGCCTGCCGACGCTGGAAGAGACCTTTATCGCCTACCTGGAGGAAGCCGCCGCCGCACATGCCGCCGACCAGCCAGCAGCGCCGCCTGCCGCGACGCGCAACCCGATCCAACCGGCCGGCAACAATGGCCGTCAGGCCCGCTTCAGCCTGCGCCGCCTGCTCAGCTACACCCGTCGGGAGGCCATGGAACTGCGCCGCGACCCGATCCGCGCCACGCTGGCGATGCTCGGCAGCGTGCTGCTGATGTTCATCATGGGCTACGGCGTCAGCTTCGACGTGGAGAACCTGACCTACGCCGTGCTCGACCGCGACCAGACCACCACCAGCCAGCACTACCTGCTGAACATGGCGGGCTCGCGCTACTTCATCGAGCAGGCGCCGCTGGCCAGCCATGCCGAGCTCGATCAGCGCATGCGCAGCAACGACATCAGCCTGGCCGTGGAGATTCCGCCGAATTTCGGCCGCGACCTCAAGCGCGGCGCCGTGCCGCAAGTCGCGTTCTGGATCGATGGCGCCATGCCGATGCGCGCCGACACCATCAAGGGCTATGTGCAAGGCATCCACCTGAGCTACCTGCAGCAGCTGGCCCGCGAGGCGGGCGTCGACGGGCAGCTGGCACCGGCTGACGTGGCCATTCGTTATCGCTACAACCCGGACGTGCAGAGCCTGCCAGCCATGGCACCGGCGATGATCCCGCTGCTCCTGATGATGATCCCGGCGATGCTCACCGCCCTCGGCGTGGTGCGCGAAAAGGAACTGGGCTCGATCACCAATTTCTACGTCACGCCGACCACCCGCCTGGAATTCCTGCTCGGCAAGCAACTGCCCTATATCGCCCTGGGCATGTTCAATTTCGCCACCCTGGCGCTGCTGGCGGTGTTCGTCTTCGGTATTCCGATCAAGGGCAGCATCCTCACCCTCTGCCTTGGCGCGCTGCTCTACGTGACCTGCGCCACCGGCCTTGGCCTGCTGATGTCGTCGATCCTGAACAGCCAGATCGCGGCGATCTTCGGCACCACCATCGTCACCCTGCTGCCGGCCATCCAGTTCTCCGGGCTGATCCATCCGGTTTCTGCGATGGAAGGTGCCGGTGCCTTCATCGGCAAACTCTACCCGACCAGCCACTTCCTGATCATCAGCCGCGGGGTGTTCTCCAAGTCGCTGGGGCTGGCCGAGCTGTACCCCTATTTCATTCCCATGCTGCTGGCGATCCCGCTGCTGACCCTGCTCAGCGTCGCCGGCCTGCGCAAGCAGGAGAAATGACATGGGCGGCCTGCGACGCAAACTCGGCAACATCTTCCAGCTCGGCCTCAAGGAACTGCGCAGCCTCTACCGTGACCCGGCGATGCTGGTGCTGATCATCTATTCGTTCACCCTGGCCATCTACGAAGGCGCCACCGCGATCCCCGAGGCGCCACACCGGGCTAGCATCGCGGTGGTCGACGAGGATCGCTCACAAGCCTCGCTGCGCATCATCAATGCCTTCCAGCTGCCCTACTTCATCGAACCGAAAGCCATCACCCTGCAGGAGATGGACAGCGGCATGGACGATGGCCTCTACACCTTCACCTTGAACATTCCGCCACGCTTCCAGCAGGACCTGCTCGCCGGCCGCCAACCGACCATCCAGCTCAACGTCGATGCCACCCAGGTCAGCCAGGCCTTCACCGGCGCCGGGCATATCCAGCAGATCATCGCCAGCGAAACCGCCGAGTTCGTCCGTCGCTACCGCAGCAGCGACGCACTGCCGGTCGAAGCGGTGGTGCGCACCGCGTTCAACCCCAACCTCAGCCGCGCCTGGTTCGGCGCGGTGAACGAGGTGATCAACCAGATCACCATGCTGGCGATCATCCTCACCGGCGCGGCGCTGATCCGCGAACGCGAGCACGGCACCATCGAACACCTACTGGTGATGCCGGTGACCCCATTCGAAATCATGGTCGGCAAGGTCTGGGCGATGGGCCTGGTGGTGCTGGCCGCAGCGGCGTTCGCCCTGCGCTTCGTGGTGGAAGGCTGGCTGGATATTCCGATTCAGGGTTCGCTGTGGCTGTTCGCCGGCGGCGCGGCGCTGCACCTGTTCGCCGCCACCTCCATGGGCATCTTCTTCGGCACGGTGGCGCGTTCCATGCCGCAGTTGGGTCTCTTGGTGATCCTCACCCTGATTCCGCTGCAGATCCTCTCCGGTGGGGTGACGCCGCGCGAGAGCATGCCCGAGCTGGTGCAGAACATCATGCTGGTGGCGCCGACAACGCATTTCGTCGAACTGGCGCAGGCGATCCTGTTCCGCAATGCCGGCGCGGCGATCGTCTGGCCGCAGCTACTGGCGCTGGTGGTGATCGGCGTGGTGTTCTTTCTTGGCGCACTGTCTCGCTTGCGGGTGTCGTTGCGCTAGGCCGATCTACCTGCCACAACGCGATTACGTCCCCTGTGCTTGGCCCGGAACAGGGCGTCGTCGGCCTCGCTGAGCACAGCGTCGAGGTTGCAGGTGGCGCAATTGCATGCAGCGACACCGAAGCTCGCGGTACAGCGTATTGTTCGATCACCCTCCGCCACCTGTACCGCCTCGATTACCGTGCGTAGCCGCTCGGCAGTGGCCACCGCCTGTTCCAACGTCGTATCGGCGAGAATCACTGCGAACTCCTCACCGCCCAGACGCCCGAGCACATCATTCGGGCGCACCAACGGACGCAGCGCCTCCCCTACCGAGCGCAGCAATTGATCGCCTATCGCATGCCCATAGGTATCGTTGACCTGCTTGAAGTGATCGATATCGAACATGATGACTGCCATCGGCCGCGCCCGACGGTTGTGCGGGAAGAGCCGTTCGCCCAGTTCGAAGAATGCCCGACGATTGTTCAACCCGGTCAGCTCGTCGGTTCGCGCCAGTGCCTCAGCGCGTGTCACGGCCAGGTGCAGTTCCTGTTCGATGCGCTTGCGCGCGGTAATGTCGGTGGCGATCTCCAGCCGCACGATACGCCCGTCCGGCCAGGGTATCGCCTGGTCCCGACATTGGTACCAATGACCGTTGGCGGTATTCTGAAATTCCCAGACATGCACGCCGGCCGGCCGCCCCTGGGTATCGAGCAGCCTTCCATTGCTGCAGAAGCGGCATGGCCCGTCCTGGTCGGCCTGCAATACCTGCCAGCAGGTTTTACCCTGGTAGTCGCCCCAGACGTTGCGGCCGTACTCGTTCAGGTAGAGCAATTCGTAGGTCTGCATGTCGGAGACGTAAACCAGCGCATCGAGGCGATCGAGGATGCTGGCGACGCCATGACTCTGCTCGCCGGACGCTGGCACCGCGTGCGTATCGTGATCAGCACCTGCTGGCGGAAGCTGCGACAAGACCAATCTCCTTTGCGAGCATCTCGGAACATTCGAGGCCATCGAGCGATTGCTCTGTAACGCGGGGTCGCCCGGTACCGCGATTAACCATCAAGCCGTGCCGCACCGTAATCGCCATCCGCTACCGTCACCGCTCGGGAATTTTTGTATCGACGGCCGGTCTATCGTGCCGACATGCTAAGAGCCTGACGCTCAACAGCGCGCCAAGGAAGCCCAATCATTATGCGCATTCTCGTTACCGGCGGGGCCGGATTCATCGGCTCCGCAGTGATCCGCCATCTCATTCTCGATACCGAGCACAGCGTGCTCAACCTGGACAAGCTGACCTATGCCGGCAACCTGGAGTCGCTGGCAGCCGTGGAAGACAACCCGCGCTATCAGTTCCTCCAGGCCGACATCGCCGATCGTGAGCGGGTCAGCGAGGCGCTGCTGGAGTTCCAGCCGGACGCCATCATGCATCTGGCCGCCGAGTCCCACGTCGACCGCTCCATCGACGGCCCGGCCGAATTCATCCAGACCAACATCGTCGGCACCTATCAACTGCTCGAGGCCACTCGCGCCTACTGGCAGAGCCTGCCGGTCGAGCGGCGCGACGCCTTCCGCTTCCACCACATTTCCACCGACGAGGTCTACGGCGACCTGCATGGCGTCGACGACCTGTTCACCGAGACCACACCCTACGCGCCCAGCTCGCCCTACTCGGCCAGCAAGGCCTCGTCGGATCACCTGGTCCGCGCCTGGCAGCGTACCTACGGGCTGCCGGTGCTGATCACCAACTGCTCGAACAACTACGGGCCGTATCACTTCCCCGAGAAGCTGATCCCACTGGTCATCCTCAATGCCCTCGATGGCAAGCCGCTGCCGGTCTACGGCGATGGCTCGCAGATCCGCGATTGGCTGTTCGTCGAGGATCACGCCCGCGCGCTGTTCAAGGTGGTCAGCGAAGGCAAGGTCGGTGAAACCTACAACATCGGCGGCCACAACGAGCAGAAGAACATCGAGGTGGTGCGCGGCATCTGCGCGCTACTGGAAGAGCTGGCGCCGAGCAAGCCTGCCGGCCTCGCCCGTTATGAAGACCTGATCACCTTCGTCAAGGATCGCCCGGGCCACGACCTGCGCTACGCCATCGACGCCAACAAGATCGAGCGTGAACTCGGCTGGGTGCCGCAGGAAACCTTCCAGACCGGCCTGCGCAAGACCGTGCAGTGGTACCTGAACAACCTCGAATGGTGCCGTCGCGTCCAGGACGGCAGCTATCAACGCGAGCGCCTCGGCGCCCTGGAGAACGCATGAAAGGAATCATCCTCGCCGGAGGCTCCGGCACCCGTCTGCACCCCATCACCCTTGGCGTATCCAAGCAGCTCCTGCCGATCTACGACAAGCCGATGGCCTACTACCCGATCTCGGTGCTGATGCTCGCCGGCATCCGCGACATTCTGGTCATCTCGACACCGCAGGATCTGCCGCAGTACCAGAACCTGCTGGGCGACGGCAGCCAGTTCGGGGTCAACTTCAGTTACGCCGAACAACCTTCGCCGGACGGCCTGGCCCAGGCCTTCCTGATCGGTGAAGAGTTCATCGGCGACGATTCGGTATGCCTGATCCTCGGCGACAACATCTTCCACGGCCAGCACTTCACCGAGAAGCTGCAGCGCGCCGCGCGTCAGGAGAAGGGCGCCACGGTGTTCGGCTACTGGGTCAAGGATCCGGAGCGCTTCGGCGTGATCGACTTCGACGAGAACGGCAAGGCGCTGTCCATCGAAGAGAAGCCGAAGAAGCCCAAGTCCAGCTACGCAGTGACCGGCCTGTACTTCTACGACAACGACGTCATCGAGATCGCCAAGTCGATCAAGCCCTCGCCACGCGGCGAACTGGAGATCACCGACGTCAACATGGCCTACCTCCAGCGCGGCGATCTCAATGTAGAACGCTTCGGCCGTGGCTTCGCCTGGCTCGACACCGGTACCCACGACAGCCTGCTGGAAGCCTCGCAGTACGTGCAGACCATCGAGCACCGCCAAGGCCTGAAGGTCGCCTGTCTGGAGGAGATCGCCTACCAGAACAAGTGGATCGACCGCGAGCAGCTGTTGCGCCGCGCCGACGCCCTGGGCAAGACCGGCTACGGCCAGTACCTGTTCAAGCTGGCGGGTGAAGACGCATGAAGGTCGTCGAAACCAGCATTCCCGACGTACTGATCATCGAGCCCAAGGTCTTCGGCGACGAACGCGGTTTCTTCTACGAGAGCTTCAACGCGGCCGCTTTCGAAGCGGCCACGGGGCTCAAGCGCCAGTTCGTCCAGGACAATCACTCCAAGTCCCAGCGCGGCGTGCTGCGCGGTCTGCACTACCAGATCCAGCAGCCGCAGGGGAAACTGGTGCGCGTGGTGGCCGGCGAGGTGTTCGACGTCGCTGTCGATCTGCGCAAGAGCTCACCGAGCTTCGGTCGCTGGTTCGGCACTCACCTGAGTGCGCAGAACCAGCACCAGCTGTGGATCCCCGAAGGTTTCGCGCATGGCTTCGTGGTGCTCAGCGAAACTGCCGAGTTCCTTTACAAGACCACCGACTACTACGCGCCGGAGCACGAGCGCAGCCTGTTGTGGAACGATCCGGAGCTCGGCATCGAATGGCCGTTCGACGAAGCACCACAACTGTCCGCGAAGGACCAGGCTGGCAAGCGCCTCAGCGATGCGGAGCTGTTTCCATGAAAATCCTGATCACCGGCAGCAAGGGGCAACTCGCCCGTGAGCTGCAGTTGGAGCTGGCGGGCGCCGGCAAGCTGCTGGCGCTTGGGCACAACGCACTGGACCTGTCCGACTCGGATCAGGTTCGCGAACAGGTACGCCTGTTGCGGCCGGATCTGATCATCAATGCGGCGGCCTACACCGCCGTCGATCCGGCGGAAAGCCACCGTGAACTGGCCTTCGCGGTCAACGCACGCGGGCCACAGGTGCTCGCCGAAGAGGCTGCACGTCTTGGCGTGCCGCTGATCCACTACTCCACCGACTATGTGTTCGACGGTCACAAGACCGAACCCTACTGCGAAGCGGACGTACCGCAACCGCTTAGCGTCTACGGCGCAAGCAAGCTGGCCGGCGAACAAGCTATTCAGGCGGTCGGTGGCGAATACCTGATCCTGCGTACCAGCTGGGTTTACTCGCAGCACGGCAAGAACTTCCTGCTGACCATGCAGCGCCTGCTGCAGGAGCGCGATGCGCTGTCGGTGGTCAGCGACGAGATCGGCTCGCCGACCTGGGCCGCCACCATCGCCCGCACCACGGCAGAAATGGTACGCAAGCGAAGTGCGGGCGAGGCAGGCCCCAGCGGTCTGTATCACCTCACCGCCAGCGGCGAGACCTCCTGGTACGGCTTCGCCTGCAGCATTGCCGAGCAGCTTCGCCAGCAGGGCCGCCTGCGCGCCGAGATCACGCCGATCCTGTCCAAGGACTACCCGACCGCCGCCCAGCGTCCGCTCAACTCCCGCCTGAACTGCGCACGCCTGCAACAGGACTGGGGCATCCGCCTGCCGGACTGGGAGACGGCACTGCACGAGTGCCTTGCCCAATCCCGGCACTTCGATGCAGCGAACGCGCCCCAGACCGCTGCAGCCGGCCGCTGAGGCAACAGCGGTTAGGCCTCACGGCTGCCTCTGCCACTCTGCTCCGATCCGGCCAGCTCGATAAGCGACGCTGAACGCCGGCACGCTCTGCGTGCATAATGCGCCCGACATCCAGGCGCCCACGCATGACTGCACTGCATCCACCCCGCCGCCCTCGCTGGCGCAACCTCGCCCTGCTAGCCTTGCTGCTTGCGCCTCTGCTCTGGCCGCTGCAGCAGCTCGCCGAGCGCTACTACCGCAACGAGCTGACCGAGCAGAATCGCCAGACCCTCGACCTCTACGTCGCCAACCTGCTCGGCACGCTGAACCGCTACGAGGTGCTGCCGCGCATCCTCGGCGACCTGCCGGCTTTGCGCGCCGTCCTGCAGCAGGCCGAAGCGCCGGCCGTGCGGGACAATGCCAATCGCCTGCTCAAACGCCTGCGCAACCAGACCGGGGCCGACGTGATCTATCTGATGAACACGGACGGCAATACCCTGGCGGCCTCCAACTGGGACGAGGAAGACAGCTTCGTCGACCGCAACTTCGCCTTCCGCCCCTATTTCCGCCAGGCCATGGACGGTCACCTCGGACGCTTCTTCGGCCTTGGCACCACTTCCGGCAAGCGCGGTTACTACTTCGGCGCCGCCGTACGTGACGACAATGGCATCCTCGGCGTACTGGTGGTCAAGGTCGACCTGGACCACACCGAGACGCTCTGGGGCAGCACGCCGGAGCAGCTACTGGTAACCGACAACTTCGGCGTGGTGATTCTCACCTCGCGCCCGGAATGGCGCTTCCGCGCGACCCGTGGGCTAGGCGTCGACGAGCGCGAGCAGATCGCCTTCGATCAGCCCTACCCGACGCTCTACCCGCAGGACCTGACGCTGAATATCGACGCCTGGCTGATCCAGAGCCGCGAGCTGAAGGAGACCGGCTGGACGGTGCGCATCCTCGCGCCGGTCAGCCTGGTCGAGCGCCCGGTGCGCACCGTGGTCGCGATCGGCGCCGCCACCCTGCTGGCGCTGCTGCTCTGGCTCGGCCTGCTGATGCAGCGTCGCCGACATGTCCTCGAACGGCTGGCGCTGGACAGCCAGGCCCGCCAACAGCTGGAGCAGCGCGTGCTCGAGCGCACCCGCGACCTGGAGGCGCTGAACAGCCGACTCAAGGTCGAGGTGCTCGAGCGCGAACAGGCCCAGCAGGAGCTGGTGCGCGCCCAGGACGAACTGCTGCAGGCCGGCAAGCTATCGGCGCTGGGCACGATGTCGGCGAGCATCAGTCACGAACTCAACCAGCCGCTGGCAGCGATCCGCAGCTATGCCGACAACGCCCGCGTACTGCTCGACCATGAGCGTGTCGACGAGGCGCGCGACAACCTGCGGCTGATCAGCGAGCTGACCGCGCGCATGGCCTCGATCATCGCCCACCTGCGCGCCTTCGCCCGTCGCGATCAGCACGCACCGGAACGGGTCGCGCTGCAGCCGGCGCTGGACGATGCGCTGGCACTGCTGGCCAAGCGCCGCCAGGCCATGGGCGTCGAGCTGATCCGCGACCTGCCGGAGGCGGCGCTGTGGGTGCAGGCTGGCGAAACGCGGCTGCGGCAGATCCTCGCCAATCTCCTGGCCAACGCTCTCGACGCCCTCGGAGAACGGCCCCAGCCGCGACGCATCTGGCTGCGCGCCGAGCTGGAGGGTGACGGCGTGCTGCTGACCCTGCGCGACAACGGCCCGGGCTTCTCCGCCGAGGCGCTGCAGCGCGCCCGCGAACCCTTCTTCACCACCAAGACCAGCACCCAGGGGCTGGGCCTCGGCCTGGCGATCTGCGATACCCTCACCCGCGCCCTGGGCGGCGAGCTGCGCATGAGCAATCATGCCGAAGGCGGCGCCCAGCTCGGTCTGTTCCTGCGCAGCGCCGAACCCGGCGTGGCCTTTCCCACCGAGGACCATTTCCAATGAGCAGCGACACCCCGATCAGTACCCAGGCCCAGGTGGTGCTGATCGACGACGATCCGCATCTGCGCCAGGCACTGAGCCAGACCCTCGACCTGGCCGGGCTCAAGGTGGCCAGCCTGGGCGACGCCCGCGACCTGGCCGCACGCCTGCCGGCGGACTGGCAGGGGGTGGTGGTCAGCGACATCCGCATGCCTGGCATCGACGGACTGGAGCTGCTGCAACAGTTACGGGCACGCGACAGCGAGCTGCCGGTGATCCTCATCACCGGTCACGGCGACATCCAGCTGGCGGTGCAGGCCATGCGCGCCGGTGCCTACGATTTCCTGGAAAAGCCCTTCCCCAGCGAGGCGCTGCTGGACAGCGTGCGGCGTGCCCTGGCGCTGCGCCAGCTGGTGCTGGACAACCGCTCGCTGCGCCTGGCCCTGGCCGACCGCCAGCAGCTGTCGGCACGCCTGCTCGGCCAGTCCCGGGCGATGCTGCGCCTGCGCGAGCAGATCGGCGCATTGGCCGGAACCCAGGCCGACGTGCTGATTCTTGGCGAGACCGGGGCCGGCAAGGAGGTGGTGGCGCGCGCACTGCACGACCTGTCGAACCGCCGCAACGGCCCGTTCGTGGCCATCAACGCCGGTGCCCTGGCCGAGTCGGTGGTGGAGAGCGAGCTGTTCGGCCACGAGCCCGGCGCGTTCACCGGCGCGCAGAAACGCCGGATCGGCAAGTTCGAGTTCGCCAACGGCGGCACCCTGTTCCTCGACGAGATCGAGAGCATGAGCCTGGATGTGCAGGTCAAGCTGCTGCGCCTGCTGCAGGAGCGCGTGGTCGAACGCCTCGGCGGCAACCAGTCGATCGCCCTGGATATCCGTGTCATCGCCGCAACCAAGGAAGACCTGCGTGTCGCCGCCGACCAGGGCCGCTTCCGCGCCGACCTCTATTACCGGCTAAACGTCGCACCCTTGCGCATTCCTTCGCTGCGTGAACGCAGCGAGGACATCCTTCTGCTGTTTCAGCACTTCGCCGAGGCCGCCGCCCAGCGCCACGGCCTGCCGGTTCGCGAACTGCAGCCCGAGCAGCGTGCCACGCTGCTGCAGCACACCTGGCCGGGCAACGTGCGCGAGCTGCAGAACACCGCGGAGCGCTTCGCCCTCGGGCTCGGCCTGGGCCTGGAGCGGCCAGGCAGCGAGCCGAGCGCCAGCCTGGCCGGCGGCGGCAGCCTGGGCGAGCAGGTCGAAGCCTTCGAGCGCGCGCTGATCGCCGCTGAACTGAACCGTCCCCACGGATCGCTGCGCAGCGTTGCCGAAGCCCTCGGCCTGCCGCGCAAGACACTGCATGACAAGCTGCGCAAGCATGGCCTGAGCTTTACCGATGCTGGCGGAAGCTCGCCCGACGAAAACGACTAGATGGCGGAAATCCGCCATCCTTGACCGCCGCATCGAGCCTCGACTGCCAATCCCGTCCCTCCCTGCAATGCCAACCGCGGATGGCCTGCTCACCCCGCGCAAAGGTGCGACCTAGACGCGCTTGTTGGCAATTGGCCATTCAAACCTTCATCTATTGCTGGGTAAACTCGCTGGCTTCAGGTGCCTGTGCCAGCGGTTGGCACAGGCATTGCTCCTGAAACCCGATGAACCGGATGGATCGAGTCGCGATCGTGCATCGCATCCAGGCCATTGCGCCTAGACTTGCCCAGCTGGTTACTGCCGGGATGCCCCGAGGCCTCCCACCCACAACAAGAGGAAACATCAATGTTCAAACTGACTGCCAAGGCGCTGGCATGCGCCCTGTCGCTGAGCATCGCTGGTCTGGCCCACGCGGCTGACCCGATCACCATCAAGTTCTCTCACGTGGTCGCCGAGAACACGCCGAAAGGCCAGGGCGCCCTGATGTTCAAGAAACTGGTGGAAGAGCGTCTGGCCGGCAAGGTCGAGGTACAGGTTTACCCGAACTCCTCGCTGTTCGGCGATGGCAAGGAAATGGAAGCCCTGCTGCTGGGCGACGTTCAGCTGATCGCGCCGTCGCTGGCCAAGTTCGAACACTACTCCAAGGGCGTTCAGGTCTTCGATCTGCCGTTCCTGTTCGACGACATCGCAGCGGTCGACCGCTTCCAGCAAGGTGAAGCCGGCCAGAGCCTGCTGCGCTCGATGGAAGACAAGAACATCACCGGCCTGGGCTACTGGCACAACGGCATGAAGCAGCTTTCGGCCAACAAGCCGCTGCGCGAGCCGAAGGACGCTCGTGGTCTGAAGTTCCGCGTACAGGCTTCCGCCGTGCTGGACGAGCAGTTCAAGGCCGTGCGCGCCAACCCGCGCAAGATGAGCTTCGCCGAGGTCTACCAGGGCCTGCAGACTGGCGTGGTCAACGGTGCCGAGAACCCCTACTCGAACATCTACTCGCAGAAGATGCACGAAGTGCAGAAGTACATCACCGAGTCCAACCACGGTCTGCTGGACTACATGGTGATCACCAACACCAAGTTCTGGAACGGTCTGCCGGCTGACGTACGCGGCGAGCTGGAAAAGATCCTGGACGAAGTGACCGTCGCGGTGAACAAGCAGGCTGACGAGCTGAACCAGGCCGACAAGCAGCGCATCATCGACGCCGGCACCACCGAGATCATCGACCTGACTCCGGAGCAGCGCGAAATGTGGCGTGAAGCCATGAAGCCGGTCTGGAAGAAGTTCGAAGGCGAAATCGGTGCCGACCTGATCAAGGCCGCCGAAGCCGCCAACCAGGCTAACTAAGCCTTTGCCGAGGGGTGGCCACCCCGCTCCTCGGCTGTACCACCCAGCGATACCCGACAGCTCAGTGAAAAAACAAAGCCGCTAGCGAAGACCAGGCCCGCACCAAGGGCAGGAAGGCCATGCCGAGGTGATCCCGGGCTGGGCCGCTTCACTGGCCACAACAAGAGTTTTTCATTGCTCTGTCTCCCAGCCTGCCCCGGCTGGTTCACGGCGCACCTCCGTGCTGCCTTTCGATACAACCGCAGTCCATCGGGAGATGTCATCCATGAACGCCCTCTGGCGCGTCTGGGACCACTTCGAGGAAGGCTTCATCGCCTTTCTGCTGGCCGCCATGACACTGGTGACCTTCGTCTACGTGATCCTCAACAACCTCTACACGCTGTTCTACGACTTGGGCGACCGCTTCGAAGGCACCGCCGACTTCTGGTTCGCCATCGGTGACTTCATCATCGGTCTGGCCCAGTCCATGACCTGGAGCACCGCGCTGACCAAGGCGCTGTTCGCCTGGCTGATCTTCTCCGGCCTGGCCTATGGCGTGCGTACCGCCGGCCATATCGGCGTCGACGCGCTGGTCAAGCTGGCGCCGCGTCATATCCAGCGTGTCATCGGCATCATCGCCTGCCTGTTCTGCCTGGGCTACGCCGGTCTGCTGACCGTGGCCAGCTTCGAGTGGATCCAGACCCTGTTCATCGCCAACATCGGCGCCGAGGACCTGGGCCACATCGGCGTCAAGCAGTGGCACATCGGCCTGATCGTGCCGTTCGGTTTCGCCATGGTGTTCATCCGTTTCGCCGAAATTTTCGTGCGCATCCTGCGCAACGAGCAGACCGGCCTCGGCCTCGCCGATGAAGCGGCCGATGCGCTCAAGCACGGCGAAGAGGAGCCCAAGCAATGACCATCCTGTTCCTGTTCGTCGCCCTCTTCGCACTGATGTTCATCGGTGTGCCGGTGGCCGTTTCCCTGGGCCTGGCCGGCTCGCTGACCATCATGATCTTCAGCCAGGACTCGGTGCGCTCGCTGGCGATCAAGCTGTTCGAGACCTCCGAGCACTACACCCTGCTGGCGATTCCATTCTTCCTCCTGGCCGGCGCCTTCATGACCACCGGCGGCGTGGCGCGTCGCCTGATCGACTTCGCCAACGCCTGTGTCGGCCACATCCGTGGCGGCCTGGCGATCGGTGCGGTGCTGGCGTGCATGCTCTTCGCAGCGCTGTCCGGCTCGTCACCAGCCACCGTGGCCGCGGTGGGCTCCATCGCCATCGCCGGCATGGTGCGCTCCGGCTATCCGCAGGCCTTCGGCGCCGGCATCGTCTGTAACGCTGGTACCCTGGGCATCCTGATCCCGCCGTCGGTGGTCATGGTGGTCTACGCCGCGGCTACCGAGACCTCGGTGGGCAAGCTGTTCATGGCCGGTGTCGTTCCGGGCATCATGCTCGGCGGCGCGCTGATGCTGGCGATCTACATCATCGCGGTGAAGAAGAACCTGCCGGCACTGCCGCGCGCCAGCTTCCGCGAGTGGCTGTCCGCCGCGCGCAAGGCGGTCTGGGGCCTGCTGCTGATGGTGATCATCCTCGGCGGCATCTACTCGGGCATGTTTACGCCCACCGAAGCGGCAGCGGTCGCGGCGGTGTATTCGGCCTTCGTCGCGATCTTCGTCTACAAGGACCTCAAGCTGCGCGAATGCCCGAAGGTACTGCTGGAGTCGGGCAAGCTGAGCATCATGCTGATGTTCATCATCGCCAACGCCATGCTATTCGCCCACGTACTGACCACCGAGCAGATTCCGCAGGCGATCACTGCCTGGGTCATCGAGGCCGGTCTGCAGCCGTGGATGTTCCTGCTGGTGGTGAACATCGTGCTGCTGGTGGCCGGCGCCTTCATGGAGCCGTCGGCGATCATCCTGATCCTGGCGCCGATCCTGTTCCCGATTGCCATACAGCTGGGCATCGACCCGATCCACCTTGGCATCATCATGGTGGTGAACATGGAGATCGGATTGATAACGCCACCGGTGGGGTTGAACCTGTTCGTCGCCTCAGCGGTGACGGGCATGCCGGTGACCCAGGTGATCCGCGCAGTGCTGCCATGGCTGGCGCTGATGCTGAGCTTCCTGGTGATCATCACCTACGTGCCGTCAATTTCCCTGGCGCTGCCGAACATGCTGGGCATGTAGCCCGAAACACTTACTTCCCTTTAGCCCGGCCTGTGCCGGGCTTTTTTTCGTCTGCGCAAATGTCGATGCGGGCTCGTCAGAGCGCCAGCACATCGGCCGGCCGCCGACGGAACCAGCCGGTCAGCGACAGACGGTCGGCCTGGGTGACCAGCACTTCGTGGGGGAAATCGCCGGAGAGAAAGACCACCAGATTGCCGGCCAGCGGCGGCACGTCCAGTTGCGAGCCGTCGGGCATGTGCATGCGCAGTTCGCCGGCATGGCCGGGCTGCCAGTCCGGGTTCAGATAGAGCACGGCGGTCACCGAGCGGCTGTCGTCATCGCGAAAGCGGTCCAGGTGCGTCTGATAGAAGGCGCCCGGCGGGTAGAAGGCGAAATGGCACTCGAACTCTTCCAGCCCGAGGAACAACTCGCGGTTAAGCTGCTGGCGCAAGCCGTCCATGAGTTCGAGATAGTCGTCGCAGACTGCAGACTGGCCCGGTTCGAGCCACTGAATATGGTCGCTGCGAATGCCTTCGCGCACCGCCTGCGCCTCGCCGCGGCCGACCCCTGCCGGTGCCAGCGCACCCTCGGCTTCCCGCCTGCGGCACTCGTCGGCCAGCTTGTGGGTCACATCACTGGGAAGGAAAGAACTCTGCAGCGACCAGCCGCGCTCGGCCAGGTCGTCGATGATCGAAGAGAACTGCAAGGAAGTGACTCCGATGGGATACCGAACGAGTCTAGGGTCTGTTGAGACTCCGCCACAAGCAGCGATGCTGCGCCAAATGGCAGCAGCAACTCGCGCGCCTCGACAAGTACGCGTCGGGGCACGGAAAATGAACCGCCCGCCAGACAGGAGCTTCCATGCGCGCCCTCTTGACCTGTGTACTGCTGACCTTGAGCGTCAGCAGCTTCGCCGACACCTATCAGGAACTCTACGAAACCGCCGGCTGGACCGAACAGCGCGCCAATTTCGGCGATGCCCTGACCGCGGCCCAGCAACGCTACAAGGACACCCTGCCACCGGCGGTATTCCAGGCACTGGTGACCAACAGCAACCGCCGCTTCGCCGCCCATGCCATCGACCAGCGCGCGCAGCAGGCATTGCGCGGCAACCTGGCCGAGCCGCAGCCGGCGCTGGAATTCTTCCAGTCGACCCTGGGACGCAAGATCGTCTCGGCCGAAGTGCTCGCCGCACGGCGCGAACAGCTGGCCAAGCACGCCGCCGGCCTGCCGCGGGTGGAAGCCGGCAGCAACCGACAACTGCTGATCCGCCACCTGGCCCAGGCGCTGCCAGCCAGCGAAGCGGGCGCGGAAGTCAGCCTGGCACTGGCCGGTGTCGCCGCCGACAGTCTCAGCCAGATGATTCCCGGCCTGCTCGGTGGCAATCAGGCGCAGAGCCTGCTGAGCAGCCAGCGCCAACGCATGATCGAGCAGATAGAGGCCGATCTCGACAACACGCTGCTGTACGTCTATCGCGACCTGTCCGATGCCGAACTGGAGGAATATGTGACATTCGCCCAGTCGGACGAAGGCAAGGCCTATTACCAGGCCGCGCTGCAGGCGCTACGCGCCGGCCTGGCGGTTGGCATGAGCGGCGCCGAGCTGGAGCCGCAGCAGGGCATCTGATCCCGCTATCTGAGGCGCTCGCGCAGGAAGTCGAAGTACGCCTGGCGCAATTCCTCGCGCTCGTTCACCAGATGGTGGCGCGCCTCGGGCAGTCGCAGCACCTCAGCACTTGGGAACTTGCGCTGCAGAATCGGCAGGTTGTACTGCCAATCCACGGTCATGTCCGCCTCGCCCTGAATGATCAACGGCGCGTGCCTGCTGTCAGCCGCACCCTCGATACGGGGAATCCAGCGTGACAGGGCCCCGACCCAGGCTGTGGGCAGGATATCCGGCTGCAGCGGGTCCTGGCTCTGGACGAACTCGAGGAAGGCCGGGTCGCCGGAGTTCTCGCTGAACGTTCGTGGGATCTGCTGAACGAAGCGCCGCAGCAACTCGTAGCTGATGCGCGAGCGCAGCCAGGCGCGCGGGCGAACCAACGGCGCCAGCAGGATGGTGCGCCCCAGGTCGGGGTTTTCGGCCTGATGCAACAGGTGATCCAATGCGATGGCACCGCCGGTACTCTGGCCAAGTAGGTGCCAGGGACGCGGCAGATCGAGCTGGCGTGCCTGTTCGAACAGACCGCTCAGCACCGCCTGGTATTCGGCAAACTCGTTGATGCTCGCCCGGGGACCGCTGGACAGCCCATGGCCCGGCAGGTCGCAGGCGAGCACGGCGAACCCCATCTCCAGTCCCCAGTCGACCACATGGCGATACAGGCCCATGTGGTCGTAGTAGCCGTGCAGGATCAGCAGGCTGGCGTGCGGCTGCTCGGGCCACCAGGCCTGGGCGACAACATCGTAGTCGTGCACGCGAAAGCGTCCCAGGCGGCGCTGGACCTGCGTGCGATGCGGCAGATCGAGCCCGTAATAGCTCTGGTAATGGAGAGTTTCGGCGCTTGCGACGACCGCCTCGGACAGTGCGGGCAGGCTGTTACGCAGGCGCTCGGGATCGATACGCGAGGGCATGGAAATTCTTCGATTGCGTTGATCTGGGATATTCAGCTCTGCGCCGCCCCATGGCAAGCTTGCGCACCCACATCGGAGCCCGCCATGAGCGCTCGTCGCAAATACCTGATCGCCGCACTGATCGCCCTGCTCTGGGGCGGCGCCATGCTGGCTGCGTTCTGGTGGTTCGAGGCGCGCTACCTGCGCACCTTCGACGGCGAGCGCGCCGAGCTGTTCTCCGGCGACGCCCTTCGCCTGCCGGCCGAGCTGCAGGGCCCGGGACCAGTGCGCTTCGTGCATTTCTGGGACCCGGGATGCCCGTGCAACGTCGGCAATCAGCAGCACCTGGAAGAACTGCTCAAGCGCTTTGCCGGACAACCCGTGGACTTCTACGAAGTACGCAAGCCGGGCAGCAAGGGCCGCTTGCCGCAGCCGCTGGCAGCGCTGAAACCGCTGAGCGCCCCGCCCGGCTCCGAGCAACTACCGGCCAGCCCCGCTGTCGGCATCTGGGATCAAAGCGGGGAGCTGGTCTATATCGGCCCCTACAGCGAAGGTGCGGTGTGCAGTTCGGACAACAGCTTCGTCGAGCCTATCCTTGATGCCGCACTGGCCGGGCGCAAGGTGCGCGCCACCCATTCGCTGGCAGTGGCCTGTTTCTGCGACTGGCAGCAGTAGCGCGCCTGCGACAGGTAAACTTGATCGCGATCAAATGATAATTATTATCACCTAAACGAGAATTGCTCCCATCCAAGTCGGCATCACCGCCGACGAATTATCCGGGAGCCGTTCGATGATACTCCGCCTTCACCCACTCGCCCTGGCCTGCCTGGCCGTCAGCAGCGCGTCCGCCTTCGCCGCTCCGCTGGAGCTGCAGGAAACCGTCGTCACCGCCAAGGGCTACGAGGCCGCAACGCGGGACATTCCGCAAGCCATCGAGGTGCTGCAGGCTCAGCCAGCCGAAACGGCAGCGCCGGCCGGCAGCCTGTTCCGCGGCAAGCCCGGGCTCGCCGTGCATAGCGACGGCGCCTGGGGGCAGAACCCGGTGTTGCGCGGCATGAAGAAGGAAAGCGTGGTGCTGATGGTCGACGGCGTGCGGGTCAATTCCGGCCAGCCACAGGGCTCGCTGGCCTCCATGCTCGATCTCGGCCTGCTGGAACGCGCCGAAGTGGTCAAGGGTCCGGGCTCGGTGCTGTACGGCAGCGGCGCCATGGGCGGGGTGGTCAACCTGATCACGCCACAGGCACGCTTCACCGAGCAGGACGAACGCGGCGGTCGCTTCTCCACCAGCGCCAGCAGCGTCGACAAGGGCTTCGCCGGCGCCACGCTGCTGCGCGACTCCAGCAGCGATCATGCACTGGTACTGGGCGTTGCCGGGCGCAAGGTCAACGACTACAAGAGCCCCAACGGTACCGAAGAGAACACCGGCTACAGCTCCGATACCCTGCTGCTCAAGTACAAGCAGCGCCTGGCCGAGGATATCAGCGTCAATCTGAACGTCCAGCGCCACACCGACCGCGACGTCTGGTACCCGGGCTCGGCGCGTACCGGTGGCCAGCCGGGCGGTGCCGGCATCCCGGTACCACTTGGCACCGCAACCATCCATTCGCCGGAACAGCAGCGCGAGCTGTTCCAGATCGGCCTGGAGAACGGCCTCGGTGAAGGCACCCTGAATACCGAACTCTACCGCCAGGAGGTCTACCGGGAGATCCGTGCCTACTCCGAACGGCTCGATCGCGACTACGTACGCAATAACGTCAGCTTCATCACCCACGGGCTGCGCTCGAGCTGGGTGGTGCCGGTCACCGATCACCTGCTGACGGTGGGCGTCGACGGTTGGAAGATGACCGGCGATCCGGAGCGCTACGTGGATGGCCCGCCGACCTTCAACAACAACCAGCGCAACGACCCCTTCAAGGATGCCGAGATCGAGTCCTACGGACTGTTCGTGCAGGATGAATTCGACCTCGGCCAGACACGCCTGACGGCCGGCGCCCGCTACGACCGCATCAGCGCCGACGCCCGAGCCAAGGGCAACGGTCCTTCATTTACAACCAGCGGCCTGGACAGCACCGACCACAACCTGTCGTGGTCGCTGGGCGCGCTGCATCCGCTGACTGACACCCTCAACCTCTACGCCAACGTCGGCCAGGCCTACCGCGCCGCCGACATGCGCGAGCGCTACGACGATGCGCCACGCGGCGACGGCTACTTCCACGTCGGCAACCCGCAGCTGGACCCGGAGCGTTCCACCAGCTTCGAGCTTGGCCTCAAGGGTAACGATGGCGATTTCACCTATCAGCTGGCTGCCTTCCACACCCGAATCGACGACTACATCGCCGGCCGCGTGACCGGCACCAACGCGCCCAACGGGCTGCCGATCAAGCGCACCGAGAACCTCGACAAAGTGGTGATCTACGGCCTCGAAGGCAGTGCCAGCAAGGGTGTCGGCGCCTTCGTGGTGGACGGCAGCTTCACCTGGCTGCGCGGCGAGAACAAACAGGACGACGAACCACTGCACCAGATGCCAGCCCACGAGCTGACTCTGGGCATCGGCCAGCCAGCCGAGCGCGGTCTCTACTGGCATGCCCAGCTGCGTGCGGTCGCCGAGCAGGATCGTGTGGCGACCGAGTTCACCTGCGGTGGCGAGGATCGTACCGCAGGCTTCGTTACTGCCGATGCCAGCCTCGGCTGGGGCTTCGGCAAGATCGGCGTGCTGCAGACCGCTAACCTCGACGCGCGCCTTAGCAACCTGTTCGACAAGGCCTACCACGAGCATCTGGCTGACGGCATCAGCGGCAACGAGCTGGAAGCACCCGGGCGCGGCATCACCGTCGCGCTGAGCGGGAGCTTCTGATGCTGCGCCACCTGCTGATGGTCATTCTGCTGGCGGCTGGAGCACCAGCGCTGGCGGACAAGCTGCCGCGCCTGGTCCTGGCCGGCCCTTCCTCGTCGGTATCGAACCCGCTGATCCACATGGTCGAATCCGGCGCACTGGACGACCTGGCGGACAAGGTGGAATTCGTCAGCTGGCGCGATCCCGACCAGCTGCGCCTGCTGGCGCTTAACCAGCAGGCGGACGTGCTGGCCATGCCGGTCAACGTCGCCGCCAACCTGTACAACCGCGGCGCCAAGCTGCGCATGCTCAACGTTTCGACCTGGGGGCTGCTCTGGCTGGTATCGCGCGAACAGGGCCTGAGCACCCTCGACGACCTGCGCGGCAAGGAAATCGCCATGCCGTTCCGCGGCGACATGCCGGACATCCTCTTCGGCCTGCTGGCCGAGCGTGCCGGCATCGATGTGCGCAAGGACCTGCATCTGCGCTACGTCGCCACCCCCATCGACGCCATGCAGCTATTGCTGATGCGCCGCACCGATCATGCCCTGCTGGCTGAGCCGGCCATCTCCATGGCCCTGCGCAAGGCCAGCGAAGGACCGCTGGGGCTGGTTGCGCCGGATCTGTATCGCAGTGTCGACCTGCAACAGGAGTGGGGCCGCCTGCTGCAACGCGAAGCACGCATTCCGCAGGCTGGCATCGCGCTGATGGCCAGCGTGAAGGACCAGCCGCAGATCGCCGCACGGATCGCCCAGGCCTACGCCGACTCGCTGCAATGGTGCAGCGCCAACGCCGAACGCTGCGGCCAGCTGGTCGCCAAGCATCTGCCGATGCTCAGCGCCGAAGCGGTAACCGACTCATTGGCCGTGGCGCAGATGGACGCCGTGCCCGCCGCCGAGGCGCGGGCGGAAGTCGAGTATCTGTTCGAGCTGCTGCTGAAGAAAAATCCGGCGCTGATCGGCGGCAAGCTGCCGGCCGATGACTTCTACTCGCCAGTCAGCAATCAGCCATGAGCCTGCTGCGCAGCTGGTTGGCTAGCCTGCCCGGCTATCTGTGGAGCGGCTGGGGCGCGCTGGCCAGCCTGTTTCTGCTGCTGGCCGGCTGGGAGGCAGTGGCCAGTCACTATGGCGCGCTGGTGCTGCCTACGCCGCTGGAGACCTTTGTCCGCCTGCTCCAGCTGATCGATGAAGGCGCCGCCTGGCCGGAGTTGCTGGCCACCAGTCGCCGGGCGCTGCTCGGCTTTGCTCTTTCCGTGGCGGTCGGCAGCGTGCTCGGGCTCGCCGCCGGTGTCTCCATGACCGCCTCGATGATGGCGCGGCCGCTGGTCACCGTGCTCATGGGCATGCCACCAATCGCGTGGCTGGTACTGGCGATGCTCTGGTTCGGCGCCAGTGACGGCACCCCGGTGTTTACCGTGTTCATCGCCAGCTTTCCGCTGGTGTTCGTCGGCGCACTGCAAGGCACCCGCACGCTGGACAACCAGCTCAAGGACATGGCCCTGGCATTTCGCCTGCCGCGGCGGATGCTGTTGCTCGATGTCTATCTGCCGCACGTCGTCTCCTACCTGTTCCCCGCATGGATCACCGCGCTCGCCATGGCCTGGAAGATCGTGGTGATGGCCGAACTGCTGGCCACCCAGGATGGTGTCGGCGCCGCGCTGGCGGTGTCTCGCTCGCACCTGGATACCAGCGCGACCATGGCCTGGATCACCGCGGTGGTCGGCCTGCTGCTGGCGGTGGAGTACCTGCTGCTGGAACCGATCAAGCGCGAAGTCGAGCGCTGGCGCGAGGTGTCTTCATGACGCAATTGCACATCCACGGCCTGGCCCACGCCTTCGGTCGCGACGAGATATTCAGCGGCATCAACTTCAACCTGGCGGCAGGCGAAGTGGTCGCCCTGGTCGGCCCCTCCGGCTGCGGCAAGACCACCCTGCTGCATCTTTGCGCGGGGCTTCTGGACGTGCAGGAAGGTCGTATCGACAACGGTTTCGGCAACCCCGCCAGCATGTTCCAGCAACCGCGGCTGCTGCCGTGGAAGACCACGGTCGACAACATCGCCCTGGGCCTCAAGGCGGCCGGCATGGCGCGACAGCAACGCCTGCAGCAGGCCAGTTCCCTCGCGCTGCGCCTGGGCCTGGCCGCGGGCGATCTCGGCAAGTTTCCGCACCAGCTTTCCGGCGGCATGCAGAGCCGCGTTTCGCTGGCGCGGGCGCTGGTGCTGCAGCCGGATCTGCTGCTGCTCGACGAACCCTTCGCCGCGCTGGATATCGGCCTCAAGGAAGACCTCTACGCCCTGCTGCTGGCCGAGCAGGCCGCACGCGGCATGGGCGTGCTGATGATCACCCACGACCTGATGGAAGCCGTGCGCCTGGCCGACCACATCCTGGTCATGGCGGCGGCGCCGGGGCGCATCGTCAGCCACCTGGAGCTGGATCTGCCAGCCGTGCAGCGCAGCGATGCCTGGATCTACCAACACACCGCCGAGCTGCTGCAGTTGCCGGCCGTGCGGGAAAGTTTCGGCCTGGCCAGCCGCGCGCCGCAGACGTTGCCGCACAGCAGCAGGGCAACCTTGCAAGAGACGACGGTTCCCCTCACAGCCAGCGGAGCGCGCTCACGATGCTGAAAACCTTATCGCCGCGACTCGCCAGCTGGCCGTTGCTGCTGTGCAGCTTCCGCCCGCTGTTTCTCGCCACCGTGCTGCTGGCCGTCGCCGGCGTCGCACTCTGGCTGGGCTTTCTCGGATTTGGCTTGCCGCTGCCAGGCGTGCCGGGTGGACCAATGGTCTGGCATGTCCACGAGATGCTGCTCGGCTTCGGCCTGGCGGCAGTCGCCGGCTTCGTCCTTACCGCGGTGCCGGAATTTACCGCCACCGCGGCATTCGGTCGGCAGGTAGGTTTCGGCTTTCTACTGCTGTGGCTAGCCGCCAGGCTGAGCTTCTGGCTTTCCGGCGTCATCGGGCCGTGGCCGGCGGCGCTGTGCAACAGTGCCTTCGCCATTGCGCTGCTTGTGTTGCTCGCACCGCGCCTGCTCGGCGACCCGCTGCGCCGGCAGTACGGCTTCTTCGGCGGGCTCGGCGCGCTGGCGCTGGTGACCGTGGGCTTTCATGTCGATGCCGTCGCCGGCCGATACCCGATGCGTTGGCTGTACGCTGGCATCGGAGTGATGATGGTACTGATCGTGGTGGCCATGAGCCGAATCTCCATGCGCATTCTCAACGACGCCATCCAGGCACGCCGGGATGCCGGGCACGACGTGGACAACGACTACCGCGCGCGTCCGCCACGACGCAACCTGACGATCTTCTGCATCAGCCTGTTCACTCTCGCCGAATGGCTGGCACTGCCGGCCCCGCTGAACGGCTGGCTGGCCCTGGCCACAGCCGCCGCCATGTTCAATCTGCTCAACGACTGGCACATCGGCCGAGCACTGCTGGAGCGCTGGTCGCTGATGCTCTACAGCGTCTACTGGCTGATGGCGCTGGGCTATGGTGCACTGGGTGTCTCGCTGCTAGCCGACGGCTTTGCCAGCAGCGCCGGCCGCCATCTGCTGACACTCGGGGCCATGGGCGTATCGATTCTCGCGGTGCTGTGCATCGCCGGGCGTACCCACAGTGGCTATGCACTGGATCAGCGGCGCTGGGTGCCGATCGCGACCTGCCTGCTGGTGCTCGCCGCGCTGCTGCGTGCCGGTGCAGGGCTGCCGGGCGCTCCCGTGCCGCAGCTGAACATGCTCGCCGGGCTCGGTTGGCTGACAGTCTTTGGCTTGGCGCTGTGCTACCTGGCACCGATCTGGCTGCGCCCGCGCCCGGACGGTGGTACGGGATGTGAAGAACCGATGGATGAACACAGCACGGGTTCGGGCTGCCGGACCTGAGCGGTGATCGGCAACTGGACGCGATATTCGTTGCAGGCGAACAGACAACCGAGCCGTGAATGCGGACTCGGGGACGGAGAAGGCGCGGCGGTGGATAAGCTTCGCGTTATTCACCCTACCGCTCTGCGGCAGGGACAATTCATCTGAAACGAAAAGGGCGCATCGATGCGCCCTTTTCGTTTTGCGGCTCAAACCATCATCAGGTATGCGCCGAGGGCGGCACCAGCACCTTACGGCTGTCGATCACCTGACGCCAGGTGGGATTGCCAGCGGTTTCATCCATCGCCTGCTGCATCGCGCGAATACGGCGCTTCTCGGCACGGCGGCTGAGGTACCAGGCGAGAAAGGTAGCCAGCGACACGCTGAGCAGGATCAAACTCGCCACCGCGTTGATCTCCGGCTTCACGCCCAGGCGCACGGCGGAAAAGATCTCCATCGGCAAGGTGGTCGAGCCCGGCCCGGAGACGAAGCTGGCCAGTACCAGATCGTCCAGCGAGAGGGCAAAGGAGAGCATACCGCCGGCCGCCAGCGAGGGCGCAATCATCGGCATGGTGATCAGGAAGAACACCTTCCATGGCCGCGCTCCGAGGTCCATCGCCGCTTCCTCGATGGACAGGTCCAGCTCGCGCAGGCGCGCCATCACCACTACCGCGACGTAGGCCGAGCAGAACGTGGTGTGGGCGATCCAGATGGTCACCAGCCCGCGTTGCGCCGGCCAGCCGATCAGTTGCGCCATGGCGACGAACAGCAGCAGCAGGGATAGACCGGTGATCACTTCCGGCATCACCAGCGGCGCGGTGACCAGGCCACCGAACAGCGTACGGCCGCGGAACACCGGGATACGGGTGAGGACGAAAGCCGCCATCGTGCCCAGAGCCACCGCGGCAATCGCGGTATAGGCCGCGACTTCCAGCGAGCGCATTACCGCGCCCATCAACTGGGAGTTGTCGAGCAGGCCGGCGTACCATTTCAGCGACCAGCCACCCCACACCGTCACCAGCCGCGAGGCATTAAACGAGTAGATGACCAGGATGACCATCGGCAGGTAGATGAACAGCAGCCCGAGCACCAGGATCAGGTTGGAAAAGCTCCAGCGTTTCATAGCTTGCCCTCCAGCTCTTTCGCCTGGTTCCGGTTGAACAGGATGATCGGCACCAGCAGGATCGCCAGCATCACCACCGCCAGCGCCGAGGCCACCGGCCAGTCACGGTTGTTGAAGAATTCCTGCCAGAGCACCTTGCCGATCATCAGCGTCTCCGGACCGCCGAGCAGCTCTGGGATGACGAACTCGCCGACCACCGGAATGAACACCAGCATGCAGCCGGCGATGATGCCGTTCTTCGACAGCGGCACGGTGATCTTCCAGAAGCTGGAGAGGTTGCGCGCGCCGAGGTCGGACGCAGCCTCGAGCAGGCTCGGGTCGTGCTTCACCAGGTTGGCGTAGAGCGGCAGGATCATGAACGGCAGGTACGAATAGACCACACCGATGTACACCGCCACGTCGGTGTTGAGGATCTGCAGCGGCCGGTCGATCAGGCCCATGCCCAGCAGCAGGCTGTTGAGCAGGCCATTGCTGCTGAGGATGCCCATCCAGGCGTAGACGCGGATCAGAATGGCGGTCCAGGTCGGCATCATGATCAGCAGCAGCAACACGGTCTGTAGATCCTTGCGGGCGCGGGCGATGGCATAGGCCATGGGGTAGCCGATCACCAGGCAGAGCAGCGTGCTGAAGAAGGCGATCTTCAGCGAGCCCAGATAGGCGGCCAGGTACAGCTCGTCCTCGCTGAGGAAGATGTAGTTGCCCAGGTTGATCAGTACCTGCAGCTGCTGCTCGGCGTAACGGAAGATTTCCGTGTACGGCGGAATCGCCACATCGGCCTCGGCGAAGCTGATCTTCAGCACGATGGCGAACGGCAGCAGGAAAAACAGGAACAGCCACAGGAAGGGCACGCCGATGACCAGTCGGCGTCCGGTATTCAAGGGCGAGCGGCTCATGCCTGCAGCACCACGCCGCTGTCATCCCACCAGTAGACGTACACCTCTTCCTCCCAGGTCGGCAGTTTCACATGGCGCTCGGCGTTGGCCATGAAGGCCTGCAGCACACCACCGGACGGTAGCTTGATGTAGTACACCGAATGACCGCCCAGATAGGCGATGTCGTGCACGACGCCCTTGGCCCAGTTGTAGCCCGGACGCTCCAGTTCCGGCAGCTCGGTGCCGATCAGCAGCTTTTCCGGGCGCAGGGCGTAGGTGATGTGCTTGTCCTGCGCACGGGTGCTGATGCCGTGGCCAACGTAGATCGGATTGTCCAGCCCGGGCGAGGCGATGATCGCGTGGTCGCCCATGTCCTCCACCAGCTCGCCCTCGAACAGGTTGACGTTGCCGATGAACTCGCAGACCAGGCGACTGGCCGGCGTCTCGTAGATGTCCATCGGGCTGCCGACCTGGGCGATCCAGCCCTGATGCATGATGGCGATGCGCTCGGCCATGGTCATGGCCTCTTCCTGGTCGTGGGTCACCATCACGCAGGTCACGCCGACGCGCTCGATGATCTGTACCAGTTCCAGTTGCATCTGCGAGCGCAGCTTCTTGTCCAAGGCGCCCATCGGCTCGTCGAGCAGCAGCAGTTTCGGGCGCTTGGCCAGCGAGCGCGCCAGGGCGACGCGCTGGCGCTGGCCACCAGAGAGCTGATGCGGTTTGCGCTTGGCGTACTGGGTCATCTGCACCAGACCGAGCATTTCCTTGACCCGCTCCTCGATCTCGGCCTTCGGCAGACCGTCCTGCTTGAGACCGAAGGCGATGTTCTGCTCAACGGTCATGTGCGGGAACAGGGCATAGGACTGGAACATCATGTTGATCGGCCGCTCGTACGGCGGCATGTCGGTGATGTCCTGGCCATCCAGGAAGATGCGCCCTTCGGTGGGTCGCTCGAAGCCCGCCAGCATGCGCAGCAGGGTCGACTTGCCCGAGCCGGAACCGCCCAGCAGCGCGAAGATCTCGCCCTGATGAATGCTCAGCGAGACGTCATCGACCGCCACCGTTTCGTCAAACTTCTTGGTGACGCGATCGATCTTCAGCAGCACCTGCTTGTTCTTGCTCTCGCCACTGAGGGCCTTCTTGTAGGCGCTGGAGGCAACGGCCATGCGCGAACTCCCGAAATGAAAAAAGTTGGCCGGCCAGAGCCGGGCTATCTATGAGTCGTTGCTGCGGGCGCGTCGTCAGACGCACCCTTCAATGTCCTTCCCGCGTCACGGCCGCCATGGGGCGCTCGACGGGTCGGGCTCCGGGGTTCACTTGCCGGATTTCACCTTGGTCCAGGTGCGGGTCATCAAACGTTGAATCTTGGGCGGCAGCTCGGCCGAGACATACAGACGGTCCAGTACTTCCTGCGGCGGATATACCGAGGCATCCTCACGGACTTCCTGATCCATCAGTTCGCTCGCCTTGAGATTGGGGTTGGCGTAACCGACGTAGTCGCTCACCGCGGCAATCACCTCGGGGCGCAGCAGGTAGTTGATGAATGCGTGGGCTTCCTCGACGTTGCTGGCATCGGCGGGGATCGCCAGCATGTCGAACCAGAGGTTGCCGCCCTCCTTGGGAATGGCGTAGGCAATCTCGATGCCCTTGCCGGCTTCCTCGGCGCGGGCGGCGGCCTGGAACACGTCACCGGAGAACCCGGCGGCGACGCAGATATTGCCATTGGCGAGATCGGAAATGTACTTGGACGAGTGGAAATAACGCACATGCGGACGCACCGCCAGGAGCTTCTCCTCGGCCTTCTGATAGTCCGCCGCGTTCTCGCTGTTGGGGTCGAGCCCCAGGTAATTGAGCATGGCCGGGATCATCTCATCGGCCGAATCGAGGAAGGCGATGCCGCAACTGGCCAGCTTCTCGGCGTTCTCCGGTTCGAAGATCACCGCCCACGAGTCGATCGTGTCGACGCCCAGTGCGGCCTTGACCTTCTCGACGTTGTAGCCGATGCCGTTGGTGCCCCACAGATAGGGCGCCGCATGGGCATTGTCGGGATCGTTCTTCTGCAGCTGCTTGAGCAGTGCCGGATCGATGTTTTCCCAGTTCGGCAGCTTGCTCTTGTCCAGCAGCTGGAAGGCACCGGCGCGAATCTGTTTGCCGAGAAAATGGTTGGAAGGCACCACCACGTCGTAGCCGCTACGGCCGGCCAGCAGCTTGCCTTCAAGGGTTTCGTTGGAATCGAAGACATCGTAGACGGGCTTGATGCCAGTCTCCTTCTCGAACTCCTCCAGCGTCGTTTCGCCGATGTAATCCGACCAGTTGTAGATATGCACGGAGGCGGCCTGGGCGGTGGCCGCACCGGCTACGGCGGCGGCGACGATCAACGACTTGAGTGTCGAGCGCATGGGATGAGTCCTCTTGTTACAGGCCGCGCGTGATCCCGGCGGGAAAGGCGGGCTGTTTATTGGAAAAACCTCTGAAAATCAACAGATTTGATGCAAATGTCGGTGCATCACAAAAGATAGGGAACGTGGCTACGCGACGAGCTGCGCTCAACCGGGCTCCGGTGCCGGTACGCATGCTCCATGCGGGCCGGCAACGGATCGGTCGTATCAGCGGCCCGACTTGATCTTGGTCCAGCTGCGGGTCATGGCGCGCTGGGTTTTCGGATCGAGGTCGGGGAAGGTGTACAGCTTCTTCAGCACGTCCTGGTTCGGGTAGATGCCCGGGTCGGTGCGGATCGCTTCATCCACCAGCGGGGTGGCCGCGGCGTTGCCGTTGGGGAACTGCACGTAGTCGGTGATCGACGCCATGACTTCCGGCTTCATCAGGTAGTTGATGAAGACGTGGGCGCTCTCGACGTTCTTCGCGTCAGCCGGTACGGCCAGCATGTCGAAGAAGCTGCCGGCACCTTCCTTGGGAATCTTGTAGCCGACGTTGACGCCGTTACCGGCTTCCTCGGCGCGCGCCTTGGCCTGATAGATGTCACCCGAATAGCCGATCGCCACGCAGGACTCGCCATTGGCCAGGTCGGAGATGTACTTGGAAGAGTGGAAGTAGGCCACATGCGGACGGATCTGCATGAACAGCTCTTCGGCCTTCTTCAGCTCGTCGGCTTTGCCGCTGTCCGGGGCGTAGCCCAGATAATGCAGGGCGGCGGGCAGGATTTCGGTCGGCGAATCGAGGAAGGAAACGCCGCAGGACTTCAGCTTCTCGATGTTTTCCGGCTTGAACACCAGGTCCCAGGAATCCACCGGCGCGTTGTCACCCAACACGGCCTTGACCTTGTCGACGTTGTAGCCGATGCCAATGGTGCCCCACATGTAGGGAATCGAGTACTGGTTGCCCGGATCACTCGGATCCAGCGCCTTGAGCAGGTCCTTGTCGAGATTTTCCCAGTTCGGCAGCTTGGACTTGTCCAGCTTCTGGAACACGCCAGCCTTGATCTGCTTGGCCAGGAAGGGGTTGGACGGCACCACCACGTCATAACCGGAGCTGCCGGCCAGCAGCTTGGCTTCCAGCACTTCGTTGCTGTCGAAGACGTCGTAGACGACCTTGATACCGGTTTCCTTGGTGAAGTTCTCCAGGGTGTCTTCGGCGATGTAGTCGGACCAGTTGTAGACGTGCAGAACCTTTTCTTGGGCCTGCGCAGCCCCGGCAACGGTGCCGGCCAGCGTCATGGCAAGTAGTGTCTTGGCGAAGGGATTCATCCGTGCAGCTCCTGTTGTCATCATTAATGTCGGGGCAGTGGAACAGGCCATGAACACGCGGCGGCCTGGCGGTGTGGCGGCATCGACACACCCCTCGGCAGGTCTGGCCTCCAGCACGCGCGCAGTCTGGCAAGGTCAGGACCCTCTTTTCAACAAGCCGAACGCACAGCGGTGCAAACGACAACCTTAGCTCAGCTGCCGCGGGCCGCCGCACGGCTCAACCCAGCGCATCCTTGGCCGTGGCGTCGAGGCACAACCGCACCTTGCCGACCAGTTCGTCGATCTGCTCTTCGCTGATCACCAGCGGCGGCGAAATGATCATGGTGTCGCCAACCGCACGCATCACCAGGCCGTTGCGGAAGCAGTGCTCGCGACAGAGCATGCCCACACCGGGATCGGCAAAGCGTTCGCGGGTCTTCTTGTTCTTCACCAACTCGAGCGCGCCGAGCAGGCCGACGCCACGCGCCTCGCCTACCAGCGGATGCTCGAGCAGTTCCTGCCAACGGGACTGCAAATAGGGTGCCGTCTTCGTCTTCACCCGCTCGACGATCTTCTCCTCGCGCAGGATGCGGATGTTCTCCAGCGCCACCGCGGCGGCCACCGGGTGCCCCGAATAGGTGAAACCGTGATAGAACTCGCCGCCCTCGTTGAGCGTCTGCACCACTTCGTCGCGCACGATGACCCCGCCCATGGGGATGTAGCCGGACGTCAGGCCCTTGGCGATGGGCATCAGGTCGGGCGCGAGACCGTAATAGTCGCTGCCGAACCACTCGCCGGTACGGCCGAAGCCGCAGATCACCTCGTCGGCGATGAAAAGGATGTCGTAGCGCGCGAGGATTTCCTTGACTCGCGGCCAGTAGCTGGCCGGCGGAATGATGACGCCGCCCGCGCCCTGGATCGGCTCGGCGATAAAGGCAGCGACCTTGTCCTCGCCGACTTCGAGAATCTTCTGCTCCAGCTGATCGGCGACACGCACGCCGAACTCCTCCGGACTCATGTCACCGCCTTCGCCGTACCAGTAGGGCTGGTCGATGTGCTCGATGCCGGGAATCGGGAAGTCGCCCTGCTCGTGCATGGCCTTCATGCCGCCGAGGCTGGCACCGGCGACGGTGGAGCCGTGGTAGCCGTTCCAGCGGCCGATGATCACCTTCTTCTCCGGCTGACCCTTGACCGCCCAGTAATGGCGCACCATGCGCAGCACCGTGTCGTTGGACTCGGAGCCGGAACCGGTGAAGAACACATGGTTCATGCCGGCCGGGGCAATGTCGGCGATGGCCTTGGCCAGGGCCACGGCGGGCGGATGCGCGGTCTGGAAGAACAGGTTGTAGTAAGGCAGCTCGCGCATCTGCCGGGTCGCCGCCTCGATCAGCTCTTCGCGGCCATAACCGACGTTGACGCACCAGAGCCCGGCCATGGCGTCGAGGATCTTGTGCCCCTCGCTGTCCCACAGGTAGACGCCGGACGCCCGGGTGATGATGCGCGTGCCCTTGGCGTTGAGCGCCTTGTAGTCGGTGAAGGGCGGCAGGTGGTGGTCACGGCTCAGCGCTTGCCAGTGCAGGGTTTGCGAATCGCTCATCAGTCACCTCTTAGCCAGTATCGTGGGGGTCGGTGGACCGGCAACGGGCCGGCCCACCCTGCGCTTGCTTACACCGAGAGCATCAGGAATTCCCGCTCCCAGGAGCTGATCACCCGGTGGTAGTTCTCCTGCTCGGCGCGCTTGACCGCGACGTAGCCGGTGATGAATTTCGGGCTCAGGTACTTCTCCAGCTCGCGGCAGGTTTCCATCCGCTCCAGCGCCGCTTCCAGGGTCAGCGGCAGGCGCAGGTTGCGCCGCTCGTAGCCGCGGCCCTTGACCGGCTGGCTCGGTGGCAGCTGCTCGACCATGCCGATGTAGCCGCACAGCAGGCTCGCGGCGATGGCCAGGTAAGGATTGGCGTCGGCGCCTGCCAGGCGGTTCTCGACACGGCGGTTCTGCGGATCGGAATCCGGCACGCGCAGGCCCACGGTACGGTTCTCTTCGCCCCATTCCACGTTCACGGGCGCCGAGGTATCGGGCAGGAAGCGGCGGAACGAATTGACGTTGGGCGCGAACATCGGCAGCAGCTCGGGGATGTACTTCTGCAGGCCGCCGACGTGGTGCAGGAACAGTTGGCTCATGGAGCCGTCGTCGTTGGAGAAGATGTTGCGCCCGGTGTTGAGGTCGATGACGCTCTGGTGCAGGTGCATCGCGCTGCCCGGCTCGCCGGTCATCGGCTTTGCCATGAAGGTGGCAGCGACGTTGTGCTTGAGCGCCGCCTCGCGCATGGTCCGCTTGAACACCAGGATCTGGTCGGCCAGGTGCAGCGCCTCGCCGTGACGGAAGTTGATTTCCATCTGCGCGGTGCCTTCTTCGTGGATCAGGGTGTCCAGATCCAGGCCCTGCGCTTCGCACCAGTCGTACATGTCCTCGAACAGCGGGTCGAATTCGTTGGCGGCGTCGATGGAAAACGACTGGCGGCCGGTCTCCTGTCTACCGGAGCGGCCGATCGGCGGCTGGAACGGCAGGTCCGGGTCCTCGCAGCGCTTGGTCAGGTAGAACTCCATCTCCGGCGCGACGATGGGCTGCCAGCCACGATCGGCATACATCTTCAGCACACGCTTGAGGATGTTGCGCGGCGACAGCTCGATAGGGTTGCCCATCTTGTCGTAGGTGTCGTGGATCACCTGCGCGGTGGGCTCGATGGCCCAGGGCACGAGGAACACCGCGTTCGGGTCGGGCCGGCAGAACATGTCGATGTCCGCCGGGTCGAGCAGCTCGTAGTAGATATCGTCCTCGACATAGTCACCGGTCACGGTCTGCAGCAGCACGCTTTCCGGCAGGCGCATGCCCTTCTCGTCGAGAAACTTGTTGGTCGGTGAAATCTTGCCGCGGGCGATCCCGGTCAGGTCGCTGATCAGGCATTCCACTTCGGTGATCTTGCGTTCTTTCAGCCAGCCGGTGAGCTGGTCGAGCTGGATACTCATGTTGACCTCGGGTTGCTGGGAAATGGCCGTACAGGGTCGGCCTCAGCGTTGTCGTGCGCGTGCCTGGCAGGCCTCGGCGAAGCCGCGGAACAGCGCCAGATAATGTGGATGCGATTGGACCTGCCATTCCGGATGCCATTGCACGCCAAGGGCGAAGCTCTGCGCAGCCTCGACGGAAAATGCCTCGATCAGCCCGTCGGGAGCCAGCGCCTCGATGCGCAGACCGGCGCCGAGACGCTCGACACCCTGCCCATGCACCGAATTGACCTGGATCTGCGCCGGCAAGCCAAGGCGCTCGAGCAGGCCACCAGGCTGCACGTGCAGCGCATGGCTGAGGCCGTACTGCACCTCCAGCGGATCGTCCGGGCGCTCGCGGTGGTCCTGATAGGGCCCGGCTTCGTGAACCTTCTGGTGCAGGCTGCCGCCAAACGCCACGTTCATCTCCTGAAATCCTCGGCAGATGCCGAACACCGGAATACCGGCATCCACCGCCGCGCGAATCAGCGGCAGGGTGAGGCGGTCGCGAAACGGATCATGATGGGTGCCCGGCTCGCTCGCCGGGCCGCCATAGTGATGCGGCTCGACATTGGACGGCGAGCCGGTGAACAGCAGGCCGTCGAAGCTTTCCAGCAGCGTTGCCGGATCGATCAGCTCGTCCAGCGCCGGGATCACCAGCGGCACGCCGGCGATCGCCGCGGCACGCAGGTACTTGTCGCCGGCGATATGAAAGCTGTGGTGGCCGATCTGCTTGGTACAGGCCGATACGCCGATCAGAGGCTTACGCGACATGGGATACTCGTCGTTCGAATGGGGCATATCGGAGAGTAGTCTTGTTCATTTTTATAGACAATAGCCCGAACTTCAGCCGCGTGCGCCACGCTCGACACGCACGGCAGATGCCCCAAAAAAGGCCCAGCATGGGCACTCATGGGGCGCCGGCCGGCTACTATTGACAGTGAACAGGCTTTTCGATTGACTCCCAGACAAGCATCTGATGATTGAAATTTTTAACAATTAAGGTAATTCATCATGGCCCCGCCGCGTGCCGTTCAGCTCAACGAAGCTAACGCATTTCTCAAGGAACATCCGGAGGTTCAGTACGTCGATCTGCTGATCACCGACATGAACGGAGTCGTGCGCGGCAAGCGCATCGAGCGCGCCAGCCTGCACAAGGTCTACGAGAAGGGCATCAACCTCCCCGCCTCGCTGTTCGCCCTGGATATCAACGGCATCACCGTGGAAAGCACGGGCCTTGGCATGGACATCGGCGACTCCGACCGCATCTGCTTCCCGATTCCCAACACCCTGTCCAAGGAACCCTGGCAGAAGCGCCCCACCGCGCAGCTGCTGATGACCATGCACGAGCGCGACGGCGCACCGTTCTTCGCCGACCCGCGCGAGGTGCTGCGCCAGGTGGTGAGCAAGTTCGACGAGCTGGGCCTGACCATCTGCGCCGCATTCGAGTTGGAGTTCTATCTGATCGACCAGGAGAACATCAACGGCCGGCCGCAGCCGCCGCGCTCGCCGATCTCCGGCAAGCGCCCGCACTCGACCCAGGTCTATCTGATCGACGACCTGGACGAGTACGTCGACTGCCTGCAGGACATTCTCGAAGGCGCCAAGGAACAGGGCATCCCGGCCGATGCCATCGTCAAGGAAAGCGCCCCGGCGCAGTTCGAGGTCAACCTCCACCACGTCGCCGATCCGATCAAGGCATGCGACTACGCGGTGCTGCTGAAGCGGCTGATCAAGAACATCGCCTACGACCACGAGATGGACACGACCTTCATGGCCAAGCCCTACCCGGGCCAGGCCGGCAACGGTCTGCATGTGCACATCTCGCTGCTCGACAAGAATGGCAACAATATATTCGCCACCGACAATCCGCTGGACAGCCAGCCGCTGCGCCACGCCATCGGCGGCCTGCAGCAGACCATGGCGGCCTCGATGGCCTTCCTCTGCCCCAACGTGAATTCCTATCGCCGTTTCGGCGCTCAGTTCTACGTGCCCAACGCGCCTTGCTGGGGCATGGACAACCGCACCGTGGCACTGCGCGTGCCGACCGACAGCCCGGACGCGGTACGCATCGAACACCGGGTCGCCGGTGCCGACGCCAACCCCTACCTGCTGCTCGCCGGCATTCTCGCCGGGGTGCACCACGGCCTGACCAACAAGATCGAGCCGGATGACCCCATCGAAGGCAATTCCTACGAGCAGGTCGAGCAGAGCCTGCCGACCAACCTGCGCGACGCCCTGCGCGAGCTGGACGACAGCGAGATCATGGCGCGCTACATCAGCCCCGATTACATCGACATCTTCGTCGCCTGCAAGGAGAGCGAACTCGCCGAGTTCGAGCATTCGATCTCGGACCTCGAGTACAACTGGTATCTGCATACCGTCTAGCCGCGAGCCGGCGTGCTGCGGAGCGACCGCCATGGCGGTTTGCATCCGCCGCCAGGCTGGCTTCAAATAGACCGATGACCAAGCCCAGCCCCGCGACCGCCAGTCGCCGACCGCGCGCCAGCAGCCAGGCGCGCATTCGCCAGATCCTCGCCAGCGCCCGCGAACTGCTCGCCGAGCAGGGCGCTGCGACGCTATCGGTGTATGCCGTGGCCGAGCACGCCGGCATTCCCCCCTCTTCCGTCTATCACTTCTTTTCCGGTGTGCCGGCGCTGCTGGCCGCACTGACGGCGGACGTGCACGCCGCCTTCCGGGCCAGCCTGGAACGGCCCATCGAGCATGACAGCCTGGGCAGCTGGCACGACCTCTCACGCCTGATCGAACAGCGCATGCTGGCGATCTATCAGCAGGACAGCGCCGCGCGCCAGCTGATTCTGGCGCAACACGGTCTCGGTGAAGTCACCCAAACCGACCAGCGCCTGGATCTGGAACTCGGCCAGGCCATGCAGGCGGTGTTCGAGCGGCATTTCGCCCTGCCTCCGCTGCCGCAGGACATCGATGTATTCGCCCTGGCCCTGGAACTTGGCGACCGCGTCTATGCTCGATCCATACAGCTGTACGGCAGCCTGACGCCACGCATGGCCGAGGAAGGCCTGCGTGTATTCGATGCCTATCTCGGCCTGTATCTGCCGCCATGCCTGCCGAAGCGGGAAATACCGGACCACTGATCGATAAATATCGATAAACGGTCAGCCCTTTCTTTTTTATCGGCGTTCACCCCCTATCAATCCAGATAACTATCGAATAAATTTGCGCTTTCGATAGCCGTCGCCCTTTCAACTGCAGCCGCGAGGTTTCCATGTCCCGAGTCGTTACCGTTGCCGCCACCCAGATGGCATGTTCCTGGGATAGCCAGGCCAACATCGCCAATGCCGACAAGCTGGTGCGCGAGGCCGCCGCCAAGGGCGCGCAGATCATCCTCATTCAGGAGCTGTTCGAGACGCCCTACTTCTGCCAGAAGCCCAACGCCGAGTACCTGCAGCTGGCGACGCCGGTCGAGGAAAACCCGGCCATCCAGCATTTCCAGAAGGTCGCCGCCGAACTGCAGGTGGTGCTGCCGATCAGCTTCTTCGAGCTGGCCGGACGCGCCCGCTTCAATTCCATCGCCATCATCGATGCCGACGGCAAGCTGCTCGGCGTCTACCGTAAAAGCCACATTCCGGATGGCCCCGGCTACCACGAGAAGTACTACTTCAACCCGGGCGACACCGGCTTCAAGGTGTGGAACACCCGCTACGCCAAGATCGGCGTGGCCATCTGCTGGGATCAGTGGTTCCCCGAAACCGCGCGCAGCATGGCGCTGATGGGCGCAGAACTGCTGTTCTACCCGACCGCCATCGGCAGCGAGCCGCACGACCCGAACATCACCTCGCGCGACCACTGGCAGCGCGTGCAGCAGGGTCATGCCGGCGCCAACCTGATGCCGCTGATCGCCAGCAACCGCATCGGCCGCGAAGAGCAGGACGGCTACGACATCACCTTCTACGGCTCGTCGTTCATCGCCGACCAGTTCGGGGCCAAGGTCGAGGAAATGGACGAAACCAGCGAGGGCGTGCTGGTGCACCAGTTCGATCTCGACCAGCTCGAACACATCCGCAGCGCCTGGGGCGTGTTCCGCGATCGCCGGCCGAATCTCTACGGCTCGATCCGGACCCTGGACGGCTCGCAGCCTTCAGAGTGAGCCGCGCGCCCGCCGCTACGAACCACGGGAAAGGCCTGTCCTTTCCCGCTTCATGAGAGATGCAGATGACCACCCTGACCACCACGCCGCGTACCGATGGCTACTTCATGCCCGCCGAATGGGCACCGCACAGCCAGACCTGGATGGTCTGGCCGCAACGCCCGGACAACTGGCGTGACAACGGCGCACCCGCGCAGGCCGCGTTCACCGCTGTCGCCAAGGCCGTTGCACGCTTCGAGCCGGTTACCGTCTGCGCCAGCGCCGAGCAGTACCTCGCAGCCCGCGCGGCACTGGACGATCCGCGCATCCGCGTGGTGGAACTGAGCACCGACGACGCCTGGGTGCGCGATACCGGGCCGACCTTCGTCATCGACGACCAAGGCGGCCTGCGCGGCGTCGACTGGACGTTCAATGCCTGGGGCGGTGAAGACGGCGGCCTCTATGCCGACTGGCAGCGCGACGACGAAGTGGCGCGCAAGATCCTCGAACTCGAATACTGCGACCGCTACCGCACCGAGGGCTTCGTGCTCGAGGGCGGCTCGATCCACGTCGACGGCGAGGGCACGCTGATCACCACCGAGGAATGCCTGCTCAATCGCAACCGCAACCCGCATCTGTCCCGCGAGCAAATCGAGAGCGTGCTGCGGGAACAGCTGGCGGTCGACAGCATCATCTGGCTGCCACACGGCCTGTTCAACGATGAAACCGACGGCCACGTCGACAACTTCTGCTGCTTCGTGCGCCCGGGCGAAGTGCTGCTGGCCTGGACCTACGATGCGAACGACCCCAACTTCGAGCGCTGTCAGGCGGCCATGGCCGTGCTGCAGAGCGTTCGCGACGCCAAGGGCCGCACGCTGACGGTGCACAAGATGCCAATCCCCGGCCCGCTGCACGCGACCACCGAAGAATGCGCCGGCGTGCTCGCGCTGGATGGCAGTCAGCCGCGCGACCCGTCGATACGCCTGGCCGGCAGCTACGTGAACTTCCTCATCGTCAACGACGGCATCATCGCCCCGGCCTTCGGCGACCAGCTGGACGCCGAAGCCGAGCGCATCCTGGCGCAGGTCTTTCCGGAGCACCGGGTCGTCATGGTGCCAGGGCGCGAGATCCTCCTCGGCGGCGGCAACATCCACTGCATCACCCAGCAGCAGCCGGCACCGCTGAACCGATCAGCCATATAGTTGATCCCCTGGGCGGGTCAACATGGCTGTAATGAGGAGACCGCGCACCGTGCGAATCAGAGCCATCCTGCTATGCATGCTACTGGCGCCATCAGCGCAGGCTACCGAGCCGTATTCCTGTCGCAATGGCTTCTTTCCGGCCTTCGCCGGCGCGGTAAGGTATGCGGAGGTTGTAGCCAATGCAGATCAACCCGTGCATTTTCGCGATGACGCGGTTGGCTGCCCGGAGCAGGAATCCTGCATCCGGCGCGCGTATCTGGTGAATGGCGACAGGCTGCTGGTTGGCAAGGAGACGGATGGCTGGGCCTGCGCCTGGTATTTCTCCAGCAAGCGCGAGTTCGTCGGCTGGCTGCCGGCGCACCACGTCCGTATCGACCACGCTACGCCGGTACCCAAGGCCGGCGACTGGATCGGCCGCTGGCACCCCATCGCGGGTAGCAACAGCATCCTCATTACCCAGCCCTCCCCCGACGGGCCCTTCGCCGTTGAAGGCGAGGCCATGTGGCAAGGCGGCCTCAACAGCTACGGAGAGCCAATCGTTCATGTCGGGGCATTCTCCGGCCATGGTCGTCCCTCCGACGACCTGCTGAAGATCAGCGAAGGCGATGACGAGTACGACTGCCAGGTGACCCTGCAGCATGTCGCCGGCAATCTGGTGGTGACCGATAACAGCCACTGCGGCGGGCTCAACGTGCGTTTCGACGACGTATACCGCAAGTCGCGCTGATGCCAGAGCCCGGCAGGCCCCCGCTGACTTGAAGCCCTGTCGATCTGGTCTACATTTGGGGTTCGCTTGACCGTTGGTGCGGTCACACATCCAAGCGCCCGTCAGGAAACACCTCTTGTCGATCCCCCTTTCAGTCCAGTTCGTGCTGCTGTCGCTCGCTCTCGCAGCCAGTGGCTGCAGCGAAGAAGAGGGCTCAGCATCCATTCCCAAGGCCGCTAATGCCGTTCCGACGCTGGAACAGCTGCCCAAGTGTGAACGGATCGCGGCACGACTCACGCCGCTTCTGGATGGTCTGGCCCAGGTGGATCTGGACGATGGGGGCCGTTACGACAACGTGACCGTCTATGGCATCAGCTGCTCCTGGCTTTCCCGGGAAATGCAGAGCGGCGATATCTCCCAGCACGTCAAAGGCGGCGGCCTTTCCATCGCCATTTCTGTCGACGAAACCCCCTCGGACGAGCAGATGCTTCGCAAACTGGGCATGGTCCATGACGACGCCCGCGCCGAGGACATCGGCGGCTTCGTGGTAGATGTCAGCAAGCGTATGGACCCCAGCGCTCAGCTGGGGATCATCGGCCCTCAGGTGGTCGTCGGCCGGGTCACCGTCACCGCTACGGCTGCCGGTATCGCCCTGCAGAAAGTGGAGAGCATGGAGTACATCACCAACGACCAGGCGATCGAGGCAGCCATTGCCATTCACCGAATGCTTCGCTGAGTCGAATCACAACCATCAGGCCGAAACCACTGAGGCCTCGCCACGCACCGAATAAACAAATACCGATCATAGGAGCAATCATGTCTTCAGCCATCCACCTGCCATCCCTGGCGCTCGCCGCAGCGCTCACGCTGATCAGCTCGACCACTCAGGCGCAGGAGCCGAATCAACAGATGATGACCAACATGCACGCGCAGCTGGCCAAGTTTGGTGGCGCCATGCATGTGACAGCTAAAGTCTGCGACGACTACACCGACGAGAAACTTGCCGAGCATAGAGAGCAGCAAAAAACCCAGGCGACCCGCGCCGGGATGGACCCGGCAACTTTCGATACGGCCTTTGCCGACGGCGTCAAGGAGAGCGAGGCAAAGTGGAAGGATGTCCCCGCGTCCGAGCGTCAGGCCAAATGCACCGAGTTCAAGCAGCAGATGGAGAGCTTCGGGCAGCAGCTTGGCCAGTGACGGCAGAGCGCGCCGGGCAAGCCAGCCCGGCCAGCCCGCCGCAATTAGCCGACGATCACCTGGTTCTTGCCCAGGCGCTTGGCGGTGTACATCGCCGCGTCGGCGCGGGCGAACACGCTGCTCAGCTCGGGATCGCTGGCTTTCAGGTAGGTCAGGCCCAGGCTGGCGGTGACGCGGAAACGCTCGCCGTTGTCGGCGGTAAACACCACCCGTTCGATCTCGCGCTGCAGGCGTTCGGCGATCTGTTCGGCCAGATCCGGCTGACAGCCTGGCAGTACCGCGGCGAATTCCTCACCGCCGATGCGTCCGAACAGGTCGCTCTGGCGCAGCACGGCGGCGCCGCAGCGGGCCACCTTCTGCAGCACTTGATCGCCCATCTGGTGGCCGTGGGTGTCGTTGATGCGCTTGAAGTCATCGATATCCAGCAGCAGAAACGCCAGCGAGGAAGCAAACTGCCGCGCCCGCTCGAACTCGCCGCGGGCGCATTCGAAGAAGTGCCGGCGGTTGCTGCTCTGGGTTAGCACATCGGTAGTGGCCAGGCGCTGCAGTTCGCCTTCGAGCTGCTTTTTCTCGGTGATGTCTTCGGCGATACCCACGATGATCGGGCCCTGGCCACGATCGGCGCGGCGGCCGAGGAAACACTTGTCGCTCAACCAGCGCAACTGCCCGTCGCCACGGATGATGCGGTACTCACGGGTTTCCACCGCGCCCTCGTCGAGCACGGCGAGCATGCTCTTCTGCGCAAACTCGACGTCATCCGGATAGATTGCGTTGCGCCACTCACCGTAATCGGCCAGCAGCAGGGCCGGCGAGCGACCGAAGATGCGCTCGTAGGCCGGGCTGACGTAGATCATCCGCTGCGCCTGCCAGTCGAACGCCCAGAGCACCGCATTCACACCGCCCATGAGCGTGCTGAACAGCTGTTCGCGCTCACCCAGCCGGGCGACCTCTGCCCGCGCGTGCATCAGCGCCAGCAACGTCTGCGCATCCCCGCCCGGCGACATTCTCATTCCCGCCTCACCCTGCTTGCTCGCAAGCCGCATAGCCTTCTTCCTGAAACGACCGCCGCGCGTGGCAGCGGTACTGCATGGATTAAAGAATGCTGTTCAGAGAGGCGCCAAGGCGCAAAGTTCCGGGCGCCGCAGCGCCCGGCGAAGGAGCCGATCAGAGGTCAGGCGGGGGTGACGGACGGTCGCAGGGAATAGGTGCGCAGGTGCTCGGCGAAATCGCGCAGGGACTGGATGCCGCTGGCCTCGGCCTCGTGCACCCACTGCTTGATCGCGGCGAGCATGTCGTGGCCGTTGGCGCTGGTCTTGCTCCAGATCTGCTGCAGCGCCAGGCGCTTCTCGTAGATCACCTTGAGCGCCTGACTTTGCGCGAGCATGACATCGATATGCGCCTGCTGCTCCTGCTGCAGCAGGCTCGGCTCGCGGGTCAGCAGGCGCTTGGCACGGCGCAGCTGGTGCCGCAGCGTCGCGTCGGCTCTGCTGAGCTCCTGGCGTACCAGCGGCACGATCACCAGCTTGCGGTACTGCGCCATGATCTGGAAGCGGTTGTTGAGGATCGCCATGGCGCTGTCCATGTCCAGCTGCTGCTTGCCCTCGATGCGATGGGCGATGGGCGCGGTGCGGTTGACCTTGGCCAGGCCGAGCAGGCTGAACAGGCGAATCCAGGCCCAGCCCATGTCGAACTCCCACTTGCGTACCGAGAGCTTGGCCGAGTTGGGATAGGTGTGATGGTTGTTGTGCAGTTCCTCGCCACCGATGAGGATGCCCCAGGGCACCAGATTGGTCGCGGCGTCGCGGCATTCGAAATTGCGATAGCCGACCGCATGGCCGAGGCCGTTGACCACGCCGGCGGCCCAGAACGGAATCCAGATCATCTGCACCGCCCACACCGTCAGGCCGAGGGCGCCGAACAGGGCCAGGTCGATGGCCAGCATCAGCACGATGCCGAGGTTGGGGAAGCGGGAATAGAGGTTGCGCTCGACCCAATCATCCGGGCAGTTCTTGCCGTAGATGCGCAGGGTTTCCTCGTTCTTCGCCTCGGCCATGTACAGCTCGGCGCCCTTGCGCACCACCGTGGCCAGGCCCTTGTGCACCGGGCTGTGCGGGTCGTCCGGGGTTTCGCATTTGGCGTGGTGCTTGCGGTGGATGGCGGTCCACTCGCGGGTGTTCATCGCCGTGGTCAGCCACAGCCAGAAACGGAAGAAGTGCTTGAGCGCCGGGTGCAGCTCCAGCGCGCGATGCGCCGAGTAGCGATGCAGGTAGACCGTGACGCTGACGATGGTGACGTGAGTCAGCAGCAGCGTGGTCGCGATGAGTTGCCAGACCGACAGGTCGAGTAAACCGGTGTGCCACATAATAACGGGGTGCCTCTTGCAGAACGGTGCGCCAGCGACCTCCGCTGGCGTCCACCTGCCTTCAGCCTAACACCAGGTGTCGGCGAGTCTAGGAAACGGCCCGACCGACCGTCTAAAAGCTGGTGATTTTTTAGCCAGATTCGGCTGCAATCGCTACGCTTCGGTACGTGGCGCCATGCTGACGTGCATTCCCGAAAGACGCTATCGGCCGTACTGGCATAGAGCTATCATTGTTTCTTTTTTGCCCTGGAAAGTTGCGGCTCATGCAAACGTCGTACGTCGAGCGCAGCACCTCGCGCCTCTGGCCGGCCCGCCGATGACGAACGCCGGCATCACCACGCCCCACTGGATCTTCACGCTCGGCAGCCTGCTGCTCGTGCTGCTGTTCGGTAGCCTGGCATTCAATGACTACCGCGCGCGCGATGCCGCCTGGCACCTGGAAACCGACACCCACGGCGAACTGCAGAGCCTGGCGCTGCAGAGCGCACAGCTCAATCAGCGGCGGCAGGCCGACATGGTCGCCACGGCGCTGGCCGGCAATGCCGAAGTGCTGCGCCAGGTGCGCCAGATCGATACGGTGCTGCGCGATGGCCGGGCCATGGACGACGCGCGTATCGAACTGGCACGCCAGCGTCTGCGCGCCGCGTTGAGCCCGGCCTGGAGCGCCATGCAACGCCACGGCGCGCTGCAGTTGCAGATCTTCTGGAGCGACGCCGGGGTCGCCCTGCTGCGCATGCAGCAACCGGAGCGCTTCGGTGACGCAATGGCGGCGCAGCGCCCGATGCTGCGCCGCGCGATGAGCGAAGGCAGCATGCAGTACGGCATGGAGGTCAATGCGCTCGGCGCCAGCAGTCGCGCCATCGTTCCTTTGCGTGCCACCGACAGCGAGTCCGGCGAGATCATCGGCGCTCTGGAAGTCGGCTACAACGTGCTGCCGGAATTGCCCGAGCTGGGCGATCAGCTGGCTGCCGGGCTGGCGCTGGTGGTCAATCGTCAGGCACTGCAGGCGGCGGACGTGGAATCCCCCAGTGGCGTGCAACTGCGCAGCGACGGCGACTGGCTGCTGATCGAGCATTCGGCGACGCAGATTCTGCACTGGGCGCAGCAAGGCATGTTGCCCGAGCCGGAGAGCGGCCTGGCCTTGCGCCTGCTGAGTGCCGACGGCCGCACCTATATGCTCAATCAGATTCCCCTGCACAGCGACCGCCGGGCCCAGCCATCGGCGCCGCTGCTGGCAGCGGCGCTGGTCTGGCGCGACATCAGCGCGATGCAGCAGGAGCATCAGCAGGCCGAGCGCCGGCTGTTGATCAAATGGAGCCTGGCCTGGCTGATCGCCGAGGCGCTGCTGCTGACCCTGGCGGTGCTGCTGCAACGGCGCATCGGCGCGCAGCTGCAGCATCAGTTCAGCCAGCAACAGCAGGGCCGACGCCGCCAGCGCCTGCTCGACCGCGCACAGAAGATCGCCAGCCTGTTGCCCGGCGTGGTGTTTCAGCTCAAGCGCTTCGCCAACGGCCGCTATGCCTTCCTCTATGCCAGCGAGGGCGCACGTGACCTGTACGGCATCGACCCGCAGAGGCTTCTGGAAGATGCTTCCCAGGCCCTGGTGCACGTTCACCCGCAGGATCTGCCACGCCTGAAAGCCGCACTGCTGCGTGTGGCTGCTGGGTCGACAACCGGCTCGGTGGAGTTCCGCATCCAGCATCCGCAACGCGGTCTGCTCTGGGCCGAGGGACGTGCCACCGCCGAGCGACGTCCTGACGGCACCGTGCTCTGGCACGGCTTCGTCACCGAGATCACCGAACTGATGGAAGCCACCCGCGCGCTGCAGAAGAGCGAGAGCCGTTACCGCGCCATGGTCGGCAACCTCCCGGGCGTGGTCTACCGCTGCCGCAACGACGGCCGCCGGCGCATGAGCTACCTGAGCGACGGCATCGAACGCCTGACCGGCTACCCGGCCAGCGATTTCGTCGGCGACCGCGTGCGCAGCTACGCCAGCCTGATCCACCCAGACGACCTCGAGCTGGCCCGGCAGCACGCCGAGCAGGACACCTTCGAGGGCATCTACCGACTCACCAATGCCGAAGGCCGGACCGTCTACGTGCGGGAAAAAGCCCGCGTCCTGCACGAGCGTGACGACCCGGTCGGCTGGTGCGACGGTTTCATCTGGGACGTCACCGATCAGGCGCTGGCCAAGGAAGAGATGCAGGAGCGCGAGCGCTACCTGAGCATGCTGATCGACAACGTGATCGACGCCATCATCATCATCGACGCCCGAGGCATCATCGAAACCTTCAACCATGCCGCCGAACAGATCTTCGGCTACAGCGCCGCGGAGGTCATCGGCCGCAACCTGTCGATGCTCATGCCCGAACCGGACCGCTCCGCCCACGACGGCTATCTGGAAACCTACGAGCGACGCGGCATTCCCCGCGCGCTGGAGCAGAACCGCGAACTCACCGCCCTGCGCCGGACCGGCGAAACCTTCACCATCGAACTGCGCGTCTCGCAGATCAACCACCACGGCGAGCGCCGGTTCATCGGCCTGGTGCGCGACATCACCGAGCGCAAGCGCATCGAGCGGATGAAGAGTGAGCTGGTGTCCATCGTCAGCCACGAGCTGCGTACGCCACTGACCTCGATCTCCGGTGCCCTCGGCCTGATCGTCGGCGGCGCGCTGGGCGAGCCTTCACCGAACATGCGCCAGATGATCAGCATCGCCCACCAGAACAGCCTGCGCCTGGGGCGCCTGGTGGACGACCTGCTGGACATGGACAAGCTGGTCGCCGGCAAGATGACCCTCGACCTGCGCGCGCATGCGCTGCCGACGCAGCTGCAACAGGCAATCGCCGCCAATCAGGGCTATGCCGCCAAGCACGGTGTCACGCTGGAGCTGCTGCCCGCGCCGGACGTGCAGCTGATGGCAGACGACGACCGGTTGCAGCAGGTACTGGCCAATCTCATCTCCAATGCGGTCAAATTCTCGCCGCAGGGTGGCACCGTTACGCTCGGCAGCGAGCGACGCGATGACTGGGTGCGAATCTCGGTACGGGATCAGGGGCCGGGCATTGCCCCTGAATTCCACACACGGATATTCCAGAAATTCTCCCAGGCCGACTCCTCCGACAGCCGCCAGAAGGAAGGCACCGGCCTGGGCCTGGCCATCAGCAAGGAACTGATCGAACACATGCACGGCCGGATCGGTTTCGATTCCGAGCCCGGCGAAGGCGCCTGTTTCTGGTGCGAATTACCCGTCGCGCCGCTGGCGCAAGATCAATCCTGATGCTTCCGTTAAGCGGACGCGCACGCAAACGACCCCCGGAGGCACAATGGCCGAGCTAAGGCGCATCCTGCACGTTGAAGACGATCCGTCGATTCAGGCGGTGACCAAACTGGCCCTGGAGGCCGTTGGCGGATACGAGGTGCTGTCCTGCTCCTCTGGTGCACAGGCGCTGGAGGAAGTCGAAGCCTTCGCCCCCGACTTCATCCTGCTGGACGTGATGATGCCGGGCATGGACGGCCCGCAGACGCTGCTCAGGCTGCGCGAGCGCATCGACCTGGAACGGATTCCGGTAACATTCATGACCGCCAAGGTGCAGCCGAGCGAGATCGAGCACCTGCGCAAGCTGGGCGCGCGCGACGTGATCGTCAAGCCGTTCGACCCGATGCAGCTGGCCGAGCAGATTCGCAGCATCTGGCTGAGTGGCCGATACTAGGCAGAACTGCTTAAGCCCCGGTCGTGTCACGCTACCCGATCCGGACGCCCCTCACCGAACCAGCAAGGCGCCGACGATGGAGTCACCGCAACACAGCACGACGCCGATGCCATCCACCGTCCAGCCGCGCGAGCTGTCACGCCTGGCGGCGTTACTGCGCTACGAAATCCTCGACACCCCCGAAGACAGTGCATTCGATGACTTCACCGCGCTGGCCGCGCAGATGTGCGATACGCCCATCGCGCTGATCTCGCTGGTCGACGATCATCGTCAGTGGTTCAAGAGCCGCGTCGGCCTCGACGTCAGCGAGACCCCGCGGGAAATCTCCTTCTGCACCTACACCATCGCCGGCGAAGAAATCTTCGAGGTGCCGGATACGCTGCAGGACCCGCGTTTTTGCAACAACCCGCTGGTGCTCGGCGACCCGCATATTCGCTTCTACGCCGGCACGCCACTGACCTCGCCGGATGGCTACAACCTCGGCACCCTGTGCGTGATCGACCGCCAGCCGCGGCGGCTCAGCGCGGAACAGCGCGAGACCCTGGAGCGCCTCGGACGCCAGGTGATCCGCCTGTTCGAACAGCATCTGCTGGCGCACCGCCACGCCGAGCAGGCGGCGCTGCAACAGGCCATCCTCGACAGTGCCTCCAGCGCAGTACTGGTGACCCGACCTGACGGCGTCGTCACCAGCGTCAACCCGACCGCCGAACGGCTGCTCGGCTACAGCGAACAGGCGCTGGTCGGCCATCCGCTGACCGCCGCGCTGTTCCGTCCGGAGGCGCTGCAGCGCCGGGCGCTGCTGCTTTCCAGCGAATTGCAGATGCCGCTCGAGGCCGATTTCTCGGTGCTGACCGCGCCGCTGCACCGCGGGCGACGCGACATGTCCGAATGGCGCCTGCGTCACCAGAACGGCAACGAGGTTCCGGTGCTGCTGGGTGTGAGCGCGATCCATGACGAGCAGGAGCACCTGCGCGGCTACCTGGTCAACGCCTACGACCTGGCCTATCAGGAGCAGCTGCAACTCCGCCTGCAGCAGATCGCCGCGCAGGTCCCGGGCATGCTCTTCCAGTTCCATTGGCGCGCCGATGGACCGTCGTGCTTTCCCTACGTCAGCGAGGGCGTCGAGCAGATCTACGGGCTCAGCCCCGGGCAGCTGGCCAGCAGCTTTGCGCCGATCGTCGGCCGGGTCCACGGCCCCGACCGCAGCGCCCTGTTGTTCAGCATCCGCCAGGCGGCTCGTGAACTCACGCCCTGGCACAGCGAGCACCGTGTCGAGCACCCGCACAAGGGGCTGATCTGGGTCGAGGCGCGGGCAACCCCGCTGCAGCAGGTCGACGGCTCGGTGCTCTGGCACGGCTTCGTCACCGATATCACCGCGCGCAAGGCCGAGCAGCTGGAGCTGGACAAACAGCAGGAGATGAACCGGCGCCTGCTCGAGGCGCTGAGCGAAGCGGTGATCGCCTGCGATGCCGAGGGCAATCTGACCCTGTTCAACGAGAAGGCCAAGCAGTGGCATGGCGCCGATGTCGCCCCGTTGTCGCCGAGCGAATGGGCCAGCCACTACCGGCTGTACCGCGCCGATGGCGTCACCCCGCTGGAACCCGAAGAGATTCCGCTGCGCCGCGCCCTCAATGGCGAGCACGTCATCGACCACGAGATGGTGCTGCTGAGCAATGGCGCACCGCGGCACGTACTGTCCAACGCCGACCCGCTGTACACCTCCGATGGCCAGCGCATGGGCGCGGTCGTCGTGCTGCACGACATCACCGAACGCAAGCGCATCGAACGCCTGCAGCGCGAGTTCATCTCCACCGTCAGTCATGAGCTGCGCACGCCGCTGACGTCCATCACCGGCGCGCTGGCGCTGATCTGCTCGAACGTCATGGGCGAAGTGCCCGAGTCGATGCACGAACTGCTGGAGATCGCCCAGCAGAACAGCCAGCGCCTGAGCGCGCTGATCGACGACCTGCTGGACATGGACAAGCTGCACGCCGGCAAGATGCGCTTCGACCTGCTCGAGCAGCCGCTACTGCCGCAGCTGGAGCAGGCCCTGCGCAGCAATGGCAGCTACGCCGAACGCCATGGCGTGCAGCTGCGCCTGGGCGACTGCCCGGCGGTGCAGGTGGAAATCGACGCCATGCGCCTGCAGCAGGTGCTGAGCAACCTGCTGTCGAACGCCGCAAAGTTTTCGCCGCCCGGCGAGCAGGTCGAACTGTCGGCCCGCATGCGTGACGGCCACGTGCGGGTCAGCGTCCGAGACCGGGGCCCAGGCATTTCCGACGAATTCCGTGAACGGGTATTCCAGAAGTTCGCCCAGGCCGATTCGTCCGACAGCCGCCAGCAGGGCGGCACCGGCCTCGGTCTGGCGATCAGCAAGGAGCTGATCGAGCACATGGGCGGGCAGATCGGCTTCGAATCCGAGCCCGGCCAGGGCGCCTGCTTCTGGTTCGAACTACCCGCACAAGACCAGGCCAAGGAGAGCCCGTGATGAAACAGCTCAAGCGCATCCTGCACGTCGAAGACGTACCGTCCATCCAGGTGGTGACCCGTATTGCTCTGGAAAAGCTCGGCGGCTTCGAAGTGCTCAGCTGTCAGTCCGGCCAGGCCGCGCTCGACCAGGTGCAGGCCTTCGCTCCGGACCTGATCCTGCTCGATGTGATGCTACCGCAGATGGACGGCATCGAGCTGGTTCGCCAACTCGCCGATCTGGTCGACCTGCAGCAGACGCCGGTGGTGTTTCTCACCGGCCATCTGCAGCCCGAACGGCTGCAGGAGTTGCGTCAGCTCGGCGTGCGCCAGGTGCTGGGCAAGCCCTTCGACCCGCTGCAACTTGCCACCCAGTTGCGGCAGATCTGGGAGGCCGAGCATGGATGATCGCACCCGCCTGGCGCTGCAGGAGCAGCTGGCGCAGCTGGAACAGCAGTTCGGCGAGCGCCTGCAGGCCGACCTGACCGACCTCGCCGCGCTCGCCCAGGATCTGCAGCAGACCCGTGCCACCGCCAGCCGTCGGCTGGTGATGCTGAGCATCCGCGAGCGCCTGCATCGGCTGGCCGGTGCCGCCGGCACCTTCGGCTTCGCCAAGCTCGGGGAGCGCGCCAGGCAGTTGGAGCAGCGCGCCGATCGCTGGCTGGATTCGGCCAAGCCGGGCAGCCGCGCGGCCGAAGCCTTCGCCCGCGCGGTGCTGCAGTTGGCCGGCGAAACCCCTGGCCAGGAACGCGACGGCGCGGCGGAACTGCCGGAGCACCACGAGGAGCCTGCACCCGGCTGTCGCATCTACCTGATGAAGGCCGATCCGGTCGCGGGCGCCAGCATGGCGGTGACCCTGCGCAACTTCGGTTATCTGGTCAGCCAGTGGCCCAACTTCGCCGCACTGCAAGCGGCCGTGGCCGATGAACTGCCCGACGCGCTGATCGTCAGCGTGCAGCAGGACAGCGATTTCGACGCGCTCGCCGCTCTGCAGCAAGGCCTCGAGCAGCCACTGCCGCTGCTGGTCATCCACGACCGGGCCGATTTCGCCAGCCAGCTGGCCGCGGTGCGTGCCGGCGCCCAGGGCTTCTTCGTCCGCCCGCTGGATATCACCCAGCTGGAGAACAGCCTGGAGCGCTGCCTCGATCGGCAGCAAGGCGAACCGTTCCGCGTGCTGATCGTCGATGACGACGCCGAGCTGGCAGCACGCTACAGCCTGGTGCTGCGCAACGCGCAGATACAGGTGCAGATCCTTACCGAACCGACCCGCGTGCTGGAGACCATGCGCAGCTTCAACCCCGAGGTGTTGCTGCTGGACGTCAACATGCCGGACTGCTCCGGGCCGGAACTGGCGCAGATGATCCGCCTGCATGACGAATGGCTGCGGGTGACCATCATCTACCTTTCCGCCGAGACCGATACCCACCGGCAGATGGCGGCGCTGCTCAAGGCCGGCGACGATTTCATCACCAAGCCGATCAGCGATACCGCGCTGGTGGCCGCGGTGTATTCCCACGCCCAGCGTGCGCGCTCGCTGAGTACCGCGCTGGCCCGCGACAGCCTGACCGGCCTGCTCAAGCACGCCGATATCAAGGAACAGCTGGCGCTGGAAGTGCAGCGCACCACCCGCACCGGCAAACCCGCCAGCGTGGTGATGCTCGACCTCGATCATTTCAAGCAGATCAACGACACCTACGGGCACGCCGCCGGCGACAACGTCATCCGCGCCCTGGCCAACCTGCTACGCCAGCGCTTGCGGCGTATCGACAGCCTCGGCCGCTACGGGGGCGAGGAGTTCGTCGCCGTGTTGCCCGAATGCTCGGCCCTGCAGGCCCGACGCATTTTCGACGAAATCCGCGTGCGCTTCGCTGCGCTGAGCTTCAATGCTGGCGACCAGGAGTTCCGCGTGACCTTCAGTGCCGGCATCTGCGAGACCGACGGCCACAGCGCCTCCGGCCTGCTGCTTGAGCATGCCGACCAGGCGCTGTACGTGGCCAAGCACAACGGCCGCAACCAGGTGCAGATCGCCCAGCGCTGAGCGCCCGGCCCTTTCGGCGGCGAACCGCTGTGGTTCGTGCAGGTCTGACTACACTGAGTTCATCCCGGTGACCACGCGGTAGCGAGGCAACTGGGGATTCTGTGCAGTCATCCCCGGCGGAAGGAGTCCGATTTGCCCGCAAGACTCGCGATCGGTTGGCATTCAATCGCCTTTCTCGCTGCGTTTCTGTTGCTCGTCGCGCTTGGCTGGCAAGGCAAGCGCACGCAGGAAGCGCTGTTGCAGACCAATCGCTCGGTCAGCCACAGCCTGGAAATCATCACCTCGGTCCAGGCGATCTTTTCTTCGTTACAGGACATCGAAACCGGTTCGCGCGGTTTCATCCTCACTGGCGACCCCACCTATCTCGAACCCTACGAACGTGGCCTCAGACAGCTGGAAGGCAACCGACGCAGCCTGCAGCGCCAGGTCGAAGGACGTGATTATCCCGACCGACGCTGGTTCCGGACCCTCGATGCGACCATCGCCGACCGCCTCGAAGTTGCCGCCGGCAACATGCAGACCCGCCGCGAGGCCGGGCTGCAGGCTGCCGTGGAGCGTCTGCGCGAGGCCGGCGGGCACCTGCTGATGGACCGCCTGCGCGCGCTGCTCAACGCCGTCGAACAGCATGAACGCAGCCAGCTGGCTGCTGCCAGCGAAGCGGTAGCACACACCACCGAACGCGCTCAGTGGCTGGCACTGATCGGCACACTGGTGGTGATCGGGCTGTTCCTGGCCGCCTTCTGGGTCTTGCAGAGGAACCTGCAGATTCGTCAGCAGCTCGCCCGCAGCGCCCAGGCCGGCGAGGCACGCCTCGGGGCGCTGCTGCAGGCCATCCCGGACCATCTCTACGCGGTCGATGAGCGGCAGCAGGTGTCGAGCATTTCGCGAGGCACCCCGCGCCGCGCGCCGCCGCCGGAAGCGATCGAACCCTTGCTCATCGAGCTGCTCAATCAGACCGACGAAGGAATGTTGCGCCAGAAGACCTGGTGCGAGCTGCAGACCCAGCGCACCTTCGAGGTCCGTCTGATGCCCACCGGGCTGGGCGATCATCTGGCCATCGCGCGCGACGTCAGCGAGCTGCAGCGCAATCGCGACACCTTGCACGACCAGCAGGTATTCCTCCGCCGCGTGGTCGACACCGACGAGAACCTGATCTTCGTTCGCGACGCCCAGGGCCGTTTCCTGCTCTGCAATTCGGCGCTCGCGGCCCTGCTGGACGTGCGCCCGCAGGACATCGAGCAGCGCCGCCCCGACGAGGTGCCGTCTGCCGTGCGGCTGCAACCGCTGCTGCTGGGTGACGAAGAGCTGGCCGAACTGGCGGGAGGCGGCGGCGATCTGCGCAGCACCGAGGTGGCGCTTACCGATGCCCATGGCGCGGAGCACTGGTTCCAGGTGGTCAAGCGCCCGCTGCGGATCTCGACACGTACCTGTCATGTGGTCACGGTGGCGGTGGACATCTCCCTGCGCCGACGCATGGAGCAGATGAAGACCGAATTCATCTCCACCGTCAGCCACGAGCTGCGCACGCCGCTGACCGCCATCCGCGGCGCCCTCGGTATGCTGATCGGAGGCATTGCCGGACATGTCGGCAACGACGCCCGCCCGCTGCTGGATATCGCTCACAAGAACAGCGAACGCCTGGTGCGCCTGATCAACGACATCCTCGACATCGAAAAACTCGAAGCCGGACGCCTGGCCTTCAACTTCGGCCACCATGACGTGCGCGCGCTGGTGCAGCAGGCGCTGTCGGATATCCAGCCGTACGCCCGCGACTACGACGTCAATCTCACGCTGGTGGGCGCCGATGAGTCGCTGTCGAGCGAAGCGATGGTCGACCCCGACCGCTTTGCCCAGGTGATGGCCAACCTGCTGTCCAACGCGATCAAGCATTCCCCCGCCGGCGGCAGCGTGACGATCGATCTACGTCACCATGACAACGTGCTGGAACTCGGCGTACAGGATCAGGGGCCGGGGATTCCCGAGGCTTTCCGTGGGCGCATCTTCGAGCGCTTCGCCCAGGCCGATTCCTCCGACGCCCGCCAGCGCGGCGGCACCGGGCTGGGCCTGGCAATCACCCGCTCGCTGGTGCAGCAGATGCACGGACAGATCGGTTTCGACTCCCAGGAAGGTCACGGCTCGCGCTTCTGGCTGCAGCTGCCGCTGGAGGAGCAACCAGCGACGCCGCTGCAGCGACCCACTACCCCGCCGGCCAGAGCAGCCCAGCCTGACAATGCTGCGTTGATCCTCATCCTCGAGCCGGACACCCATGCGGCCGAGCAGCTGGCCGCGGCGCTGCAGCAGCATGGCTACGCGACCTTGATCAGCGGCACCGCAGCCGAGGCACGCCGGCTGTTGCAGCAGTTCGACATCGAGGCACTGACCCTCAGCCCGGCGCTGGATGACGAAAATAGCGCGGCCTTCCTGCAGAGCCTGCGCAGCCAGCACAACTACCGCAACCTGCCGGTGCTGATCGTCAGCCTGCAGCCGCAGCGCCGCGATGACGACGACGGCACGCTGCGCGGCGGCGCGGTGGGCGTGATCGACTGGCTGCACAAACCGATCGACCCCTCGCGGGTCATGGACGTGATCCGCGCCTGTCTGCAGCTCGGCGGGCACAAACCGCGCATCCTGCACGTCGAGGACGACGACGACCTGCGGGTGCTGCTGGCCAGGCAGATCGCCGCGCTCGATGTCGATCTTTCCGGCGCCGCGACGCTGCACGACGCGCGCGAGCTGATCGCGGCACAGACCTTCGACCTGGCGATCATCGACCTGATGCTGCCGGACGGCCAGGGCACCGAGCTGTTCGACCAGCTGGCGCAGAGCGTCCCACCGCCGCCGGTGATCATCTTTTCCGCGCTCGACACCCCGATTCAGGACGACCGCCTGGCGCTGCGCCAACTGGTGAAATCCCGTCACGACGGCGATGAGCTGGCCAGGCTGATCCAGCACCTGCTGCAACACTGGCCGCCGGGGCACACACACGAAACCGACGAGGCTCACCCATGAGCGAATCCGCCAGCAAACGCATTCTCATGGTGGAAGACGAAGAAGACATCGCCTTTCTCATCCGCTACATGCTCGAACGTCACGGCTTCGTGGTCGACCACGCCGCCGATGGGCGGCAGGCACTGGAGTACTTCGCCCAGAGCGAGCCGCCGGATCTGACGCTGATGGACATCATGCTGCCCTACCATGATGGCCTGGAACTCATCGAACGGCTGCGGGCGCAACCCGGCTGGGACAGCGTGCCGGTGCTGATGCTGACGGCCAAGGCCCGTGAAGTGGACATCGTCCGAGCGCTGGAACTCGGCGCCGACGACTACGTGACCAAGCCGTTCCAGCCGGAAGAACTGCTGGCGCGCATCCGCCGTCTGCTGAGGGGCCGCCGATGAAGCGAGCGGTAATGCTGCTTGCCCTGGCGCTGCCTTGCGGTGCGGCGCTGGCGGACGTCACCACCGCCGAGCGGCAGGTCCAGGCGCAACAACTGGACGCGGCCGAAGCCACACTTCGTGCGCATCTGGCTGGGCAGCCGGACGACACCGCGGCGCAGTTCCTGCTCGCCCGCGTATTGAGCTGGCAAGGCCGCCCTGAACAGGCGCTGCCGATCTATCGCCGCCTGCTGCAGCAACAGCCGGACAACGCCGACTATCTGCTCGGCGAGGGCCAGGCGCTACTCTGGGCCGGTCATCCGCAACGGGCGCTGGAATCGCTCGAGCGCGCCGCCCAGCTCGCCCCGGACTATGCCGAGGTGCAGCAGGTGATCCAGCAGGCCCGTGCTGCGCTGACCGTGCCCAGCACCGCAGCGGCGCCCGTGCCGGTGGTCGACGCCGCGACCAGGCGACGCCACGAACTGGAAATCTCCGCTCGCCAGGACTGGCTCGACAGCGGCTTTGACAACTGGCGCAGCCAGCGCCTGGACTACGCCTCGACGAAGCCGGAGAGTCTCGGCTGGTATGGCGCGCTGACACGCGAGCAACGCTTCGGCGAGTGGGACGAAGGCGTCGAAGCCGGCGCCGTCATTGCGCTGGACGAGAACTGGACCCTGCAACCGGAGGTCGGCTACCAGCCGTCGCCCTATTTCCTTCCCGAGTGGCATGCCGATCTGCGCCTGCAGCGGCGGCTACCAGACGGCTACCTCGGCGCTGTCAGTGTCCGCCGCACCGAGTACGAGACCACCCGGGTCGACCGCCTCGCGCTGAGCGCCGAACGCTACTGGAACGCCTGGCGCGCCGGCTACACGCTGAACGTCACCGATGTCGCCAATGCCGGCACGCCGATCGGCCATGATCTGGCACTGGACTACTACTACCAGGGCCTGAGCTACGCCGGCCTGCGCCTGACCGTGGGCGAGGAAGAGGCGGTGGAGGAACAGCAGCTGATCACCAGCGACGTGCGCGCCATCAGCCTGCAGGGTCGCCACTGGTTCGACAGCCGCTGGGCGCTGAGCTGGGAAATCGGCCATCACCAGCAGGGCAGCTACTACGACCGGCAATGGCTGCAGCTCGGCCTGCGTCATGCTTTCTGAATGGCTGGCGCGCTGCCCCCACTGGCTGTGCGAAGCATCGGCGAACGCCTGGGCGCAGCTCTGGCCGGAAGACCGCATGCTGCAACTGGCGCTGTACTGCGCCTTCGGCCTCGGCGCACTGACGGTGCTGGTGCTGCTGCAGGTTCTGCTGCTCGGTGAGGTATCACGCCGGCGCACCGTACGCCGGCAGCAGTTCAACGAACAGTGGCGGCCCTTCTTCGCCCTCTGCAGCTTGAGCGACGAACTCCCGCCCAGCCATGCGCCATTGCCACGGCGGCGACAGCTGTGGTTCCTGCTGCAGTGGAACCGCACCCAGCTACAGTTGCGCGGGGCCGCACGCGAGCGCATGAACCGCGCGCTGATCGCTCTGGGCATGGACCGCCAGGCCTTGATCCTGCTGCGCGGGAGAGTGCGCAGCAAGCTGATCGGCCTGACCTGCCTGCGGCATCTGGCTGACCCCGCGCACTGGCAGGCGGTGCAACCGCTACTGCTGAGCCGCAACTCCATCGTCGCCCTCTCCGCCGCCCAGACCCTGGTGGCGATGGACGCCAGCAAAGCCATGGCGCTGATCCTGCCGGCGGCGGTGAATCGCCCCGACTGGGCGCTGCCGCGGCTGATCAGTCTCTGCCAGCAGGCTGGCGAACAGGCCGTGACCACGCCGCTGCTGATCGTGCTGTCCTCCTCGGAAGATCCGCGTCGCGAGCGTCTGGTTCCCCTGCTCGTGCAGGGCGATCCCCGCCACGCCGCGCCTTGGGCCCGTGCCCGGCTGGACGAAGGCGCACCGGCAGAATATCTGCAGGTAGCGCTGCGCTGCCTGTGCGAACTCGGCGACCCGCGCGACCGCCACCGCCTGCTACGCGCCCTGCAGCATGAACAGGACACCGTGCGTCTGGCGGCGCTGCAGGCATTGCACAAACAGGCACGCCGCGAAGACAGCGAACTGTTCCTGCCGCTGCTATCGGACAGCAGCTGGTGGGTGCGCCAGGCGGCGGCCGACAGCCTGGCGGCGATGCCGGGCGCAACGCTGGAGGGGCTGCAGCATATGCTTGAACAGGTTCGTGATCGTTACGGCAGGGACGCCCTGCGCCGCGCCATCGCGGAGGTGCGCCGGTGACCGATACTTGGCTGTGGTGGTTGCAGGTCGCATTCATCCTCTATTTCCTGCTGCTCAACGGCATGTACCTGCTGCTGAACATGCTGTCGATGGCAAGCCTGATGGGCTACATCCGCCAGCGCGCGGAAACCGGCGAATTGGCGCCCTACCTGGGTGTGGAGCCGCCGGTGTCGGTACTGATGCCGGCGTTCAACGAGGAAGCGACCATCCGCACCTCGGTGCGCTCGATGCTGCAGCTGCAGTATCCCGAGTTCGAGATCGTGGTGATCAACGACGGTTCGAAGGACAACACCCTCGCCGTGCTGATCGAGGAATTCGACCTGGTGCCGCACCCCGAGCCGCTGCGCCAGGCCGTGGCCCACCAACCGGTGCAGGCCATCTATCGTTCGCGGCGCTACGCCAATCTGCGGGTGGTGGACAAGGCCAACGGCGGCAAGGCCGATGCGCTGAATGCCGGTATCAACGCGGCACGCCACGGACTGTTCTGCGGCGTCGACGCCGACTCGATCCTGCAGCGCGACAGCCTGTTGCGCGTGGTGCAGCCCTTCCTCGAAGACGAGCGCACCATCGCCGCCGGCGGCACCGTGCGTATCGCCAATGGCTCGCAGGTGCGCGGCGGCTTTCTTATCCAGGCCGGGTTGCCCCGCAACTGGCTGGCGCGTTTCCAGATCGTCGAATACCTGCGTGCGTTTCTCTTCGGCCGTCTCGGCTGGTCGCCGCTCAATGCCGTGCTGATCATCTCCGGGGCCTTCGGCCTGTTCGACCGCGAACGGGTGATGGCGGTCGGCGGCTATCGCACCGATACCGTCGGCGAGGACATGGAACTGGTGGTGCGGCTGCACCGCTATCACCGCGAAAGACGCATCCCCTACCGCATCCGTTACCTGCCCGATCCGATCTGCTGGACCGAATGCCCGGAAGACCTCGGCACCCTCGGCCGCCAGCGCAGCCGCTGGCAACGCGGCCTGGCCGAAAGCCTGAGCCGGCATGCGCGGCTGGCCTTCAGCCTGCGTGGCGGTACGCCGGGCTGGCTGGCCTGGCCGTTCATGGCACTGTTCGAGTGGATCGGCCCGCTGATCGAACTGGTCGGCTACGGCTTCATGCTCGGGGGCTTTGCCTTTGGTGCGGTGTCCTACGCCGCGCTGGCCGCCTTCCTGCTGGTGGCGATCGGCATGGGCATTCTGCTGTCGGTCAACGGCCTGCTGCTGGAAACCATGTCCTTCCGCGTCTACAGCCGTCGACGCGACATGCTGCAGCTGTTCCTGATGGCCGTGCTGGAGAACTTCGGCTACCGCCAGCTGAATACCGTCTGGCGCTGCCGCGGTCTCTGGCAGTGGTTCTCGCGGCGTAAACACCAGTGGGGCGTGATGCGCCGCAGCGGGCAGTGGGGGCAAAGCTAGCTGAACGCTCAAAAAACCGTAGGGTGGATCACGCTTCATCGATCCACCATGGCTGTGCGGCAAGGTGGATGTAAAAGGCGACATCCACCCTACGGATGCCGTCAGAGCTGAATCCAGGTCGCCTTGAGCTCGGTGTACTTGTCGAAGGCATGCAGCGACTTGTCACGACCGTTGCCGGACTGCTTGAAGCCGCCGAACGGCGCGGTCATGTCGCCGCCGTCGTACTGGTTGACCCACACACTGCCGGCGCGCAGCGCCCGTGCGGTGCGGTGCGCCTTGGACAGGTCGGCGGTCCACACCGCCGCAGCGAGGCCGTAGGGCGTGTCGTTGGCGATCGCCACCGCTTCCTCGGCGCTGTCGAAGCTGATCACCGAGAGCACCGGGCCAAAGATTTCCTCCTGAGCGATCTTCATCGCATTGTCGACGCCATCGAAGATGGTCGGCTCGACGTACAGCCCGCCGGTTTCCTCCAGCGTCCGCTGGCCGCCGATCAGCACCTGCGCGCCGGCCTGGCGCCCGGCGTCGATGTAGCCGAGCACGGTGTTGAGCTGCTGGGTGTCCACCAGGGCGCCGACGTTGGTCGAAGGGTCCAGCGGGTTGCCCGGCTTCCAGCCCTTGAGCGCCTCCACCACCATGGGCAGGAAGCGCTCCTTGATCGAACGCTCCACCAGCAGCCGCGAACCGGCAGTGCAGACCTCGCCCTGATTGAAGGCGATGGCACCCGCCGCCGCCTGGGCAGCCGCCTGCAGGTCGGGCGCATCGGCGAAGACGATGTTCGGGCTCTTGCCGCCCGCCTCCAGCCAGACACGCTTCATGTTCGACTCGCCGGCGTAGATCATCAGCTGCTTGGCCACCCGCGTGGAGCCGGTAAAGACCAGGGTATCGACGTCCATGTGCAGCGCCAGCGCCTTGCCGACGGTGTGGCCGTAACCTGGCAGGACATTGAGCACGCCGGCCGGAATGCCGGCGTCGATCGCCAGCCGGGCGATGCGGATGGCGGTCAGCGGCGACTTCTCGGACGGCTTGAGCACCACCGAGTTGCCTGTGGCCAGTGCCGGGCCGAGCTTCCAGCAGGCCATCATCAGCGGGAAATTCCACGGCACGATGGCCGCCACCACGCCGACCGGCTCGCGGGTGACCAGGCCCAGCTGGTCGTGGGGCGTGGCCGCTACCTCGTCGTAGATCTTGTCGATCGCCTCGCCGCTCCAGCGCAGCGCCCGCGCCGCACCGGGGATGTCCACCGTCAGCGAGTCGCCGATCGGCTTGCCCATGTCGAGGGTCTCCAGCAGGGCCAGCTCCTCGCGGTGGTCTTCCAGCAGATCGGCGAAGCGAATCAGCACCGCCTTGCGCTTGGCCGGCGCCAGCTTCGCCCAGCTGCCTGCCTCGAATGCGGCGCGTGCGCTGGCCACCGCACGCTCGGCATCGGCCAGGTCGCAGCTGGCGACCTGGGCCAGCACCCGCCCGTCCACCGGGCTGATGCAGTCGAACTGGCCACCCTGCGCCGCGGCGCAATACTCACCCTGGATAAAGGCGCGACCTTCGATACGCAGGTCACGGGCACGCTGTTGCCAATCGGCGAAGGTCAGGCTGGGCATGGTGCTTCCTCTCTCTCAGGTCTTCGGGTGATGGAAAACGCACCCTAAACCAGCGGCGCGGACCCTATCAATATTTTTTACGAACGGCCGGTTTTGCGCCTTGTTTTGTTCGTTTTATTAAACATAGACTCGATCGAAACGCTGCGGCGCCGTCGCAGCATAGTCGCTCGTCGCCGGAGCTCGCCCATGTCCCAGGATTTTGCCACCTCGCCCGAACACTTCTGGATGCCCTTCACCGCCAATCGCCAGTTCAAGGCCAGTCCGCGCCTGCTGGAGCGGGCCGAAGGCATGTACTACACGGCGAGCGACGGTCGCCAGGTGCTCGATGGCACGGCCGGGCTGTGGTGCTGCAATGCCGGCCATGGCCGGCGCGAGATCAGCGAGGCGGTGAGCAAGCAGATCGCCAGGATGGATTTCGCTCCGACCTTCCAGATGGGCCACCCGCTGCCCTTCGAGCTGGCGGAAACGCTCGCCGCCATCAGCCCCGAGGGACTGAACCGGGTGTTCTTCACCAACTCCGGATCGGAATCGGCCGATACCGCGCTGAAGATCGCCCTGGCCTATCAGCGCGCCATCGGCCAGGGCAGCCGTACCCGCTTGATCGGCCGTGAGCTGGCCTATCACGGCGTCGGCTTCGGTGGCATGTCGGTGGGTGGCATGGCCAACAACCGCCGCGCCTTCGGCCCGATGCTACCCGGCGTCGATCACCTGCCGCACACCCTCGACCTGCAGCGCAACGCCTTCAGCAAGGGCCTGCCGCAGCATGGCGTGGAGCGCGCCGATGAGCTGGAGCGGCTGGTGACGCTGCATGGCGCGGAGAACATCGCCGCGGTGATCGTCGAGCCGATGTCCGGCTCGGCCGGGGTGATCCTGCCGCCGGTGGGCTATCTGCAGCGGCTGCGCGAGATCACCGCCAAGCACGGCATCCTGCTGATCTTCGATGAGGTCATCACCGGCTTCGGCCGTGTCGGCGAAGCCTTCGCCGCCCAGCGCTGGGGCGTGACGCCGGACATCCTCACCTGCGCCAAGGGCCTGACCAACGGCGCGATTCCCATGGGCGCGGTGCTGGTCGCCGACCACCTGTTCGATGCGTTCATGAAGGGACCGGAAAGCGTCATCGAGTTCTTCCACGGCTACACCTACTCCGGGCATCCGGTGGCCTGCGCAGCGGCACTGGCGACCCAGCAGATCTATCAGCAGGAGAACCTGTTCCAGAAGGCCATCGACCTGGAGCCCTACTGGCAGGAAGCACTGTTCAGCCTCAGGGACCTGCCCAACGTGATCGACATCCGCACGGTCGGGCTGGTCGCGGGTATCCAGTTCGCTGCCCATGCCGATGGCGTCGGCAAGCGCGGTTACGAGGTGTTCCGGGAGTGTTTCGAGAAGGGCCTGCTGGTACGCGCCAGCGGCGACACTATCGCCCTGTCGCCGGCGCTGATCGTCGAGAAGGCCGAGATCGACCAGATGATGGCGTTGCTCGCCGACGGTATCCGCCAGGCTGGCTGACGCAGCGCCCCGAGAGGCGTGGCCCGGCCTGACGGATCAGCCCGGGCACTGGATCAGAGCGATTCCAGGCAGCCGGCCAGGGTGTCGCCGAGGCCTTCCAGCAACTTTTCGTAGCCCTGCGCATCGGTCGCCAGGCCGACACCGAGCACATCCAGCTCCGCCATCTTCACCGGCAAGCCGGCGGTCAGCGTTTCGGCCAGTCGCGGACGCGCCGGCGGCTCGCTGAACACGCAGCTCGGCCCGGCCTGCTGCAAGCGCTCGCGCATCGCCGCCACATGCCGGGCGCCGGGTTGCGACTCACCACCTGCACTGAACACGCCGGCATGGCGCAGGCCGTAGGCCGCCTCGAAGTAGTCGTAGGCCTCGTGGAAAACGAAGAACGGCTTGTTCTGCACCTTGCTGAAGCGCTGCTTGAGGCGGGCGTCGAGCGCCTCGATGCGCTGGGCGAAGGCCGCCGAGTTGGCCTGGTAGCGCTGTGCGTTGGCCGGGTCGGCGGCGGCCAGGTCAGCGGCCATGCGTTCTGCGATGATCAGGGCGTTGGCTGGCAGCAGCCACAGGTGCGCATCGAGCGTGCCCGGCCGATGATCATGGTCGTGCTCGTCGGCATGGGCGGTCTCGCCATGCTCGGCCTCGTCATGCTCGTGAGCATCATGGTCATGGCCGTCGTGATCGTCGTGATCGTCGTGATCGTGATGTTCAGCCTCGTCGTGCGCGTGCGCATCACCAAAACGACGCAGGGTCAGCTTCGGCAGGTCCTGCACCGCCACGGTCGTGCCTTCGCGAGCGCTCAGCGCACGCGGCAGGAAGCTCTCCAGATCAGGGCCGATCCAGTAGAACAGTTCGGCATCGCGCAGCCGCCGTACGTCGGACGGGCGCAACGAGTAATGGTGCGCCGAAGCGCTGGCCGGCAGCAGCACATCGGGTTCGCCTACGCCGTCTTGTACCGCTGCGGCGATCAGCTGCAGCGGCTTGATGCTGGTCAGTACACGGACTTCGGCCTGGGCAGAGGAGGCGCCAGCGAGCAGCGCCGCCAGCAACGGAAGGGAGCAAAGACGATTCACGGGCATCACTCGAACGGAAAGAATTGGTACATAATAACGTCTCTCCCCTTACACGTCGCCGCCCATGTCCAAGACTCCACTGGCCTGCACGCCCCATGACCACGACCACTGCGTCAGCCACGCGCTGGCCGAAGCCGACAGCCTCTGCGCGCGCCAGGGCGTGCGCCTGACCGCGCTGCGCAAGCGCGTGCTGGAGCTGGTCTGGCAGAGCCACAAGCCGCTCGGCGCCTACGACATTCTTGCCGTGCTGAGCGAGCAGGACGGCCGACGCGCCGCGCCGCCCACCGTGTACCGCGCGCTGGATTTCCTCTTGGAGAACGGCCTGGTGCACCGCATCGCCTCGCTCAACGCCTTCATCGGCTGCAACCACCCGGAGCATCCGCATCAGGGCCAGTTCCTCATCTGCCGTCTCTGCCACACCGCCATCGAGCTGGAGCGCCCGGCCATCGCCGAGGCCATCGACAGCGCCGCCGGCAGCGTTGGCTTCTCCGTTGAAGGCCAGACCGTGGAAGTCGTCGGGCTCTGCTCGAACTGCCGGAACGCCGCATGAGCGAGGTACTGCTGCGGCTGGATGACATCCATGTGCGCTTCGCCAACCAGAACGTGCTGGAAGGCGCGCAACTGCAGGTGCATCGCGGCGAGATCGTCACCCTGATCGGCCCCAACGGGGCCGGCAAGACCACCCTGGTGCGCGCCGTGCTCGGCCTGCTCAAGCCCGACCATGGCCAGGTCTGGCGCAAGCCGCGGCTGCGCGTCGGCTACATGCCGCAGAAGCTGCACGTCGACCCCACCCTGCCCTTGTCGGTGCTGCGCTTTCTGCGCCTGGTCCCCGGCGTCGACCGCGCACGCGCCCTCGCGGCGCTGGGTGAAGTCGGTGCCGAGCATGTGATCGACAGCCCGCTGCAGAAGATCTCCGGCGGCGAAATGCAGCGCGTGCTGCTCGCCCGCGCCCTGCTGCGCGAACCGGAGCTGCTGGTGCTGGACGAACCGGTGCAGGGCGTCGACGTCGCCGGCCAGGCCGAGCTGTACCGGCTGATCGGCGTGCTGCGCGACCGCTACGGCTGCGGCGTGCTGATGGTCTCCCACGACCTGCACCTGGTGATGAGTGCCACCGATCAGGTGGTCTGCCTGAACCGCCACGTCTGCTGCTCGGGGCATCCGGAACAGGTCAGCAGCGACCCGGCCTTCGTCGAGCTGTTCGGCCAGGATGCGCGCAGCCTGGCGATCTACCACCACCAGCACGATCACAGCCACGACCTGCACGGCAGCGTGGTGATCGGCAAACCCCACGTCCACGGCCCGGACTGCAAGCACTAGACAGAGCATCAGATGCCCGATTTCCTTCTCAACGCGCTGCTCGCCGGCCTCGCCCTGGCGCTGGTCGCCGGCCCGCTCGGCTCCTTCGTCGTATGGCGGCGCATGGCCTATTTCGGCGACACCCTGTCCCACGCCGCGCTGTTCGGCGTCGCCCTCGGGCTGATGCTGGACGTCAACCTGACGCTGGCGGTGACCGTCGGCTGCGTGCTGCTCGCCCTGCTGCTGGTGACCCTGCAGCAGCGCCAGCCGCTGGCCTCCGACACCCTGCTCGGCATCCTGGCCCACAGCACGCTATCGCTCGGCCTGGTCTCGCTGAGCTTCATGAAGGATGTGCGTGTCGACCTGATGGGCTACCTGTTCGGCGACCTGCTGGCCGTCGGGCCGAGCGACCTGGCCTGGATCATCGGCGGCAGCGCACTGGTGCTGCTGATGCTGATCCCGCTGTGGCGGCCGCTGCTGGCGATCACCGTGCACGAGGAGCTGGCCAAGGTCGAAGGCCTGCCGGTGGCCGGCATCCGCCTGGCGCTGATGCTGCTGATCGCCGTGGTGATCGCCGTGGCGATGAAGATCGTCGGCGTGCTGCTGATCACCTCGCTGCTGATCATTCCCGCCGCGGCCGCACAGCGCCACGCGCGCACGCCGGAACAGATGGCGCTGGGCGCAAGCATCCTGGGAATCGTCGCCGTGTGCCTGGGGCTGACGCTGTCCTGGTACGAGGACACTCCGGCCGGCCCGTCCATCGTGGTCAGCGCCGCCGCACTGTTCCTGCTCAGCTTCGCCTGGCCGAAGCGCGCATGAGTGACCTGAAGTACCTGCGCGGCTACCCCGAGCCGCTGCTGGCGCAGGTACGCCAGCTGATCGCCGACAACCGCCTGGGCGAGTACCTCGAGCGGCGCTACCCCGGCCGCCATCAGGTGCAGAGCGACAAGGCGCTGTATGGCTACGTGCAGCAGCTCAAGCAGGAGTACCTGAAAAGCGCGCCGCCGATCGACAAGGTGCTCTATGACAATCGCCTGGACCTGACCCATCGCGCGCTGGGCCTGCATACCGCGGTGTCACGGGTGCAGGGCGGCAAGCTCAAGGCGAAAAAGGAGATCCGCGTCGCCGCGCTGTTCCGCGACGCGGCTCCGGAGTTTCTCAGGATGATCGTGGTGCACGAGCTCGCCCATCTGCGCGAGAGCGAGCACAACCGCGCCTTCTACAAGCTGTGCGAACACATGCTGCCGGGCTACGGGCAGATCGAGTTCGACCTGCGCCTGTTCCTGCACTGGCGCGAGCTGGCGGCGCTACCGGGCAAGAACGCCTAGCGCATCAGTGCTGCCAGGCGTCGATCCAAAATGTTGGGCTGCTCAGATCCAACCCAGCCAGCGCCACCAGGTCATCGCGAACAACAACATGGTCAAATAACCGATCAGCGTCACCAGCACGCCGACCTTGGCGAACTGCCGGGCGCTGAAGGTTTCAGTGCCCAGGCAGACCATGTTCTGCGGTGCGTTGATTGGCAGGATGAAGCCGTAACTGACGACGAAACCGAGCAGCATGGTCATCCCCAGCCGGCTGAAGTCGCCCGGCAGGCTCAGCAACACCGAAATCAGGATCGGCAGCATCGCCGAGGTCAGCGCCGTGGCACTGGCAAAGCCCAGGTGGATCACGATGAGAAAGGCGCCAAGGATGGCGAAGATGCCCAGCGGCCCCACCACGCCAAGCCCGGTGTGGGCCACCACCTGCGCGCCGAGCCACTGTCCGGCCTGGGTCGTGAGCAATACCGTGCCGAGGCTGATCCCGACCCCGAAGACGATCACCGTACCCCAGGGCACCCGCGTCTGGACCTCCTTCCAGTTCATCACGCCGATGCGCGGCAGCATCAGGATTACCAGGCCGGCGTAGGTGGTGCTGGTGGTGTCGAAGCTGTGCAGCTTGCCCTCGGTGGCCCAGCACAGCAGCAGCCCGATGGACACGGCGAGCAGGCGCTTCTGCGCCGAGGTCATCGGCCCGAGTTCGGCGAGCGAGCGGGCCACGGCTTCCTTGCCACCGGCTATCCGCTCGGTTTCTGGCGGCAGCAGCTTGAGCACGATGAACAGCAGCACGAAGGACATCAGCACGGCCCAGGGTGCGCCGGCGATGAGCCAGTCGATCCAGCTGACCCGCTCACCCAGCAGTTTGTCCATGAAGCCCACCAGCAGCAGGTTCTGTGCCGCCGCGGTCTGGATGCCGATATTCCAGATGCTGGTGCCCTGGGCAACGATGATCATCATGCCGGCGGCGAAATTCGAACGCTTGTCGATGCCGAACGCGGTGATGATGCCGAGCATGATCGGCACCACGCAGGCGGCGCGCGCCGTGGCGCTGGGCACCACCAGGCTGAGCAGGACGATGACCACCAGGGTGCCGCCGAGAATGTGCCGCGAACTGGTGCCGACCCTGGAGAGGGTCATCAGCGCAATGCGACGGTCGAGCCCGGTAAGCGTCATCGCCGCGGCGATGAACAGCGCGCCCGCGACCAGGGCCAAGGCGGGATTGGCAAAACCGGAAAGCCCCATGCCGATCGCCTTCGAGGTGCCGTAGACCACCTCGGGGTTCTCCAGCGTGGGTGCCGTGCCGACGAGAAACGCCAGCAGCGCGGTGATCATGATTGCGCTGACCTCGTAGGACACCGCTTCGGTGATCCACACCACCACTGCAAACACCAGGATGGCCAGCACCCGCTGGCCGGCCACGGGCAAATCGGCAGGCAACGGCATCAGCAGCACGCCAATCAGCGCAAGCATGGCCACCAACAGGCCGATCGGGATGCCGAGCAGCCCCTGACGGGCTGCAGTTTGGGTATCGCTCATGGTCTGGCTCCATTCGCTGACAGATACGCTTACAGCATGGGCGAGCCAGGCAGCCGCAACCATGACCTGGGTCTATTGCAGGCTCTTGCGCCGAGTTAACCAAATAAAAAAAGCAGAACGCCGGCATGCGCCGGCGTTCTGTGGTCGATGGCTTACAGCCAGGTTCGAGCGGGCTGGCGCCTGCTCGAACCTGGCGCAAACCTCAGGCGGGGATGGCCTCCGCGGCGGCCTCGCGCGCCCAGACACGATGCTGACCGAGTGCCTGGGCAAAGTTGCCGAACACCCCATCCACATCATCGCCTTCCAGCAGACCAGCGTCGGGCTGCAGGCCCAGGGTCGCCAGCAGCGGACGCGCGGCGCCGAGCATGACGATAGGTTTCAGGTGCTTGTAGGCCTCCAGCACGTAGTGCTTGGCCTCGCCGGACTTGGCCATGGCTGCCGCCGCATCGGCGCCGCCCGGGACGAACACGGCGTCGAACATCACCGAGGGCATGCCATCCATCGCGGCATCCACCGGCAGCATCGTGCCGTCCGCCGTTTTCACCGGAGCCGGTGACGGCCCGATGATCTTGGCCAGCGCGCCCTGCTCGGCCAGCTTGGCCTTGAATGCGTCGATCGCTGCACCGTCGACGCCGTTGGCTACCAGGATGGCCACCTTGCGCGACTTGATATTGCCCGGCGCATGGTTCATCAGGCTCAGTGCCGGCGAACTCTGCACGCTGGACGCCCTGGTGGTGACGGTCGGTGCGCTCGGCGCCGGCAGACCCAGGTTCTCGGCCACGCGCCGGGCCAGCTCCAAGTCGATGTTGGCGAGGATCTCGTTGACCTGACGCTCGCGGATGAACACCCGCTCGACCTTGCCCAGCTCGAAGGTATAGGCACCGATGATGTGCTCCTTCTCCGGGCCGCTCATGCTGTTCCAGAACAGCGTGGCCTGGGAGAAGTGGTCGCCGAAGGATTCGCTGCGGTTGCGGATCTTGTGCCCCTCGACCCGCTCCGGATAGCTCTCGAAACCGCCGCCCTGAGCTGCCGGCGGGGTTTCCTTGGGCCAGCCGTTGTCGATGGAGTTGGGCTCGTAGTTGGCGCGGCCCTTGTGGATCGTCTGGCGATGGAAGGCGTCGCGCTGGTTGTTGTGAAACGGACACAGCGGACGGTTGATCGGAATTTCGTGGAAGTTCGGCCCACCGAGACGCAGCAGTTGGGTGTCGGTGTAGGAGAACAACCGGCCCTGCAGCAGCGGGTCGTTGGTGAAGTCGATGCCCGGCACGATATGGCCGATGTGGAAGGCGGCCTGCTCGGTCTCGGCGAAGAAGTTGTCCGGGTTGCGGTTGAGGGTCATCTTGCCGAGCTTCTGCACCGGCACCAGCTCCTCGGGGATGATTTTGGTCGGGTCCAGCAGGTCGAAGTCGAACTTGTGCTCGTCAGCCTCCTCGACCACCTGCACGCCCAGCTCCCACTCGAAGTAGTCGCCCATCTCGATGGACTCCCACATGTCGCGGCGGTTGAAGTCCGGGTCCTTGCCGGCGATCTTCAGCGTTTCGTCCCAGACCAGCGAGAAGGCGCCGGCCACCGGCTTCCAGTGGAATTTGACGAAGCGGCTGACGCCCTCGGCATTGATCAGGCGGAAGGTGTGCACGCCGAAGCCTTCCATCGCCCGATAGCTGCGCGGCAGGGCGCGGTCGGACATGGTCCAGAGCACCATGTGTGCGGACTCAGGCGTCAGCGAGACGAAATCCCAGAAGGTATCGTGGGCCGATTGCGCCTGCGGGATCTCGTTGTGCGGCTCGGGTTTGACCGCGTGGACGAAGTCCGGAAACTTGATGGCGTCCTGGATGAAGAACACCGGCATGTTGTTGCCGACCAGGTCGAAGTTGCCCTCGTCGGTGTAGAACTTGGTGGCGAAGCCGCGCACGTCGCGCACGGTGTCCGCCGAGCCGCGCGAGCCCTGCACGGTGGAGAAGCGCACGAACACCGGCGTCTCCTTGCCTTCGGCGGCAAGGAACGAGGCCTTGGTCAGCCAGCTGTGGTCGGCGTAGCTGACGAACACGCCGTGCGCCGCGGCACCGCGGGCATGCACGATGCGCTCGGGGATGCGCTCATGGTCGAAGTGGGTGATCTTCTCGCGCATGATGAAATCTTCGAGCAGCGAGGGCCCACGGCCGCCGGCCTTGAGGGTGTTCTGGTTGTCGGCGATCTTCACGCCCTGATTGGTGCGCAGCGCCTCGCCGGTGGCGTCGCTGCGAAACTCTTCCAGCTGATCGAGCTTGGCGTTGTGATTGGCGCGGTCGACGGTATCGGTGCCGGCGAGCTCGCTCTGTTTGGGGGTCTTGTGCGTCATGATGGGCCTCGGTTAGCCGGTTAGCTGAACCGCGAACGATCGGGCCGGGGGCTGGCCAGATGCGTGATCAATTCACGGCGTACCGGTTAGTGACCCCGGCAACGGCTGCAAGGTTGCCGGCTGCGACGATTTGCATTGCCTATGGCAGCGATATATTCAGTCAATCGAATGGGCACATTCGAGCGACCCGACCGGCAAACGGGTAGAATGCCCGGCTTTCGCCGAATATCCCGGCAACGAACGCCGCACCCACAAGGTTCGCCCGTGATCGAATTCCATCAAGTCCACAAAACCTATCGGACCGGCGGCAGAGACGTCCCTGCCCTGCAGCCGACGCAGCTGGAGATCGCCTCCGGTGAAGTCTTCGGTCTGATCGGCCACTCCGGCGCCGGCAAGAGCACGCTGCTGCGTCTGATCAACCGCCTCGAGGAGCCCTCCGGCGGACGCATCCTGGTCAACGGCGAAGACGTCACCGCGCTGGATGCCGACGGCCTGCGGCGCTTCCGCCAGCGCGTCGGCATGATCTTCCAGCACTTCAACCTGCTGATGTCCAAGACCGTGGCCGACAACGTCGCCATGCCGTTGCGCCTGGCCGGCATTCGCTCGCGCAGCGAGATCGACGCCCGCGTCGCCGCCCTGCTCGACCGCGTCGGCCTCAAGGAGCACGCGCGCAAGTACCCGGCGCAGCTCTCCGGTGGCCAGAAGCAGCGCGTCGGTATAGCCCGCGCGCTGGCCACCGAGCCGAGCATCCTGCTCTGCGACGAGGCGACCAGCGCCCTCGATCCGCAGACCACCGCCTCGGTGCTGCAGCTGCTGGCCGAGATCAATCGCGAACTGAAGCTGACGATCGTGCTGATCACCCACGAGATGGACGTCATCCGCCGCGTCTGCGACCGCGTCGCGGTGATGGATGCCGGTGCCATCGTCGAACAGGGGCCGGTCACCGAAGTGTTCCTGCATCCCAAGCACCCGACTACCCAGCGCTTCGTGCTGGAAGACGAGGCGATGGATGAAAGCGAGCTGCACGACGATTTCGCTCATGTGCCGGGCCGCATCCTGCGCCTGACCTTCCAGGGCGACGCCACCTACAAGCCGCTGCTGGGCACGGTCGCCCGTGAAACCGGGGTCGACTACAGCATCCTGTCCGGGCGCATCGATCGCATCAAGGACACCCCCTACGGCCAGCTCACGTTGGCGCTGATCGGCGGTGACATGGCAGCGGCAATGACACAACTGCAGGCCGCTGACGTGCACGTGGAGGTATTGCGCTGATGGAAGCCCTTTTCAGCTCCTTGTTGGGGAATGTCGACTGGTACGAGATCTGGCTGGCGACGCTGGACACCCTGCTGATGCTCGGCGGCTCGCTGCTGTTCACCATCCTGCTTGGCCTGCCGCTGGGCGTGCTGCTGTTTCTCTGCGGCCCGCGCCAGCTGTTCGAAAACGCGCCGCTGTATGCCGCGCTGTCATTCGTGGTCAACGTATTGCGCTCGCTGCCGTTCATCATCCTGCTGATCGTGATGATCCCCTTCACCGTGCTGATCACCGGCACCTCGCTGGGCGTGGCCGGTGCCATCCCGCCGCTGGTGGTGGGCGCCGCGCCGTTCTTCGCCCGCCTGGTGGAGACCGCGCTGCGCGAGGTCGACCGCGGCATCATCGAGGCCACCCAGGCCATGGGCGCCACCACCCGGCAGATCATCTTCAGCGCATTGCTGCCGGAAGCGCGTCCGGGCATCATCGCCGCCATTACCGTCACCGCCATCACCCTGGTGTCCTACACCGCAATGGCCGGTGTGGTGGGGGCCGGCGGCCTCGGTGACCTGGCCATCCGCTTCGGCTACCAGCGATTCCAGACCGACGTGATGGTCGTCACCGTGGTCCTGCTGCTGGTGCTGGTGCAGGTGCTGCAAAGCGTCGGCGACAGGCTGGTCACCCATTTTTCACGCAAATGAACCATCAGCAGGCCGTTGAAAAAACGTAGGCGAGGCAGGCAAGACAAGGCGCAACGACCAGCGGGAGTAACAGCCGAAGGCTGGCCCGAAGGGTGAGTGTAACGAGTCAAAACAGGCGAGGACGCTGAGTTTAGTACTCTAAATGAGCACTCCGAGCCTGTTTCTAACGCAGTATTGCCAACGCAGCTAGTTTTTCGACGGCTTGCTAGGGCGAGCGAAATTCGCACCCGATCTACCTCTGAAGGAACCGAACGATGAAGAAACTGATTGCCGCCCTGGCCACCGTCGCAGCATTTTCCGCGCAGGCCGCCGAAACCTTGACCGTGGCCGCCACCGCCGTGCCCCACGCCGAGCTGCTGGAGTTTGTCAAGCCGCAGCTGGCCGAGCAAGGCGTGGAGCTGAACGTCAAGGTCTTCACCGACTACGTGCAGCCGAACATCCAGGTCGCCGAGAAGCGCCTGGACGCCAACTTCTTCCAGCACCAGCCGTACCTGGATGAATTCAACAAGGGCAAGGGCACCGAGCTGGTGAGCGTCGCCGGCGTACACATCGAGCCCTTCGGTGCCTACTCGAGCAAGGTCAAGTCGCTGGACGAACTGGCCAACGGCGCCACCGTGGTCATTCCCAACGATGCCACCAATGGCGGCCGCGCACTGCTGCTGCTGGCCAAGGCCGGCGTGATCGGTCTGAAGGACGGCGCCGGCATCACCGCCACGCCGAAGGACATCGCCGAGAACCCGAAGAACATCAAGATCCGCGAACTGGAAGCCGCGACCCTGCCGCGCGTGCTGACCCAGGTCGACCTGGCGCTGATCAACACCAACTACGCGCTGGAAGCCAAGCTGAACCCGACCCAGGACGCCCTGGTCATCGAAGGCAGCGATTCGCCGTACGTGAACATCCTGGTTGCCCGTCCGGACAACAAGGACAGCGACGCCATGCAGAAACTGGCCGCCGCGCTGCACAGCGAAGAAGTGCGCAAGTTCATCGAGGAAAAGTACAAGGGTGCCGTCGTTCCGGCCTTCTGACCGTGACCGCGTTGCGCTGAACAAACCCCGCCTCTGGCGGGGTTTTTCATTTTCGGACGTAGGGTCGTCTTCTACATCCACCGCGGCGCCGCTCAGCGATGGCCACCCGGTGGAGGCCACCCCGTGGATCGATAAAGCGCGATCCACCCTACGACAAAGCCGTATCAGGACGCGGGCCGGCGCGTCCTGCAAGCCGCCTCAGGGCACCAGCACTGCCGCGCCCTGGAAGCGCCCATGGCGCAGATCATCCAGCGCCTGGTTGGCCTGTTCCAAAGGGTAGGCATGGGTTTCGGTATGGATGCCGACCTGCGCGGCGACCGGGAAGAAATCCAGGCCGTCCTGACGGGTCAGGTTGGCCACCGAAACCAGCTCACGCTCCTGCCAGAAGATGTCGTAGGGGAAGCTCGGAATGTCGCTCATGTGGATGCCGGCGCAGACCACCCGGCCGCCCTTGCGCACGGCGCGCAAGGCCGCCGGCACCAGCTCGCCGGCCGGCGCGTAGATGATCGCCGCATCCAGCGGCACCGGCGGCGGCGCGTTCGAATCGCCGACCCAGACCGCGCCCAGCGAACGAGCGAAGTCCTGCGCAGCCAGGTCACCGGGGCGGCTGAAGGCGTAGACATCACGCCCCTGCCAGCGCGCCACCTGCATGACGATATGCGCCGCGGCACCGAAGCCGTAGAGGCCCAGGCGCTTGCCGTCACCGGCCTTGACCAGCGAACGCCAGCCGATCAGCCCGGCACAGAGCAGCGGCGCCAGCGCCACGGCATCGCCCTCCTCGCCGAGGGCAAAGGCGAAGCGCGCGTCGGCCACCACGTATTCGGCATAACCGCCTGGCCGCGTGTAGCCGGTAAACTGCGGCGCATCGCAGAGGTTTTCCTCGGCGTGCTGGCAATAGCTGCAGGTGCCGCAGGTATGCCCGAGCCAGGGAATGCCGACCCGCTGGCCTAGCTCGAAACCGCTGACGCCTTCGCCCAGCGCATCGACGCGGCCGACAATCTCGTGACCCGGGATGATCGGCAGCGGCGCCTCCGGCAACTCGCCGTCCACCACGTGCAGGTCGGTGCGACAGACGCCGCAAGCCAGTACCTTGACCCGCAGCTCCCCTGGCCCCGCTTGCGGCTCGGGCACTTCGCGCAGCTGCAACGGTTGGCCAATCTGTTCCAGCAACATGGCGCGCATCGACGGCTCTCCTTTCGTCTCTGTTCTGCTGAGCGTAGGCCGATCGGTGGAAAAAGGCTCTAGACTCGAAGCGTCCCATGCTCAGGAGTGCCATCTATGACGCTTTCGCCCTTCCACCTCGCCATTCCCGTCCACGATCTGGCCGCCGCCCGCACCTTCTACGGCGAGGCGTTCGGCTGCGCCGAGGGCCGCAGCAGCGAACACTGGGTGGATTTCGATTTCTTCGGCCACCAGCTGGTGATCCACGAAGCACCGAAGATGCCGCATCAGGAGGCGGCGCATAGCAACCCGGTGGACGGCCACGACGTGCCGGTGCCGCATTTCGGCGTGGTGCTTGGCTGGGAACAATGGGAGGCACTGGCCGAGCGGCTGAAGGCGCGCGGCACGCGCTTCGTCATCGAGCCCTACGTGCGCTTCCAGGGCCAGGTCGGCGAACAGGCAACGATGTTCCTGCTCGACCCCTGCGGCAATGCGCTGGAGTTCAAGGCATTCAAGGACATGAGTCAGCTGTTCGCCAAGTGAGCAGGATCAGCCGCGCTCAGCGATGTGCTGATCCTTGAGCTTCACGTAGTTGCCGGCGGTGTAACTGAAGAAGCTGCGCTCCTTTTCGGTCAGCGGACGGGCCTGCTTTACCGGGCTGCCAACGTAGAGATAGCCGCTTTCCAACGTCTTGCCCGGCGGCACCAGGCTGCCGGCGCCGATAATCACTTCATCCTCGACCACCGCGCCGTCCATCACGATCGAGCCCATACCGACCAGGATGCGATTGCCCAGGGTGCAGCCGTGCAGGGTGACCTTGTGGCCGACGGTGACTTCGTCGCCGATGGTCAGCGGAAAGCCATCCGGGTTGTACGGCCCGGCGTGGGTGATGTGCAGCACGCTGCCGTCCTGGATGCTCGAGCGTGCGCCGATGCGGATGCGGTGCATGTCGCCGCGAATCACCGTGAGCGGCCAGACCGAGCTGTCGGCGCCGATCTCGACATCGCCGATGACCACCGCGGAGTCGTCGACGAACACGCGCTCGCCCAGTTGTGGAGTGCTGTTGTGGTAGCTGCGTATCGCCACGATAGAAACCTCTTTGGCTGCGGGGAGGGCCGATTGTAATTAAGATGGCCGGCATTGCCGCGTTAAACCAGGCCTGAGCAGCATGCCGCCCGGCGTGGTCAGAGTTAACTACCGGCTGCTTGCCCGGCGGCGCGTTTCGTCGCCCGGCGTTGAAAAAGCGCGGCAGCGCGTCCATCTAGGACATCTGCCTGCGCGCTGGCCTGTCCAGCCTCGCTCCAGTGAGCGGCCTGCAATCCTCATCGTCACAAGGTGTCCCCGTGAGCGCGAACAATCCCCTGCTGCAAGAATTCGACCTGCCGCCCTATTCCGAGATTCGCCCGGAGCACGTCGAGCCGGCTATCGACACCATCCTCGGTGACAACCGCGTGGCGATCCAGGAACTGCTCAGCCGCCCGGCCGAGAGCCTCGACTGGCAGACCCTGGTGGTCGGCCTCGACGAGCTGAACGATCGCCTCGCGCGGGCCTGGGGGCCGGTCGGTCATCTCAATTCCGTGTGCAACAGCCCGGAATTGCGCACCGCCTATGAGGCCTGCCTGCCCAAGCTGTCGGCCTACTACACCGAACTCGGACAGAACCGCGACCTGTTCGAGGCCTACCAGGCACTGGCTGCAAACCCGGCGGCGGCTGGCTTCGAAGTGGCGCAAAAGACCATCCTCGAGCATTCGCTGCGCGACTTCCGCTTGTCCGGTATCGACCTTCCACCGGTGGAGCAGCAGCGCTTCGGTGCCATCCAGATGAAGCTCGCCGAGCTCGGCAGCAAGTTTTCCAACCAGCTGCTGGACGCGACCCAGGCTTGGACCCGCCACATCACCGACGAAAGCCTGCTGGCCGGCATCACCGACTCGGCCAAGGCGCAGATGGCCGGGGCGGCCAAGGCCAAGGGCCTCGACGGCTGGCTGATCACCCTGGAATTCCCCAGCTACTACGCGGTGATGACCTATGCCGACGACCGCGGACTGCGCGAGGAGGTCTACACCGCCTACTGCACCCGCGCCTCGGACCAGGGCCCGAATGCCGGGCAGTTCGACAACGGCCCGGTGATGGCCGAGATCCTCGAGCTGCGTCACGAGCTGGCCGGCCTGCTGGGCTATCGCAACTTCGCCGAGCTGTCGCTGGCGACCAAGATGGCCGAATCCACCGAGCAGGTACTGAGCTTTCTGCGCGACCTGGCGGTGCGCAGCAAGCCGTTCGCCGAACGCGACCTGGCCGAACTGCGCGCCTTCGCCGCCGAGCAGGGTCTGGACGACCTGCAGAGCTGGGACCTGGGCTACTACGCCGAGAAGCTGCGCCAGCAGCGCTACAGCCTGAACCAGGAAGAGCTGCGCGCCTACTTCCCGATCGACAAGGTGCTGTCCGGGCTGTTCGGCATCGTCCAGCGCCTGTATGGCATCCAGATCCATGAACTGGAGCAGTTCGACGGCTGGCACCCGGATGTGCGGTTGTTCGAGATCACCGAGAACGGCGAGCACGTCGGGCGCTTCTTCTTCGACCTCTACGCGCGGCCGAACAAGCGCGGCGGCGCCTGGATGGACGGCGCCCGCGACAAGCGCCGCACCGCAGACGGCACGCTGCAGACGCCGGTGGCCAACCTGGTCTGCAACTTCACCCCGCCGGTGGGCGAGCGCCCGGCGCTCTTGACCCATGACGAGGTCACCACGCTGTTCCACGAATTCGGCCACGGCCTGCACCACCTGCTGACCCAGGTCGAGCACGCTGGTGCGTCGGGCATCAACGGCGTGGCCTGGGATGCGGTGGAGCTGCCCAGCCAGTTCATGGAGAACTGGTGCTGGGACCCCGAAGGCCTGGCGCTGATCTCCGGTCACTACCAGACCGGCGAAGCCCTGCCACAGGACAAACTGGACATGATGCTGGCGGCGAAGAACTTCCAGTCCGGCATGATGATGGCGCGCCAGCTGGAGTTCTCCCTGTTCGACTTCGAACTGCACGCCACCCACGGTGACGGACGCAGCGTGCTGGAGGTGCTCGAACACATCCGCGACGAGGTTTCGGTGATGCGGCCGCCGGCCTACAACCGCTTCCCCAACAGCTTCGCGCACATCTTCTCCGGCGGTTACGCCGCCGGTTACTACAGCTACAAGTGGGCCGAGGTGCTGTCGTCCGACGCCTTCTCGCGCTTCGAGGAGGAAGGGGTGTTCAACGCCGAGACCGGCCGCGCCTTCCGCGAGGCCATCCTGGCGCGTGGCGGCTCCCAGGAGCCGATGGTACTGTTCGTCGATTTCCGAGGCCGCGAGCCGTCCATCGACGCCCTGCTGCGCCACCTCGGGCTGGTAGCGGAGGCCGCGGCATGAGCAACGAAGTATCCCGAGTCACCACCAAGCGCTTCATCGCCGGGGCCATATGCCCGGCGTGCAGCGGTACGGACTGCATCAAGATGTGGGATGTCGACGGTGTCCCGCACCGCGAATGCATCGACTGCGGCTACGCCGACACCCTCAACGCCCAGGGCCAGTCGGTACCCATGGAGCTGGGCACGCGAGTGAACAAGGTCCAGCCCAAGCCGGCCAACCCGCAGGTGCAGTCGGTGCAGTTTTTTCCTAATCCGAAGTTGAAGAAGCCGGAGTAAGGGGTGCTGCACCTGACCTGCGGTGACCTGGCCGGCGATGGTGTTCGCAACCTCCTGGCCGACCGCGAACCGGGTGCGGAGGTCCGGGTGCTGCGCGATGACCTGGCAGTCGGCCCGCTGAGCGATGTGGACAGCCCGCCGTGCGCCGCCCGTGTCGCCTTCTGGGAGCAGCTGTGGCCTGACGAGCTGACGCCGCGCCCGCTGTTCGCCCACGACCTGGCCGCCGATGCGCGCTGGCTGGCAGAGCTCGCCGGACAAGCCGACAACGTGATCGTCTGGCATGGCGACAGCGCGTCCGAACAGGTGCTGCTGGCACGGGTCTGCGCGGCGTTGCAGGGCTGCCGGTTGCAAGAAGTGGCCTGCGGTACAGGCGACAGCCGCGCCGGCCGGCGCAAAGCGGTGTCCATGCATTCGCCCGAGGCGCTGGCGGCGCTCTACCGGCCACAGGCCGTTTCGGTGTCCCGCCAGACCGAGCTTGCCGCGGTCTGGCATCAGCAATGCGCCGGCACCTATGGCATTCGGCGCTGGGACAATGGGACCTTTAGCGGCGAAGACTATCAATTGATCGACGCGACGCTGATCGCCGCCAGCCCGGATGAATTCGCACCGCTGGCGCGTGCGATGGCCGAGGTCATGGGCCATTGCAACGGTTTCTTCGCCACCGATCTCTTCCTCTACTGGCGCGCCCGCGAGCTGACTACCGCGGGGCATCTGGAAGTACGGGGCGACCCCGCCGCCGGTTATCATGATCTGCAGGTGCGCCGGAGGTGAAGGCGCACGCCGAACGATTCTGCTTCGCGGCCTCACGACAGACAGCGATCACCGCCACGCCAGCGCTTACGCAGCCGCACCGCTGATAAAAAAGAACCCGCCGAGTGGCGGGTTCTTTTTCGGTGCAAGGCTCGCTCAGCCCTCAACCTTCAGCGTCGCCCGCCCCGGCTGCGGCGCCGAGGCAAACAGGCGCTTGAGCTTCATCGCCGGCGCTTCGATCAGGTGCCAGGACAGCGCAGCGAGGATCAGCGTCGGCACGAAGGCGATCAGCGTCAGGCCGAGCACGCCGACCTGCGGGCCAAACAGGTAGACGGTGAGCTGCTGGAACGGGAAGGCATAGATATACAGGCCGTAGGAGAAGTCGCCGTACTTGCCGAAACGCGACACCCAGGGCAGCGGCGCGTAGGCCAGGTAGAGCACCAGGTATGGCAGCGCGACGAAGTACACCAGCGGGCCGATGTCGGTGCGGAAGGTCGCCACCAGCGCGGCGAACAGCAGCGCCGCGATCCAGCCGCGCCAGGGAATGTCGTCGCGATAGAGGAACAGTGCCGAGCCGCTGTAATACAGCAGACCGAGCTTGAAGATGTTCTTGATGAAGTAGGACTCGATACCCAGCTTGCCCAGCAGCCAGAAATGCCCGAGCGCGAGCACGGCGATCGGCAGGAAGATCAGCCGGCGCTTGAGGAAACCGGTCAGCCCGAGAATCATCACGCCGATGTACATCAGCACTTCCAGCGGCAGCGTCCACAGCGAGCCGTTGACCACATCCGGATAGATATTGCCGGTGAATACGCCGGGCAGTTCGTAGCGTGTCACCAGCAGGATGTTCTGCAGATAGGTCCAGGTGCCGTCGGCGGCCAGATAGCGCGCGAGGTCGAACTGCGTGACCAGTGGCCCGATGACGAAGGCCGAGAGCAATACCGCGACGATCAGCGCCGGAAAGATGCGTAGCGCTCGCTTTATCAGAAAGCTTTTCGGACTGCTGCTGGCCAGCCAGGACGAGGCTATCAGATAACCGCTCATCACGAAGAAGATGCCGACGGCGATCGAGCCGCCCTTTTCGTAGCCGGTGAGCAACGTCAGGGGTTCATCTCCACGGCGGCCAACCAGCGGATAGCTGTGGGCGAACAGCACCAGCGCCGCAGCGAAGAAGCGCAGGAAGTCGAAATTATTCTCCCGGGTGTGGAAAGAGCCGGTGGGATGCATGGTCTGCTCCTGACGAGTAGCGGCAGTGACGTGAAGGATGGAGCGCACGCAAGCGGTGCATGCCGGTACTGCCGGATCGGTTGCGCGTCGCGCTCCGATCGTCCTTTTTGTTTGCCGGCCGGCTCCACGACAGGCGTCGCTCGCGCGTGCAAGCGTTACCCGGTCAGCCCCTTTGTCCCGAGCGCGAGGCAAATGTTCCCGAGCCAGCCGACAGGCGGTAGCAAGCAGCGTCGATCAGCGGCGCTGGCGCTCTGTCGCCAAGGCGATTACTGTATGCATGAACAGTACCCGGATCGATTTCCCATGAGTTTCCCCCGTGCCATACCACGCGGCCGCGGCACTGCGATCAACCCGGACAACCGTTTCGCTCCGATACGCAGCGAGGCGTACGACGACGGCTGGGAACAGGACGTGCCGCCGACCCGCGCCACCGAAGTGCGCCTGGAGACGGCCAAGAGCGTACTGACCCGCAACCAGTCGCCAGACGTGGGTTTCGATCGCTCGGTCAATCCCTATCGAGGCTGCGAACACGGTTGCATCTACTGCTTTGCGCGGCCCAGTCATGCCTATTGGGACCTGTCGCCGGGCATCGATTTCGAGACGCGGCTGATCGCCAAGACCAACCTCGCCGAGCGCCTCGCACAGGAACTCTCCAAGCCGGGCTACGTGCCGCAACCGATCGCGCTGGGGGTGAATACCGACGCCTATCAGCCGCTGGAGCGCGAGCAGCGCCTGACGCGCCAGGCGCTGGAGATCCTGCTGCGCTTCAAGCACCCCGTGCACATCATTACCAAGGGTTCGCTGGTGCTGCGCGATCTCGATCTGCTGGTACCGCTGGCCGAGCAGCGGCTGGTCAGCGTGTCGGTCAGCCTCACGACCCTGGACGACGAGCTCAAACGCATCATGGAGCCGCGCGCAGCCTCGCCTTCGGCGCGCCTACGGGTATTGCGCACGCTGCACGAAGCCGGCGTGCCGGTCAGCGTGATGTGTGCGCCGATGATTCCGATGATCAACGACATGGAGCTGGAGCGGATGCTCGAAGCCGCCCGCGAAGCCGGTGCGCGCTCCGCGGGCTACGTGCTGCTGCGCCTGCCGCATGAGGTGGCCGAGCTGTTCGAAGGTTGGCTGCAGGAGCATTTTCCGCAGCGCGCCGCCCATGTCATGAGCCTGGTGCGCCAATCGCGTGGCGGCAAGGATTACGACAGCCGCTTCGGCAGTCGCATGCGCGGTGAAGGCCAGTTCGCCCAGCTGCTGGCCCAGCGTTTTCAGCTGGCCTGCAAGCGGCTGGGTTTCAACCGACGGGTTCAGAACTACGGCCTGGATTGCAGCCTTTTCGCGCCGCCTGGTCAGCAGCTGAGCCTGATCTGAGCGGTTGCCCGACGGTAGGGGCCTAGGGTGGATGCCGCGTCATCCATCCACCGTGAGGCACACCGCCACGCATCGTGCTGGGGGCAGGCACGGGCTGCGCGCGGGGGCCATCAGACGCGTGGAAAATGCTTCGCAGTTTTCCACCCTACGCGGCGGATCAGTGGAGGTAGGTGGACGTCACGTCCGCAGGCAGGAGGGGGCAGACGCGTAGAAAACGCTTCGCGGTTTTCCCCCCTACGCAGCGGATCGGCGGTCGTAGGGTGGATGGCGCTTCACCCATCCACCGCAACGCAGGCATGCATTGCGGTATGGGGTCGATGAAGCAGCCCATCGTCCTCGGTAGTCGCGCCCGTCCGCCAGGCGCGCCCGCAAGGAACTATCCCCAGCCACCATCGCACCAATCCCTGTATCCCCGCACCGGAGGCAACGTGGACTGGATCGATCTTTTGCAATGGCCGGCCATGGTGGTCACGGTGATCGCCGCCTGGCTGATCGGCTCGCTGCAGCCCGGCCGGCGCTTCGTCGGCTTCTGCTGTTTTCTGCTGAGCAACGCGCTCTGGGTGATCTGGGGCTGGCACGCCGAGGCGTGGGCGCTGATCACCCTGCAGGTCTGCCTGGCACTGATGAACCTGCGTGGGGTGAAGAAGAACGATGCTCCCACACAGCCCGAGCCAGACGCGCCCCGCGCTTAAATTGCCAGAGTGGGATCGCTGTCTATACTCCGAATCGTAGGCGTACCTGATTGAGTTCCGA
>DAMCQE010000008.1:27159-87262 GCA_032105665.1 Pseudomonas sp. | reverse complement strand
GCGATGTCCTTGGTGGCCTGGGTCCGACCTGATTCGGCAGTACGACCGCGAGATCGGCCGCATCGCCGAGCGCTACGCGCTGGACACCTACCCGAACCAGATCGAGGTGATCACCGCCGAGCAGATGATGGACGCCTACGCCTCGGTTGGCATGCCGCTGGGTTACCACCACTGGTCCTACGGCAAGCAGTTCCTTCACACCGAGAAACACTACAAGCGCGGACAGATGGGTCTGGCCTACGAGATCGTCATCAATTCTGATCCCTGCATCGCCTACCTGATGGAAGAGAACACCATGTGCATGCAGGCACTGGTGATCGCCCACGCCAGCTACGGGCACAACAGCTTCTTCAAGGGCAATTACCTGTTCCGCACCTGGACCGACGCCAGCTCGATCATCGATTACCTGGTGTTCGCCAAGCAGTACATCATGCAATGCGAGGAGCGGCACGGCATCGATGCGGTGGAAGACTTGCTCGACTCCTGCCACGCACTGATGAACTACGGTGTCGACCGCTACAAGCGTCCCTACCCCATCTCTGCAGAAGAAGAGCGCCGACGCCAGAAGGATCGTGAGGAACATCTGCAACGGCAGATCAACGACCTCTGGCGCACCATTCCCAAGGGCACGGACAAGGGCGATGGGTTGGCGGACAGTCAGCGTTTCCCGGCAGAGCCGCAGGAAAATATCCTCTATTTCATCGAGAAGCACGCCCCGCTGTTGGAGCCATGGCAGCGCGAGGTGGTGCGTATCGTGCGCAAGATCGCGCAGTACTTCTATCCACAGCGCCAGACCCAGGTGATGAACGAAGGCTGGGCGACATTCTGGCACTACACCCTGCTAAACGATCTGTATGACGAGGGCCTGGTCACCGACGGCTTCATGATGGAGTTTCTGCAGTCGCATACCAGCGTGATCTATCAGCCAGGCTTCGACAGCCCCTACTACAGCGGCATCAACCCCTACACCCTGGGCTTCGCCATGTACCAGGACATCCGCCGGATTTGCGAGCACCCCACCGAGGAGGACAAGCGCTGGCTCCCGGAGATCGCCGGCAGTGACTGGCTGACCACCGTCAAGTTCGCCATGAACAACTTCAAGGACGAGAGCTTTATCCTGCAGTTTCTCTCGCCTAAGGTGATCCGCGACCTCAAGCTGTTCAGCATCCTTGACGATGACCGCAAGGACGAGCTGCTGGTCCCGGCGATCCACGATGAAAGTGGTTACCACACCATTCGCGAACTGCTCGCCGCGCAATACAACCTCGGCAACCGCGAGCCCAACGTCCAGGTATGGAACGTCGACCGTCGCGGCGATCGCTCGCTGACCTTGCGTCACATGCAGCACGACCGCAAGCCATTGGGCGGGTCCACCGAAGAGGTGCTCAAGCATCTGCATCGGCTGTGGGGCTTCGATGTGCACCTGCAGTCGATGCAGGACGATAAGCTGGTCAATACCCATCACATGCCACCAAGACCCAGCAGCGAGGCAGAGACCGACAACCGTTTTCCCGGCATGAACTTCGCCTGACGGTGGGCCGCGGCCCACCTCCGCGGCCCTTCCTTACCCGCCACGCTGTAGCCTCAGCGCCGATATCCTTTATCCTCCGCGCCAACGGAGGTGGACATGCAGATCTATAAAGTCGGCGGCGCGGTGCGCGACCGTCTGTTGGGGCGCCCGGTGACCGAGGTCGACTGGCTGGTGGTCGGTGCCACACCGGAAGAAATGCAGGCCAGCGGCTTCCGCCCGGTCGGTGCGGACTTCCCGGTTTTCCTGCACCCGCAGACCGGCGAGGAATACGCCCTGGCGCGCACCGAGCGCAAAAGCGGTCGTGGCTATGGCGGGTTTACCTTCCATGCCAGCCCCGACGTCACCCTCGAAGAAGATCTGCAGCGCCGCGATCTCACCATCAATGCCATCGCCGAAGATGACCAGGGCCAGCTGATCGATCCATACGGCGGACATCGCGACCTGCGGGCACGGCTATTGCGCCACGTTTCCCCCGCTTTCGCCGAAGATCCGTTGCGTGTTCTGCGCGTGGCGCGCTTCGCTGCACGCTATGCCGAACTGGGTTTCCGTATCGCCGACGAGACACTTGAGCTGATGCGCCAGCTGGCGCGCTCCGGCGAGTTGTCGGCGCTGACGGCGGAACGCAGCTGGAAAGAGATTTCGCGTGCGCTGATGGAGCCGCGGCCGGATGTGTTCATTCAGGTGCTGCAGGAGTGTGACGCGCTGGCCGAGCTGTTCCCGGAACTGGCCGTCACCTTCGCCAAGGGCAATGCTGCCGGTGGGCACCTGCTTGGCACGCTTCGGCAGTGCGCCGAACATGCCCAGCCACTGCCGGTACGCTGGGCCTGCCTGCTACTTGGCTGCACCACGTCGGCCGATAGCCAGCAACCACGTCTGGCCGCCATCGATACACTCAACCAGCGCTGCAAGGCGCCGAAGGATTGTCAGGAACTGGCGATGCTGCTCGGCAGGTATCACGATGACGCGTTCAACGCCAAGAAACTGCATGCCGATGCACTGCTCGACATGCTGCAGCATTTCGACATCTACCGGCGGCCGGAGCGCTTCGAGCAGTTCGTCACGGCTTGTGAAATGCACGCCCTGGCAGGCGCGCCCGGCGAGTTGCACTTCGAAGCCGATTATCTGCACGGCGCGGCCAGCGCGGCCCGTGCCGTGCCGGTCAAACCGCTGCTGGAGCAAGGATTCAAAGGTGCCGAGCTGGGCAAAGCGCTCGGTGCTGCGCGCCTCGATGCCCTGAGCATCTACTGCCGGAAATATTCGCAGTAAGGCAATTCAGGCGCGCTGTGGAGGATGGTTGCGGATCAGATCGGCAGGCGTAAGCTCGCTGCCGCGCCACTGAAACGGCACTGGCCAGAGCTGCTGGTCGATGGATGACTGCGCCCACAGATCGGCAAAGGCCTCGCCTGCAGCGGGATGTTTGACGGTCGGCGCCAATAACGCCAGCGGCCAGAGCACGAAGGCGTTCTTCAGGATCTCCGCACGCGGCAGCAGCAAGCCATGGAAGTTGCCGACCAGCTCGCCATACAGCAGCACATCGATATCCAGCGGCAACCCCTTGCGATCCGGCGCGTAACGGCCGTTGTCCGCCTCGATGAACTTGAGCCGGCGGTCCAGTTCCGTCAGCGGCAGGTCGGTGTAGCCGGCGACCACCAGGTTGTAGAAGTTGTCGCCCTTATAGCCCACCGCCAGGCTCTCGAACACTGGCGAGCAACGCATATCCTGCAGCAGCTCGGCCAGCGCATCGAGCCCGGCATGCAGGCGCTCGATGCGCTGCACATTGCTGCCCAGGCCGAGCATGACGGGGGTCAGCGACATCCGCGTTCGATCTCCACGCCCAGCGCACGGGCACGCGCATTGACGCCTGGTTTGGTGAGCCGCAGGCGCAGCCAGACGATGCCGAACTCGCTCATCAGCTTTTGCGCCAGGCGCTCGGCGAACGTCTCGACCAGCTCGAAGCGAGCTTCGGCAGCAAAGCGATCGATGGCCGCCGCGACCTGGGCGTAATCCAGCGCCTTGTCCAGCTCGTCATGCTCGGCTGCGGGACGGACGTCCCAGCCCAGCGTCAGGTCGAGCTGCAGGCACTGGCGAATCCCGCGCTCCCAGTCGTAGGCGCCGATTACCGTATCCACTTCCAGGCCTTCGATGAAGACTGTATCCACGCAACGTTCTCCTGCGGCACGACAAGCTCGAAACGCGCCGTTAGACTCAGGGACTCCCTGCCCCGGATGGATTCCATGTTCTGGCTGCTGACCTTGCTCGCGTACCTGATCGGCTCGCTGTCATTCGCCATACTGCTCAGCCGCCTGGCCGGAATACCCGACCCGCGCGCCAGTGGCTCCGGCAACCCCGGTGCCACCAATATGCTTCGTCTGGCCGGCAAGCGTCTGGCGATCTGCACGCTGTTCGGCGATCTGCTCAAGGGCTTGCTGCCCGTCCTGCTGGCCGCCTCGCTGGACATGAGCGTTCAGCAGCAGGCCTGGATCGGTCTGGCGGCGGTATGCGGCCATCTCTATCCGTTGTACTTCCGTTTTCGCGGCGGCAAGGGCGTGGCGACCGCCGCCGGCGCCCTGCTCGCGCTCTACCCGCCGGCCGCGCTGTTGGCCATCGCCGCCTGGCTCCTGGTATTCCGCATGACCCGCACCAGTTCGCTGGCAGCCCTGATCGCCCTGCCGCTCTGCCTGCCGCTGCTGGCCTGGCAGCAGCCCGGTGCGCTGCTGCCGATGAGCCTGTTGGCAACGCTGATAGTCTGGCGTCACCGCAGCAATGTGCGCGATCTGTTCGCTGGCCGGGAAAGGCACTTCTAGGTCGATTCGGTTCAGATCGCCGGCAGCGTCTCCATTGACCAGCGTGGCTGCACGGCGATCGCCGGCCCATCATGCTGGCCCGCCAGCAGGCGTTGACAGCCAGCGTAGGCGATCATTGCGCCGTTGTCGGTGCAGAAACGTGGCCGCGCATAGAACACCTGCCCCTTGAGTTCGGCAAGCATCGTTTCCAGCGACTGACGCAGCGACTGGTTGGCACTGACCCCTCCAGCGATGACCAGCGATTTCAGCCCGGTCTGCTTCAGCGCCCGTCGGCACTTGATGGTCAGCGTCTCCACCACCGCCTGCTGGAAGGCCAGCGCGATGTCGCAGCGAGTCTGCTCGCCGTCGTCGCCGGCATCGCGGCACTGCTGCCAGGTATTGAGCGTGAAGGTCTTCAACCCACTGAAGCTGAAGTCCAGCCCCGGCCGGTCGGTCATCGGGCGCGGGAAGACGAAGCGTCCCGGCGTGCCCTGCTCGGCCAGCCGTGCGATCTCCGGTCCGCCCGGGTAGCGCAGGCCCATGAGCTTGGCGGTCTTGTCGAACGCCTCGCCAGCGGCATCGTCCACCGATTCGCCGAGCAGCTCGTAGCGGCCGATGCCATCCACACGCACCAGCTGCGTATGCCCGCCAGACACCAGCAAGGCGACGAACGGAAACGCCGGAGGCTGCGCTTCGAGCATCGGCGCCAGCAGATGACCTTCCATGTGATGCACACCGACCGCCGGCACGCCCCAGGCCAGCGCCAGCGCCTGAGCACAGGACGCACCAACCAGCAGGGCACCGACCAGGCCCGGGCCTGCCGTATAGGCCACCGCGTCGACCTGCCCCGCCTCGCGGCCGGCCTCGGCCAGCACCTGACGGATCAGCGGCAGCATGCGTTTCACGTGATCACGGGAAGCCAGCTCCGGCACCACGCCACCATAGACGCGATGCAGGTCGATCTGGCTGAATAGCGCGTCGGCCAGCAGGCCCCGCTCGCTGTCATAGAGCGCGACACCCGTTTCGTCGCAGGACGTTTCCAACCCCAGCACCAGCATGGGTTCAACCTTCCGGAAGGCGAATGAAGCCGTGCATATTAATCGTCGGGCCGTCCGACCGACCAGCGCTTTTCGATCAGGGGCTTTGCATTCCGCCATTGGAGCGGGTAACATCCGCAACCCTTAAAACCAGCGTGCTTGCGAGTCATTGCCGAAGCGCGTTGCCACCGGTAATCAAGTGAAGGTAAGTCCTGGATGCCCGCTGTCAAAGTTAAAGAGAATGAACCCTTCGACGTAGCACTGCGTCGCTTCAAGCGTTCCTGCGAAAAAGCAGGCGTTCTGGCCGAAGTCCGCTCGCGCGAGTTCTACGAGAAGCCGACTTCCGAGCGCAAGCGCAAGGCTGCCGCTGCAGTCAAGCGTCACGCCAAGAAAGTGCAGCGCGAGCAGCGCCGCAGCGTCCGCCTGTACTAATCCAGTACAGCTGACGTCGCATCAAGCCCGGCTCAGGCCGGGCTTTGCATTGCATTGCATGCTTACTCCGCTTCGCCAGCCGGCGAAAGGCCGGAGTTTTTTCATTTCCGGCTCATGCAATGCGAGCGTAATCTGATACCTCTATGGCCGGCCTGATCCCCCAATCCTTCATCGACGACCTGCTCAACCGCTCCGACATCGTCGAGGTGGTCGGCTCGCGCATCCAACTAAAAAAGGCCGGCAAGAACTACAGCGCCCTCTGCCCTTTTCACAAGGAAAAGACACCCTCGTTCAGCGTCAGTCCGGACAAGCAGTTCTACTATTGCTTCGGCTGCGGCGCTGGCGGCAATGCGCTGGGCTTCGTCATGGACCACGACCAGCTGGAATTCCCCCAGGCAGTCGAGGAACTGGCCAAGCGCGCGGGAATGGAAGTCCCCCACGAGGAAAGCGGCCGTAAACACAAGCCACGCCAGCCGGTCGACTCTCCGCTCTACCCACTGCTGGCTGCCGCCGCCGATTACTACCGCCAAGCCCTGAAAAGCCACGCGACCCGTAAGTCGGCCGTGGAGTACCTCAAGGGCCGCGGCCTGTCCGGCGTGATTGCCCGGGATTTCGGATTGGGCTTCGCCCCGCCCGGCTGGGACAACCTGATGAAGCATCTCGGCGGCGATGCGCTGCAACAGAAAGCGCTGATCGACGCCGGCCTGCTGATCGAGAACGCCGAGAACGGCAAACGCTACGACCGCTTCCGCGATCGCGTGATGTTCCCCATCCGCGACAGCCGCGGCCGGGTCATTGCCTTCGGCGGTCGCGTTCTGGGCGACGACAAGCCCAAGTACCTGAATTCGCCGGAAACCCCGGTATTCCACAAGGGCCAGGAACTCTACGGCCTTTACGAAGCGCGGCAGGCCAACCGAGATCTCGACGAGATCATGGTGGTCGAGGGCTACATGGACGTCATTGCACTGGCCCAGCAAGGCTTGCGCAACGCCGTGGCCACCCTTGGTACGGCAACCAGCGAAGAGCATCTCAAGCGCCTGTTCCGCATCGTACCCAGCGTGCTGTTCTGCTTCGATGGCGACGCGGCCGGACGCAAAGCCGCCTGGCGAGCACTGGAAGCAACGCTACCGAACCTGCAGGATGGCCGCCGCGCACGCTTTCTGTTCCTGCCCGACGGAGAGGACCCGGACACACTGGTCCGCGCCGAGGGCACCGATGCCTTTCGCGCGCGCATTCAGCAGCACTCACAGCCACTGGCCGATTACTTCTTCCAGCAACTGAGCGACGAAGCCGATCCACGCTCATTGGAAGGCAAGGCCCACTTGGCCACCCTGGCAGCGCCGCTTATCGAAAAGATTCCCGGTGCAAACCTGCGCGCATTGATGCGCCAGCGTCTCACCGAGATCACTGGCCTGAACGGGGAAGCACTGCAGCATATGGCAGCAGCGCCAACCACCGCACCCAACAACAATTCGGCCGAGTACGACGACGCCGCCTATTACGACACGGGTTCGCACTACGCCGAGACCGACTACTTCCAGCCTCCCGAAGCGCCCAAGCCACAACGCGGCGAAAAAAAGGAATGGAAGAAAGACTGGAAAAAATCCGGACAGCGACCAGACTTCAAACCTCGCGGTCCGCGTACGCCAGCTACCGTCGAGCCGCCGACCCTGACCACGCTGCGGACGCTGCTGCACCATCCGGAGCTAGCACAGAAGGTCGAGGACGTCAGCCATTTCGCCGCAGAAGACGACACATACGCACAATTGCTTGTTGCTCTGCTTGGCACGCTGCAGAAGAACCCGAAGCTGCGCAGCCTGCAGCTGATCGCCCGCTGGCATGGAACCGACCAAGGGCGACTTTTACGCGCACTTGCAGAGAAAGAATGGCTGATCTCGGCCGATAACCTTGAACAGCAGTTTTTCGACACCATTAATAGCCTTGCCGCCCGACAGCGGGAACGCCGACTCGAAAGCCTGCTGCGTAAAGCTCGCCAAGGTGAACTCAGCGCAGAGGAAAAAGACCAACTGCGTAACCTGCTGAGCCGTAATGCAATACCCGCTACACCGACCTCAACTGGCGTCTGAGGTCCTAGCTCGGCTATAATGCTCAGCTTGTTTTCAGCCCGCCAGAACCTTCAGTGGATAGGGTTATATGTCCGGAAAAGCGCAACAGCAGTCCCGCCTCAAAGAGTTGATCCAGCGTGGCCGTGAGCAGGGTTACCTGACTTACGCCGAGGTCAACGACCACCTGCCGGAGGATATTTCCGATCCGGAACAGGTGGAAGACATCATTCGCATGATCAACGACATGGGCATCAACGTATTCGAGACCGCTCCGGATGCCGATGCCCTGTTGTTGGCCGAAGCCGATACCGATGAAGCCGCAGCCGAAGAGGCCGCAGCCGCACTCGCCGCGGTCGAGACCGATATCGGCCGCACCACCGACCCAGTGCGCATGTACATGCGCGAGATGGGCACCGTCGAACTGCTGACCCGCGAAGGCGAGATCGAAATCGCCAAACGCATCGAGGAAGGCATTCGCGAAGTCATGAGCGCGATCGCCCACTTCCCTGGCACCGTCGACAGCATCCTCGCTGACTACGAGCGCGTGACGAACGAAGGCGGTCGCCTGTCCGACATCCTCAGCGGCTATATCGACCCCGACGACGACGGTGCTGCCGCGCCGCAGGAAGTCGAGCCGGAAACGCCACAGACCACGGCCAAGCCGGTCGCCGACGACAAGGACGACGACGAAGAAGAAGAGTCGGATACCGAGGAAGAAGAAGGCGACGGCGGGCCGGATCCGGAAGTTGCGCGCGTGCGCTTCGGCGCGGTCGCCGAACAGCTTGAGAAAGCCAACAAGGCCCTGAAGAAGCACGGCCGCGCCAGCCAGCAGGCCACCGAGGAGCTCGAAGCCCTCGCCATCCTGTTCATGCCGATCAAGCTCGTGCCCAAGCAGTACGATGCCCTGGTCGAGCGCGTGCGTGATGCCCTGAACCAGATCCGCGCTCAGGAACGCGCCATCATGCAGTTGTGCGTGCGTGATGCCCGCATGCCGCGCGCCGACTTCCTGCGTCAGTTCCCGAGCAACGAGACCAATCTCGACTGGGCCGAGCAACTGGCTGCAGGCAAGAGCAAGTACGCCGAAGCCATCGGCAACCGCAAGGAAGAGATCCAGCGCTGCCAGCAGAAGCTCATCGAACTGGAACAGCAGTGCGAACTCGCCATCGCCGACATCAAGGACATCAATCGCCGCATGTCCATTGGTGAGGCCAAGGCCCGCCGGGCGAAGAAGGAGATGGTCGAGGCCAACCTGCGCCTGGTGATCTCCATCGCCAAGAAGTACACCAACCGCGGCCTGCAGTTCCTCGATCTGATCCAGGAAGGCAACATCGGCCTGATGAAGGCGGTGGACAAGTTCGAATACCGCCGCGGCTACAAGTTCTCGACTTACGCCACCTGGTGGATTCGCCAGGCGATCACTCGTTCCATTGCCGACCAGGCGCGGACCATCCGTATCCCGGTACACATGATCGAGACGATCAACAAGCTCAACCGCATCTCCCGTCAGATGCTGCAGGAAATGGGCCGCGAGCCCACGCCCGAAGAGCTTGGCGAGCGCATGGAAATGCCCGAGGACAAGATCCGCAAGGTACTGAAGATCGCCAAGGAGCCAATCTCCATGGAAACGCCGATCGGTGACGACGAAGACTCGCACCTGGGCGATTTCATCGAAGATTCGGCCATGCAGTCGCCGATCGACGTGGCCACCGTGGAAAGCCTCAAGGAAGCCACCCGCGAAGTACTGTCCGGTCTCACCGCCCGTGAAGCCAAGGTACTGCGCATGCGCTTCGGCATCGACATGAATACCGACCACACCCTCGAGGAAGTCGGCAAGCAGTTCGATGTCACCCGCGAGCGCATTCGCCAGATCGAAGCCAAGGCGCTGCGCAAGCTCCGCCACCCGACGAGAAGCGAGCACCTGCGCTCCTTCCTCGACGAGTGAGACCAGAACCCCCGGCATGCCGGGGGTTTCTTTTTTCACCAATGCCTATCAAACAGGGCGCTTCGATTGGCGCCATTGTTATCCGCCGTTATAATCCGCCGGCCTTCTGGGGGCCTATAGCTCAGTTGGTTAGAGCAGAGGACTCATAATCCTTTGGTCCACGGTTCGAGTCCGTGTGGGCCCACCACCTTCAAAGCCGCGCATTGCGCGGCTTTTTCATTTGTGCAGGACACCAGGTATGCCCTACAGCTGTCGCGCTGGAGTGCCGGCTACTGCCACAGCTCGCTAATAACCAGATCGCATATAAACAGCAGGAAAGGTTTCTGGACTCTCTAAGCTGACCTCTCTATCGTGCGCGCGGGGCCGCTGTTCGGCTCTTCGTCGTCGCCACCTTAAGGATGTCCATGTTTCCCGAATCGCTGCCGCTGTTGTTCGTCTGCGCCTTGCTGATCTGGGTATTGGTGGCGTTCGTAAGAGAGAGCTGGAGCCCGGACATCGTCGTGGCGATTGCCGTGGCGGTGCTGCTGGCGACGCAGCTGCTGACGCCCGGCGAAGTGCTCGGCGTGCTGTCCAACTCGGCCCCGGTCACCATCGCCTGCATGTTCATCATTTCGGCGGCGCTCGAACGCACCGGCTGCATCGATGCGCTGGGCAACTGGCTCGGTAATCTGGTGGGCACCAGCCCTACACGAGTGCTGTTCGGCCTGACGATCACCGCACTGGTGATTTCCGCCTGCCTGAACAATACGCCGGTAGTGGCGATCCTCACGCCAGTGGCGATTTCCCTGGCCAAGCGCGCCGGCACGACGCCCTCGAAACTGCTGATTCCGCTGTCGTACGCCACGATTCTCGGCGGCACGCTGACGATGATTGGCACCTCGACCAACATCCTCGTCGATGGTGTGGCGCGCAAGGCTGGGCTGGCGCCGTTCGGCATGTTCGAGATCACCGCGGCAGGCCTGATCATGGCCGCTGCAGGTATGGCCTACCTGCTGACCATCGGCAAGCACCTGCTGCCGGAGCGCGACACGCTGTCCAAGCTGCTCGGTCCGCGCCTTGATCGCAACTTCATGACCGAGCTGCGCGTGCCGTCGAACTCACCAGTGATCGGAAAGACCCTCGCCGAGGCCAACCTGAACGGCGGCAGCGGGCTGCAGGTGCTGCAGGTAAACCGCAACGCGCAGCTGTTCAGCCGCCCGGAGCATGACTTCACCCTGACCGCCGGCGATCTGCTGATGATCCATGGCCAGGTAAAGGACGTGGTGGAGCTGCGCGAAAGCGGCCACCTGACCTTTAACCGGGGCGACGCCTTCGAAACCATCAGCAGCGAAGACGTGATCCTTGCCGAAGCCATCGTCGGCCGCGGCTCGCGCTACAGCCACCGACCGATGCGCGACCTCGACCTGTCCGCGCGCTACGGCATCAGCGTCTTAGCCGTGCACCGGCAGGACGAGAACATTCAGGGCAACTTCGACGATTTCCAGCTGCAGTTCGGCGATGTGATGCTGGTCGAGGGCACGCCCGCGCAGATCAAGCGTTTCGCCGACAACGGCGAGCTGATCAGCCTCAACGCGGTACAGGAGCGCGCCTTTCGCCGCGACAAGGCACCGATCGCGATCATCGCCACCCTGGCGGTCATGGTGTTGGCCGCCTTTGGCGTGATGCCGATCGAAGGCCTGGCGATCATTGGTGCGGCCTCAGTGTTGGCGACGCGCTGTCTGGACGTCGAGGACGCCTACAAGGCAGTCGACTGGAAGATCCTCAGCCTGATCTTCGGCATGCTGGCAATCAGCATCGCCATGGACAAAGTTGGCCTGGTACAGCTGGTCGTGCAGAACGTGACGGCCATTACCCCCTGGGCCGGCCCGCTGTTCATGCTGTCGTTCATCTACCTGCTGACCTCGATGCTCACCGAGATGCTGTCGAACAACGCGGTGGCCGTACTGATCACTCCGATCGCAATCGGCCTGGCCCAGCATCTGGGGGTCGACCCGCGCGCGTTCGTGGTCGCCGTGATGTTCGCCGCCAGCGCCAGTTTCGCCACGCCGATCGGCTATCAGACCAACACCTTCGTCTACAACGCCGGTGGCTACCGCTTCACCGACTTCCTCAAGGTGGGCATACCACTGAATCTGCTGTTGTGGGTCGTGGCGACGCTGGTGATTCCGCTGTTCTGGCCGCTCACGCCACTCTAACGATAAGGCTTGCCCTGGATCATTGACCGTCCAGGCGTTCAGTTTCATGCTCTCGGGCCTTTGCCCCCGACGAACAAGAACAAGGAGCGCGCCATGAAACTGGAAACCCTCGCCATCCATGCAGGCTACAGCCCGGACCCGACCACTCGGGCGGTGGCGGTACCGATCTACCAGACCACTTCCTATGCCTTCGACGACACCCAGCACGGCGCCGACCTGTTCGATCTGAAGGTGCCGGGCAACATCTATACACGCATCATGAATCCCACCACCGACGTGCTCGAGCAGCGCGTTGCGGCACTGGAAGGCGGAGTGGCGGCACTGGCCGTTGCCTCAGGAATGGCGGCAATCACCTACGCCATCCAGACCATCGCCGAAGTCGGCGACAACATCGTCTCGGTCGCTAAGCTCTACGGCGGTACCTACAACCTGTTCGCCCATACCCTGCCGCGCCAGGGCATCGAAGTACGCTTCGCCGCCCACGATGACATCGCCGCCCTGGAAGCGCTGATAGACGAACGCACCAAGGCGGTGTTCTGCGAATCCATCGGCAACCCGGCGGGCAACATCATCGACCTAACCGCCCTGGCCGAAGCCGCGCATCGCCATGGCGTGCCGCTGATCGTCGACAACACCGTTGCCACGCCGATGCTCTGCCGGCCGTTCGAGCATGGTGCAGACATCGTCGTGCACTCGCTGACCAAGTACATGGGCGGCCACGGCACCAGCATCGGTGGCATCGTGGTCGATTCCGGCAAATTCCCCTGGGCACAGCACAAAGAGCGCTTCGCCCTGCTCAATACGCCCGATGTGTCCTATCACGGCGTGACCTACACGGAGGCATTCGGCCCCGCTGCCTTCATCGGTCGCTGCCGCGTGGTGCCGCTGCGCAACATGGGCGCGGCGATCTCGCCGTTCAATTCGTTCCTGATCCTGCAGGGGCTGGAAACTCTGGCGCTGCGCATGGAGCGCCACTGCGAGAACGCATTGAAGGTTGCCGAATTCCTCCAGGCGCATCCGCAAGTGGCCTGGGTGAAGTACGCCGGGCTGCCGGATCACCCTGAGCATGAGTTGGCCCGTCGCTACATGGGCGGCACCCCGGCGTCGATCCTCTGCTTCGGTATCGAAGGTGGCATGGAAGCCGGCGCGCGTTTCATCGATGCGCTTGCGCTGGTGGTGCGCCTGGTCAATATCGGCGACGCCAAGTCGCTGGCCTGCCACCCGGCCAGTACCACGCACCGTCAGCTCAATGCCGAGGAACTGGCCAGAGCCGGCGTATCCCAGGACCTGATCCGGCTGTCCATCGGCATCGAGCACATCGACGATATCCTCGCCGATCTGGCCCAGGCGCTAAGCGCGGCGAAGGGTTAAGGTCGCAAAGCAGCACGCCGCGGCTTGATATCCCGCGGCGAGGCTCCACATTATCGGCACACCGCTTGTGGAGCCTCGTCATGTCCGAATCATTGATCGTCCCCTGCGCGCATTGCGCCAGCCTCAACCGCATCCCCGCCGAACGGCTGCGCGACGCCCCGCGCTGCGGTCGCTGCAAGGGCGAGGCGTTGCCAAACGCTCCGTTCGACCTGCAACAGAGCCAGTTCGCCAACCACATCAAGGGCGACCTGCCGCTACTGATAGATGTCTGGGCCAGCTGGTGCGGGCCCTGCCGCAGTTTCGCCCCGACGTTTGCGCAGGCTGCCAGTCAGCTCCAGGGCCGCTGCCGCCTGGCCAAGCTCGACAGCGAGGCCAATGCACAGCTGTCGACGCAACTTGGCATCCGCTCGATTCCCAGCCTGATCCTGTTCCGCAACGGCCGTGAAGTCGCCAGGCAGAGCGGCGCCATGCCCCTGCCGCAGCTGATGGCATGGTTGGGGCAGCAGGGCGTGAAGTAAGCCACCGCAAGGAGGAGGTTCCGTCTGAAACGTGCATGCAGCGCGTGTACTGGAACGATTGTCGGAGCCGTCGAGTCCACTGAACATCAGTGACTCAACAGGAGCGCCTTATGTTCGACAAGCCTTCGCATACCTTTGAAATCAACTACATCTACCAGAACGATCCGCGCGCCGAGACCTATGACGTCGATGCGGACAGCCTGTCTCAGGGCGAAGCGGCCCGCCATCTCATCGAGCTACACAATGGCGACGCCGAGAACAGCCTGGTGATGCCAAAAGCGGGTGCCGACGAGGCACAGCTGCTCGAGCAAGCCGAAGTGATGGGCATCACCGACATCCGCGTTACCCGTGTGCGCAAGCAGGAGAAAGGCGAAACCCCTGCCCATTACAAACAGCCCTGATCCGATAGCCCGCTCTGCAAGCGCGCAGGGCTCGTCAGTAGTAGTACCAGCGCAGTTGTAACTGGACTTCGGTTTGCCCGTCGGCGCGATGAGTGAAGCTACGCTCCAGGCCCAGACGCAGGCCGATATCGTCATGCAGTTCGAACTGCTGAGCGAAGCTGATGCGTCGGCGCGCTTCGCCATTGTGGAAATAGTCGCCGCGCGCTTCAAGGAGCAGATTTCCCGCTCCATTTCGCCAGAGCAGGCCGCTATCGAAACCCGCGGCCGGACTGATGGCCGCGCCAAAATCGGGGTTGTGCTCAAGCCGGGCCGTAGCCAAAGCAAAGCCAAGCAGACCGTCTCCAAGCTGCCACGCGAAGCCACCGCCGCCGTTGAAATGCGCCACCAGACGATCCTGATCGCCCTCCGGCACGCGTTCCAGCCCCGCGGCGAGCTGCCAGGACCAGGGTCTCAGCAGCGGCGTAACCGGCGTCAACGAGCGAATTCCGGCCAGGTCCAGCCGTTGTAGCTTCCAACGGTTGCCTTCGTACTGGCGAATCCGCAGCTGGGCGATTTCAATCTGCGCGCCCATCGGAAAGCCTTCAAGGTTGTCTAGCAGGTCGTGATAGGCCATGCGCAGCCCATACTCAGCGAAGGTTTGGTCGCCGCGGCTGCCGAGGCCGAACTGCAGCGTGCGTGACTCATGGCCATATTCAGGCAGAACCGGTCGCTCGACCTCCAGGCGAGGCGGCGGGTTCCGATTGATTGCCTGCAACAGACGATAGCTTTGAGCGGCGTTGGCCGCATCGCGCTCCTCTCCAGTGACGCGATAGCGAACCAGGCGGTAAGCGCCGTCCTGAATCAAGGCGCGGCGATCTGCCGGCAGTTCGAGATAGTCGCTCTGCTCAAGCACCTGTGGATCGTCGGCCAGCTGGCGAACCCAATTCAGTTCCTCGGTTTCGAGTGGCTCGGTGCGAGCCAGCAATTCTCGCTCACGCGAAGGGCGGTAATCGATACTCTCGACAAGCCCTGCATCGATCACGGCACGCACGGTGTCGGCCGGTATTGCAGTCAACGGAAACTGCGCAGTCAGCCTGAGCCCGGGCCGGGCGATTTCCAGCAATTCAAGCAGGCGGTACGAGCAATTCTCGTCAAAGAAGAAGTAATCGAAGCGTATCTGCTTGAGTTCCCAGACATGCTCAAGCATCTGCCCCGTCTCATCCGGCGTCAGATTCAGCCGGTATTCCCACAGATCACGATTCTCCAGGCGGCTGTATTCGCCGATCTTCTCGCGATACGGCAACAGCGAAAACAATCCGGGATAGCCTCCCATCAGGCCCCTCCAGGCATAGAGGATGCTGTTATCCAACCCTTCGATAAAGGCCCCGAAATTGAGCGCGGAACTCAGCAGCGGGCTGCCCTGAGTATCGATGTCGGCCTGATCGATGCGCAGCAGCGTATGACCGAACATTGATGATGGGCTATTGAGATAGGCCGCCGGGAAGACCAGCACGGCGCTGTGCGGCGCGACTTCGGCGTACCAGGTTGTGAATTCGGAGCACTCGACCGCTGGCAGATCGGTCAGGCTCAACTGCTCGCGTAACCAACGGGTGCGCGCGGGATAAACGCATTGAGCATGCCGGTCACCCTGATCCGCGGGAGCATAAAGGGCGGCAAGCGTCGCCGCGAGCTCAGCAGCGGGATCTTGTTCGCCGCCCTCGGCCAGGAAGAAGTCGTCATCATCGACATAGCTTCGCCAGCCGCCAAGCTTGCCGCGCTCGTAATGACCAAGCGAATGCCAGTAGGTCTCGTCGGCAAGCCGATGCAAGGCAGAAACAGGGGGTGAAGAAGCCAGCACGACGGCGCTTAGGCTACATAGCGCCAGCAATAGCAGGGGTCGAAGCATATTCGGCCAATGGCAAACGGATATGAAAGTGCCCGCCGGAGCGGGCACGATGGTAGGCGCGTGAAACTCAGGCCTGCTCGACGTACTGAGCCAGACGAGCATCCGCTTTGAGCACCGCCAGGGTAGCAGCATGGACCTGCTCGGCGGTCACATCGGCGGAGCTGAAGATTTCGTCGAAGTGCGCCTGGGTGACGCTGGCGAAATGTGCGCGATCCTCAGGCTTGATGCCCAGCACGACGGCATAGGTCGTCAGCGCCTCGCCTTCGCCCATGGCCATGTCTTCGGACAGTTCGGTCATGATGCTGCCAAGCACCAGCATCGATTTGCCGTTGTACTGCAGCGCCCCATCGGTGGAGCAACCATTGGTACCAGAGGTCATGCCGAAAGTGGCGTTACCGGAGGTGCCATTGGTGATTGAGGCCACTAGGTGGGAAGGCAAACCGCGCTGGCCTTCGAACAACATATTGCCCCAGCCGCAACCCGGACCACCCGGAGCGGTGGCGAAGGAACTGGCGGAAGCAGTAAGGAGCAGGGACGCTAGCAGAATCCGTTTCATAATCGTTCTCTTTGCATGGTAGAAAACCGGCGCCCTCGCCGGCTGCGCTGTAGCTTTGGCAGGGCAGTGGACAGTGTCAAGCTAAAAAGGCCCGCACCGCTGAACAGTTCAAGCTAAAGCCGCCGAGACCTTTCCGCCTACCACATAGCCATACAGCCCCAGCCAGATACCAACGCGTCAGCATTAACTGTGCAGCGACATGTCATATCGCCATCTTTCATGATAGTTTCCGCGACCGCGCGTCAAGGAGCGCGCATGTTCGCAATTACAAGGAGCTGTCGTGAAACTAACCCCTATCATTCTCGCCGGTGCGATTCTCGCATCTACCGGCTGCGCGAGCGGCCTGAATTCATATCAGAAATCCGAACTTCGCCACTATGAAGCCGCCGGGCTGGCGGTCGAAGAGAAAAGCCCCGCCCTCGGGACGGCACTCGGCCTACTACCCGGCGGTGGCTCGTTCTACGGTCGGGAGTACGGGTTCGGCGTGGTCAACTTGCTGTTCTGGCCCCTGTCCATCCTGTGGGACCCGGTAAGCGGGCACAGCGCAGCGGAAACGATCAACTATCACGCGACCAAGCAGCACGTCAGCAAGCTGGAAAACAGCGAGATGGATGCGCTGGAAGATCAATTGGCGCAGAACCAGATCGATCTGACCCACTACACCCTGCAAAAGCGCAAGATCGAAGCAAAGTACGACTTCAACTGATCGCTCGGCCGGCAACGGCCCAGGCCCGCAACCGGCTTCGCGCGAGCCGCTTGAGGGGTGTTTCAACTGCCCGAAAGCGCCTCGCGCGTCACCAGATCCATGAAGGCCTGCGCCAGCGGCGACTGCTCCTGGCGGCGCTTGACCAGCCACACGGCCGTGGTGGCGTCCTTGTCCAGCAGCGTACGGAACCTTACGCCATCGATGCGTATACGGCGAAAGGATGCCGGCAGCACCGAAACGCCCAGCCCTGCAGCAACCAACCCGATGATGGTCAGCGCCTCGTTTGCCTCCTGCGCAATCCGCGGACTGAACCCGGCCTGTCGCGCCAGATTGAGCAACTGATCGTAGAGCCCGGTGCCGTAGCTGCGCGGAAAGAACACGAAGGGCTCGTCGGCCAGCTCCGCCAGAGCCAGGCCCTCCTCCCCTGCTTCGGCAAGCGAATGCCCCGTATGCATCAGCGCTACCAGTGGCTCGCTGAACAGCTCGACGGTCTGCAGGCCCGGCGGCAAGGCAAAGGGACGGATCATGCCGACCTGCAGCGTCTCGTCCTGCACCGCGTCGATCACCTGCTTGCTGGTCATCTCCTGCAGCGCGAGGTGCACCGCCGGGAAGGCCTGGCGGAAGGCCAGAATCGCCCGCGGCAGAATCGACGTAAAGGGCGCTGACGAGGTGAAGCCGACCTGCAACTCGCCGATCTCACCCTGCTCGGCACGCCGCACCACATCGACCGACTTGTCCACCTGAGCCAGCGTGCGCCGGGTCTCGTCGAGAAACAGCCGCCCGGCGTCGGTCAGCGACACCCGGCGGTTGGTGCGATCGAACAGGCGCACGCCCAGTTCCTGTTCAAGGGCCTGGATCTGCTGGCTAAGCGGCGGCTGAGAGATGCGCAGCAGTTCGGCTGCTCGACCGAAGTGCAGCTCTTCGGCCACTGCCACGAAATAGCGTAGATGTCTCAGTTCCACGTGCGCTCCAAATGATTCGTAAAACATATCAATAAGGTCGAATAATATATTGGATAGCTTAAAAAAAGCTTCCTATCATTTCGCCCATAAACCCGAACAACAGCAGTCGCGCCCCTTGATCGAAAAGGGATCACAGGCGTAACGGGCTGCTTTTGGCCGGAAAAAGCGAATCGGACAGAGGTCTCCATCGTGAGCAGTACGCACGGCGCCAGTGGCGCGTCAGCAGAGATACCTGCGCCTGGCGCGCCCATCAGCCATACCGAGAAAGGCACGCAGCGCTTCGCGCGCACTGCCCTGGCCCTGTTCGCTGGCGGCTTCGCCACCTTCGCCCTGCTGTACTGCGTGCAGCCGATGATGCCCATGCTGTCGCAGGCGTTCGGCATCAACGCAGCGCAGAGCAGCCTGATCCTTTCGCTCTCGACCCTGACACTGGCCGTCGGATTGCTGATCACCGGACCGATCTCCGATGCCATCGGCCGCAAGCAGGTGCTGGTCGTCTCCCTGCTCGCTGCCGCCGTGTTCACCGTCGGCAGTGCACTCGCACCCAGCTGGGAAGGCGTACTGCTGATGCGCGCGCTGGTCGGCTTGGCGCTCAGCGGGGTGGCTGCGGTGGCCATGACCTACTTGAGCGAAGAGATCCACCCGCACCACCTCGGCCTGGCGATGGGGCTGTATATCGGCGGCAATGCCATCGGCGGCATGAGCGGACGCTTGCTGAGCGGCGTGCTGGTGGACTACCTGTCCTGGCATAGCGTGCTGGGACTGATGGGCGGGCTGGCGCTGCTGGCGGCCCTGCTGCTCTGGCGCTTTCTACCGGAATCGCGGCACTTCCGTCCGCGACCGCTGCGCCCGCAGGGGCTGTTGCAGGGCTACCGCCTGCACTTCCGCGATGCCGGCCTGCCCTGGCTGTTCCTGCAGGGCTTCCTGCTGATGGGCAGCTTCGTCACGCTGTACAACTACATCGGCTATCGGCTGATTGCCGAGCCGTTCCACCTCAGCCAGACCATGATCGGTCTGCTGGCGGTGCTCTACCTGTCGGGCATCTACAGCTCGGCTCAAGTCGGCGCGCTGGCCGATCGCTTCGGCCGGCGCCGGGTGTTCTGGCTGGTGATCGCCCTGATGCTGGCGGGCGTGGGCCTGACCCTGTTCGACCGGCTGCCGCTGGTGCTGCTGGGCATGCTGCTGTTCACCTTCGGTTTCTTCGGCGCCCACTCGGTCGCCAGCAGCTGGATTGGCCGCCGTGCCCGGCAGGCGCGCGGCCAGGCCTCCTCGCTCTATCTGTTCAGTTACTACCTGGGCTCCAGCATCGCCGGCACGCTGGGTGGGGTCTTCTGGCACGCCGCCGGCTGGGATGGCGTCGGCCTGTTCATCGCCTCGCTGCTGCTGATCGCCTTCGCCGTGGCGCTGCACCTGGCGCGCCTGCGTCCGCTGCCGGAGCCGCAGACGGCACACTGAACCCGCAATGCAAAACGCCCCGCTGATGCGGGGCGTTTCGTTTCGAGCTGGTGAAAAGTCAGGCGTGGTATTGCGCGGACAGTTCGTGCACCGACTCGATGAAGGCGCCGGCATGGGCTGGATCGACTTCCGGCGTGATGCCGTGGCCCAGGTTGAACACGTGGCCATTGCCATGACCGAAGCTCGCCAGGATACGCGCGACCTCGGCGCGGATGGCGTCGGGCTTGGCATAGAGCACGCTCGGGTCCATGTTGCCCTGCAGCGCCACCTTGTCGCCGACGCGGCGGCGCGCCTCGCCGATGTCGCAGGTCCAGTCCAGCCCCAGCGCTTCGGCACCGGCGTCGGCCATGGACTCCAGCCACAGCCCGCCACCCTTGGTGAACAGGATCACCGGCACGCGGCGGCCGTCATGCTCGCGGATCAGACCGTCTACGATCTTGCGCATATAGGCCAGGGAGAACTCCTGATAGGCCGCGGCCGACAGGCTGCCACCCCAGGAATCGAAGATCTGCACCGCCTGGGCGCCGGCCAGGATCTGGCCGTTGAGGTAGCTGGTAACCGACTGGGCCAGCTTGTCCAGCAAGGCGTGCATTGCCTGCGGGTTTTCGTAGAGCATCGCCTTGGATTTGCGGAAGTCCTTCGAGGAGCCGCCTTCGACCATGTAGGTCGCCAGGGTCCACGGGCTTCCGGAGAAACCGATCAGCGGTACGCGGCCGTTGAGTTCGCGGCGAATGGTACGCACCGCGTCCATCACGTAGCCCAGATCCTTCTCCGGATCGGGAATCGGTAGCGCCTCGATGTCTGCCGCACTGCTCACCACCTTCTTGAAGCGCGGACCTTCACCGGTCTCGAAGTACAGGCCGAGCCCCATGGCGTCCGGCACGGTGAGGATATCGGAGAACAGGATCGCAGCATCCAGCGGATAGCGTTCCAGCGGCTGCAGAGTCACCTCGCAGGCGAGCTCCGGATTCATGCACAGGCTCATGAAGTCACCGGCCTTGGCGCGGCTGGCCCGGTATTCGGGCAGATAACGGCCGGCCTGGCGCATCATCCACACCGGGGTGACGTCGACAGGCTGCTTGAGCAGGGCACGAAGGAAGCGGTCGTTCTTCAAGGCAGTCATGGCAGGGTTCCAGCGAAAAAGTGCCGTGCATTGTCGCAAAGCGGAAAAAAAAAGGCACGGCGAGTGCCGTGCCTTTTACCTTTGGGCTTGATTCAAATCAGGCCGTTCCGAGCCCCTGTCGGCGCTCGATCAACACCGATCAGACGCCGAGGTAGTCCATGATGCCTTCGGCAGCCTGGCGCCCTTCGTAGATCGCGGTCACCACCAGATCGGAGCCGCGAACCATATCGCCGCCGGCGAAGATCTTCGGGTTGCTGGTCTGGTGCTTGAACTGACCCCGCTCCGGGGCGACGACGCGGCCCTGGTTATCCAGTTGGATACCCTGGCCCTCGAACCACGGTGCCGGGCTCGGCCGGAAACCGAAGGCGATGACCACCGCATCGGCAGGCAACACCTGCTCGGAGCCCGGGATCGGCTCGGGGCTGCGGCGGCCACGGGCATCCGGCGCGCCGAGACGGGTCTCGACCACCTTCACACCTTCTACCTTGCCTTCGCCGACGATGGCGATGGGCTGGCGATTGAAGAGGAACTTCACGCCCTCTTCCTTGGCGTTCTTCACTTCACGGCGCGAACCCGGCATGTTTGCCGCATCACGACGATAGGCACAGGTCACGCTCTTGGCGCCCTGGCGGATGGAAGTCCGGTTGCAGTCCATCGCGGTATCACCACCACCCAGAACCACGACCTTCTTGCCCTTCATGTCGATGAAGTCCTCGGCGGACTTTTCGAAGCCGAGGTTGCGGTTGACGTTGGCGATGAGGAAATCCAGCGCGTCGTACACGCCCGGCAGATCTTCACCGGGGAAGCCGCCCTTCATGTAGGTGTAGGTGCCCATGCCCATGAACACGGCATCGTAGTCAGCCAGCAGCTGATCGATGCTGATGTCCTTGCCCACTTCGGTGTTCAGGCGGAACTCGATGCCCATGCCGCTGAAGATCTCGCGGCGGCGGCTGAGCACGGTCTTTTCCAGCTTGAACTCAGGGATGCCGAAGGTCAGCAGGCCACCGATCTCGGGGTTCTTGTCGAACACCACCGGGGTCACGCCGTTGCGCACGAGGATATCCGCGCAACCAAGGCCCGCCGGGCCGGCACCGATGATGGCGACTTTCTTGCCGGTCGGCTTGACCTTGGACATGTCCGGCCGCCAGCCCATGGCGAAGGCGGTATCGGCAATGTACTTCTCTACCGAGCCGATGGTCACCGCACCGAAACCGTCATTCAGCGTGCAGGCGCCTTCGCAGAGGCGATCCTGTGGGCAGACGCGGCCACAGACTTCCGGCAGGGTGTTGGTCTGATGAGCCAGTTCGGCGGCGGCGAGGATGTTGCCCTCGGAAACCAGCTTGAGCCAGTTGGGGATGTAGTTGTGGACCGGGCATTTCCACTCGCAATAAGGGTTGCCGCAGCCCAGGCAGCGATGGGCCTGCTCGCAGGCCTGCTGCGGCTTGAAGGGTTCGTAGATCTCGACGAACTCCTTCTTGCGCTGGCGCAGCAGCTTCTTCTTCGGATCCTTGCGCCCGACCTCGATGAACTGGAAGTCGTTATTCAGACGTTCAGTCATTTCAAAACCTCTCAACAGCAACCGTAGGCAATACATACGGCTGCAAGACAATCAGGGTGAGCAGCGGCCCCGCGTTGGCTGGGGCCGCTGCCTGAAGCGGCTTATTGTTATTGCGGGTTGGCCCGGGTGCTCGACAGCAGCGAAGCCAGGTTGGCCGCCTTGGGCTTGACCAGCCAGAACCGACGCAGGTAGTCGTCGAGATTATCCAGCAGCTCAGCTCCCCACTCACTCGCGGTTTCAGCAACGTATTCGCGCAGCACGTCCTGCAGATGGCTGCGATAGGCTTCCATCGCCTCGCCGGTGATGCGCTGCAGGTTGACCAGCTCGTTGTTCACCCGGTCCACGAAACTGTTGTCCATGTCCAGCACATAGGCGAAACCACCGGTCATGCCCGAGCCAAAGTTGTGTCCGGTCTTGCCAAGCACGCAGACGAAGCCACCGGTCATGTACTCGCAGCAATGGTCGCCAGTACCCTCGACAACTGCGTGGGCGCCAGAGTTGCGCACCGCGAAACGCTCACCCGCGGTACCTGCAGCGAACAGCTTGCCGCCGGTAGCGCCGTACAGACAGGTGTTGCCAATGATCGCCGAATCCTGGGACCGATAGCTGGCGCCCTGCGGCGGCGTGACCACCAGCTTGCCGCCGGTCATGCCCTTGCCGACGTAATCGTTGGCATCGCCTTCCAGATAGAGATTGAGGCCACCGGCGTTCCAGACGCCGAAGCTCTGGCCGGCAGTGCCTTTGAAGCGGAAGGTGATCGGCGCACCGGCCATGCCCTGGTTGCCATGCTGGCGAGCGATCTCGCCGGAGACACGGGCACCAATGGAGCGGTCGCAGTTACAGATTTCCAGTTCGAACTCACCACCGCTCTTGGCATCGATGGCGCCTTTGGCCAGCTTGACCATTTCTTCGGCCAGCAGGCCCTGGTCGAACGGCGGGTTCTTCTCGACCAAGCAGAATTGCGGCTTGTCGGCGGCGATGTTGCTGCTGCCGAGCAGGGGCGACAGATCCAGGTTGTTCTGCTTGGCCGTTTCACCCGGCAGCACTTCGAGCAGATCGGTACGCCCGATCAGCTCGCCCAGGCTACGCACGCCCAGCTTGGCCAGCCACTCGCGGGTTTCTTCGGCGACGAACTGGAAGAAGTTGACCACCATGTCAACGGTGCCGATGAAGTGATCCTTGCGCAGCTGCTCGTTCTGCGTGGCAACGCCGGTGGCGCAGTTGTTCAGGTGGCAGATGCGCAGGTACTTGCAGCCCAAGGCGATCATCGGCGCAGTACCGAAGCCAAAGCTTTCGGCGCCGAGGATCGCGGCCTTGATCACGTCGAGGCCAGTCTTCAGACCGCCATCGGTCTGCACCCGGACCTTGCCGCGCAGGTCGTTGCCGCGCAGGGTCTGGTGGGTTTCGGCCAAGCCGAGCTCCCACGGCGAGCCGGCATAGCGAATGGAGGTCAGCGGCGAAGCGCCGGTGCCACCGTCGTAGCCGGAGATGGTGATGAGGTCGGCATAGGCCTTGGCCACACCGGCGGCGATGGTGCCGACGCCCGGCTCGGCCACCAGCTTGACCGAAACCAGCGCCTGGGGGTTGACCTGTTTGAGGTCGAAGATCAGCTGGGCCAGATCCTCAATGGAGTAGATGTCGTGGTGTGGCGGCGGGGAGATCAAGGTGACGCCCGGTACCGCGTAACGCAGCCGCGCGATCAGGCCATTGACCTTGCCACCGGGCAGCTGGCCGCCTTCACCGGGCTTGGCGCCCTGGGCGACCTTGATCTGCAGCACTTCGGCGTTGACCAGGTATTCCGGGGTCACACCGAAGCGGCCGGTTGCGACCTGCTTGATCTTCGAGCTGCGCTCGGTGCCGTAGCGGGCCGGGTCTTCACCGCCCTCACCGGAGTTCGAACGCGCCCCGATGCGGTTCATCGCCGCGGCAATGGCTTCGTGGGCTTCTGGCGACAGTGCGCCCAAGGAAATACCAGCGGAGTCGAAGCGCTTGAGGATGGCATCCAGCGGCTCGACCTCCTCCAGCGCCAGCGGCTGATCGGCCAGCTTGACCTTGAGCAGGTCACGCAGCATCGCCACCGGGCGCTGATCGACCAGCGCCGTGTACTCCTTGAAGCGGCTGTAGTCACCGCTCTGCACGGCGAGCTGCAGCGCGCTGACCACGTCGGGGTTGTAGGCGTGGTACTCGCCGCCGTAGACGAACTTCAGCAGGCCACCCTGCTGGATCGGCTTGCGACTGCTCCAGGCTTCGGCCGCCAGCGCCTTCTGCTCGGCCTCGAGGTCCTCGAAGCGGGCACCCTTGATGCGACTGGCGACGCCGCGGAAGCTGAGCTCCACGACCTCGTCGGACAGGCCGACGGCTTCGAACAGTTGCGCGCCGCGGTAGGACGCGATGGTCGAGATGCCCATCTTGGAGATGATCTTCATCAGCCCCTTGGAGATGCCCTTGCGATAGTGCTTGAACACTTCGTAGAGATCGCCCAGCACCTCGCCGGTACGGATCAGGTCACCCAGCACTTCGTAGGCGAGGAACGGGTAGACAGCTGTCGCACCGAAACCGATGAGCACTGCGAAATGATGCGGATCGCGAGCAGTGGCGGTTTCCACCAGGATGTTGCAGCTGCAGCGCAGCCCGGTCTCGACCAGGCGGTGGTGTACCGCACCGACCGCCAGCGAAGCATGCACCGGCAGCTTGCCCGGAGCGATGTGGCGATCGCTCAGCACCAGCAGCACCTTGCCCCCGCGCACGGCCTCTTCGGCCTGATCGGCGATGTTGCGGATCGCCGCCTCGAGGCCGGTACCTTCCTCGTAGTTGAGGTCGATGACCAGACGCTCGAAGCCGGGCCGCTCGAGGTTCATGATCGTGCGCCATTTGGCGGGCGAGATCACCGGCGTGGTCAGGATCGCCCGATTGGCGTGTTCGGCGGTTTCCTCGAAGACGTTGCGCTCGGCACCCAGACAGGTTTCCAGCGACATCACGATGGCTTCGCGCAGCGGGTCGATCGGCGGGTTGGTCACCTGGGCGAACTGCTGGCGGAAGTAGTCGTAGGGTGAACGCACGCGGCGCGACAGCACGGCCATGGGCGTGTCGTCGCCCATCGAGCCGACCGCTTCCTGGCCCTGTTCGGCCAGCGGGCGCAGCACCTGGTCACGCTCCTCGAAGGTGACCTGGTACATCTTCATGTACTGCTTGAGCTGGTCGGCATCGTAGAAGGCCGAACCGTGATCGTTGTCATCCAGCGTCGACTGGATGCGCAGCGCGTTCTGCCGCAGCCACTTCTTGTAAGGCTGCTGCGCCTTCAGGTGGTTGTCGATGTCGTCGGTGTGCAGCACCTTGCCGGTGTGGGTGTCCACCGCGAGGATCTGCCCCGGGCCGACACGACCCTTGGCAAGCACATCTTCCGGCTTGTAATCCCAGACGCCGACTTCGGACGCGAGGGTGATATAGCCGTTCTTGGTGGTTACCCAGCGCGCAGGACGCAGCCCGTTGCGGTCGAGCAGACAAACCGCGTGGCGGCCATCGGTCAGCACCACGCCGGCCGGGCCATCCCAGGGCTCCATGTGCATGGAGTTGAATTCGTAGAAGGCCCGCAGGTCGGGGTCCATGGTCTCGACGTTCTGCCAGGCCGGCGGAATGATCATGCGCAGGCCACGGAACAGATCCATTCCTCCGGTGACCAAGAGTTCGAGCATGTTGTCCATGCTCGAGGAGTCAGAACCGGTGCGGTTGATCAGCGGCGACAGGCTTTCGAGATCCGGCAGCAATTCGTTGGCGAACTTCAGGCGGCGCGCCTGGGCCCAGTTGCGGTTACCGGTGATGGTGTTGATTTCGCCGTTGTGCGCAAGAAAGCGGAACGGCTGAGCCAGCCGCCACTGCGGCATGGTGTTGGTGGAGAAACGCTGGTGGAACACGCAGATCGCGGTCGCGAGGCGCTCGTCACCCAGGTCCGGGTAGAACTGGGCCAGGTCGGCCGGCATCATCAGGCCTTTGTAGATGATGTCCTTGTCCGAGAGGCTGCAGACATAGAAGGCGCTGTCGTCGGCCAGTGCGACTTCGGCGCGGCGGCGGGCGAAGAACAGCTTGATGCCGAACTGACGCTCATCGAGCCCGTCGCCGGAAACGAACACCTGTTCAATGCGCGGCAGACGCTCGAGCGCCAGCTGCCCGAGAACGCTGGTATCCACCGGAACCTCACGCCAGCCAACCAGGGTAAGCCCCTGCGCCTGGATTTCCTCGCTCAGCTGAGTACGAGCGCGATCCGCCTTGCTGGCGTCCTGATCGAGGAAGACCATGCCAACCGCATATTGGGCCGGCAGCTCGGCGTTGAAATGCTCCAGGGCCTTCGCGCGCAGAAAGGCGTCAGGCTTCTGCATCAACAGACCGCAGCCGTCGCCGGTCTTGCCATCGGCATTGATGCCGCCGCGGTGAGTCATGCATGTCAGGGACTGAATGGCAGTCTTTAGCAGGTGATGGCTTGCCTCGCCCTGCATGTGGGCAATCAGACCGAAGCCGCAGTTATCCTTGAACTCTTCAGGACGAAACAGACCTGCTCTCATAGGCACTCCACCAGCTAAATGCGTTGTAAATCAACCCCTTATTGACGGGCAGAGACTCACCCCGTCATTCACGTGGGCAAAAGGGGGAGCAGTTTACAAAGCCAGCTAGAGCGACACAATTTATTTTTGCAAGCCCCAAAAAGGTGCATTGCGCACTTTTTTGGGGCATTTTTCTATCGAGCCTGTTTGATTTCCTGTTGCACGCTGGCCAAATTTCGTACCCACGGCTTGCCAGCCTGCAACGAGACGGGCAGCGTCTTGACCGCTGCGACCGCAGCAGCACGATTCGCGAAGTTGCCGTAAGTCACGACGTAGAGGGGCTTGCCTTCATGCACTTTGGCGAAGTATCGGTAGTTACCGCCATGCTGCTGGACGATTGCTTGAGCGTTCTTCTCGACACGGGTCCCCAGGATCTGAACCAGATAATTGCTTCCCGGCTGGCTCGCATACCAAGAGCTATTGGTTGAACCCGAGGCAGTTGCTGCAGCAGGCGCACGCTCTGCGGCATTCGGCCGCACCTGGGGTGACGCAGGCGCCGGAGCGGGAGCCGGAGCGGGAGCCGGAGCAGCAACTTGCGGAGCGGGTGCGGGCTGAACACGCTCGCTCGGTGCTGGTGCTGGTGCTGGTGCTGGTGCTGGTGCTGGTGCTGGTGCTGGTGCTGGTGCAGGAACTGTAGGGACTGCGGCATTCGCGGTGGGCCCGCCATTCTCGTCCTCGCTCTCGCCACCAGCAGCGGCCGCCAGCGGCTCGCGCACCACCGGCTGTGCGTCGCCACCCAGTGGCAGGGACAACGGCCGCTCTTGTCCATCGAACTCGATGGCAGCCGGGTCCTGCTCCCCGGTCTCAGCAGACGGCCCCGAGGCAGACGAACCATCGAGCGGCAGGGAGGTCACTTCGGGGGCCGAAGGGCGCTCGGAATCGCCGCCACGCAAGAAAAGAAAGCCGACCGCTATAAGAAGAAGGACTGCGACTACAGCAACCAAATGTTTTTTGGGTAGCGGAAATCCGATACCGCCCGATTTCCGCCGCCCGCGCTTGCTCTGCATCGCGGCGATGAGCTCGTCTCGGGCCAACTGATTGATCGCCCCCGGCCAACCACCAGACTGCTCATGGATACGACCAATCTGCTCTTCGCTCAGACACTCTAGGCCGCTACCGGCGCCCTCCAACCGCAATGCCAAGTACTCCCTGGTTTCGTCCTCTTCATACGGCTGCAGCGCGATGGCATGGTAGCGCTCCTCGCCATCACTCAAGGCCTCGAGCCGCCCGCCAAGCGCAGACTCACCGAACAGGAACACATGCGGCCTGGCCTCAGGGGTGCCCGCAGCCAGACGCAGAAGGGTTTCCACCGCAGCACCCGTCAACAGCTCGGCGTCGTCGACCAATAGATAGACTTCCTGACCCGTCAACGCCAGCTGGATAACCTGGGCCATCACGCCGTCGAAATCGGCCTCCTGGCTGTTCAGTGCTTGAGCGATCTGTGCCAACAGCGCGCTCGCATCCATCGTAGCCTGAGGGGTAATGACTACGCTCTGCACCGCCTGCTTGTTGCTACTGGCAACCAGTGCCTGACGCAAAAGGGTTTTTCCACTTCCCTCCGGCCCGGTAACCAGCAGCAGCAGCTGGCTGTAGCGTGCCAGATGATGAAGCTGCCCAAGCACCGGCTTGCGCTGCGCGGGAAAGAACTTGAAGCCCGGAACGCGGGCAGCAAACGGGTCATGGCTGAAGCCATAGTGATTCAGAAATGCGCCGTCCGCAGACAAACTGGTCATGGAAATTTTCTTATGCTCCAAGGTGTTCCGTCATTGCACCGTAACTGGCGCTCAAGGTGGTTTCCAGCACGTCGCGAGGGAAGTCCCCGGTCACAACAGCCTCGCCCATTCGCCGCAGCAAAACGAGGCGCAGCCGACCGTCCAGAACCTTCTTGTCGACGGCCATGTGCTCGAGAAAGTCCTGCGGCTTCATCTGCGCGGGGGGCACGACCGGAAGCGCCGCGCGCTGCAGCAACCTGATGGCCCGGTCACGCTCCATCCGCGTGATCCAGCCCAGCTGACAAGACATCTCCAACGCCATCACGGTTCCCGCCGCCACGGCCTCACCATGCAACCAGACGCCATAGCCCATATGTGTTTCTATCGCGTGGCCAAATGTGTGACCTAGATTGAGAATCGCGCGCACGCCGGACTCGCGCTCATCAGCGTTCACCACCTTGGCCTTTGCAGCGCAGGAGCGATGGATCGCCTCCGTCAGCACCACAGGATCAAGCGCTCGAAGTCGATTAACATTTGCCTCAAGCCAGCCAAGGAAGGGCTCGTCGCAGATAAGCCCATACTTGATCACCTCAGCCAGCCCCGCAGAAAGCTCACGAGGCGGCAATGTCTTCAAGGTCGCGGTGTCAATGATGACCGCTCGGGGCTGATAGAACGCCCCGATCATGTTTTTGCCTAGAGGGTGATTGATACCGGTCTTGCCGCCAACCGAGGAGTCCACTTGCGACAATAGCGTGGTGGGAACCTGAATGAAGTCCACGCCACGCTGATAGCTGGCAGCTGCATAGCCCGCCATATCGCCAATGACGCCGCCACCCAGCGCGATGACCGTGGTATTGCGATCATGCCTAGCTCCGAGCAGAGCGTCGAAGATGAGCTGCAGGGTTTGCCAATTCTTGTGTTCCTCCCCGTCGGGAAGAATCACCGGAGTAACGGTGTAGTCGGAAAGGGTCTGAGTCAGACGATCGAGATACAGCGGCGCAACAGTTTCATTAGTGACAACGGCCACCTGCCGCCCGCGGATCCTGTCGGAAAACAGCTCAGCGCGATCAATCAACCGCTCGCCAATATGAATGGGATAGCTACGCTCACCGAGATCGACCTGAAGAGTCTGCATAGGGCCCCCAACAATAAAGGGGTCTAGGATAGCGCAGATTCATCCCGGCTTTCACGAGGCGGCAAAGACGCGAGCCGGTCGAGAATTTCCGTCACAACCATCCGCGGCGGACGTTCGTCGGTTTCGATGATGACGTCCGCTATCGAGCGATATAGCGGATCGCGAATGGCCATGAGGGCGGACAGAACGCTGCGGGGATCACTAGCCTGCAATAGCGGCCGGTTGCGGTCGCGGGCGGTGCGTTCGAGCTGCTGGTCGACCGACGTGCAAAGATAGACGACTTGCCCACCCGCACGAAGGGCCTGCCGATTATCCTCTCGCAACACCGCACCACCGCCAGTGGCCAGCACCACTCCCTCGAGCTGGCAGAGATCGGCGATCACCGCCCGCTCCCGCTCACGAAAGCCGCCCTCACCCTCCACGTCAAAGATCAGTGGAATGCTGGCACCGGTCCGTTGTTCGATCTCCTTATCGGAATCCTTGAATGGGAGACGAAGCTCTTTGGCAAGCAAACGCCCGATGGTGCTTTTGCCAGCACCCATCGGGCCTACGAGAATGAAGTTGTGCAACGACTATTGCCCTACGGCGACCGCTCGGTAGTTAAGAATTCTAGGCGTCAGGAACACTAGAAGCTCGGATTTTGTATCTTCGACTATATCTCGCCGGAACAAGCGACCAACGAACGGAACATCACCCAAGAAAGGAACTTTTTCTATGCTGCTGATCTGGCTATTGGAGAAGACGCCACCAATGACTATCGTCTCTCCATCCGTCACAAGGACCTTGGCATTGACTTCATTCTTGTTAATCGGGGGCACGCCATTCAGTGCGTTGGCGAAATCAGGGGCGTCCTTTGTGACCTTGACTTCCATGATGATGCGGTTGTCAGGAGTGATTTGCGGCGTCACCTCTAACGACAGCGCTGCCTCTTTGAAGGATGTAGAGGTGGCACCACTCGAACTGGCCTCTTGATAGGGTATCTCAGAACCCTTCAAGATCTTAGCGGTTTCCTTATCAGCCGTTACGACCTTGGGCTGCGAAACGATCTCCCCATTCCCGGTCTTTTCCATTGCAGACAGCTGCAGATCTAAGATGCCGTAGTCCGACACATAGCCAATCCCGATCCCGGCGGTACTATTCGCCACACCCAAGTCGACGAATGGAACCGGCGCCAAAGCATCCTTCAGGGTGAAGTTACCGACTTTGTCGGTTCCAGGCAAACCTGCACGCCCTGTTTCTTCGTCAACACCAATAGCTCCATCTTTACCGTAGAACCCCCAATTATCGTTGGTGTAATTGCCGCCCCACCGAACTCCAAGCGCTTTGTCGTACCCAACGTTAGCCTCGACGATGCGCGCTTCAATCATTACCTGCCTCACAGGAATATCTAGCTGCACAACGATGCGGCGCAATTCATCCAACCGCTCTTGCGTCTGATACGCAATGATGTTGTTTGTACGATCGTCGACCGCGATCGAACCTCGATCGGCTGTAATGGCATCGCTACCTGTCACAGACTGAAACAGCCGCGCAATATCGGCAGCCTTTGCGTAATTGACCTGAACGACCTCGCGACGAAGTGGAGCAAGCTCGGCGATCTGCCGCTGCGACTCAAGCTCCTGACGCTCACGGGCAGCAATCTCGTCGGCAGGCGCGACCAGCAGCACGTTACCAACCTGGCGCTTATCCAGCCCTTTGGTTTTAAGCACCAGATCCAGCGCCTGGTCCCAAGGCACGTTTTGCAGACGCAGGGTTATGTTGCCAGCGACGGTATCGCTCGCCACCAGGTTCAGATCGGTGAAGTCAGCGATCAGCTGCAGTACGGAACGAACGTCGATATCCTGAAAGTTGAGCGAGAGTTTCTCGCCCGAATAAGCAAAACGCTCAGCCTTGCGCTTCTCGGCTTCATCCTCGGTCAGAGGCTTGATGCTGATGGTCAGTTTGTTGTCTGTCTGGTACGCCAGATAATCGTATCGACCGGTCGGCTCGATGGCGACACTAGCTCCACCAGCCTGAGCGGACGAATCGACAAATTTCACGGGCGTAGCGAAATCCTGAACATCAAGACGAACACGCAGCGCCTCTGGCAGTTGAGCCTTGTCGAAGAGGACACGAATCTTTCCGCCCTGCTCCTCAATGGTTGAGCCTACCGATGGGTCAGAGAGCGTAATAACGACGTTTCCGGCACCGTCTTCACCCCGACGGAAATCGATATTCTCGATCGCCTTACCTACAGCCATCGCCTTGGCAGGCGCAGCCACTGGAGCAACGGGCGCAGCTGAAACAGCTGGGGCACGTACAGCACCCGAACTTTCGCCCAATACCACAAAGAGATTGTTACCATCTACGCGAGTGGAGTAGGGCACCAGAGTATTGAGATTAACGATCAGTCGGGTACGCCCTTGGGCTTCAACGACGGTCACGCTCCGCGCATTGCCAACTCCTAGCTCGCGATTCTTCGCGCCGAGCTTATTGGATACGCCAGGCAGGTCGAGCGCGATCCGCGCAGGCTGATCGAGGGTATAACCACGCGGTGCAGCCACCGGTTCGTCGAACGCAAGCTTCAATTCAACACGGTCGCCAGGCAGCGCAGCGACATCGAGGGCGTTCAGGTTGGCCGCCAGCAGGGCTGGAGAAATAAACGCCGCCAGCAAAGAGATACCTAGGCGTGAAAGGGTAGTGTTCATAAATTGCTTCCGTTGTGCAGACCGGTAAAGGTTTTCCATGCTTTTGCCCCGCGCTAGGTGCGCTCTTTCAAGGTCAGACTGCGCGGGCGCTCGAGCCACCCACCCTCTCCATCAGGTACGATTTCCACTACATCCACTCCCGCATCGCTAATCTCGACGATACGGCCATGGTTGCGCCCCAAATAGTCACCAATCTTGACGCGATGAACCCCGTCGCCGCCCTTGATCAAGGCGTACCGCCCCCCACCATTGGCTAACGTGCCTACCATCGTGAAGTTCTCGATATTGAACCCCTCAAGAAACTGCTTAACTCGCGACTCATCGGGCTGGATATCTTTTGAGCCCTTTTGCCGCTGGGTTAAATCAAGCTTGACGGGAGGCTGAAACGGATGTCGCAGGGCGGCAGCGCTATAGGTAAAGGCTTCGTAGGGAATGAATGCCGGTAGCGGCTCAATTGTCCCTTTCGGCTTCGCCCTGACCTCATTCATATATTGCTGCAGATCGCCGAAGTCGTTGCTGCTGCCGCAGCCAGTCAGCGCAACCAGACTTAAGCCCAACGCAGTAAGTCTCGCGCGATTCATTTCTGCAGCCCCTTGTCGTTATAACGATAAGTCTTAGCGACGATGTTCATCCGCAATTTTGATGTAGCTTCGTTCTTTTCAGTCTTGATCTCGAAATCATGTAGCGTGACGATACGCGGAAGGCTTGCCACACCACTCACGAAAGTTGCCAGATCGTGATACCCCCCAACGACCTTAATATTTATAGGCAACTCGATATAAAACTGCTGAGCCACCTCTGGCTGCAACTTGATTTCCTCGAACTCCAGCCCACTACCGAGACCCGTTCGAGTGATGTCTTCCAGAAGCCCAGGGACCTCGGTATCGCTTGGCAGTTGCCGCAATAACGCACCAAACGACGTTTCCATCTCGGCCATTTGCGCTTTATAAGCTTCCAAATTGGCGGCCTGGAACGCTTTGGTCGAGAACTGCTGCTTCAAGGTTTCTTCCTGAGCGCGCTGCTGCTCCAATTGCAGTTGCATATCCTGCAAATGAAAGTAATAACCTAGAGCAAGCACCGCTGCGAGAAGCATAACGCCAGCAATGAACTTGACCGGCGCAGGCCAAGAACCGAGGTTATTAAGATCGAGATCAGCGAAGTCTATCTTGCGAAAACTATCTAACGATTCAGCCAGACTCATGGCTTTGCTCCTTCCGTAGCGGCAACCGGCTGCGTTTGCTGAACCGTCAGCTGGAACACATTTTCCTGATCCACGGCACCGGCGGTGACGGCTTTCACCTCGTTCAGATTCGGCGCTTCGAGCCAATCAGAGGCATCAAGATTGCGCATAAGGTTGGAGACACGATTGTTCGATTCGGCAGCACCAATGATCGCAATGTTCTTTCCGGTCATTTTTACCGAAGTGAAATACACTCCATCCGGCAGAGTTCTTACAAGCTGATCAAAAACTCGCCCGATAATAGGTCGATTACCTTGCAAGTCCTGGATGATCTTCATTCGCTCCAGTAGTTGCTGACGACGCTCTTTCAATTCCTTGATTTCTTTAATACGAGCATCAAGAACCGCAATTTCCTTTTTGACAAACTCGTTGCGCGCACTCTGCTGCTCAATCGCAGCTTGGAAATAACGATCTCCAAGAAAGACCAGACCAGCCGCTATGACCAGCACACCGACCAGAGACGCTAGGAAACGCTGCTTTCGTTCTTCACGCAGCTGTTCACGCCACGGAAGTAAGTTGATTTGCGCCATTAGTCGAAGCTCCTCAGCGCCAGGCCACAAGCAATCATCAAGGCCGGCGCATCGCTAGCCAACGCTCCAGCATTCACTTTGCTGCTCAACGCCATATCGGCGAATGGATTCGCAACTAGAGTCTGAGTACCGATCTTCTGCTGAATCATGTGATCCAACCCAGGTATCGATGCCGTCCCGCCCGCTAACAGGATGCAGTCGACATCATGGAACTGTCCTGCCGCAAAGAAGAACTGCAACGAGCGAGAAACCTGCTGCACAACTGCCTCTTTGAACGGAAGCAAAACCTCACTGTCGTAGTCGTCTGGGAGGCCGCCTTGCTTTTTGGCTAGACCAGCTTCTTCTTGTGAAAGGCCGTAGCGTCGCTGAATTTCCTCCGTCAGCTGACGCCCGCCAAAAAGCTGTTCACGGGTATAAATAGTACGACCGTTATGCAGAACACTGAGGGTAGTCATGGTGGCACCGATATCCACCACGGCGACGGTCAGCTCTCCATGCGCCGCACCCAACTGTGGAGCGAGTAGCCCGTATGACCGCTCAAGCGCATAGGCTTCGACGTCAACCACCTTGGCAGTGAGCCCCGCCAGCGCAAGCGCTGCCTCACGAATTTCGACGTTTTCCTTGCGGCAAGCGGCGAGCAGGACTTCTGCTCGGCCAGGAGAGCGAGGAGCCGGCCCCTGGACTTCGAAGTCGATCGCCACTTCTTCCAGCGGATAGGGAATGTACTGGTCCGCCTCGATCTTCAGCTGATTCTCGAGCTCTTCGTCGGACAAACCAGCATCCATCTCGATGATCTTGGTGATTACCGCGGAACCTGAAACAGCCACTACCGCAGACTTGCATCCGGTCTTGGCCTTGGCAACCACCCGCTGCAATGCCTGGCCGACGCCCTCGAGCTCGGCGATGTTCTTTTCAACTACGGCGTTTGCCGGGAGCGGCTCGACAGCATACGCCTCGACGCGGTAGCGACTACCTGATCGACTTAATTCGAGGAGCTTGACTGAGGTCGAACTGATATCGATCCCAAGCAGCGTGTTCGCTTTCTTAGTGAAGAGCCCTAGCACGACCGATTTCCTATCTTTATCCGCAACTTACGGATTAATTATGTTTATCCACATTAGATAACAGCCTTGACAGAAGCGCAAATGGCTACCCGGCAAAAAAAGCGCATATAATGTGAACGGTTTTCCCTTTCAGCATCGTCGCCGCTCCCCCTCCCAAATCCTGGATTCCAAGAACCCCGATGCGTTTTTTGAAATTTCTTATCTGGTCGTGCTTCGCAGTTTTTTGCGCCCTGTTGCTCAGCATCAGCGGTGCATTTCTCTACCTCAGCCCTAACCTGCCCTCGGTCGATTCCCTTCGCAGCATCCAGCTCCAGATCCCGCTGCGAGTCTACAGCGCCGATGACAAGCTGATCGCGGAGTTTGGCGAGATGCGGCGCTCGCCCATTCGCTTCGACGACATACCGCAAGCCTTCATCCACGCGCTGCTTGCCGCAGAGGATGACAATTTCGCCAATCATTATGGCGTCGACATAACCGGCCTGATGCGCGCTGCCACGCAATTATTGAAAAGTGGGCAGATTCAGACCGGCGGCAGCACCATTACCATGCAGGTGGCAAAGAATTACTTCCTTACCAGCGAGCGGAGTTTCTCGCGCAAGATCAACGAGATACTGCTGGCATTGCAGATAGAGCGAGAGCTCAGCAAGAACGAAATCCTCGAGCTGTACGTCAACAAGATCTACCTTGGCAATCGTGCCTATGGAATCGAGGCGGCTTCTCAGGTGTATTACGGCAAGCCCATTTCGGAGCTTAGCGTCGCACAGCTGGCGATGATCGCCGGCCTGCCGAAGGCACCTTCTGCATTCAATCCATTGGTTAATCCGACCCGCAGCAAAGAGCGACGCGACTGGATCCTGGGCCGCATGCACAGACTTGGCTCACTGGATGAAACTAGCTATCGGCAAGCACTCGCCGAACCTGAGACCGCTCGGTACCACGGCGCAGCCCCCGAGCTGGATGCCGCCTACATCGCGGAGATGGCGCGCGCCGAGATGGTGGGCCGCTTCGGCAGCGCTGCCTACACTGATGGCTTCCGGGTAAAGACCACGGTGTCCAGCGAGCGGCAGCTTGCTGCCAACCTCGCACTCGACAATGGACTGATTGAATACGACCAGCGGCACGGCTACCGCGGACCGGAAGCGCGCCTCGCAGAACTGCCGCGCGATAGCTGGCCCAGCGAGCTGGCCAAGTACCGAAGCCTTTCCGGGCTGCAGCCGGCCGTCGTCACGCAGGTAGAGACCAGCGGGATTCTGGTGCTGACGCGCGACGGAAACGAGCACGCAGTAGCTTGGGACAGCATGAAGTGGGCCCGTCCCTACCTCGGCATCAACAGCATGGGGCCAAGGCCGCAGCGCCCAGCCGACGTGGTCAAGCTAGGCGACGTGGTCCGCATTCGCTGGCAGGATGATGAAACAGCCGTATTCAGCCAGGTGCCGCAGGCGCAGGCGGCACTGGTTTCACTCGACCCCCAGGATGGTTCGATCGAAGCGCTCGCAGGCGGTTTCTCGTTTGGCCAGAGCAACTACAACCGCGCCATCCAGGCCAAGCGCCAACCCGGGTCAAGCTTCAAACCGTTCATTTACAGCGCAGCGCTGGACGCGGGCTACACCGCCGCGAGCCTGGTCAACGATTCCCCCATCGTCTTTGTCGAACAGGGCATGGACCGCATCTGGCGCCCGAAGAACGACAACAATACGTTCCTCGGGCCGATCCGCATGCGCGAGGCGCTGTACAAATCGAGGAATCTGGTTTCGATTCGTCTGCTGCAGACAATGGGCATCGACCACACGGTCGATTACATCAGCCGCTTCGGTTTCAATCCGCAGGACCTGCCGCGCAACCTATCTCTGGCATTGGGTACGGCGACGCTTACACCTATGGAGATCGCCACCGGCTGGACGACCTTTGCAAACGGCGGGTACAAGATCGAGCCATACCTGATCCAGCGCATAGAAGACCGTGAAGGCAAGCTGCTCTTCGAGGCCAACCCGGCACGCGTGCCATCGCGGAATACCGAGACCGAGGAAACAGAGGCCGAGGCTTACGCAGCGCCTGACACTAGAGACCTGAATGACGGCGAGGCACTCGACGCCGAACCACGCCTTGCCGAGCAGGTACTCGATGAACGTACCGCCTACATCATGACCAGCATGCTGCAGGACGTTATCAAGCGCGGCACAGGCCGACGTGCGCTCGCCATGGGTCGCGGTGACATCGCAGGCAAAACCGGCACCACCAACGACTCCATCGACAGCTGGTTCTCCGGCTATAACGCCGACATCGTAACCACGGTATGGGCGGGCTTCGACCAGCCACAAAGCCTGGGGCGCAACGAGTATGGCGGCACGGTCGCTCTGCCGATCTGGATGAGCTACATGAGCGCAGTGCTAAAGGACATGCCCGAGCACCCGCCAGCGGAGCCGGACGGACTGCTCAAGCTGCGCATCGATCCGGTCAGCGGTCGCTCTGCCACACCCAGCACGCCTGACGCCTATTTCGAGGTCTTCAAGAGCGAGGATTCGCCGCCCCCCATGGGTGAATTCGACTCTGGAACCCAGGCACCTGGAAGCCCTCTTCCGGCCGATGAAGCCGCCCCGCTGGATCTGTTCTGATCGACCGATTTTCGCCAGCCAACAAAAAACCCCGCCTTGGCGGGGTTTGTTTTTTCAGCGCGGTCAGCCGTTGAAAACGTCGTTAACCGACTGCAGCGGATAATGCGACGGGTAAGGCAATGTCGCCACGCCACTTTCGATGGCTGCCTTGGCCACAGCATCAGACACCAACGTGATCAGACGCGGATCCATTGGCTTCGGAATGATGTACTCGCGGCCGAATTCCAGACTATCCACACCGTACGCAGCAGCCACTTCAGCCGGCACTGGCAACTTGGCGAGATCGCGCAGCGCAATGGCAGCCGCGATCTTCATCTCCTCGTTAATGCGCTTGGCGCGAACATCCAGCGCGCCACGGAAGATGAACGGGAAGCCCAATACGTTGTTGACCTGGTTCGGGTAGTCCGAGCGACCAGTTGCCATGATGACATCCGAACGCGTCGCATGCGCCAGCTCCGGACTGATCTCCGGATCAGGATTGGAGCAGGCGAAGACGACCGGATTGGCCGCCATGCGCTTGAGACCTTCCGGACTCAGCAGGTTGGCGCCTGACAGGCCGACGAAAACGTCGGCACCTTCGAGCGCATCGTCCAGAGTGCGCTTGTCGGTTTCATGGGCGAACACAGCCTTGTACTGGTTCAGATCGTCACGGCCGGCGTGGATGACGCCCTTGCGATCGATCATGAAGATGTTCTCGATTTTCGCACCCATGCTGACCAGCAGCTTCATGCACGAGGTTGCGGCAGCCCCAGCACCGAGGCAGACGATCTTGGCCTGCTCGAGAGTCTTGCCGGCGATTTCCAGCGCATTGAGCATGCCGGCAGCCGTCACGATGGCGGTGCCATGCTGGTCGTCATGGAAAACCGGGATATCGCACTGCTCGATCAGCGCCCGCTCGATCTCGAAGCACTCCGGCGCCTTGATATCTTCCAGATTGATGCCACCAAAGGTGATCGAGATGCGCTTGACGGTATCAATGAAGGCCTGCGGGCTTTCCGCATCGACTTCGATGTCGAATACGTCGACGCCAGCGAAACGCTTGAACAGCACGCCCTTGCCTTCCATCACCGGCTTGGAAGCCAGCGGGCCAAGGTTGCCCAAGCCGAGAATAGCGGTGCCGTCGGAGATAACAGCCACCAGGTTGCCTTTGCCAGTGTAGCGGTAAGCCAGTTCCGCATCGCGAGCGATCTCGCGCACAGGCTCAGCTACACCCGGGCTGTAGGCCAGGGAAAGATCACGAGCGGTGGCGGTGGGCTTGGTCAGCTCGACGCTCAATTTCCCTGGACGGGGCTGGGCATGGTATTCGAGCGCGGCAGTTTTCAGGTCAGTCATGTGGCATTTCCGCTTATTTTTACTGGGACAGACAGGCGGTCGAGCATACGCCAAGAACGAGCGCGCTCACAAGCCAACGTGCGGAGCAGGCTGTCAAGCCCAGGCCAATACGACTTTTCGGGTAGAGCACTGACTGCCCGGTCAGCGTGGTAAGCCGAGCATTGCGGGATGGGTCACCCGCAACATCCAGCGAACCTGCCCTGCCCCAGCCCGTCCGCGACGATCTACTAGCCAACCTCTGGGTTCGAGTGTCTTGCCAGCAAGCCTGGGTAGCTGCGTCAGGTCGAAGGCACTGAACGCCTGCGGCGGAATGTGAACCACCAGCGGGCCCTCCATCTCCAGCCAGTAGCCGCCGCGATTATGCTCGACCCGCTCGACCATCCCCTGCAACAAGGCGAACCCACCCTGCCTCACGGTGCGAGTCGAACGCGGCGTCAATTTGCGCCAGACACCCAGGCGAGATTGACGCGCCTGCTGCTCGGCACGCCGGTGGCAAGCCACCAGCGCCGTATTGGGGGCGATCGCCACCATCAGGCCAAGGCCCTCGGCCAGCAAGGCCGATTCCAGATTACGGCCCTGCTCGTCATAGGCGTGAGCCAGGGTACGACCGTAGCGATCCTTTGACTCGCGCCCGGGGACCAGCCCCACCCGCCCATTACTGGCCTCGACCAGCGCGCGCAACCGGCGCTGCGCCGCCACGGCGAACGGCTCGGCCTTGCGCCCATCACGCCCCAATTCCGGCGTGTTGATACCGATCAGGCGCACGTTTCGCCCATCGACCAGACGCAGCGTATCGCCATCGACCACCTTTGCCACGCCCACCAGCGGCAGTGTCCCGGGCGAGGGACAGAACGCAAGGGCCTGCAGGCTGCAGAAGATGGAAACGAAAAAGGCGCCCACGAGGGACGCCTTTTTCATGTGTTCGGAAAACCTCATCGGATTCCCGCCGTGTCGGCTTACTTGGCGCCGAACACACCGAAACGCTGCTTGAAGCGATCGATACGGCCGCCGGTATCCAGCACCTTCTGCTTGCCGGTGTAGAACGGGTGGCACTCGGAGCAGACGTCGATGTTCAGGTTCTTGCCCAGGGTGGAGCGGGTCTTGATGACGTTGCCACAGCTGCAGGTGGCTTCGATTTCGACGTAGTTCGGATGGATATCGGCTTTCATGGTGAATCCTCTGGGATTGCGTGCCGCCACCCGACCCTATGTCGAGTACCGCACGAAGTAGGGCGCGAATCATACCAGAGCGCTAGGGTGATGCAAGCGCGGGCGACAGACGCGCTGAGCCGCTGGCGCGCTCGCGACGACGCCTAATCGCGTCATCGTTTACCATCGCCGCACATCACCAAGGATCATCGAGTGTCTTCCAGCATCCTCCGCCTGGCGCTGCCCTCACCCCTGCGTCGCCTGTTCGATTACCTGCCGCCGGCTGGCGTGTCACCCGCCGCTCTTCAACCAGGCGTACGCCTGCGCGTGCCCTTCGGTCGACGCGAAGTGGTCGGCATTCTGGTCGAGCTGAGCGACCACAGCGAAGTGCCGGCGGAAAAGCTCAAGCCGGCTCTGGAACTGCTGGATAGCAAACCACCCCTGCCCGCCCCGCTATTCAAGCTTTGCCTGTGGACCGCGCAGTATTATCAGCACAGCCTTGGCGACACCCTCAGCTGGGCACTGCCGGTACTGCTGCGTCAGGGCGAACCCGCTGAAGCGCGACAAGAGCGCTACTGGCACGTAGCCGAAGGCGCGAGCCCTGACGATCCGCGATTGGTTCGTGCTCCCAGGCAGCGCGAAGCGCTGAAGGCCATCGCCCAGCACGCTCACGGCTTGCCACATGCGCTGCTCAGCAAACTGCAACTGAACAAGGACAGCCTCGATCTGCTGCTGGAAAAGGGGCTGGTGCGTATCGAATCCCGCCGCAGTAGGCCGACGCGCGGGCACAGTGGCGGCTGGCTACTACAGACCGAGCTCACCTTGAATACACAGCAACGCGCGGCCTTCGAGGCGGTGAGCGCCGGCCTCGGAGGGTTTCAGGCGTTCCTGCTGGCGGGGGTGACCGGCAGCGGCAAGACCGAGGTCTACCTGCAACTGATTCATCGCGTATTGGAAGCCGGCAAGCAGGCGCTGGTGCTGATTCCTGAGATCAACCTGGGGCCACAGACGCTTGCCCGCTTCGAACAGCGCTTCAACGCCCGGATCGCGCTGCTGCACTCCAACGTCAACGATCGTGAACGACTCGATGCCTGGCTCGCCGCCCGCGATGGCGAGGCGGACATCATCATCGGTACCCGTTCGGCCCTGTTCACGCCGATGAAGAATCCCGGCCTGATCATCATCGACGAGGAGCACGACGCCTCTTATAAACAGCAGGAAGGCTTGCGCTACCACGCCCGCGATCTGGCCCTGCTGCGCGCGCGCCAGGAGAACCTGCCGATTGTGCTCGGTTCGGCCACGCCCTCTCTGGAAAGCCTGCACAACGCCCACAGCGGCCGCTATGCGCTGCTCAAACTGACGCAACGGGCCGGCAATGCGCAGTCGCCGCGCTTCCTGCGCCTGGATGTCAAGAGTCGCCCGCTGGACGCCGGCATATCCGGCCCGCTGCAACAGGCCATCGGCCAGACCCTCGGCGCCGGCCAGCAGGTTTTGGTCTACCTCAACCGACGTGGCTTCGCCCCCACCCTGCTCTGCCATGACTGCGGCTGGCTCAGCCAGTGCCCACGCTGCGACGCGCGGATGACCCTGCATCAACGTCACAACGAACTGCGCTGCCACCACTGCGGGCACGTCGAGCGACCGCCGCGCAACTGTCCGGACTGCGGCAAGGTGGATCTGCGCCCGGTTGGCGCCGGAACGGAACGCGCCGAGGAGCGCCTGGGTATCCTCTTTCCCGACTATCCGGTGCTGCGTATCGACCGCGACAGCACCTCGCGCAAGGGCGCGATGGAGCAGATGATCGGCACCATCAACCGCGGCGAACCCTGCCTGCTGGTCGGCACGCAGATGCTCGCCAAGGGTCACCATTTTCCGCGCGTCACGCTGGTGGCGATTCTCGATGCCGACGGCGGGCTGTTCTCAGCCGACTTCCGCGCCAGCGAGCGCATGGCCCAGCTGATTGTCCAGGTCGCCGGGCGCGCCGGGCGCGCAGAGGAGCCTGGCAAGGTCATCATCCAGACGCATCTGGCCGACCATCCGCTGCTGGTGCAGCTAACCGAACAGGGTTATTTCGCCTTTGCCGAGCAGGCCCTGTCCGAGCGCCGCGCGGCCGGCCTGCCGCCGTTCAGCCATCTGGCGCTGCTGCGCGCCGAGGCACAGAAGCCCGGCCAGGCCGAAGCCTTCCTCGACGACGCCTGCAACCTCGCCGAACAGTTGCTCGACCAGCTGCAGCTCAACGGCGTCGACCTGCTCGGACCGGTTCCCGCACCGATGGAACGGCGTGCCGGCCGCTACAGGGCGCAATTACTGCTTCAGGGCAACGCGCGGGCGACCCTGCACCGGCTGATGGACGCCTGGGTCCCGATGCTCGAACAACTGCCCGGCGGTCGCGCCGTGCGCTGGAGCCTGGATGTCGACCCGATCGATCTGTTCTGATCATACCGTCGGAACCATGACTTTCCGGCAGCGCGAACCACACGGCTTGAAGCCACACCCATCACGCCCCGATAATGCCGGGTTTTCGCGCACTTCCTGCGGACCGAGCCGACCATGAAAGACAGCATTCGCCACCTGATCCAGCAAGCCCTTGTCCGCCTGACCAGCGAGGGCGTGCTGCCGGAGGGACTGACGCCCGCGATCCAGGTGGAAAACACCAAGGACAAGAGTCACGGCGACTTCGCCAGCAACATCGCCATGATGCTGGCCAAACCGGCCGGCATGAAGCCGCGGGAGCTGGCCGAGAAGCTCATCGCCGCATTGCCCCAGGACGCGCAGATCAGCAAGGTCGAGATCGCCGGTCCGGGCTTTCTCAACTTCTTCCAGAACAGCGACGCCCTGGCCCAGCGCCTCGAAACCGCGCTGGCCGATGCGCAACTTGCGGTGCACAAGGCGAGCGCCAAGCAGCGTGTGGTGATCGACCTCTCCTCGCCGAACCTGGCCAAGGAGATGCATGTCGGGCATTTGCGCTCCACCATCATCGGCGATGCGGTGGGCCGGGTGCTGGAGTTCCTCGGCGACGAGGTGATCCGGCAGAACCACGTCGGCGACTGGGGCACCCAGTTCGGCATGCTGCTGGCCTACCTCGAGGAGAAGCCGGCCGCCGCGGAAAGCGAGCTGGCCGACCTCGAGCAGTTCTACCGCGCCGCCAAGCAACGCTTCGACGAGTCGCCCGAGTTCGCCGATCGCGCCCGTGAGCTGGTGGTCAAGCTGCAGGCGGGTGATGCCCAGTGCCTGAGCCTCTGGACGCGCTTCAACGATATCTCGCTGTCGCACTGCCAGAAGATCTATGACCGCCTCAACGTCAAGCTGACCCCGGCTGACGTCAAGGGCGAAAGTGCCTACAACGCCGACCTGGCGGACATCGTCGAGGCCCTGCGCGAGAAAGGCCTGCTGACCGAGGACAATGGCGCCCAGTGCGTCTTCCTCGATGAATTCAAGAACGCCGAAGGCAACCCGCTGCCGGTGATCGTGCAGAAGGCCGGTGGCGGCTATCTCTACGCCACCACCGACCTGGCCGCCATGCGCTATCGCAGCCAGCAGCTGCACGCCGATCGCGTGTTGTATTTCGTCGATCAGCGCCAGGCCCTGCATTTCCAGATGGCCTTCGAAGTGGCCCGCCGCGCAGGCTTCGTCCATGAAGGCATGCAGCTGGAGCACATGGGCTTCGGCACCATGAACGGCGCCGACGGCCGCCCGTTCAAGACCCGCGACGGCGGCACGGTAAAGCTGATCGATCTGCTCGACGAAGCCGAGCAGCGCGCCTATGTCTTGGTCAAGGGCAAGAATCCGGACCTCGATGAAGCCGAGCTGCGCCAGATCGCCCGCGCGGTGGGTATCAGCGCCGTCAAATATGCCGACCTTTCCAAGCACCGCACCAGCGACTATCGCTTCAACTTCGAACTGATGCTGAGCTTCGAAGGCAACACCGCGCCCTACCTGCTCTATGCCTACACCCGCGTGGCCAGCGTTTTCCGCAAGCTGGGTCAAGGCATCGATGAGATCGCCGGGCAGATTCAGCTCGAGGCTGAGCAGGAACTGGCGCTCGCCGCCAAGCTCGCCCAGTTCGGCGAAGTGCTGAACAGCGTCGGCGAGAAAGGCGAACCGCACTTGCTGTGCGCTTACCTGTACGATCTGGCCGGGCTGTTCTCCAGTTTCTACGAGCACTGCCCGATCCTCAGCGCCGAACAGCCAGAGCAGAAGCAGAGTCGACTGCGCCTCGCTGCCCTGACCGGCAAGACCCTCAAGCAGGGCCTGGAACTTCTCGGCCTGGAAACTCTGGAGCGCATGTAAGTGGCTGCAAGGAAGAAAGCCGCGCCCAAACGAGGCGCGAGCCGCTATCAGGCGCCGGCCAAACAGGCCGTGCCAGGCTGGATCTGGCTGGTCTGTGGCCTGGTCATCGGCGGTTTCATCATGTTTTTGATGAGCCTCGAACCGGGTGGCGAGGAGGTCAAGCGCAACAAGGACGCACCCAAGACCGCGATCAAGGAGCAGCCCAAGCGCACGCCAGCCAGCGAGCAGGCGACCAAGCCGAAGTACGACTTCTATACGCTGCTGCCGGAGTCGGAAGTGATTCTGCCGCCGGAAGCCAAGCAGCCGGAACCGCCGGCCAAGCCGGTAACGCCGGAGGAAGCAGCGAAGATCGACGAAGCCCGCGCGCAGGCCGCACTCAATGGCCAGGTACCACCGCCGCCGCCCACAGTGGCCAAGGCACCAGTTACCCAGTTCTTTCTGCAGGCCGGCTCGTTCCGCCAGCAGGCGGAGGCTGATCGGGTACGCGCGCAGATCATCCTGCTTGGTCAGGACGTGCGCGTGGAAAGCGTCAAGGTGCGTGATGAGCCCTGGTATCGCGTGCTGGTGGGACCCTTCGGCAGCCGCGAGCAACTGAACGCCGCACAAAAGACGCTGGCCGCCAGCGGCTACAAGAACCTGCTGTTGCAACAGCGGCAGACGCGCTGAACGAAAAACGCCGGGCTTTCGACCCGGCGTTTTTCATTCTGGCGCAGCAAAGCGAATCAGCTTTCCCGCGGCGCGTAGGCAAACACATCAGCGCGCATCTGATGCGGGTCCATCCCCGCCTCCACCAACGCATCCAGCGTGCCATAGACCATCGACGGCGAGCCGCTGGCATAGATATGCAACGGTTTGAGATCGTTGAAATCCTCGCGAATCGCTTCGTGCAGCATGCCGCAGCGACCTTCCCAGCCGCAAACGTCGCTGACGACACGATGCAGATGCAGATTGCTCATGCCCTGCCATTCATCCCAGTGCGACAGCTGATAGAAGTCTTCGGGATGGCGAACACCCCAGTACAGATGCACCGGATGCGAGAACCCGGCTGCGCGGCAATATTCGATCAGACTGTGCATCTGCGCCATGCCGGTGCCCGCTGCAACCAGCACCAAGGGACCGTCCGGCAGTTCTGCCAGATGCGTGTCGCCGAATGGCAGCTGGATCCGCGCAAAGCCCTGCCGCCGCAGGAATGCCAGCAGCTCGATCGCGGATTCCTCACGCGCCAGCACGTGCAGCTCCAGCTCTCTGCCGCTGCCGGGAGCAGAGGCGAGGGAAAACGCGGACCACTCACCGTCCTCCCGTTGCAGCAACAGATATTGACCGGCGTGATAGCGCGGCTGGCGACCGGCCGGCAGGCGTAGGCGCAAGCGCACCACATCGCCACCGACCTCTTCGTAGCCACTGAGCTGGCAGCTCAGCTCGCGTACCGGCAATTCGCCGGGCGCCAGCACGCCATCCCAGAGCAGCACGCAGTCTTCCAGTGGCTCGGCCAGGCAGGCCAGCAGCTCGCCGTGATCGCGCACCTCGCCGGCCTGCCGCACACGTCCTTCGACCAGCAGCGAGGCGCAGATGTGGCAATTGCCGTTGCGACAGCTCTGCGGGCATTCGTAGCCCAGACGCCTGGCGGCATCGAGAAATCGTTCGCCGGGCCGCACGTCGAGCACGGCGCCGGATGGCTGCAAAGTAACTTTCATGTGCACGTCTTATCAGTGAACGGGATGACCCGCCAAGGCTTTCGGGCGGGCTCGGGCCCGCCTCTTCGGATATGTCAGTCGATACCCAGCTGCGACCAGAGTTCATCAACCCGCTGCTTCACCGCCGGGTCCTGAACGATGACCCGCCCCCATTCGCGGTTGGTCTCGCCCGGCCATTTGTGGGTGGCATCCAGGCCCATCTTCGAGCCCAGCCCGGAGATCGGCGAGGCGAAATCCAGGTAGTCGATCGGCGTGTTGTCGATCATCACCGTGTCGCGCTTGGGGTCCATGCGCGTGGTGATGGCCCAGATCACGTCGTTCCAGTCGCGGGCATTGATGTCGTCATCGGTGACAATGACGAATTTGGTGTACATGAACTGCCGCAGAAAGCTCCACACGCCGAGCATCACCCGCTTGGCGTGGCCGGGATACTGCTTCTTCATCGTCACCACCGCCATGCGGTAGGAGCAGCCTTCCGGCGGCAGATAGAAGTCGACGATCTCCGGGAACTGCTTTTGCAGGATCGGCACGAACACCTCGTTCAGCGCCACACCGAGAATCGCCGGCTCATCCGGCGGACGCCCGGTATAGGTGCTGTGGTAGATCGGATTCTTGCGGTGGGTGATGCGCTCGACGGTGAACACCGGGAAGCGGTCCACCTCGTTGTAGTAGCCAGTGTGATCGCCGTAGGGCCCCTCATCGGCCATCTCGCCTGGATGGATATGCCCTTCGAGGACGATCTCGGCATAGGCCGGCACCTGCAGTTCGGAGCCGATGGCCTTGACCAGCTCGGTGCGCGAGCCGCGCAGCAGGCCGGCGAAGGCGTACTCGGAGAGCGTATCGGGCACCGGCGTGACCGCGCCGAGAATGGTTGCCGGATCGGCACCCAGCGCCACCGCTACCGGGTAGGGTCGATCAGGGTACTTCTCGCACCACTCGCGGAAATCCAGCGCTCCGCCGCGGTGGCTCAGCCAGCGCATGATGACCTTGTTACGGCCGATCACCTGCTGACGGTAGATGCCGAGGTTCTGCCGTTCCTTGTTCGGCCCCTTGGTGATGGTCAGCCCCCAGGTGATCAGCGGCGCGGCGTCCCCTGGCCAGCAGTGCTGCACCGGAATCTTCGTCAGGTCGACGTCGTCGCCCTCGACGATCACTTCCTGACAGGGCGCATCCTTGAGCACCTTGGGCGCCATGCTGATGACCTTCTTGTAGATCGGCAGCTTGCTCCAGGCGTCCTTCAGCCCCTTCGGCGGCTCCGGCTCCTTGAGAAAGGCCAGCAGTTTGCCGATCTCGCGCAGCTCGGAGACATCCTCGGCGCCCATGCCCAGTGCCACCCGCCCCGGCGTGCCGAACAGATTGCCGAGCACCGGCATGTCGAAGCCGGTCGGATTTTCGAAGAGCAGTGCCGGGCCTTGCCTGCGCAAGGTGCGGTCACAGATTTCGGTCATTTCCAGGACGGGAGACACAGCAGCCGTGACGCGCTTGAGCTCACCGCGTTTTTCCAGGCCGCTGATAAAGTCGCGCAGATCGCGATACTGCATGCTTGAGCCTCGCATGGGCCGGCAGGGTCGGGGCGCAGAGTTTAGCCCCAGCGCCGGGTTTTCCAAAACCTGCAGACAGACAAAGGCCGGGTTTCCCCGGCCTTGTTGGCAACAACGAATCGCTTACTTGCGCTTCATGGACATGAAGAACTCGTCGTTGGTCTTGGTGTCCTTGAGCTTGTCGAGCAGGAACTCGATGGCGGCGATCTCGTCCATCGGATGCAGCAGCTTGCGCAGGATCCAGATGCGCTGCAGCTCGTCCTCGGCGGTCAGCAACTCCTCGCGGCGGGTGCCGGAGCGGTTGATGTTGATGGCCGGGAACACACGCTTTTCAGCGATGCGGCGGTCCAGTTGCAGCTCCAGGTTACCGGTGCCCTTGAATTCCTCGTAGATCACCTCGTCCATCTTCGAGCCGGTTTCCACCAGCGCGGTGGCGAGAATGGTCAGCGACCCGCCCTCCTCGATGTTGCGCGCGGCGCCGAAGAAACGCTTGGGTTTCTCCAGCGCGTGGGCGTCGACACCACCGGTGAGTACCTTGCCGGAGCTCGGGATCACGGTGTTGTAGGCACGCGCCAGGCGAGTGATGGAGTCGAGCAGGATGACCACATCCTTCTTGTGCTCGACCAGGCGCTTGGCCTTCTCGATCACCATCTCGGCGACCTGCACGTGGCGGGTCGGCGGCTCGTCAAAGGTGGAGGCCACCACTTCGCCGCGCACGGTGCGCTGCATCTCGGTCACTTCTTCCGGGCGCTCGTCGATCAGCAGGACGATCAGGTGGCACTCGGGATTGTTGCGGGTGATGTTGCTGGCGATGTTCTGCAGCATGATCGTCTTGCCCGCCTTCGGCGGCGCGACGATCAGGCCGCGCTGACCCTTGCCGATCGGTGCGCAGAGGTCGATCACGCGACCGGTGAGGTCTTCGGTGGAGCCGTTGCCGGCCTCCATCTTCAGGCGCTCGTTGGGGAACAGCGGGGTCAGGTTCTCGAAGAGAATCTTGTTCTTCGCGTTTTCCGGCCGATCGTAGTTGATCGAGTCGACTTTGAGCAGGGCGAAGTAGCGCTCGCCTTCCTTCGGCGGGCGGATCTTGCCGACGATGGTGTCGCCGGTACGCAGGTTGAAGCGACGGATCTGGCTGGGCGACACATAGATGTCGTCCGGGCCGGCCAGATAGGAAGAATCCGCGGAGCGCAGGAAGCCGAAACCGTCCTGGAGAATCTCCAGCACGCCGTCACCGGAGATTTCCTCGCCGCTTTTCGCGTGCTTTTTCAGCAGGGAGAAAATCACGTCCTGCTTGCGCGAACGGGCCATGTTGTCGATGCCCATCTGTTCGGCCATTTCCAGCAGTTCGGTGATGGGCTTTTGCTTGAGTTCAGTCAGATTCATAGAAAGAGATCAGGAAGGATGTAGAAAGCGATTAGCTTGAGAAGCCGCGCAGCAGGAGACGAACGAGGTTCGTTGTGCTTTATGAGGCTGAAGTGCGTCGGCGACGGCATGCAGAGGGCGACGGAAGAAAGCGTCGCGTGGCCGAATTTAGCACCGTGCAGGCGAAGCGTCCACCCTGCAGATGAAAAAAGCCCCCGCATCTGCGAGGGCTTTGGAGGCGATCTTCGTCGTACTCAGATGTTGCTGTCGAGGAAGGCGGCCAGCTGCGATTTGGACAGCGCACCGACCTTGGTCGCTTCGACGTTGCCGTTCTTGAACAGCATCAGGGTCGGAATACCGCGCACGCCGTACTTCGGCGGGGTTTCCTGGTTCTCGTCGATGTTCAGCTTGCAGACCTTCAGACGGCCCTCATAGTCCTTGGCGATCTCGTCGAGTACCGGCGCGATCATCTTGCAGGGGCCACACCACTCAGCCCAGTAGTCGACCAGCACGGGACCGTCGGCCTGGAGGACGTCCTGCTCGAAGCTGCTGTCGCTGACATTGTTGATGTAGTCGCTCATGGATTTTCTCCAGGGTCGGAACGGAAAGGTCGCCATCATAGCCCTACTGTGAGCGGATCGAAAGCTGCAGACCCTCGGGTCGGCGACGATCGCCCGCGAGCAGCGCCTTCGTGCGTCAACGACTGCGTTGGCGGATGGGGGCGATCATGTCAGGATGTCTGAGTTTTGCATCGAGACTGCCCAATGCGCCATAACACCGCTGAGACCTTTCCCATGATCGCCGCCCTGGATCTGGGCTCGAACAGCTTTCACATGGTGCTTGCGCGCACCAGCAATGGCGAAATGCGCATCCTCGAACGGCTCGGCGAGAAGGTTCAGCTGGCTGCCGGGATCGACGAAAACCGTCTACTCGACGAGGCCGCCATGCAGCGTGGGCTGGACTGCCTGCGTCGCTTCGCCCAGCTGGTCAATCATCTGCCGCAGGGCGCCGTACGCATCGTCGGCACCAACGCGCTGCGTGAAGCGCGCAATCGCGCCACCTTCATCCGCCGCGCCGAAGAGATCGTCAACCATCAGGTCGAGGTCATCTCCGGCCGCGAAGAAGCGCGCCTGATCTATCTCGGCGTGTCGCACACCATCCCGAGCAGTTCCGGCCGCCGCCTGGTGGCAGACATCGGCGGCGGCAGCACCGAGTTCATCATCGGCGAAGGGTTCGAATCGCAGCTGCGCGAAAGCCTGCAGATGGGCTGCGTGAGCTACACCCAACGCTTCTTCCGTGACGGCAAGATCACCCCGGCACGCTACGCCCAGGCCTACACCGCCGCGCGGGTAGAGCTGATGGGCATCGAGCATGGTCTGCGCCGGCTCGGCTGGCAGGAATCCATCGGCGCGTCCGGCACCATCCGAGCCGTCGGCCTGGCGATCAAGAGCGGCGGCTTCGGCAATGGCGAGGTCAACCTCGAAGGGCTGGGATGGCTCAAGCGCAAGCTGTTCAAGCTCGGCGACGTGGAGAAGATCGACATCGACGGCATCAAGCCGGACCGTCGCGGCGTGTTTCCTGCGGGCCTGGCGATTCTCGAGGCGATATTCGATGCGCTGGAGATCAGCAGCATGACCCACTCCGAAGGCGCCCTTCGCGAAGGGGTGCTCTACGACCTGCTAGGCCGTCACCATGACGAGGACATCCGCGACCGCTCGCTGAGCTTCCTGATGGAGCGCTACCACGTCGACATGGAACAGGCCGCGCGAGTCGAAGCCAAGGCGCTGGAGGCGTTCGACCAAGTGGCCGAGGCGTGGAGCCTGGATCAGGACTGGCACCGGGAGCTGCTCGCCTGGGCTGCACGGGTCCATGAAGTGGGGCTCGATATCGCGCACTACCACTACCACAAGCATGGCGCCTACCTGATCGAGCATTCCGACCTGCCCGGCTTCTCCCGTCAGGATCAGCTGATGCTGGCGCTGCTGGTGCGCGGCCACCGACGCAATATTCCTCAGGACAAGTTCGGCGAGACCGGGGTCGATGCCGATGCACTGGTGCGACTGTGCATCCTGCTGCGCTTCGCCATCCTGTTCCACCACATCCGCGGTGCCAACGCCGTCTCCGAGGTGCAGCTAAAGGCGACCGAACGGGGCCTGGAGCTGATCTTCCCGACCGGCTGGCTGGGCGCGAACCCACTGACCAGGGCCGACTTCGAGGCCGAAGCCGCCTGGCTCGCGCGCGTGGGCTACGAACTGCGGATGAAATGAAACAAGGGCCCTAGGGGCCCTTGATGATACAGGTAACCAGTCTTCGCCTCCTGAGCCAGGCCGACGCGGCACGCGCCAGCCACATGCCTGAAAACGCACCGTGGGAAACACCCGACTCAGCGCACGCCGACCTGCGGCCCGGTGAGACGCTCCAGCAACGTACTCTGTATGTTGCGCGCATTCTGATTACCGGTGGGGCTGTTGCGCAGGTAGCTGCCGTCAGGCTGCAGAATCCAGCTCTGGGTGTTGTCGCTGAGGAAGCCTTCCAGCTCCTTCTTAACCCGCATCACCAGTTTCTTGCCTTCCACCGGGAAACAGGTTTCCACCCGACGATCGAGGTTGCGCTCCATCCAGTCGGCACTGGACAGGTAGAGCTTCTCGTCACCGTCATTCTGGAAGTAGAACACCCGACTGTGCTCAAGGAACCGGCCGATGATCGAGCGCACATGGATGTTGTGCGAGACACCGGCGATGCCCGGCCGCAGGCAGCACATGCCACGCACGATGAGATCGACGCGCACGCCGGTCTGGCTGGCCTTGTACAGCGCCTTGATCATCTTCGGATCGGTCAGCGAGTTGACCTTGAGAATGATGTGCGCTGCCTTGCCTTCGCTGGCGTGCTGGGTTTCCTGGGCGATCAGGTCGAGCAGCGCTTTCTTCAGGGTGAACGGCGCATGCAGCAGCTTTTTCATGCGCATGGTCTTGCCCATGCCGATCAGCTGGCTGAACAGCTTGGAGACGTCCTCGCAGAGCGCGTCGTCCGAGGTCAGCAGGCTGTAGTCGGTGTACAGCCGCGCGTTGGCCGCGTGGTAGTTGCCGGTGCCCAGGTGCGCGTAGCGGCAAAGCTCGCCGTTCTCGCGACGCAGGATCAGCATCATCTTGGCGTGGGTCTTGTAGCCGACCACGCCGTAGATCACCACCGCGCCGGCCTGCTGCAGGCGGCTGGCCAGCTGCAGGTTGGATTCCTCGTCGAAGCGGGCGCGCAGTTCGATCACCGCAGTGACCTCCTTGCCGCTGCGTGCTGCATCCACCAGCGCGTCGACGATCTCGGAGTTGGCGCCGGAGCGGTACAGCGTCTGCTTGATCGCCAGCACGCAGGGGTCCTTGGCGGCCTCGCGCAGCAGGTCGACCACCGGCGTGAACGACTCGAAGGGGTGCAGCAGCAGGATGTCCTGTTTGTTGATCACGCTGAAGATCTTGTCGCTGTTCTGCAGGAGCTTCGGAATCGACGGGGTGAACGGGCTGTATTGCAGCTCCGGGTGGCTATCCAGGCCGGTGATGCTGAACAGCCGGGTCAGGTTGACCGGGCCGTTGACCCGATACATCTCGCTCTCGCCGAGGCTGAATTGCTTGAGCAGGAAGTCCGCCAGGTGTTGCGGACAGGTGTCGGCCACCTCGAGACGCACGGCGTCGCCGTAACGACGGGAGATCAGCTCGCCACGCAGCGCACGGGCCAGGTCCTCGACGTCCTCGGTGTCCACCGAAAGGTCGGCGTTACGAGTGAGGCGGAACTGGTAGCAGCCCTTGACCCGCATGCCATGGAACAGATCGTCGGCGTGCGCGTGGATCATCGAGGAGAGGAAGACGAAGTTGTCGCCCGCACCGCCGACCGACTCCGGCACGCGGATCACCCGCGGCAACAGACGTGGCGCCGGAATGATCGCCAGACCGGAGTCGCGACCGAAGGCATCGACGCCCTCCAGCTCGACGATGAAGTTCAGGCTCTTGTTCACCAGCAGCGGGAACGGATGGGTCGGATCGAGCCCGATGGGCGTGACGATCGGTGCGATCTCGTCGCGGAAATAGCGACGCACCCAGGTCTTGAGCTTGGCCGTCCAGTGCCGGCGGCGGATGAAGCGGATCTGATGTTCGGCAAGCGCCGGCAACAGCACGTCGTTGAGGATCGCGTACTGGCGGTCGACCTGTTCATGCACCAGCTCGGAAATGCGTGCCAGCGCCTGATGCGGCTGCAGACCATCGGCGCCGGCCTGCTCGCGGGCGAAGGTGACGCGCTTCTTCAACCCGGCCACGCGAATCTCGAAGAACTCGTCGAGGTTGCTGGAGAAGATCAACAGGAACTTCAGCCGTTCCAGCAGCGGATAGGACTCGTCCAGCGCCTGCTCCAGCACGCGGATATTGAACTGCAGCTGGGAAAGCTCGCGGTGGATGTACAGCGCGCTGTCATCCAGATTGGTCACCGGTGCGACCGGCGCCTCCTCGACGACTTCCGGCGGCGCGGAAGGCACCGCTACCGCTTCCGGCTCGACCACCTCCAGCGCCTCGCTGACGACGGCGTCCTGCAGATCCTTTTCGCTGAGTCCCTGGTTGATCATCGCTTTGCCTCGAAAAGAGCTCACTGGCCCCGTTTTAATTGTTGTGCCGCCTGCTTGGCGAAGTAAGTGAGGATGCCATCGGCCCCGGCGCGCTTGAAGCCGACCAAAGACTCAAGAATGACGGCCTCGCTCAGCCAGCCGTTCTGGATGGCAGCCATGTGCATGGCGTACTCGCCGCTGACCTGATAGACGAAGGTCGGCGCCTTGAAGGCATCTTTGACTCGCCAGACGATATCCAGGTAGGGCAGACCGGGCTTGACCATCACCATGTCCGCGCCTTCGGCCAGGTCGGCGCCCACTTCGTGCAGCGCCTCGTCACCGTTGGCCGGGTCCATCTGATAGGTGTTCTTGTTGCTTTTGCCGAGGTTGGCGGCAGAGCCCACCGCATCTCGAAACGGGCCGTAGTAGGCGCTGGCGTATTTCGCCGAGTAGGCCATGATGCGCACGTTGTGGTGTTCGGCCACTTCCAGCGCCTCGCGAATCGCCTGGATACGACCATCCATCATGTCCGACGGCGCGACCACCTGAGCGCCGGCTTCGGCGTGGGACAGCGCCTGGCGGACCAGCGCGTCGACAGTGACATCGTTCTGCACGTATCCGCTGTCGTCGAGAATGCCGTCCTGGCCGTGCGTGGTGAATGGATCGAGGGCTACGTCGGTGATGATCCCCAGCTCAGGGAAACGCGCGCGCAAGGCGCGCGTGGCGCGCTGGGCGATGCCCTCCGGGTTCCAGGCTTCGGCCGCATCGAGGGACTTCTTCTCCAGCGGTGTCACCGGAAACAGCGCCAGCGCCGGAATGCCCAGCGCCACCAGCTCTTCGGCCTCCTCGAGCAGCAGGTCGATGGACAGGCGCTCCACTCCCGGCATCGACGGCACCGGCTCGCGGCGGTTCTCGCCGTCGAGCACGAACACCGGCAGGATCAGGTCATCGACGGTCAGCACATTTTCGCGCACCAGACGGCGGGAAAAATCGTCACGACGATTGCGACGCAGACGAGTAGCGGGGAACAGCCGGCTGGCAGGAACGAAACTCACGACGGACTCCTGGCCCGCAGAGCGGGCGAATATGACGTTTATAGGCCCGACACATGACGAAATGATGACAACGCCAGGCCGCCGAGCCTCCGAAACCGCGCCCATTGTCGCCAGCCATGCCGGCGACTGCCAGTGCTTTGATCAGGCGCAAACTGCCGCGCCAGACCTGCGGCAATGAACACCGGCGCATCGCGCGAATCCAACGGAACGTGTGGGGCTTACCTGGAACCGTCCCAGGTATTAGCATCGAACGCATCCGCCGTGCCCGACGCAGGGCCGCTGAACTTGACCAGGAGTACCACCATGAACAAGAAAGTCGCCGTGATCCTCTCCGGCTGTGGCGTCTACGACGGCTCGGAGATCTACGAAAGCGTCATCACCCTGCTGCGCCTGGACCAGCGTGGCGTCAAGGTGCAGTGCTTCGCACCGAACATCGCGCAGATGCATGTGATCAATCACCTGACCGGCGACGAGATGCCGGAGTCGCGCAACGTGCTGACCGAGTCCGCTCGCCTGGCCCGCGGCGAGATCAAGGATCTGCGCGAGGCGCGCGCCGAGGATTTCGACGCGCTGATCATCCCCGGCGGTTTCGGCGCCGCGAAGAACCTCTCCAATTTCGCTACCGAAGGCGCCAGCAGCAAGGCACTGCCGGATGTGGTGGCGCTCGCGCAGGCCTTTGCCGAGGCACGCAAGCCGGTCGGGATGATGTGCATCGCGCCGACCATGGCCGCGCAGATCTTCGGCGCCGGCGTGGTCTGTACCCTTGGCAGTGACGAGGCCGATGCCGCCAAGGCGGTCGCGCAGATGGGCGCCGAGCATCAGGCGTGCGAAGTCAGCGACATCGTCGTGGACAAGCAGCATCGACTGGTCACCACACCGGCGTACATGCTGGCGCAATCCATCAGCGAAGCCGCTTCGGGCATCTACAAGCTGGTCGACCGGGTACTGGAAATGACCACCGAAGACTGATCCGAACGCCGCCGAATGATCCCGGGTCCGCCCGGGATTTTTTTGCGCGAAAGCCGCCAAAGCCGCGGCTGCTCGTGCCGCCACTCTGTTCAGCGCGAACATCCTCGGGCAGCTTGATCGCTCATCCACAGGAACGCCGACCATGAACAACGACGACGCCCTGCTCGCCGAGCAGGCCCAGGCGGTACGCCAGATGTTCGAACGAATCCCCTTCAACCAGGCGCTGGGCATCGAACTGGACGAGGTATCGACCTCCCAGGTCGTCATGCACCTGCCGATGAAGCCGGAGCTGGTCGGCAACTTCGTCCACGGCATCCTGCATGGCGGGGTCATCGCCTCGCTGCTGGACGTGGCCGGCGGGGCAATGGCAATGCTCGGCGCCTTCGACAAGCATCGCCATCTGACCACCCAGGAGCGCGCCGCACGGCTTTCCCGGCTGGGAACCATCGATCTGCGCATCGACTACCTTCGCCCAGGCCGAGGCACCCGCTTCAGTGCCAGCGCGATGCTGCTGCGCTCGGGCAACAAGGTCGCGGTGGTGCGTTCTGAGCTGCACAACGAACTGGGCACCCTGATCGCCGTGGGCACCGGCACTTATCTTTGCGGTTGATCAGCCGATAGGAGATTGGCGGCCAGGGTGACCTCTCGTACACTTTGCCGAAGATGGCAATGCGCCACTATTCTCACGAGGCAGGACGCCCGACTGTTCGAGTGCCGCCGCGTGTCCAGACTTCTGTTTTCCGACCTTCCCGCCGACCAGATTGCCCTGCTCGGCCACAGTCACGACCCTCTGTTGGTCGTTCTCTCCTACCTGGTCGCCAGCGCGGCGGCGTTCACCGCACTGGCGCTGGCCAAGCGGGTCAGCCGCAGCGGCAGCCCGCGCGGCCGCGACTTGTGGCGTTGGGTCGGCGCGTTCGCTCTGGGTGGCGGCATCTGGTCGATGCATTTCATCGGCATGCTGGCCTTCAGCGCGCCACTGGACATCAGCTACGACCATCGCATCACCCTGCTTTCGCTGCTGATCGCCATGGCCGTATCTTATGTGGTGATGCGTCTGCTCGGCCGCGATCGCCTCAGCGTGCCGCAGTACGCGCTGGCCGGCACCGCCGCCGGCATCGGCATCGCCGCCATGCACTACACCGGGATGGCGGCGATACGCTCGCTGGCCACGCTCTACTACGCACCGCTGGCCTTCGCTGCCTCTGTTCTGATCGCCATCGGCGCCTCGATCGCCGCGCTGGTGCTGGGATATCACTTCCGCGCCAGCCAGAGCCGGCACCAGCACTGGCAGCGCCTGCTCTGCAGCCTGTTGATGGGCGCGGCGATCGTTTCGATGCACTACACTGGCATGCATGCGCTGACCCTGGCAGTCCCCGCCCACATGCTGGAGCACACCGCCCCGTTCGGCAGTCATGGCGGCCAGCATGTCGTCCTCGCCTCGGCAATCGGTCTAGTCGCGCTGCTGGTGATCGTCACCGGCATCGCCGCCAGCTGGGCCGAGCAGCGCTTCAGCGAGCAACGCCAGGCACTCGACCAGGCCGAGCACCAGCTAAACGCGATGACCCATTACGACCCGCTGACCAACCTGTTCAACGGTCGCGCCTTCACCGAGATGGTCACCCAGGTCCTGGCCGCGCGCGAGGAACGTCAGGCGCTGGCCGTGCTGGTGGTGGATCTGGACAACTTCAAGCGCATCAACGACAGCCTCGGCCACCGCAGCGGCGACCTGGCATTGCAACAGGCGGCGCATCGAATCCGCGCGGTACTCGGTCAGCACGACATGCTGGCGCGCTTCTCCGGCGACGAGTTCTGCGTCTTGACCCTCGGCCAGTGGGAGCAGGCCCAGGCGCTGGCCAACCACATCCTCGAACAGCTGCGCCCGCCCTTCACCCTCGGCGACACCCAGCTGCGCCTGACCGCCAGCATCGGCATCAGCCAGTACCCCGAAGACGGCCTGAACTTCGATGCGCTGTTCCGCCACGCCGGCCTCGCGGTCGGCCAGTGCAAGGCCAGCGGCCGCAACCGCAGCCTGCGCTTCAACCCCGCGCTGGAACTGCGCGCCCAGGAGGATCTGTCGCTGGAACAGGACCTGCGCCGGGCACTGAACGAAAACCTCCTCAGCGTGAACTATCAGCCCATCGTCGATGGCCGCAGCGGCGAGCCGGTGAGCCTCGAGGCGCTGGTGCGCTGGCAGCATCCGCAGCAGGGTTTCATCAGCCCCGAGCGCTTCGTCGGACTAGCCGAGCAACACGGCTTCGTCGCCGAGCTGGACGCCTGGGTCGCGCGCCGCGCCTGTGCCGACCTGGTCGCCTTGCTCGATGAGGGCTACGACCTGCGGGTAGCGGTCAATTGCTCAGCGCTCAACCTGTCCAATCTGCAGATGCCGGAGGTCGTCGCGCGCATTCTCGAACGTACCGGTCTCGACCCGGCGCGGCTGACCGTGGAAGTCACCGAGAATGCGCTGATGAACAGCCTTGGCGCAGCGGTGCGCACCCTCGATGCCGTCCGTGAACTCGGGGTGAAGGTGTCCATCGATGATTTCGGCAGCGGCTATTCCTCGCTGGCCTACCTGCGCAAGCTGCCGGTGGACACCCTCAAGGTCGACCGCGCCTTCGTTCAGGAAATCGCCGAGCAGGCCAATGACCGCGCCATCACCGCGGCGATCATCGCCATGGCGCATAAACTCGATCTCAAGGTGGTGGCCGAAGGCGTCGAGGAGGAGGTACAGCTGGCCTACCTGCGCGAAAACGGCTGCGATTACATCCAGGGCTACTACTACAGCCGCCCGCTGCCATTGTCGGCACTGCGCGACTGGCTGGCCGCGCGGCGGCCGCTCACTGCGGGCGCGACAATCGCGTGAGCAGGCGATCCAGGGAATTGGCGAAGGCCTGGCGGTCGCGCTCGCTGTAGGCCCCCTGGCCGCCGCCCATCTGGCCCTGATCGCGTAGATCGGTGAACAGGTTGCGCACCGCCAGCCGCTCGCCCATGTTGCGCTCGTCGAACTCGCGACCGCGCGGGTCGAGCGCCGCGACGCCCTTCTTCACCAGTCGATCGGCCAGCGGAACGTCGCTGCAGATCACCAGATCACCGGGCTCGGCATGTTTGACCAGATAGTCATCGGCTGCATCCGGCCCGCTCGGCACCACGATCAGCCGCACGCAGGCGAACGCCGGCTTGACCTGGCTCTGGCCGGCAACCAGCAGCACCTCGAACCGCCGTTTGAGGGCGAACTTGATCACCTGGTCCTTGGCTGCGCGCGGGCAGGCATCGGCATCGATCCACACGCGCATGGCGGTTGCCTCGCTCATGCCACCGCGCGCCTTACCGTCGCCAGCAGCGCCGCCGCGCCGGCGAACATTGCGGCGAAACTGCGGTTGACCAGGCGCTGCTGACGCGGCGTGCGCAACAGCCGCAGCACTTTCGCCGCCAGCCCGGTGTAGCCGGCCATGACGATCAGGTCGACCACCACCATGGTCGCGGCCATCTCGCTGTATTGCAGCAGCAACGGCCGCTGCGGGTCGAGAAACTGCGGCAGTACGGCGAGGATGAAAACGATTGCCTTGGGGTTGCTGGCGTTGACCACAAACCCGCGCAGCATCAGGCTCAGCGGCCTGCCGATGGGTCGCGGGGCGGCGGAATCATCCAGCGCCTCGGGCTGCGCCTGCCACTGCTTCCAGGCCAGCCAGAGCAGATAGCCGACGCCGAACCACTTGATCAGGCTGAATGCCAGTTCCGACGTGGCCAGCACCGCACCGACGCCCGCCGCGACCACGGCGATCTGCAGCACCAACGCCAGCTGCAGGCCGATGGCATTCCAGTAGCCGCGCCAGAAGCCGTACTGCAGCCCGCAGGACATCGACGCGATGGCGCCGGCACCCGGGGACAGGCTGATCACCCAACAGGCAACGAAGAACGCGAGCCAGGATTCCAGGGACATGCTGATTACCTCCATTCAACGAGCGCCGGCCGCCAGGGCCCGGGCTTTTTCTCAGGCCGGGGGGCCCTTGCCCCCCCTGGCCATGGGCACGCGGATCCTG
>DAMCQE010000008.1:0-27149 GCA_032105665.1 Pseudomonas sp. | reverse complement strand
GCTGCTGCAATACAGCGAGATGGAGCCGGGATTCCGTGGGTAGGCTGATTCCCGCCGTCCATGGAGCCCCGGCCGCCAGGCCGGCGCTTTGGTTCAGTCCGGCGAGCCCTTGCCCAGCTTTACCGGCTCCTTGAGCTTGCGCTTCATCGCCTTGCGCATGCGAATGTTCAGTGCCTCGACGCCCAGCGAGAAAGCCATGGCGAAGTAGACGTAGCCCTTCGGTACATGCACATCGAAGGCTTCAGCGATGAGCAGCGTGCCGACGACGATGAGGAACGACAGCGCCAGAATCTTCAGCGTCGGATGCTTGTCGATGAACTCGCTGATGGTACCGGCAGCCAGCATCATCACCAGCACCGCGATGACGATCGCCGCGACCATCACCGGGACGTTCTGCACCAGACCGACCGCCGTGATCACCGAGTCCAGCGAGAAGATGATGTCGATCACCGCGATCTGCAGGATGATCCCGATAAACCCGGCCTTTACCACGGCGCCGCCCGCAGCCTGCTCCTCCTCCTCGCCTTCGACGCTGTGCCAGATCTCCATGGTGCTCTTGAACAGGAGGAACAGGCCTCCGAAGAACAGGATCAGATCGCGCCCGGAAACGCCCTCGCCCAGCACCGTGAACAAGTCATTGGTCAGGCGCATCACCCAGGCGATGGATAGCAGCAGCAGGATCCGCGTGCCCATGGCCAGCGCCAGGCCGAAGAAGCGTGCCTTCGGCTGCTGCTCCTTGGGCAGGCGGCTGACCAGAATCGAAATGAAGATGATGTTGTCGATGCCGAGGACGATTTCCAGGGCGGTCAGGGTCAGAAAGGCGACCCATATCTCAGGGTTGCTGAGCCATTCCATGAGGGTTATTACTCGCTGGGGTTACGGTTGTAGAGCTGCACTTCGCTGCCACGCCAACGGCGTACGGCTTTCTGGAAGAACAGACTGTTGGGTACCTGCACGATAGCGCCGGTGCCGGCTTCGGCCACCTCCTCCAGGGTGGTGTAGACCAGATTGATGTCGATGACCCGACCCTTGACGATCGGTTTGTCGAACGCCTCGACAATTTCCACCACATCGCCCAGCCGGAACGGGCCGACAGTGAGGATGAGCACCGCACAGAGCAGGTTGGACAGCACGCTCCAGATCGCGAAGAAGGCGATGGCCGCCACTGCGACGAAACCGGAGATGGCTGTCCACAGCACGGTGGCAGAGACGCCGAAGCGCTCCAGCACCATGATCAGCGCGCCGCCGATGATGAACCAGCGGATGCCGCCGCGCACCGGGATCAGCAGTTCCGGCGGCAACGGGTAGCGCGACGACAGCCGAGTCAATCCACGGGCGACCACCCTTTGCAGCACATAGGCGACCAGCAGAATCAACAGCACCTGCAAACCCAGCATCCACTGCAAGCGCCACTCTTCGACCAACGTCAGCCAGGGTTCGCTCATGCACTGGCCTCCAGCTGCGCCTGCAGGCTCTCGAGTATTTCCAGCGCCTCCAGCCAGGCTTCCTCCAGCTCGCCTTCGCGAACCTTCAGCTCGGCCTGCTTGGCCAGCAGCTCACGCAACTCGTCCTTGCGAGCAGATTCATAAAGCGCACTGTCGCCGAGCTGCGCCTCGAGCGTCGCCAGCTTCTCGTGCACCATCGCCAGATCCTTCTCCAGCTTGTCCGCTTGGCGCTTGTGCGGCGCCAACTGCTGGCGCAGGGCGGCGGCGGCCTGACGCTGGGCGCGCTTGTCGGTCTTGTCTGCCGCAGGCTCGCCGCTGGCCACGGGTTGCTGGCGCGCACGGTAATCCACCAGCCAGCGTGCATAGTCCTCAAGGTCGCCGTCGAAACTCTGCACCTGACCGTCGGCGACCAACAGGAACTCGTCGGTGGTGCTCTTGAGCAGATGACGGTCGTGGGATACGACCAGCACCGCACCTTCGAAATCCTGCAGGGCGAGCGTCAGGGCCAGGCGCATTTCCAGGTCGAGGTGGTTGGTCGGTTCGTCGAGCAGCAACAGGTTGGGCTTGCCCCAGGCGATCAGCGCTAGCGCCAGGCGCGCTTTCTCGCCGCCGGAAAAATTCAGCACCGGCTCGTCGCAGCGCGCGCCACGGAAATCGAAGCCGCCGAGAAAATCACGCAGCGTCTGCTCGCGCTCGGCCGGAGCGATGCGCTGCAGGTGCAGCAAGGGGCTGGCCTTGGGATCGAGCGAATCCAGCTGATGCTGGGCGAAATAGCCGACCGCCAGGTTCTCACCGCGCTGCAGGCGGCCGGACAGCGGGGCCAGTTCAGCGGAGAGTGTCTTGATCAGCGTTGACTTGCCGGCACCATTCGGCCCCAGCAAACCAATGCGCGCGCCGGGCACCAACTGCAGCTTGACCTTGTCCAGCACCACCTTTTCGCCGTAGCCGAGGCGCCCTTCGGCGAGGTCCAGCAAGGGGCTGGACACCTTGTCCGCCTCGCGGAAGCGGAAGTCGAACGGCGAGTCCACGTGCGCCGGCGCCAGTTCTTCGAGGCGCTCCAGCGCCTTGATCCGGCTCTGGGCCTGGCGTGCCTTGGTCGCCTGGGCCTTGAAGCGGCGGATATAGCTTTCCATGTGGGCGCGCTGCGCCTGCTGCTTCTCGAAGGCTTGCTGCTGCTGCGCCAGACGCTCGGCGCGAGTTCTTTCGAAGGCCGAGTAGCCGCCGCGGTAGAGCGTCAGTTTGCGCTGTTCCAGATGGATGACGTGATCGACCACCGAGTCGAGGAAATCGCGGTCGTGGGAAATCAGCAGCAGGGTGCCGGGGTAGCCCTTGAGCCAGTCCTCGAGCCAGAGGATCGCATCGAGATCGAGGTGGTTGGTCGGCTCGTCGAGCAGCAACAGGTCGGACGGGCACATCAGTGCCTGGGCGAGGTTGAGACGCATGCGCCAGCCACCGGAAAAGCTGCTGACCGGCAGCGTCATCTGCTCGTTGGCAAAGCCCAGCCCGGCGAGTAGCTTGCGCGCGCGGGCGTCGGCGCTGTAGCCGTCGACGTTGTCCAACTCGGTGTGCAGACGCGCCAGTGCGTTGCCATCATGGGCCTGTTCGGCGGCGGCAAGTTCGCGCTGAATGCGCCGTAGCTCGACGTCGCCATCGAGCACATAGTCCACGGCCAGGCGATCGAGGGTATCGATCTCCTGGCGCATGTGCGCGATGCGCCAGTCCGGCGGCAACTGGCAATCGCCGCCGTCGGGTACCAGCTCGCCACGCAGCAGCGCGAAGAGGGTGGATTTGCCAGCGCCATTGGCGCCGATCAGGCCGGCCTTCTGGCCGGGGTGCAGGGTCAGCTCGGCGCCTTCCAGCAAACGCTGAGGGCCACGCTGTAGAGTGAGGTTCTGGAGTCGGATCATAATGCCGGCGAGTTTATCAGTTCGCCTGGAAAGCCAGCCGGGCCACCCGCAAAAAAAGGCGCGCCACTTATGCCCAACCTGGATCTCTGGACGTTTGCCCTCAACTGCTACGCACGAGAGGGGGTCGAGACTGCCTGCTTGGAACTGCAAAGTCAGGGGGCGGATGTGTGTGTGCTGATCTGCGCGGCCTGGCTGGAAGCACGCGGGGTGGCCTGCAATCAGGAGCGGATGTGTGTATTGGAAGAGGTCGCCGCACCGTGGCGACACATAGTGGTGGAGCCGCTGCGCGAACTGCGTCAGGCATGGCGCTCGCCGGCTGAACAGGACGAAGCGCTGCGAGAACTGCGCAAAACACTCAAGACACTGGAACTGCAAGCCGAGCGCAGCCTGCTGGAACGGCTACAGACGGCAAGCCGCGAATGGGACGAAAGCGCTGTCGCCAACCAGTGGTTGAGTGCTCTTGCGCCGAAAGGTAGTTGCCGCGGTGCGCTGGAAACCCTGCGCAACGCGGCCTATCAGACTCAGCTGGAGCTGGCCGGTGTCTGAGTCGCGGTGCGCTTGGCTGCAGGTTTGCGAGCGGCAGGCTTTTTCGCCACGGCCTTGGCGGCGGGCTTCGCAGTCGCAGGCTTGGCCGCCGAGTCAGCCGCGGCGGGCGCTGCACTGTCAGCTAATTGCGCGGCCGCAGCAGGTTTGGCCACAGTAGCCGAGCGGGCGCGACTCGGTGCCTTGGCCGTTGCAGGACGTGAGGCTGCAGGTTTGGCCGCGGCACCGCCAGCTGATGTCTTCGCTGCTGTCTTGGTCGGTGCTTTCGTTGGAGCCTTGGCTGGCGTTTTAGCCGCCGGCGCTGTCGCTGCCTTGGTGGTCGGAGCCTTGGCGGATGCTGCTGCCGATTTGGCTGCAGTCGGGGCGGCCTTGCTGGCCGGCTTGCGCGCTGCCGGACGGGAGGTTGCGGCGGGCTTGACGGCCGTCGCCTGCTGCTGGGCGCGCAAGGCCTTGTCAGCGTCATCTGCGACCTTGCGGATGCCCTGAGCCAGCTTCAGGCTCTGCTCGGCATCGCGCTTGAGGTCGGCCAGGTAAGTCAGGGTTTCGCTCTGCCGGCTCTGCAGCAATGCAAGGGATTCTTCCAGCTCGCCGAGCCGGGAGCGCGCTTTGGTCTGCGCCTTGGTCTTGCCCATGCTGCCGGCCTCGTCGAGCTTGGCGCGCGCCTTGGTCGATTTGTCTTGCGCCTTGCCACGCTGCTTTTGCAGCTTGGCGAGCGCACTTTCGGCATCCTTGATCGCCTGGCTGCAGGCTTTGTCCAGATGCTCGATGAGACTGTGGGAAAGCTGCTGCAAGAGATGCAGCGGAGTGGTGACCGACTTCTTCTTCGCGGGCATGAAAGTGCCTCCTGGCGGGAACGATGCCCCCATACTAGACGGCCCGCCAGGTGGCCGCCAGGGGACGCGAAGCGCCACACCCGCCGCAGCGGATGGAAGATCTCAGGCCGGAGCAGCCGCCTGCTTGTGCGCGGTATGCAGCACCTCGATCAGGCAGTCTTCCAGCTCGAACCGCTCATGCAACAGCTGACCGAGTTTCTTGAGCTCATCGGCCAAGCCCGGGCTACCCAGGCAATCGCCCTTCTCGCAACGATCGTTGAAGCCCAGCGAGACCTGGGTGATGGTTTCGATACGCGGATAGATCTGCTTGGCCAGTTCGATGGCGCGAGCGTCACCAAAGGCTTCGGCCTCGGCGAGCAGTTGTTCATAGATTTCGAAGTGGCCGGCAGAGACGTAGTCGACCAGATATTCGCAAAACCGCTGCAGGGCCTGGCGGGCGGCGGCATCGTCACGCTCGGTATGCAGCCCGTCGTACGCATTGATAAGCGCGTGGCGCTCGTTCAACCAACGGTCGATCAGCAGATGTACACCACCCCAGCGTTCCTGGGCATTCCGACAGCTCTCGAGCATGATGACCTCACTTCCCTAATCGATGTTGCTTTACGCCATTCCGAGACGTTTTTGTCTTTCGGTATCGGCCTTTGGGTGAGTGACGGTGACGAGTGGCAAGAATCCGTCACCGCACGAGCAGACTATGCCGCGCTGCTCGAAGCATCAAGCAAAATGCCGACGAATCTTGCGAGCGCAGCGGCACCGGAGGATGCTGCACGTCGAGAAGAAGACCGCACAAGCGTGACGGGAGTTCGCCGGGGGAAGGTAAAGATCGGTTCAGTCGCGACGCAGCAGTTGCCACGCACAGACGATGGCCATGCCGATGAAGCCCAGCAGGCTCCACTCGGGGATGCTCAGACCGAGCATGGTCCAGCTCACCTCGGCGCACTCGGCGGTACCGTGCAGCACCAGCCGCGCGATCTCCTGAAACGGCAACGCCTCCATCATGTATTCCAGGCTCGGCAGGCAACTCGGCAGCTGATCGGCCGGCACGCTCTGCAACCAGATCTGGCGAATCGCCGTGGCCGCGCCGGCAGCCACGAAGAGCAAGGCGAAACCGGAGTAGACGCGCCGCCCCGTCTTTGCCGGCCCGTGAATCGCCGCGGCCAGGCAGATCAGGCCGAAACCGATGACGCAGATGCGCTGGACAATACACAGTGGGCAAGGCGCAAGCCCCATCACGTGCTCCATGTAGAGCGCGATGGCGATTAGCAGGGCGCTGCCCAGAGAGGCGAGAGCGAACAGGGAACGAGGGCTGGCCAGGCGCATGATGGCTCCACTAGCTGGAAAAGTTCGCTACGGTAGTGGAAACGTCGATAGGCTTACAAGCCGCGCGGCAGCGTCAGGCCCGCCACATGGCGGACCTGACTAACCGATCACAAGGTGGCCGGGAGATTGCGATCCAGCAGAACCACGCCCTGCTGGAATAGCCGATTGCTGCTTTCGGTATCACCCAGCTGAGCCAGCAGCCGCGCCAGCTCGGCACAGGTTTCCGGACGATGATCGAAGCGCAGACTCGCCTCTAGGTAATCACGCGCCTTGCCCCACAGCTCGTTGCGCAGGCTGATCCGCCCCAGTGCCAGCAGCAGCACCGGGTTCTGCGGATGATCCTTGAGCCAGCCTTCGGCGTGTGCGAGCTGGCGCGCCGGATCGCGACCCTGCACCCTTCCATAGCGTTCGACCAGGCGATCATCGAACTGGCGTTTGATCGCCGTGTAGAGCACCTCTTCGGCCTTCGCCTGAGCGCCGAGACGAGCGAGCCCGTCAGCATAGCCGCGCACCACCAATGGCTCGCCGCGCAGCGCGCTGGGCACGGTCTGCCAGCGCTGATTCAGCGCTTCGAGGCTGGTCTCGGCAGGCAGTTCGGAGGGCTGACCGGCCTGCTCCACCGCGGCAGTCCAGGTCAGCACTTCCAACTCGTTCAGGCGTGCCGGTGGCAGCACGCGGTGCTTGCGCAGCTCCGGCAGCAACCGGCACAGCGCCGACCAGTCCTCCAGCTGCACGTAGAGTTGCTGGAGCAAGGTAAGAACGTAAGGGTGACGCGGATGGTCGTTTTGCAGTTCACCAAGCGATGCGCGCGCCTCGACATACTGGCCGCGGGCGATCTGCAGCTGCGCCTGCGTCAGGCCGATCGCCAGCGCCGCCTCGGGCTCGCGCTCGCGCGCCTTCTGCAGCAGCTCGTCGCTCTGCGCATATTCACCCAGCTCATTGGCTGCGCGCGCAGCACCCAGGTAATGCACCAGCGGCTGCTGGTCCTTTTCTGCCGCCAGCTGCAGATGCCCCAGCGCCGGCGCCCACTGCCCCTCGGCAAGCTCGCGCAACCCGCGGCGAGACGCCTTCTCCACCCGCCGGGCGCGGTGTCGGCGCGACCAGGGGTTGACCAGCGCCCCGGAGACCTGCAGCAGCCCGAGCAACCAGTGCACCACCATGGCCACCAGCCAGAGGCAGGCGACCAGGGCGAGGAATACCCAGAAGCTGGATTCGTAGCGGAACTGGTCGTAGGTGATCAGCACGTAGCCGGCACTCTGGCTGATTGCCCAGCCGAGAAAGCCCGCGATCGCCAGCAGAAGGATGAATACAAGGGCCAGACGTTTCATGTGCGCTGAGCCTCCTGCGCCGCATTCTCCGCCTCGGGCTGAGCCGGCGACTCTGGCGAGCCCGGCGCTTGCGCCTCATCACCGCGCTCACGCTTCTGCACGTAACCCTGCAGCGCCTGCAGTGCCGGCGCAAGATCGGGCAGGGTCACCTCCACCTCGCGCTGTGACAGCTCGTCGAGACGCTTGCGCAGACCACGCGCCTGGCCATTGTCTTCGCTGAAGTGATCCTTGAGCACAGAGCTGGCCTGCTCCAGCGACTGGCGGTAGACCTCGGCATTGCCATTGAGCACCGCCCACTGCGCCTGCTCGATGGCCAGCGAAAGGGCCAGCCGCACCTGCCCCAGGGTCTGCCCGGCGAGCAGCGGTTTGACGTCGCCGCTGGCATCGAACTCCACGCGCACATAGCGCGTCAGCTCGTTCAGCCAGCGCTGCCAGCGGCTGTCCTGCGCGCTTTCCGACTGCGCCTCGCCATTGACGAACTCCGGTGCCAGCGCGCTGAGCTGAGCGGTCTGCCCGCGCAAGGCGCCAAGCTGCAGGAACAGCCCGGTGCGATCGAGTTCCGGCAGGCTGCGCAGGGCCTCGAGCCCTTCCAGCAGTTTCTGCCGCGTGCTGTAGGCACCGGGATCGTCCTGTTTCTGCAGAATCAGGTCAGCTTCGTGCACCAGCATCTCGGCGCTGTTCACGTCCTGCATGGCCGAGAGCTGCAGCATCGCCATGCGCAGCAGGTGCTCGGCCTCGGCCAGGCGCCACTCTTCGCGACTGGCACCGAGCACCTGCTCGACACGCCCGGAAAGGCGCTGTTGATCGCTCTGCAGCGTCGCCAGCAAGCGCCGCCGCTCCTCCAGCTCGCTGGCCGAAGGCAGTTGCTCCAGACGGCCGAGACGTGCCGCCAGTTCACGCTCACGCTCGGCCAGCTGGCGAGTCTTCTCATCGGTGCTCTGCAGGGCTTCGAGCTGACGATCCTCGTCGGCGCCAAGCTGCTGCAGCTGCCAGACGCCATAGCCGCCAAGCGCCACACCGCCCAGGCCGACCAGCAGCGCCAGAGCCGCAAGAGACTTCCCGCCACTGCTGGAAGCCGGCCGGGATGGCGCAGGCTTGGCGGGTTTGACCGGATCGACGGCGGGGGTCGGCTCACTGGCGGGGGGTTGCAGCGATTCTTTCTTGGAGTCTGCTTCGCTCACGTTTCCATCCTTTGCTTCAGGAGGCAGCCACCGCGGTTTCCCGCAACGCCGCCAGCAAGGCCGCGACGCTGGCGCCGCGGCAATCCACAATTCGTTTGGCGCCCAGCTGCCGAGCCATCTCCGCCACCCGCGGACTGGGTACGAACAAGGGTAGCTCAAGCATTTCGGGCCAGGTATCGGCCGCCAGCTCACGCAGCGACAGCAAACCCTGCCCACTGCTGACCACCAGGCCGTTGAGCCGTTCCGAGCGGAGCGTGGCGGCGAGTGTTCCCGCGGGGTAATCGGGCAGGTAGCGCCGGTACAGTTCGAGGATATCCACCTGCACCCCGCGCGCGCGCAATGTCTCGGCGAGCAACTCGCGACCGCCCTCCCCACGCAGGATCAGCACCTTCGGATCGGGTCGGGCCAACGCCTCGCCGAGCCGCGGCAGCGCCAGCAGCGCCTCGCTGTCGTCGCCGCGCTCCGGCCAGCTGGCGTCCAGTCCGTAGTCGGCGAGTATGGCGCCGGTGGCGGCACCGACGCTGAACCAGGCCTGGGCGAACGGTGGCTGCGGCCAATAGCGGTCGAGTAGCTCGATGCCCAGCCGGGCCGCCGGCTTGCTGACCACAATGACCGCGCAGTAGCGATCCAGCTCGAGAATCGTCGCGCGCTGCTCGGCGGTTTCCGGCAAGGGTTCGATCGCCAGCAGCGGCAGGCTGGCACCGTGAATCCCGGCTTCAGCCAATACCGCCGCAACCGCGCCGCACTCCTCGGCCGGCCGGGTCAGCAGCAGACGCCAGCCGGTCACGCGTGACCAGCCTCGCCGTAGACTGCCTGGAGAATCTGCTCCGCGCCCTGATCTAGCAGAGCTTCGGCAACCTGGACACCCAGCGCCTCGGCATCTGCGGCGGGCGCACGGCCCTCGGCGCGCAGCAGCACGGTGCCGTCCGGCTGGCCGACCAATCCGCGCAACCATAGCTGGTCGCCTTCGAGCACTGCGTAACAGGCGATCGGCACCTGGCAGCCGCCGTTCAAGCGCTTGTTCAAGGCGCGCTCGGCGACGACGCGTATCGCGGTCGGCGCGTGGTTCAGGCATTCCAGCAGCGCATGCAGTTCGCTGTCGGTGGTACGGCATTCGATGCCGACCGCGCCCTGACCGCCGGCCGGCAGGCTCTCGTCGACGCTGATGCTGGAGCGGATGCGTTCACCGAAGCCAAGGCGGATCAGCCCGGCGGCAGCGAGGATGATGGCGTCGTACTCACCAGCATCGAGCTTGGCCAGTCGGGTGTTAACGTTACCGCGCAGGAACTGGATCTTCAGGTCCGGCCGACGCGCCAGCAGCTGGGCCTGACGGCGCAGCGACGAGGTGCCGACCACACTGCCGGGCGGCAGCGCATCGAGGTCGTCGAAATGATTGGAGACGAAGGCGTCGCGCGGGTCTTCGCGCTCGCAGATGCAGTACAGACCCAGCCCTTCGGGAAACTCCATCGGCACATCCTTCATGGAGTGCACGGCGATGTCCGCTTCGTTCTCCATCAGCGCCGTTTCCAGCTCCTTGACGAACAGGCCCTTGCCGCCGATCTTCGCCAGCGGCGCGTCAAGCAGCTTGTCGCCGCGGCTGACCATCGGCACCAGGCTGACCTTCAGCCCTGGGTGCGACGCCTCCAGGCGTGCCTTGACGTATTCGGCCTGCCACAGGGCCAGGGCACTCTTGCGGGTGGCGATGCGAATTTCGCGAGACATGGGCAATTCCAGAACAGTGAATTGCCGGCGATGATAACAGGCCGGACGTCCGGGCTGGGTTGGCCGGAATCAAGGAAAGCGTGGGCGCGACGCAGGTCAGCGCTGGCGCCCGCGACCCTCGGGCCGCGGACGCCAGCGCCACCGGCGGGATGCTTCAGAGGTTCTGCATCAGCTTGCGCACACCGGCCACGTGGCGCCGACTCACGGTCAACGCCTCGCCATCGAGTCCCTTGAGGAACAGCTGGAAGTGCCCGAGCGGCGTGCGCTGCAGACGCTCGATCCGATCGCGGAACACCAGCGCGTTGCGATGGATGCGCACGAAGCGTTCACCGAACTCGTCTTCCAGGGATTTGAGCGGCTCGTCCAGCAGCACCTCACCGCCAACATGGCGCAGGGTGACGTACTTGTGGTCGGCGATGAAGTAGATCACCTGATCCAGCGGAATCAGCTCGATGCCCTTGCGGGTACGTGCGCTGATGTGGCTGCGCGGCCCGGCACCGGAAACGGCGGCCGGTCGGGTCAGCGCCGCCAGCTGCATGCGGTTGGGCCGCTCGGCCTTCTTCAGCGCCTCCGACAGATGCTCCGGGCGCACCGGCTTGACCAGGTAGCCAACCGCGCTGACCTGGAACGCCTCCAGGGCGAATTCATCATGGGCAGTACAAAAGATCACCGCCGGCGGCGCATCCGTCTCGCAGAGCCTGGCTGCGACCTGCAGGCCATCGAGCCCGGGCATGCGGATATCCAGCAGCACGATATCAGGGCGCAGTTCCTCGATCAGCGTCAGTGCTTCTTCGCCATTGCTGGCGGCAGGCTCGAGGACACGATAGCCGTCGAGGTCACCTACCAGTCGGCTCAGGCGCTCGCGGGCTAGAGGTTCGTCATCGACAATCAGGACATTCATATAGATCTGGCTTCCTGCGGTTGTCTCGCACACGGATAGCGTAGACATGTGTAATGGCGGCCTTCACGGCGCTCCACGCTGAGACTCGCTAGCGGACCGAAAAGTGCCGCTAATCGTGCGTCGATGTTCTGCAAACCCTGCCGTGTGCCCCGTGAGGCCTGCGCTTGAGCGGCTTCGTCGAACGGGTTGCTGACCACCAACTGAAACATGCCGTCGACATAATCGGCGGTTACGCTGACCACGCCCCCCTCGATACGTGGCTGAATGCCATAGACCAATGCGTTCTCCAGCAGCGGCTGCAGCGTCAGCTGCGGAATCGGCAAGTCGTCCGGCACGCCATCGACCCGCCAGTCCATCTGCAACCGGTCGCCCAAGCGGTATTGCTCGATCGACAGGTAACGCCGCGACAGCTCCAGCTCATCCCGCCAGGCCACCAGTGTGCCCGGCCGCGCGAGGCTCGCACGGAACAGGTCGGACAGGTCCAGTACAGCCTGCTCCGCCTTGGCCGGATCGCTCGCCACCAGTGCGGCGATGCTGTTGAGGCTGTTGAACAGGAAGTGCGGACGAATGCGCGCCTGCAGCGATTCGATCCGCGCCCGCAGCTCGGCCTGCTCCTGGCGCCGCCACTGGCTCTGCAGATAGAAATAGCGTAGCAGCAGACCCGACATGATCAGGCTGATCAGCGCGTGGCGCAGGTAGAGATTGACCTCGCCGTCGCGCGAGAGCGGCCCCCCGAGCTGGTAGATGTCCGCCACGGCGGTGCAGGCCAGGGTCAGCCCGACCACCAGCGCGCAGCACGCCAGCCCGGCGAATGCCGCTCTGAGCCTCGCCAGCAGAGGACGCAGCAGGCACATGGTGCCGGCGGACAGCAGCACGATCCACTGCACGAACAGCGAGGTCAGCGCCAGGCGCATCCAGTTGAAGCCCGGCTGCATAGGCTCGGCCAGCACCAGCACGAAAACCAGCAGCTCGGCGAGCAGGACGAGGCCGAGCAAGGCCTCGGGCTGGCACAGCTCGGGCACGAAAAAATCATCGGATACGGCAGTGGATTTCACAGGTTCAACCCGGCGGTTCGACTGCCCGGCAGTTTCCGTGCAGGCCCGGACAACGGCAAGCCGCGTGTCGGGCTGCGCGGGCGGAATAATGCGAAAATGCCAGCCAGCTCACCCTTCGCCGACGCCTGCCGCCGTGCCCGCCAAGGGCGCCATCCCTGCTATCATCGCCGCCTTTCCACAGCCTTCGGATTTCAGCGAGCGCATTCATGAGCACCGACAAGACCAACCAGTCCTGGGGCGGCCGTTTCAGCGAGCCCGTCGACGCCTTCGTCGCCCGATTCACCGCCTCCGTCGAGTTCGACAAGCGCCTCTATCGCCACGACATCATGGGCTCCATCGCCCACGCCACCATGCTCGCCAAGGCCGGCGTGCTGACCGATGCCGAGCGCGACCAGATCATCGCCAACCTGAAGGACATCCAGGGCGAGATCGAGGCCGGCACCTTCGACTGGCGCGTGGACCTGGAAGACGTGCACATGAACATCGAGGCGCGTCTGACCGACCGCATCGGCATCGTCGGCAAGAAGCTGCACACCGGACGCAGCCGCAACGACCAGGTCGCCACCGACATCCGCCTGTGGCTGCGCGACGAAATCGACGTGATCCTCGGCGAAATCACTCGTCTGCAGCAGGGTCTGCTGGGTCTCGCCGAGGCCGAAGCCGACACCATCATGCCCGGCTTTACGCACCTGCAGACCGCCCAGCCGGTGACCTTCGGCCATCACCTGCTGGCCTGGTTCGAGATGCTCAGCCGCGACTACGAGCGCCTGGTCGACTGCCGCAAGCGCACCAACCGCATGCCGCTCGGCTCGGCCGCACTGGCCGGCACCACGTACCCGATCCAGCGGGAAATCACCTGCGAGCTGCTGGGTTTCGAAGCGATTTCCGGCAACTCGCTGGACGGCGTCTCCGATCGCGACTTCGCCATCGAGTTCTGCGCCGCCGCCTCCGTGGCGATGATGCACCTGTCGCGCTTCTCCGAAGAGCTGGTGCTCTGGACCAGCGCGCAGTTCCAGTTCATCGACCTGCCCGACCGTTTCTGCACCGGCTCCTCGATCATGCCGCAGAAGAAGAACCCGGACGTACCCGAGCTGGTGCGCGGCAAGACCGGCCGCGTATTTGGTGCGCTGGCAGGCCTTCTGGTGCTGATGAAGGGCCAGCCGCTGGCCTACAACAAGGACAACCAGGAAGACAAGGAACCGCTGTTCGACGCCGCCGACACCCTGCGCGACAGTCTGCGCGCCTTTGCCGACATGGTTCCGGCGATCAAACCCAAGCGCGAAATCATGCGCGAAGCGGCGCTGCGCGGCTTCTCCACCGCGACGGATCTCGCCGATTACCTGGTGCGCAAGGGCCTGCCCTTCCGCGACTGCCACGAGATCGTCGGCCACGCGGTGAAGTACGGCGTGCAGGCTGGCAAGGACCTGGCCGAGATGAGCCTCGACGAGCTGCGCCAGTTCAGCGACCAGATCACTGACGACGTGTTCGCCGTGCTGACCCTGGAAGGCTCGGTCAACGCCCGCGACCATATCGGCGGCACCGCGCCGAACCAGGTGCGCGCCGCGGTGGCTCGTGGCAAGAATCTGCTGGCGACTAGATGATCACGTCTGGCCGCCGTATTTCGGTGGTCGGCTGTTCAGGTGCCGGCAAGACCATGCTGTCGCGCCGTCTGGCGCAGCAGCTCGGTTATCGCCATATCGAGCTGGATGCCCTGTTCCATCAACCGGGCTGGCAGCCGTTGCCCACCGAGCAGTTTCAGCAGGCGACCCGTGATGCGCTGCAGGGCGACGGCTGGGTCGCAGAAGGCAATTATTCGGCGGTGCGCCCGTTGGTGCGAGAGCGCTCGGACATGGTGATCTGGCTGGATCTGCCACGCCACAAGGTAATGCGCCAGGTCATCTGGCGCACCCTGCGACGCCTGGCCTGCCGTGAGGAGTTGTGGAATGGCAACCGCGAGCGCTGGAGCAATTTATTCAAATTGAACCCACGCCAATCCATCCTGGCTTGGTCGTGGACCCGCCACCCGGTTTACCGGCAGCGCTACGCCGAGGAAATGCGTAACGCACCGCCATCCTGCCGATACCTACGACTGGACTCACGGCAGGCCATCAACGCCTTTCTGGCGAACTGTCGTCCCGTTAAACCTTATTGAGGGCCTGCCTGTAATGTCTCTGCACATTCGCCCCGCAGTTCGCGAAGACGCCGCGCTGATCCTGCGCTTTATCACCGACCTGGCCATCTACGAAAAGGCCGAGCACGAGGTCAAGACCGACGTCGCCGGCATCGAGAACAGCCTGTTCGCCGACGGCAGCACCGCCCATGGCCTGATCTGCGAGCTGGACGGCGAGCCGATCGGTTATGCGGTGTATTTTTTTAACTACTCGACCTGGCTGGGCAAGCACGGCCTGTATCTGGAAGACCTCTACGTCACCCCGCAGCAGCGTGGCGTCGGCGCCGGCAAGGCGCTGCTGCGTCATCTGGCAAAACTGGCGGTGGCACGCGGCTGCGGGCGCTTCGAGTGGTCGGTGCTGGACTGGAATCAGCCAGCCATCGACTTCTACGAATCCATCGGCGCCAGGCCGCAGAACGAGTGGATCGGCTACCGCCTTGCCGGCGACGCACTGTCAGAGTTCGCGGCCGATTGAGCAATCATTCGAGCACGCCTGCGCCACCCGCCGCGATGCCGCCGCGAAAAGCGCGCCTGCCCTTTGCCAATGCCTGGTTCTTCCCGGCTGCCGCGCTCTACGCGGCACTGATTCTGCCGTATTCGGTACTGGCACTACTTGGTCTGCTTCCCGCGTTGCCCGGGCTCGCCACATCCGCCGGTCACGCCCACGAAATGCTCTTCGGCTTCGCCCTGGCGGTGATCGCCGGCTACCTGCTCGGCCCGCAGCGACTGCGCTTTACCCTGACGCTGCTCGGCTGCTGGGCGCTGGCACGACTGAGCTTCCTGCTGTGGCCGGGCTCGTGGCTGGCACTGATCTGCGCCGCCGCCTTTGCCACCGGCCTTGCCTGGAAAGTGTTGCCGCGCTTTCTCGGCGCCGCGAAGAAATGGCGTAACCAGAGCGTCGCACCCGTGGTCGCCGGGCTGAGTCTGCTCAGCGCCATCGCCAGCGGCGGCTTTGGCGCTGGCTACGACCGCCTCATGCTGGAGGAGGCGCTGCTATTGCTCGCCACCCTGATGTTCTTCATGGGCGGACGGATCATCGCGCCAGCCATCGCCGGGTACGCGCAGAGCCGGGGATGGCGACTGGATGCGCGGGTGCAGCCGCAGATCGAAGGCGCCGTGCTGATCCTGCTCGGCCTCGCTCTGCTGCTGAATCTTCTGCCCTGGCCGCTCATTCGGCACCTGACCGGCGCCGTACTGGTCGCCGCTGCCGTACTCACGACCATCCGCCTGCTGCGCTGGCAACCCTGGCGCTGCGCAAGGCCCGAGTTGCTGACGCTGCTGCTCGGCTATGCCTGGCTCGCCATTGGCCTGCTATTGCTTGGCCTGGGTACGCTGCTACCGGCGCTGCCATTGAACGCAACGCTGCACGCCTTGACCGTCGGCGCGCTGGGCAGCCTGACTTTCGCAGTCATGGCCCGCACGCGGCTGATCTACCGTTTCCGCGATCCCGCGGCGCAGCGCTGGATACAGGGCGTGGCGTTGCTGATCAGCCTGGCGGCGCTGGCTCGCGTGCTGCCCGCCGTGCTGAGTCAGCCTCACCCGGCCTGGCTGCTGCTCGCCGCCGGTTGCTGGTCGCTGGCCTTTATGGCGCTGACCTTGCTGCTCTGGCGTTGTCGCGACGCCCATTCGGATAGTCCTCGCGGCAACGCTAATCACTGAGTCATCGACCGGAACTCTCGCGCATTACGCTTGACCTACATGCAACCGCCGGCGACTCCTCCCATGTCCGCCGCCGCATTCGCCGAGGCCTGCATGACCGACCTGCGCACCCTGCTGCTGAACCAGGACACCCAGGGAGCCGAGCTCTTCGACTCGCCCAAGGAGCGCCTGATCTTCTACCGCTCCGAAATACATTTCGAGTCCTCGCTGCTGGCCGAACGCACCAGCGCCTACCTGTCGTCGCAGTCGTTCCTGATGATTGCCTTCGCCTCGTCGATGGCCAACAGTAACCCTGAGTGGGGCGAGCTGTTCCGCCTGGTGGTGCCGGCGATTCTCTCGGTGCTCGGCCTCATCACATCGCTGCACGCGATGCCCGGCATCAAGTCCAATTTCGACGTCATCGAGCGCTGGCATCAGAAACAGTCCGAACTGCTGCAGCTCGAAGGCCGCGTCGGCATGCTTCCGAACAACGAATCGGCGCTGTTCGGCGAAGGCAGCAGCCCGGTCGGTGGGCCTCGCTACAAGCGCACCCTGCTGTTTTCGCTGCGCACGCCAATTATCTTTTCGCTGGTCTGGAGCGCATTTGGCCTGCTCTGCCTGGCCCTGAGCCTGATGGACTGACGCACCGCACACCGCCGCATTGCTCCACGCGGCAGCAGGTGCTTAGCTGGACGCATCCGTATGGAGGAACCCATGTCCGATTCAGACCGCCCCCGCTATCGCGTCGATGCTGATCGCCAGGCCGCCCAACGCCGGGTACGCTACGTCGAAACCAACCGCCCGGATGACGGCAGCTGCACGATATGCCAGCTGGACGCAGAAAATCCGGCACCGCTCGACGAGACCCCCGCCATGGTGCAAGACAACCCCAGCAACGATGAAGATGAAGCCTTCGCCGAGTCGACCCTGATCCAGGCGATCGAGAACCAACTTGAAGCCGGCGAGCCCGCAGCTACCCAGGCCACGCTGAACAAGCTCACCCTGGTCGGCTACGAGCGGGACGAATGCCTGCAGATGATGGCGCTGGTCCTGGCCCATGAGATCCGCACGATGCTCAGCGAGGACCGCCCTTTCGACGGTGCCGCCTACGAGGCCATGCTGCGCAAGCTGCCGGAACTGCCGGAAGCATCCGAATAGGATCTGGATCAAGGCAGGGCCACCGACAGCATCTACACTCAGCAAACAGGGCATGAGCCCACCATCCGAGGAGCGAGCATGTCGTACACCCCTGAGCTGGTTGCCGAACTGGACGTACTCCGACAGTTCAATCTGGAAAATCTGCAGGAAGGGCTGAAGGTGCATCACGAAGCCAGCCCCGCCACCATCGCCGCTTTTGGCCGCCTCCACGCCAAGGGCCTGATCACCCAGGCCGACGGCGGTTACCTCACCAGCCTTGGCCGCGACGCGGCCGAACAGGCGCAAACGCTGCATACCATCCTCTCGGAAACCGTCACGGCCTGACATCGCCATGCCGTTCCGCTTCACCAGTCCAGGGCACGGATGACGCCGGCCCTGGCCGTTGGTCGCTCACTGCAGGCAAACTTGCGCCGCGCCTCAAGCCGCACGCCGATTGGCCGATGAACAGGGGTTAGCCTCGCCTGCACGAACCACAATGACCCGCACCCAGCACATCCACCCAATTCTCGAAGAAGGCATCGACCGCAAGGTGCTGACCACGCTGCGGGCGCGCTTTCTCGCGGTCAACTCCGCACGCCTGGAGCGGGCCCTGCAGGCCATGTCGACGCGCCAGCAGCAGGTACTCAAGCTGCTGCCGCTGCTGTTTCACGTCAACCATCCGATTCTCCCCGGCTATGTCTCGGCGACTACCCCTGCCGGACTCGCGCACTTCGTGCCGGACGCCGAACAGCTCGCCGAAGCACAGCGCCTGAGCCGCTCGTTCGCCTACAAGCCGGCGCGCGGAAAACTGCCGCAGCCGATACTCGGCCTGTTCCTCATGGGCAGCCTCGGCACCGTGGCGCAGGACGAGCACAGCGATCTGGACGTGTGGGTCTGCCACGACCCCGCCCTGGACGCCGGCCAGATCGAGGAACTGCGCCGCAAGTGCGAACTGCTGCAAGCCTGGGCGGCGAGCCAGGGCAGCGAAGCGCACTTCTTTCTGGTCGATCCGCAGCGCTTCAATCAGGGCCAGCGCGAAGCCAGGTTGACCTCCGATGACTGCGGCACCACCCAGCACTACCTGCTGCTCGACGAGTTCTACCGCACGGCACTCTGGCTCGGCGGGCGCATCCCGCTCTGGTGGCTGGTGCCGGACTACGAGGAGCACCGCTACGACGAGTATGTGGCGACGCTGCTGGCCAAGCGTTTCGTACGCGCCGACGAAGTACTCGACCTCGGCCACCTGGGCCAGGTGCCGCCCGGCGAGTTCGTCGGCGCCGGACTCTGGCAGCTCTACAAGGCCATAGCCTCGCCCTACAAATCGCTGTTCAAGCTGCTGCTGGTGGAGGTCTACGCCAGTCAGTATCCGCAGCTGCGCTGCCTGGCGCTGGACTTCAAACAGGCCATCTATCAAGGGCGGTTCGATATGAACGAGCTCGACCCGTATATCGCTGCCTACCTTGCCATCGAGCGTTACCTCGGCGCGCGCGGCGACCACGAACGCCTGGAGCTGGCTCGGCGCTGCCTGTACCTGAAGATCAATCGACCGCTGAGCCGGCCGCCGGTCAACCGCAACAAGAGCTGGCAGCGCAGCCTGCTCGAGCGGCTGACCCACGACTGGCATTGGGACGAGCGGCAGTTCGCACTGCTCGACAACCGTGGCCACTGGAAAGTGCGTCAGGTCAGCCAGGAACGTCGCGTGCTGGTCAACGAACTGACCTACGGCTACCGCTTTCTCAGCGACTTCACCCGACGCCTTCAGGCCACCAGTCCGCTCACCAGTCGCGACCTCGGCGTGCTGGGTCGTCGCCTGTACGCAGCGATCGAACGCAAGGCCGGCAAGGTCGAGGTGGTCAATCTTGGTATCTCGCCGGATATGGCTGAACACAGCCTGACCCTGGTGCACGATTACGACGCTGCGGGCGACGTGCGCTGGTCGCTCTATCAAGGCCAGCTTACCGCGCCGGAACTGAGCAATTTCGCCCCATTGAAGCGCTCTCGCGAGCTGGTCGCGCTGCTGGCCTGGTGTCACCGCAACGGTGTGGTGGATGTCAGCACCCACCTGTCCCTGTTCCCTGGCGACAGCGGCCTGAGCGAAGCGGAACTGTTCGCCCTGTTCAGCGACCTGCGCCGTGCGCTGCAGATGCCGCTATGCCCGGTGGACGAAGAAGCGCTACTGGCCGCGAGCAAACCCAGCCGGGTGCTGCTGCTGATCAACATCGGCCTGGACCCCACCCAGCAAGCCCCGACAGCATCTGCCATCGGCGAGCAGTCGATGCTGAACGCGGCGCCGGAAAGCCTGGTGCTGAGCGTGGATCAGGTCACGCTCAACAGCTGGAACGAGATGCTGGTGACCCGCTACGAAGGGCCGAAGGCGCTGCCACTGTGCCTGCGCGATTATCTGGATAGCCTCGAGCGGGTCGTGCAGGCACCGCAGCTGCAGGTCTTCTGCTTCGCCCGCAATCGCGGACAGGCCATCGCGCGGCGAGTCGAGCAGATATTCGAGGATGCCCGCCAGAGCCTTGCCAGCTTCGCTCATGGACGCTACCTGCTTCAGGTTCGCCAGCATTTCCACATGCTGCAGCGCGAGGCGAACGCGCTGCGTCTCACCCACCTGAGCGATCGCGCCGCACTGCTCGAACACCTTGGCGAGGCTCACCACGCCTACAGCCCGCTCCGGCTCGATCGTGCGGCGCTGGTCGGTGACGATCTGGCGCTGATTCTTGCGCAAGGCCGCCCGGGATGCCTGCAGGTGTTCTACCGCACGGCCGGGGAAATCGCCGAACTCAGCGTACTCGATGAATGCAATGCCCTCTGGCGCCAGCAGCTGCCCTATCGCGACGAGCGCACCCTGCTGCGCCCGCTGATGCGCTTCCTCGAGTCGATGCTCTATCGGCGTAACGCGCAGCAGCCCGGCCAAAGCCAGGAGCTGGTCGACCCGGCGATCCTCTTCTACCGCATTCAACCCGGACAAGGCGCGAGACCGGCGCAACTGGAACGAAGACCGGCGCCCCAGGGCGAGGTCAACGATCCGTTCTACGACGTGCAGGCGATTGTCGAAGCGGGCGAAAACGGTCGCTCGCAGGTCACCCTGTACTGTAACCATCAGGAGTTTTCCGGCCTGGAATATGGTGCCGAGCTGTTCGCCGCCGTGACACGCACGATCATTTCCCGACGCCGCGACGGCGAACGGTACCCCTGCTACATCACCGACCTCGACCTCACCGGCCTGCACGGCAGCGGACGCAGCCAGACGGTGCAGTACCTGCGCTACAAGGCGCGCCTGGAGGCGGCGCTGAATGCGGCAATGGAGTCATAAGAGGGCGCTGACGGGGCTTCAGTCAGCGTCTCGACGAGGTTCAGGCCTGACGAACCAGCTGCATTGCGCAGTGGCTATCCAACGCTTTTCGCGCCAACAAAGGCAGAGCTGCCTAAAGCTGCTACCAGCCCGATCGCAGCGGCGGCCAGGCTGATCATCTCGCAAGCGTCGCCCGTCAGAACGGATCGCCTGCCGCTTCGGGCTGGTATTCGATCGCGAGCAGGGTGAGCTTGATCATCTTGCCGGATGGAGTCGGCCAGTCGATGTGCTGGCCGACACTCATGCCCAGCAGCGCCGTACCGACCGGTGCGAGGACGGACACGGTGCCTTCCTTGCCGGCGTCGTGGGGATAGGCCAGCGTCAGGTGGTAGTCCTTGCCCGTGCCTTCGTCGCGGCAGTGCACGCGCGAGTTCATGGTGACGACACCGGCAGGCATCTCGCTGCGTTCCACGATCTGCGCCCGCGACAGTTCCTGCTCGAGCGCTTCGGCGGCCGGACCGTAGTCGTCCAGACTGTCGAGCAGCCGCTCAAGGCGCTGCAGATCGAGTTGGGTAAGGATGATCGGCGGTGCACTGGTCATGGGTTCTGGCAAGCTCCTGCGAAAAAATAAAACACGAAAAAAGCAAAACCCCGCCCGAAGGCGGGGTTTTGTTGACCTGCGAAGACACTATCACAGCAGCCCGAATAAGCAAGGCCCCCACCGGCAGCGCCCGGCTCGCGGGGGCTGCACGCAGATTGCGTCAGATATCCTCGAATTCCAGCGCTTCGCCGCCCTGCTCCAGCGTCACCCGCGAGAGCAGCTCTCCGAGGCGCTCGCCGCTTGCATCGCACAGCCACAGCTGGCTGCCTTCGTCGTAGTCGAAATGAAAGCCGCCGGAGCGCGCCGCGACCCACAGCTGGCGCAACGCGGGCTGGCGGCTGAGGATCAGCTGACTGCCGTTATCAAAGCGCACGGTCAGCACACCACCGGAGTTCTCCAGGTCGACGTCCAAACTGGTGTCATCGAATACGTCCTCGACGCTCTCCTGCACAGCATCGACCAGATCGTGATAACGGGCTTCGCTCAGGCTCATGCAACACTTCCTCGAATTGTTCTGCAAGCGACGCGGGCCGCATGCGATGGCGGCGAGCTTAGCAGGGCGCAGCCGGATCAAGCGAGCCGCCCGCCAGTACGGCCGCCGTGTGACGTGCTGCTCGCATAGGCAATCCGCCGGGTGCTGGGTATACTCCGGCGATTAGATTTTTCAAGGATTCCAGTCCCCATGAAGCGCCTTCTGCTTCCCTTCATCGCTCTCGCCGTCTTCGCCGCCGCGCTCAGCGGCTGCGGCCAGAAAGGTCCGCTGTATCTGCCGGATGACGAGCAGACCGTCAAAGAACGTTCCAAAGACCGTTTCGAACTCTAAAGGAGGCTGTTCATGGAGGCCTTCTCGTACCGCGACGGTCAACTCTTCGCGGAGGGCGTGGCACTGCCCGCACTCGCGCAACGCTTCGGCACGCCGACCTACGTCTATTCCCGGGCCCACATCGAAGCCCAGTACCGGGCTTACGCCGATGCGCTGGAAGGCATGCCGCACCTGGTCTGCTTCGCCGTCAAGGCCAACTCGAACCTCGGTGTACTGAACGTGCTGGCACGTCTCGGCGCGGGCTTCGACATCGTCTCGCGCGGTGAACTGGAGCGCGTGCTCGCCGCCGGCGGCGAGCCGGGCCGCATTGTCTTCTCCGGCGTCGGCAAGACTCGCGACGACATGCGCCGTGCGCTGGAAGTCGGCGTGCACTGCTTCAACGTCGAGTCCACCGACGAGCTGGAGCGTCTGCAGCAGGTCGCCGCCGAACTGGGCATGAAGGCGCCGGTTTCCCTGCGGGTCAATCCAGACGTGGATGCCGGCACCCATCCCTACATCTCCACCGGGTTGAAAGAGAACAAGTTCGGCATCGATATCGACAACGCCGAGGCGGTCTACGCCCGCGCGGCCGAGCTGCCGAACCTGGAAGTGGTCGGCGTCGACTGCCACATCGGCTCGCAGCTGACCAGCCTGCCGCCCTTCCTCGATGCCCTCGACCGCCTGCTGGCGCTGATCGATCGGCTCGCCACGCGCGGCATCCAGATCCGTCACCTGGACCTGGGCGGCGGTCTCGGGGTGCGCTATCGCGACGAACAGCCGCCGCTGGCCGGTGACTACATCCAGGCCGTGCGCCAGCGTATCGAAGGCCGTGGCCTGGCGCTGGTGTTCGAGCCGGGCCGCTCCATCGTCGCCAACGCCGGCCTGCTGCTGACTCGCGTGGAGTATCTCAAGCACACCGCGCACAAGGATTTCGCCATCGTCGATGCGGCGATGAACGACCTGATCCGTCCGGCGCTGTACCAGGCCTGGATGAACGTGGTCGCGGTGCAGCCGCACGAAGGCGATACGCGCCGCTACGACATCGTCGGGCCGATCTGCGAGACCGGCGACTTCCTCGCCAAGGATCGCGAGCTGGCACTGGCCGAAGGTGACCTGCTGGCGGTGTGTTCGGCCGGCGCCTACGGCTTCGTCATGAGCTCCAACTACAACACCCGCGGCCGCGCCGCCGAGGTGCTGGTGGATGGTGACCAGGCCTTCGAAGTGCGCCGTCGCGAGAGCGTTCAGGAGCTGTACGCCGGCGAAAGCCTGCTGCCCACTTGAGGCCACGATCATGCTTCTGCGCTTTACCAAGATGCACGGTCTGGGCAACGACTTCATGGTCATCGACCTGGTCAGCCAGCACGCGCATATCCAGCCCAAGCACGCCAAGCAATGGGGCGATCGTCACACCGGCGTCGGCTTCGATCAGCTGCTGATCGTCGAGCCGCCGCAGAATCCGGACGTGGATTTTCGCTACCGCATCTTCAACTCCGACGGTTCGGAAGTGGAGCAATGCGGCAACGGCGCGCGCTGCTTCGCCCGCTTCGTGGTCGACAAGCGCCTGACTGTCAAACGCAAGATCAAGGTGGAAACCAAGGGCGGCATCATCGAGCTGGACATCCGCCCCGATGGACAGATCCGCGTCGACATGGGCCCGCCGCGCCTGGTGCCGGCCGAGATTCCGTTTCAGGCCGAACGCGAAGCCCTGAGCTATTTGCTCGAGGTGGACGGGCAGCAGGTGGAATTGGCCGCGGTATCCATGGGCAACCCCCATGCGGTGCTGCTGGTGGACAGCGTCGAGCGTGCGCCGGTGCATGAACTGGGGCCGAAGATCGAGCATCACCCGCGCTTTCCGCAGCGGGTCAACGTCGGCTTCCTGCAGGTGGTTGATCGCCGCCATGCGCGGCTGCGCGTATGGGAGCGCGGCGCCGGTGAGACCCAGGCCTGCGGCACCGGTGCCTGTGCGGCCGCGGTAGCCGCCATTCGCCAGGGCTGGATGGACTCGCCGGTGCAGATCGAACTGCCCGGCGGCCGTCTGTCCATCGAATGGGCAGGTCCGGGGCAGCCGGTTATGATGACCGGCCCCGCCGTTCGCGTTTTTGAAGGACAGGTTCGCCTATGACCGACCAGACCCAGGGCAGCACTCCGCTACCCGACGCCGAAGCCGTCGCCGCCTACCTGCGCGCCCATCCGGAGTTCTTCGTCGACCACGACGAGCTGATCCCGGAATTGCGTATCCCACACCAGCCGGGCACCGCCGTGTCGCTGGTGGAACGCCAGGTCAAGCTGCTGCGCGAGCGCAACATCGAGATGCGCCATCGCCTTTCGCAGCTGATGGACGTGGCCCGCGACAACGATCGTCTGTTCGACAAGACCCGCCGCCTGGTGCTCGACCTGCTCGACGCCAGCAGCCTGGAAGAAGTGGTCAGCGCAGTCGAAGACAGCCTGCGCCATGAATTTCAGGTCCCCTATGTCAGCCTGATCCTGTTCAGCGAAGCCACGCTGCCGGTCGGCCGCTGCGTCAGCACCGGCGAGGCGCAGCAGAGCATCGGCGGGCTGCTCGACGGCGGCAAGACCATCTGCGGCGTACTGCGCCCGCATGAACTGAACTTCCTCTTCGGCGAGGATGGTGGCAGCGTTGGCTCTGCCGCGGTGGTCAGCCTGAACAACCAGCTCGGCGTGCTGGCCATCGGCAGCCCGGACCCGCAGCACTACAAGAGTTCGCTGGGCACGCTGTTCCTCGGCTATATCGCCGAAGTGCTGACCCGCGTGCTGCCGCGCTTCGGCACCCCGCTGCGCTCGGTGCGCTGAGCACAATTGCAGGCCAACGCCAAGCACCACACGCGCCTGCTCGCTGCCTGAGGCTGGAGCCTGCTCATGCAGAACGAACTCGACGCCTACTTCGAATACCTGCGCAGCGCCCGGCAACTGTCGGGCCATTCGCTGGAAGGCTACCGCCGCGACCTGAACAAGCTGCTGGCCCATTGCGAGCGCGAGCAAATAGCCGACTGGCGCGGGCTACAGGGCCGCCACCTGCGCCAGCTGATCGCTGAGCTGCATCGTCAGGGCCAATCCAGCTGCAGCCTGGCACGCCTGCTGTCATCGGTGCGCGGCCTGTATCGCTATCTCAATCAGGAAGGCATCTGCCAACACGACCCGGCGGCCGGTCTGTCGGCGCCGAAAGGCGAACGGCGTCTACCGAAGCTGCTGGATACCGACCGAGCCATGCAGTTGCTCGATGGTGGCGTCGAGGACGACTTCATCGCCCTGCGTGACCAGGCGATGCTCGAGCTGTTCTATTCGTCCGGTCTGCGCCTGTCGGAACTGGTTGGCCTGAACCTCGACCAGCTCGACCTGCCGGCGGGGCTGGTGCGGGTGCTCGGCAAGGGCAACAAGGTGCGCGAGCTGCCCGTCGGGCGCAAGGCGCGCGAGGCGTTGCAGGCCTGGTTGCCAATACGCGCGCTGGCCAACCCAGCCGATGGCGCGGTATTCATCGGCCAGCAGGGCCGTCGCCTCGGCGCCCGCGCCGTGCAGATGCGGGTGCGTCAGGCCGGTGTGCGCGAGCTCGGCCAGCATCTGCATCCGCACATGTTGCGTCATAGCTTCGCCAGCCACCTGCTGGAGTCGTCCCAGGACCTGCGCTCGGTGCAGGAGCTGCTCGGCCATGCCGATATCGGCACCACGCAGATCTACACCCATCTGGACTTTCAGCACCTGGCCAAGGTCTACGATCAGGCGCATCCGCGCGCCAAGCGCAAGCAGGACACCGACACATGAGCATTCGCCTGATCACCTTCGACCTGGACGATACCTTCTGGGAAACCACACCGGCCATCCAGAGCGCCGAGACCGCGCTGCGCGACTGGCTGGCGGTACATGCACCGCGCCTGGGCGAATTTCCCGTCGAAGCCCTCGGCGCGATCCGCCGCATGCTGGTGGAGCAGGACTCGGCGCTGCGCCACCGTATCAGCGAGCTGCGCCGGCGCATCCTGCAGCACGCGCTGCACGATGCCGGCTATCCCGCCGACGAAGCGGACCAGCTGGCCGAACAGGCCTTCCAGGTGTTTCTCGATGCGCGCCACCAGGTGCAGATTTTCCCGGACGTGCAGCCCACCCTGGAATTTCTCGCCAATCACTACACCCTCGGCGTGATCACCAACGGCAATGCCGACGTGCGCCGCCTGGGCCTGGCCGACTATTTCCAGTTCACCCTGTGCGCCGAGGAGCTGGGCGTCGGCAAGCCCGACCCGCATCCGTTCCAACAAGCCCTTCGCCTGGGCGATGCGCGCCCGGAACAGGCCGTGCACGTCGGCGACCACGCGTTGGATGACATCGCCGGAGCGCAACAGGCGGGCATGCGGGCGATCTGGTTCAACCCCAAGCGCGTCGCCTGGCCGCACGATTACCATCCCGATGCACAGATCCATAGCCTGGCCGAATTGCCCAAGCTGCTGCTCGACTGGCGCGGCGACTGAGCGAAAAGCCAGACGCCAGATGCGCAAAAGCCCGCCTTGGAGGCGGGCTTTTGCGCAATTCTTTTTGGTGCTCAGATAGGGCGACTGCCGTACTTGCTATCCGGCTTCTTCGGCGGGTCGGCGACCACATTGGGCTCGACTTCCTGCACTTGGCCGCCACGCGCGAGAAATTCTTCCATGGCTCGCGCCAGTGCATCGCGCTCCTTCTGCTTGGCTTCCAGGCTCGGCAGTTCGTCCGGTTCCACGGCCTTCGCCTTGGCCTTCTTGGCCGGCGTAGCGCGCTCGCTGTCGGTCCCTTCGTCGTCGAGACTGTCGTCGCCATCATCGGCAGCGTTCAGCTCTTCCCCTTCCTCCTCGTCGCTAACGTCCAGATCGTCTTGTTCTAGTTCTTCGTCGCTCATGTTCAACCTCATGGCCTTGCCAAAGCGGAGTAAGTTATAGCCCAGCGATGCGGAAAGACCGACACCGCCAAAAAAAATTCAACTTGCCGTCCCGTGCAGCGTTGCCACAATCTGCCGCGCGCCACCCTGGTCGCGGTGCTCTCCGAGATAGATGCCCTGCCAGGTACCGAGTGCCAGACCCCCATCGCTGACCGGCAGGCTCAACTGGCAGCCGAGCAGGCTGGCCTTGAAATGCGCCGGCAGATCGTCCGGCCCTTCGTAGTCGTGCTCGTAGCCTCCCTCACCCTGCGGCACCAGGCGATTGAAGAAGCGCTCGAAATCTCGTCGAACCGCTGCATCGGCATTCTCGTTGATCGTCAGCGAGGCCGAGGTATGCCGCAGCCACAGGTGTA
>DAMCQE010000007.1:60992-88802 GCA_032105665.1 Pseudomonas sp. | reverse complement strand
GCATCGTGGTCAACAACCAGGTCGGCTTCACCACCAACAAGCAGGAAGATGCTCGTTCCACCGAGTACGCAACCGATGTGGCGAAGATGATCCAGGCGCCGATCTTCCATGTGAACGCAGATGATCCCGAGGCGGTGCTGTTCGTCACCCAGCTCGCTGTCGACTACCGGATGCAGTTCAAGCGCGACATCGTCATCGACCTGATCTGCTACCGTCGTCGTGGTCACAATGAAGCGGACGAGCCGAGCGGCACTCAGCCGTTGATGTATCAGAAGATCGCCAAGCAGCGCACCACTCGTGAGCTGTACGCCGATACGCTGATCCAGTCCAAGGTGCTGGACGACGAGCGTGTTCAGGCCAAGATCGACGAGTACCGTACGGCGCTCGACAATGGGCTGCACGTAGTCAAGAGCCTGGTCAAAGAGCCGAATAAAGAACTCTTCGTTGACTGGCGTCCGTATCTGGGTCATGCCTGGACTGCCCGTCATGACACCAGCTTCGATCTGAAGACCTTGCAGGATCTGTCCAACAAGCTGCTGCAGACGCCGGAAGGCTTCGTGGTGCAGCGTCAGGTCTCGAAGATTCTCGAAGATCGCCAGAAGATGGGTGCGGGCGCGCTCACCATCAACTGGGGCTACGCGGAAGTCATGGCGTACGCCACGCTGCTGTTCGAAGGCCACCCGGTACGTATCTCCGGTCAGGACGTCGGCCGCGGCACCTTCTCGCACCGCCATGCTGCGCTGCATAACCAGAAGGACGGCAGTACCTACATTCCGCTGCAGCACCTCTATGAAGGTCAGCCGCGTTTCGATCTGTACGACTCGTTCCTCTCCGAGGAAGCGGTTCTTGCTTTCGAATACGGTTACGCCACAACCATGCCCAACGCGCTTGTCGTGTGGGAAGCGCAGTTCGGCGACTTCGCCAATGGCGCCCAGGTAGTGATCGACCAGTTCATCACCAGCGGTGAGCACAAGTGGGGTCGCCTGTGTGGCCTGACCATGCTGTTGCCACATGGCTATGAGGGGCAGGGCCCGGAACACTCGTCCGCTCGCCTGGAGCGTTACCTGCAGCTGTGCGCCGAGCACAATATCCAGGTTTGCGTGCCGACGACTCCGGCGCAGGTCTACCACATGCTGCGTCGCCAGGCGATTCGCCCGCTGCGCAAGCCGCTGGTTGCGCTGACACCCAAGTCGCTGCTGCGTCATAAGCTTGCGACCTCGACACTGGAAGAGCTCACCCAGGGTTCCTTCCAGACCGTTATCCCGGAAGTCGACGCGATCGATCCGGCGAAGGTCGAGCGTGTAATCATGTGTAGCGGCAAGGTCTACTATGACCTGCTGGACAAGCGTCGTGCCGAAGGCCGCGAAGATATCGCCATCGTGCGTATCGAGCAGCTGTATCCGTTCCCGGAAGAGGATCTGGCCGAAGCGCTCGCGCCTTACCAGAATCTCAAGCACATCGTCTGGTGCCAGGAAGAGCCGATGAACCAGGGTGCCTGGTACTGCAGCCAGCATCACATGCGACGTGTGGCCACCGCACACAAGAAGGAACTGTTCCTTCAGTACGCGGGTCGTGATGCTTCAGCGGCGCCGGCGGTCGGTTACGCCTCCATGCATGCCGAACAGCAGGAAAAACTGCTGCAGGACGCCTTCACCGTTTAACCATTTCGTGCAAGGGGCCGCGATATCGCGGCCTCGATGTAGAAACCGAATCAATAGGACCCCTGAATAATGGCTATCGAGATCAAAGCCCCTACATTCCCGGAATCGGTCGCCGACGGCACCGTTGCCACCTGGCACAAGCAGCCGGGCGACGCGGTTAAGCGTGATGAACTGATCGTCGACATCGAAACCGACAAGGTGGTCATGGAAGTACTGGCCGAAGCTGACGGCGTGCTGACCGAGATCGTCAAGAACGAAGGCGACACCGTGCTGAGCGGCGAGCTGCTCGGCAAGCTGGAAGCAGGCGCTGCTGCCGCCGCTGCACCCGCTCAAGCTGCCGCCCCGGCCCCGGCCGCTGCTGCTCCGGCAGCCGCTGCCAGCGCGGGTGGCGAAGAGCCGATCCTGGCCCCGGCGGCCCGCAAGCTGGCCGAAGAGAACGGTATTGATCCGAACAGCATCCGCGGTACCGGCAAGGACGGTCGCGTGACCAAGGAAGACGTCGTCGCCGCCGTCGAAGCCAAGAAGTCCGCTCCGGCTGCCGCTGCCAAGCCGGCCGCTCCTGCCGCTGCCGCTCCGATCTTCGCCGAGGGTGATCGTGTCGAGAAGCGCGTGCCGATGACCCGTCTGCGTGCCAAGGTCGCCGAGCGTCTGGTCGAAGCCCAGTCCTCCATGGCCATGCTGACTACGTTCAACGAAGTCAACATGAAGCCGATCATGGAGCTGCGCGCCAAGTACAAGGACCTCTTCGAGAAGACCCATAACGGCGTGCGCCTGGGCTTCATGTCCTTCTTCGTCAAGGCTGCGGTGGAAGCGCTCAAGCGCCAGCCGGGCGTCAATGCCTCCATCGACGGCAACGACATCGTCTACCACGGTTATCAGGACATCGGCGTCGCCGTTTCCAGCGACCGCGGTCTGGTGGTGCCGGTCCTGCGTAACGCCGAGCACATGAGCCTGGCGGAGATCGAAGGCGGCATCAACGAGTTCGGCAAGAAGGCCAAGGCCGGCAAGCTGACCATCGAGGAAATGACTGGCGGTACCTTCACCATCTCCAACGGTGGTGTGTTCGGTTCCCTGCTGTCGACCCCGATCGTCAACCCGCCGCAGACTGCCATCCTCGGCATGCACAAGATTCAGGAACGTCCGATGGCCGTCAACGGTCAGGTGGTCATCCTGCCGATGATGTACCTGGCGCTGTCCTATGACCATCGCTTGATCGACGGCAAGGAAGCTGTGACCTTCCTGGTTACCATGAAGGACCTGCTGGAAGACCCGGCCCGTCTGCTGCTGGATATCTGATAGAAACGCCCCGGGCTGCAGTTGGCAGGTCAGGTGAAAGCCGGTCTTGCTGCCTGCAGCCTTTGGCTTTTAGCTGCTTTTGAAGAGGATTCGTAATGAGCCAGAAATTCGACGTCGTCGTCATCGGTGCCGGCCCCGGCGGCTATGTTGCCGCTATTCGCGCAGCCCAGCTGGGTCTGAAGACCGCGTGTATCGAAAAGTACCAGGGCAAGGATGGCAAGACCGCTCTGGGCGGTACCTGCCTGAACGTAGGCTGCATTCCTTCCAAGGCTCTGCTGGACAGCTCCTACAAGTTCCATGAAGCCCACGAGAGCTTCAAGGTGCACGGCATCAGCACTGGCGAAGTGGCCATGGACGTTCCGACCATGGTCGCGCGCAAGGACCAGATCGTTAAGAACCTCACCGGTGGTGTATCGGCCCTGCTGAAAGCCAACGGCGTGACCGTCTTCGAAGGCCACGGCAAGCTGCTGGCCGGCAAGCAGGTCGAAGTTACCGGCCTGGACGGCAACGTACAGACTCTCGCTGCCGAGAACGTCATCCTGGCTTCGGGTTCCACCCCGGTGAACATCCCGCCGGCGCCGGTTGATCAGAAGGTCATCGTCGACTCCACCGGCGCACTGGATTTCCAGAGCGTGCCGGGCAAGCTGGGCGTCATCGGCGCCGGTGTGATCGGTCTGGAGCTGGGTTCGGTCTGGGCCCGCCTGGGCGCTGAGGTCACCGTCATCGAGGCCATGGACAAGTTCCTGCCGGCCGCTGACGAGCAGATCTCCAAGGAAGCCTTCAAGGTCCTGTCCAAGCAGGGTCTGAAGATTCTGCTGGGCGCGCGCCTGACTGGCTCGGAAGTGAAGGGCGATCAGGTGACTGTCAACTTCACCAGTGCTGAAGGCGAGCAGCAGATGACCTTCGACAAGCTGATCGTTGCGGTCGGCCGTCGTCCGGTCACCACCGATCTTCTGGCGGCCGATGCCGGCGTCGATATGGACGAGCGTGGTTTCATCTTCGTCGACGATTATTGCGCCACCAGCGTTCCGGGCGTATACGCCATCGGTGACGTGGTTCGCGGCGCCATGCTGGCGCACAAAGCGTCGGAAGAGGGCGTGATGGTTGCCGAGCGCATCGCTGGCCACAAGACCCAGATGAACTATGACCTGATTCCGTCGGTCATCTACACTCACCCGGAAATCGCATGGGTCGGCAAGTCCGAGCAGGCGCTCAAGGCCGAAGGCGTTGAAGTCAACGTCGGCACCTTCCCGTTCGCGGCCAGTGGCCGTGCCATGGCTGCCAACGACACCGCCGGCCTGGTCAAGGTCATCGCCGATGCCAAGACCGACCGCGTGTTGGGCGTGCATGTAATGGGCCCAAGCGCCGCTGAGCTGGTTCAGCAGGGCGCCATCGGCATGGAGTTCGGCACCAGTGCCGAAGACCTGGGCATGATGGTGTTCTCGCATCCGACCATGTCCGAAGCGCTGCATGAAGCGGCCCTGGCAGTGAATGGCCACGCCATCCACATCGCCAATCGCAAGAAGCGCTAATCGGTTTAGTGCTGTACCCGGGGCCCGACGTATCCAGCGATACACCGGGCCTTTTGCAAACTGCAGGTTCGAAAGGATTGCAGGTCGCTGAGAGGTATCGTGAATTCGCAGATAGTTTTCAGCGACTTGTGAGGGAGGCACGGCGGTTCGTCGTGCCGTAAATGCGCCAATACCAAAACAGACGGTAGAAAGCATGAATCTTCACGAGTACCAAGGTAAACAACTGTTCGCTGAATACGGTCTGCCCGTGTCCAAAGGCTATGCGGTAGATAGCCCGAAGGAAGCAGCGGAAGCCTGCGACAAGATCGGCGGCACACAATGGGTGGTCAAGGCCCAAGTGCATGCCGGTGGACGTGGCAAGGCGGGTGGCGTAAAGCTGGTTCGCAGCAAGGATGAGGCCCGGGCGTTCGCCCAGCAGTGGCTCGACAAGCGTCTGGTGACCTACCAGACCGATGCCAATGGTCAGCCGGTCAGCAAGATTCTGGTCGAGGCGTGCACCGATATCGACAAGGAGCTCTACCTGGGCGCCGTGGTCGATCGCGCCAGTCGCCGGATCGTCTTCATGGCGTCGACCGAAGGTGGCGTGGACATCGAAAAAGTCGCTCACGACACGCCCGAGAAAATCCTCAAGGCCACCATCGATCCGCTGGTAGGCGCGCAGCCCTTCCAGGCGCGCGAACTGGCGTTCCAGTTGGGCCTCAAGGGTGACCAGGTCAAGCAGTTCGTACACATCTTCGTCGGCCTCGCCCAGCTGTTCCAGGACTATGACCTGGCCCTGCTGGAAGTGAACCCGCTGGTGATCAAGACCGACGGCAATCTGCACTGCCTGGACGCCAAGATCAACATCGATAGCAACGCCATCTATCGCCAGCCGAAGCTGCGCGACATGGCCGACCCGTCACAGGACGATCCGCGCGAGGCGCATGCTGCCAAGTGGGAGCTGAATTACGTGGCGCTCGACGGCAACATCGGTTGCATGGTCAACGGTGCCGGTCTGGCCATGGGCACCATGGACATCGTCAACCTGCACGGCGGCGCGCCGGCGAACTTCCTCGACGTGGGCGGTGGCGCCACCGAGGAGCGCGTGACCGAAGCGTTCAAGATCATTCTCTCCGACAGCAATGTCGCTGCGGTTCTGGTGAACATCTTCGGTGGCATCGTGCGTTGCGACATGATCGCCGAGGGCATCATCGGTGCCGTGCGTGAAGTGGGGGTCAAGGTGCCGGTGGTGGTGCGGCTGGAAGGCAACAACGCCGACCTGGGCGCCAAGATGCTGAGTGAGAGCGGTCTGAACATCATCGGTGCGAACAGCCTGACCGATGCGGCCATTCAGGTTGTCAAAGCCGCGGAGGGCAAGTAATGAGCGTACTGATCAACAAGGACACCAAGGTCATCTGCCAGGGCTTCACCGGCTCGCAGGGCACCTTCCATTCCGAGCAGGCGATTGCCTACGGCACCAAGATGGTCGGTGGTGTCACGCCCGGCAAGGGTGGCACGATGCACCTCGGGCTGCCGGTATTCAACACCGTGCGCGAAGCGGTCGAGGCGACGGGAGCCGATGCATCGGTCATCTACGTACCGGCACCGTTCTGCAAGGACTCCATCCTCGAAGCGGCCTTTGGGGGCATCAAGCTGATCGTCTGCATCACCGAGGGCATTCCGACGCTGGACATGCTGGAAGTGAAGATCAAGTGCGACGAGCTCGGTGTGCGCCTGATCGGGCCGAATTGCCCCGGCGTGATCACGCCCGGTGAGTGCAAGATTGGCATCCAGCCGGGGCACATCCATATGCCCGGCAAGGTCGGTATCGTCTCGCGCTCCGGCACGCTGACCTACGAAGCCGTGAAGCAGACCACCGACGCCGGTTTCGGCCAGTCGACCTGCGTCGGCATTGGCGGCGATCCGATTCCGGGCTCGACCTTCATCGATATCCTCAAGCTGTTCCAGGACGATCCGCAGACCGAGGCTATCGTGATGATCGGCGAGATCGGCGGTTCGGCCGAGGAAGAAGCGGCGGCCTTCATCAAGGCCAACGTGACCAAGCCAGTCGTTTCCTACATCGCGGGTGTCACCGCTCCGGCTGGCAAGCGTATGGGGCACGCCGGCGCGATCATTTCTGGTGGCAAGGGAACGGCGGAAGAGAAATTCGCAGCCCTGCAGGACGCCGGTGTGAAGACCGTTCGCTCGCTTGCCGATATCGGCAAGGCGCTGGCGGAAGTGACTGGCTGGGAAATGAAGGCTTGATGTAACGCCCGCCCGGCTGCAGCCGGGCGTTCGAGCTGCTCAGTCTTCGCATGCCCCGAGGCAGACCTGACGGTTCTGCCTCGGGGCTTTCAGCTTTGGGTTTGGTAACGTTGCAGCTTCAATCGCTGCTTGGTCCCGCGCTTCATCTATCACGCGTTGAACGCTTCAACCCTGCTGCGCGACGTTTTTCGCGGCCAATGCTGACGCTCCGGTCAGCATCCATCGCCGCATCGTGGCATCATTGCCGCTCATTCATACGCTTGTTCGGTCCACAAGAGCGGCAGCGTGCAACGAAGGATTCGGCCCAACCGGCTGAATGACGTTTCCCCTTATCCCTTAAGGAAACCCGTAATCCCATCATTCAGGCCAATATGAACCGCTGACCCGTCGCGCTCGTGGCATGTGCGTCGCGTTCATTTATGCCGTCATCCATTTGGTAGTTTTTTCCGCATGAATCGTTTGAAAGGTTTTGACCTGCTGGCTCTTGGCTTCATGACATTTGCGTTGTTCCTTGGCGCCGGCAACATCATCTTCCCGCCCAGCGCCGGCATGGCGTCGGGCGAGTTTATCTGGCAGGCGGCGCTGGGCTTCTTGCTGACAGGTGTCGGGTTGCCGCTGCTGACCGTCGTCGCGCTGGCGCGAGCGGGTGGGGGCATGGACCGTTTGACCGCACCGCTCGGCAAGGTCGCTGGTACGGTGCTGGCGGTGGCCGTCTACCTGGCGATCGGTCCGCTGTTCGCGACTCCGCGCACCGCCGTCGTTTCGTTCGAGATGGGCATTGCGCCATTCAGCGGTAACGCCGGCATGCCGCTATTCATCTACACGCTGGTGTTCTTCGCGGCCATGCTGTTCCTAGTGCTGAACCCCGGTCAGCTGGTCAACCGTATCGGCAAGTTCATTACGCCGGTGCTGCTGGCGGCGCTGTTGGTACTCGGTGGCGCGGCGATTTTCGCCCCGGCGGGAGAGGTCGGTGCTGCGAGTGAGACTTATCGTGCGTCGCCGCTGATCAAGGGTTTTCTCGAAGGCTATCTGACCATGGATACCCTCGGCGCTTTGGTTTTCGGCATCGTGATCGCCACCGCCATTCGCGACCGCGGTGTCACCGAGCCCGCGCTGGTTACCCGTTACTCGATGATTGCCGGCGTGATTGCTGCGGTCGGGCTGTCGTTGGTCTATCTCGCTCTGTTCTATCTTGGTGCTACCAGCCAGGGCATCGCCGCCGGTGCGGAGAACGGCGTGCAGATTCTGACGACCTACGTGCAACACACGTTCGGCACGCCGGGCAGCCTGCTGCTTGCAGTAGTCATCACGCTGGCCTGTCTGACCACGGCGGTCGGCCTGACCACGGCCTGTGGCGAGTTCTTCAGCGCATTGCTGCCGGTTTCCTATCGCACAGTGGTGGTCGTTTTCGCTCTGTTCAGCCTGCTGGTGGCCAACCAGGGGCTGACGCAGTTGATCAGTGTGTCGGTGCCGGTCTTGGTGGGCCTTTACCCGCTGGCCATCGTCCTGGTTGCTCTGAGCTTGCTGGATCGCTTCTGGGTTTCGCCCTCGCGGGTGTTCGTGCCAGTCATGGCGGTGACGCTGATCTTCGGCGTTGTCGATGGGCTTGCCGCCGCGGGCTTCGCCGATTGGGTTCCGGTGCTGTTCACGCAGTTGCCATTGGCCGATCAGAGCATGGGCTGGCTGGTTCCGGTTCTGGTGATGCTGGTGTTTGCAGTCGTCACTGATCGCCTGCTCAGTCGCGCCGATCAGGCGCAGCATCACGCCTGACTTGTTCTCGCGCTGCGCCGCGGCTGACGATAGATCGGTCGCGGGGTAGCGCTGACATTAGGCGCAAGCTTCGGCGACGCGGTGCTGGCTATAATCGCGTGATGTCTCCGAGGGCGCTCCATGACGTTATCCGATTCAACCCTGCCGCATCTGATCGCCGTGCTCTGGTTCATCGTCTGTTGGGCTGGATACACCCGCTACGCGAGCTGGCGCGGCCGGGATACGGCTTGTCTGGCGAGTGTGTTGCACCTCTATCGGCAGGACTGGATGCAACGCCTGCTGTTGCGTGACAACCGTATCGCCGATGCCAACGTGATCGGCAATCTGGAGCGCAACGCATCGTTCTTTGCATCCAGCACGCTGATCATCCTTGCAGGCATCCTGACCGCGTTGGGTGCATCCGATCGAGCGGTTTCGCTATTGGCCGACCTGCCATTTGCGCAACCGGTCAGCCGCGGTCTTTCGGAAGTCAAGCTGCTGTGTCTGGCGGTCGTCTTCGTCTATGTGTTCTTCACCTTCAGCTGGTGCATGCGCCAGTACAACTTCGCCGCGGTACTGGTTGCTTCGGCGCCGATGGTGGGCGAGCGCAACGTCAGTGATCAGGAGCGCAGGGCTTTCGCCGAGCGTGCGGCGCGGGTCCTGTCCATGGCGGCCAACCAGTTCAACTTCGGCTTGCGCGCTTATTACTTCGGCATGGCCACCTTGGCCTGGTTCGTTCACCCCTGGTTCTTCATGTTGGTCACAACAGGCGTGGTGCTGATCCTCTATCGCCGCGAATTCCACTCGGACGTGCTCGGGGTGATGGTATTCACGCCAACTTCCCCGGCCGAAATGCCCAAGGAATAGGGCGCGTACATGGCAAGGCGGTATCATGCGCGCCTTGAGCAAATCCCCCGAGAATTCGAATGAGCGATAGCCAGATACTCGAGCGCACCCAGCGCTTCTTGTCCTTTCTGCGACACTGTCAGGTGCTGGGTCTTACAGTCGAGCATGCCGACAGCCGCGGCCTTACCCTGCGCCTTCCATACAGTGAGAAGATCATCGGGAACCCGGAAACCGGCGGAGTCCATGGCGGTGCGATCACCACGCTGATGGACACCACCTGCGGCATTTCCACGGCCTGCGCCCTGCCGGAGCTGGAAGTTTGCCCGACGCTCGATCTGCGAATCGACTACATGCATCCCGCCGAGGCCGGACACGATATCTTCGGCTTCGCCGAGTGCTACCGCGTCACCCCAACGGTCATCTTTACTCGTGGCGTCGCCTATCAGCGCGACATCAACGAACCGATCGCTCATGTGGTAGGCACCTTCATGCGCATGGGCAAGGCTGCACCGGCAGCCATGGGCAAGGAGGGCGGCGCATGAGCGATCTCAACCTCAACGAGCTGGTCCAGCATGCACACGCCAACAACGATTACGACTCGCTGATCAAACTGGCGCCGTACGCCAAGCTGATCGGCATCGAGTGCCTGCGGCTCGGTGACGAAATGGTTTTTCGTCTGCCGCAGAACGAGGACAACATCGGCAATCCGCTGCCGGCCATTCACGGCGGGGTCATCGCAGGCTTTATGGAGCACGCGGCGATGCTGCATCTGCTGATGTTCATGGGCGCGCCACATTTGCCCAAAATCATCGACTTCTCGATAGATTATCTACGCGCCGGTCACTATCGTGACACCTTTGCCGCCTGCCAGGTCTGGCGCCAGGGTCGCAGGGTCGCCAATGTCGCGATCACCGCCTGGCAGACCCATCAGGCCGAGCCCATCGCCACCGCCCGCTGCCATTTCAAGATCGACGAGCCCTGACGCATTCGTCAGGGTGGCGTTGCGGTGTGCGGCGTCACCTTGTGCGATTGCGTGAAGGAACTCGAATGGAAGCACTTCTGATCCTCGGCGGCTTGCTGCTGATTCTTGCTGGCGCCGTCTGGCTCATCAGCCTGGCATTCTCGACGAGCTTGCTCTGGGGCCTGGGCAGCCTGCTGCCTCCATTGACGTTGGCGTTCGTATTCAGTCACTGGCGTGTTGCGCGCAAGGCGCTGATTCTGTCCTGCCTGGGTTTCATTCCGCTGATCGTGGGGCTGTCGCTGCTGGCCAGTCGCGATGCCGAGCGGCTGGAGGCGATTTTCAGTCTGCGTTGGCTGCCAACCCAGGTCGAGCCGGATCTTGCCATGGGGGTGCGCGGGGAACTGAACGGACGTCGATTCGCGCCGCAACAGGGTGAGCTCATAAATGGCGTACTGAATCTGCGTGAGGGGAAGGGCTTCTTCGCTCGCCAGGAGGTGACGATTCGCTTGCGCGAACCGGTCGAGGGTGCGTTGCGCATCGACGTTCTGCCGGATGACATCGGCGCATTGCCTGAGGTCGAAATCGCCTGGCTGAACCCCGATCAGGAGCTGCCGGAGACGCGACGCCTCGACCGCGGTTACACGTTGCATCTTGATCTGCAGCCGGTGGCGCCGAACAAGCTGCGTGGCGATTTCCATCTCGTGCTGCCGCCACAGTTCGACACAAGCATCACCGGCGTCATCGAGCTGTACACCGATCGCCTGCGCTACCTGAACGGTCAGGTCGACCGCCGCCATGATTCGCGGGACACCCTGGCCTTCGTGATCGAGGACTACCTGCAGCGTCGTCACGCGAGCCGGGACGTCGCTTTGCAATCGACGCCCGTCGTCACGTTGCCGGCCGAAGAGTTGGAGGTTGAGGTCCAGGCTCAGGTGAAGGGCGAGATGCAGGCGTTCACGCTGCCCCTGGCAAAGAACGAGCAGGGCTGGCACGTCAGGGGCGACGACTATCCGCCCCTGACCGAACCTGCGGTGGAGACACCTGTAACGACGACCAAGGCGGCCGAGCCCGTTGCTGCGACGGTGCCGCAAAGCAGTCTGGATCGGCGACTGCGCTTCTCGATGGAGCAGGTCCTGCGCACGCCTGACCGCTATCAGCACCTGTTGATGCGCGCGCACACCGAGCGCGGCGGTGTTGCAGAAGGGCGCTTCGCTGGTCTGGATAGCGAGGGCAATCTGATCATCAGGCGGGTCATCAGCGGCCCAGGCGAAGCGACCTATAACCTGGCTCCCGGGGAGATCGTGCTGCTCGAACTCGTTGACCCTTGACTGGACTGGCCGGCGTTGCGACGCGTCGGCTGCCCTTGAAAATCATCGCCACGCCCCCATCTGCCAGACATCGCCGCAACCGCGGTCCGTGCCATTACGCTGATGTGGAGTTTGTAGACGATGAGTGTGGAGACTCAAAAAGAAACCCTGGGCTTCCAGACCGAAGTGAAGCAGCTGCTTCATCTGATGATCCATTCGCTGTATTCCAACAAGGAAATCTTCCTTCGCGAGCTGATTTCCAACGCCTCCGATGCCGCCGACAAGCTGCGCTTCGAAGCGCTGGCCAAGCCGGAGCTGCTTGAGGGTGGCGCTGATCTGAAGATTCGCCTCAGCTTTGACAAGGATGCCAATACCGTCACTCTGGAAGACAACGGCATCGGCATGAACCGCGATGACGTGATCGCGCATCTGGGTACCATCGCCAAGTCCGGTACTGCCGACTTCCTGAAAAATCTCTCTGGCGACCAGAAGAAGGATTCGCACCTGATCGGTCAGTTCGGTGTGGGCTTCTATTCCGCCTTCATCGTCGCCGACAAGGTCGATGTCTACAGCCGCCGCGCCGGTACCCCGTCCAGCGAAGGGGTGCATTGGTCGTCGAGGGGCGAGGGCGAATTCGAAGTCGCCACCATCGACAAGGCTGAACGCGGCACCCGCATCGTCCTGCACCTGAAGAAGGGCGAAGAAGAGTTTGCCGATGGCTGGCGCCTGCGCAACATCGTCAAGAAGTACTCCGATCACATCGCGCTGCCGATCGAGTTGCCGAAAGAGTTTCACGGTGAAGAACAGGACAAGCCGGTCGAGCAGGAGTGGGAGACGGTCAACCGCGCCAGCGCCCTCTGGACTCGTCCGCGCACCGAGGTGAAGGACGAGGAGTATCAGGAGTTCTACAAGCACGTCGCTCACGACTTCGACAATCCACTGTCCTGGAGCCATAACAAGGTCGAGGGCAAGCTCGAGTACACCTCGCTGCTCTATGTGCCCGGCCGTGCGCCATTCGATCTGTATCACCGCGAAGCGCCGAAAGGCCTGAAGCTCTATGTGCAGCGCGTGTTCATCATGGATCAGGCCGACGAGTTCCTGCCGCTGTACCTGCGCTTCATCAAGGGCGTGGTCGATTCCAACGACCTGTCGCTCAACGTTTCCCGCGAAATCCTGCAGAAGGATCCGGTCATCGATTCGATGAAGTCGGCGCTGACCAAGCGCGTGCTGGACATGTTGGAGAAGCTGGCCAAAGACAAGCCCGAGGACTACAAGAAGTTCTGGTCGCAGTTCGGTCAGGTACTCAAGGAAGGCCCGGCGGAAGATTTTGCCAACAAGGAGAAGATTGCCAGCCTGCTGCGATTTGCCTCCACCAGCGACGCATCGGGCGAGCAGTCGGTTTCGCTGACCGATTACCTGTCGCGCATGAAGGAAGGTCAGGACAAGGTTTACTACCTGACTGGCGAAAGCTACGCGCAGGTCAAGAACAGCCCGCACCTGGAAGTCTTCCGCAAGAAAGGCGTCGAGGTACTGCTGCTCACTGATCGTATCGACGAATGGCTAATGAGCTACCTGACCGAGTTCGATGGCAAGCAGTTCGCCGATGTTGTGCGCGGCGACCTGGATCTGGGCAAGCTGGATTCCGAAGAGGACAAGAAGGCTCAGGAAGAAATCGCCAAGACCAAGGAAGGGCTGATCGAGCGCCTGAAGGGCGCGCTGGGTGATGAAGTCGCCGAGGTGCGCGTCTCCCATCGTCTGACCGACTCGCCGGCGATCCTCGCCATTGGCGAGCAGGATCTGGGCCTGCAGATGCGGCAGATTCTCGAGGCAAGCGGGCAGAAGGTGCCAGAGTCCAAGCCGATCTTCGAGATCAACCCGCAGCATCCGCTGATCGAAAAGCTCGATGCCGAGCCGGACGAGGATCGCTTCGCGGATCTGTCGCACATCCTGTTCGACCAGGCTGCGCTGGCGGCGGGGGATAGCCTGAAGGATCCCGCTGCTTACGTGCAGCGTCTGAACAAACTGCTGGTCGAACTATCGGCCTGATCCCTGGCAGCGATGTACGAACGGCCCGTCAAGTGACGGGCCGTTTTCGTTTCGGGTTGCTTCAGAGCAGGACGCTGACCAGACGAGTGCCGTGGGTGAGATTGTCGGCTACCGGGCAACGCTGCTCGATCTGCTCCAGCAATGCCTGCTTGCCGTCCCGATCCAGATCCGCGTCGATGTCCACCTTGATGCGCAACTCCTGAAAGCCCGGCCGTACAGAAGGATCGCGTCCGAGCAGTCCGGCGGGATCGTAATCGGCTTCAATCTCGAAGCGCATGCCGCGCAGTTCGATCTTCTGCTGGTGAGCGATGAAGCGGCCGATGGTGCCGAAACATCCGGCCACTGCCGCCAGAATGGCTTCCAGCGGCGTCGGGCCGAGGTCTCGGCCCGCCGCGCTCTTTGGCTGGTCCATGATCAGGCGGTGGTTGCCGCATTGCACCTCGATTGCCATTCCGGCATTCAATGTTCCGTGCGCGCTGATGGTTTTCATTGCCATGCGATGGGTCCTTTTGTGAAGTGGAAGAAAAGCAGCGCGCAGTGAGGTAGCGGCTGCGCGGTTGTGGTGGTCATGAGACTAGTGTGATGGCGATGGATGGTCGTTGATTTCAGTCAAATACCGTGGGGGGTATGCCTCGGCTGAGTCTCTGGTCGTGCCCCGCAGCATGGCAACGCTGAACGGGAAGCCCTTCTTACGGTCTACTCGCTGGCTGTCAGGAGGACCGAGCTTTGTACATTTTCAGAATATTTTCCGTTGTAGCCCTCGTTACGTTGTCGTCCGTCGCGGTAGGGGAAGGGCGTGACTATCGTTACAGCGATGCGCATCTGCACTATGTGGATTTTTTCCAGGAAACCGATGGCATGCAAAAGCTGCTGGCAGCGATGGACGCGGGCAGCATCGATCACGTGATGATCAGCGGCATTCCGGTGGCCAAGAAATGGCACGAGAACGAGCCCAAGCGGCCTCGCTACTACGCAGGTGACGATGCGCCGGTGTACTGGTACAGCGCGACCGACGTGTTGGTCGCCGCAGCGCTGGAAGATCTGGATGAGGAGCAGCGCAAGCGCTTCCATCCGTTTCTTTCCGGCTTCAACCCTAACGACAAGAACGCCGACGCGCATATCCGCCGCATGCTGGAGCTGAACCCGGGCCTCTGGCAGGGTCTGGGGGAGGTATTCACCCGACACGATGACGTGACCGCGTTGACCGAGGGCGACACCCCGCGGGCCAACAACGAGGCGCTGGCCAGGGTCTATCACCTGGCGGCGGAGTTCGATCTGCCGGTGATGCTGCATTCCAACATCACCTCCAAGCGAGAGCGCAATCCGCTCTACCTGGTCGAGCTGGAGGAGCCGCTGCGCAATCATCCGCATACGCGCTTTATCTGGGCTCATGCCGGAACCAGCATGGAGCTGCACCGACACCAGGAGAAGCTTGAATTCCTGCACGATACGGTCAGCCGCCTGCTCGATGACTATCCGAATCTGTACATCGACCTTTCCTGGACCATGTTGCAACCTTATCTGCTGGACGAAGATAAGCGTCCCGACCCGAAGTGGGTCGCGCTGGTGAAGCGGCATCCCAAGCGCTTCGTGATCGGCTCGGACGTGGTCGGCCATTTCGATAACCTGGCGACCGGCATGCACGCCTTCGCTCCCTTCCTCGATGCACTTCCAGCCTCCGTAGCGCAAGGCGTGGCGCAAGATAACTTTCTCGCGCTGCTCCCCCGCAAGCGTCAGGCTGAGCTACGTTGAGCGTCATGAGACTGTAATCGGGGCGTCATAACCTGCCTGCTTCGCAAACAGGAAGGAGCAGGTTCCATGTCATTCACTCGTTGGGCGCTCGTCGCCATGGTACTGGGTGTGAGTTCGCCCGCAGCGCTGGCTCAGGTCGAGGTCGTGGGTGCCGTGGAGTACGGCGTGTTCGAAACCGTCAAAGAGGATTTCGAGCCAGGCGAGCGCGTGCTGACTCGTCGTGACCAGCCCATTCGCCAGACGACTGAGGTGCCGGCGCGGCTCGGAAGCAAGTTCGGCCTGCGCTATCGCCTCGCTGGTAAGCGCGAAGCCGATACGCCGCTGACTTTGCTATACCTGACGCCAGGTGTGGTGACACCCGATGGCAAGCGGCATGACAAGTTCGAGGTCGTGCAAGCGCTGGTGTCGGGCGCTGAAACGGACGTGATGGCATTCGAATTCACCGAGCCCCATGAGATTGTGGTCGGTCGATGGCATCTGATGGTGTTCCAGGGGGACCGCAAGTTGGCCGAGCAGATGTTCGACGTCCGGTGATGGCCATCTTGTTAGGTCGAGATGGCCATTCGAACCGTTAGTCGGGGAGGGAGTCGAGCGGCGCAAAAAATTGGCGTCAAAGTTCAAGTGAAAGGCCAGGCCTTCCGATAACGGAGCAAGTCACGGTTTGTGGCGTTGTTCCGTTTTTCATGGAGAAGGTAGTCCCATGTCCATTCGCTCGCTCACTATTGGTAAACGCTCAACACTGGGTTTCGGCCTGATTGGCCTGCTCGTACTCTTCCTCGGCCTGTTCGCACTGAACCAGATGGCCAACATGCGCAACGAGAGCAAGGAGGTCGATGAGAACTGGCTACCCAGCATCATGGCGCTCAGTGAACTTAACGTCACGGTCATGCGCATTCGAGCCAATACCCTGCGCCTGGCTCTGGCTGAAGAGTCGCAGATGGTGCAGGACACCGCCCAGCGCTTGACCCAGATGCGCAGCGAAGTGGCTCAACGTGATGCCAATTACGCCAAGCGAGTAACTACGGCCAAAGAACGTGCTGCGTATGAACGTTTCAAGCAGAGCTTCGAACAGTACTTGCTGCTTCAGCAACGTGTCGTCGAGCATGTGGTCCGCGGTGAGCGCGCCCAGGCCGTGACGATAATCAACGGCGAAATCAATGGGCACGCGGATAACGTGACTGCGTCACTGAACCAGCTCCTTACCATCAACAGCGAGGAAGCCGGCGGGGCGGCGGATCGCGCGTCGTCGCAATACCACACTGCTTTCAGCTGGGTGGTTGCAACGCTGTTGTTCGCTGCCGCTATCACCGTTACGCTGGCCTGGGTGTTCACCCGCAGCGTCGTGGGCCCGTTGGGAACTGCTGTTTCGGTAGCCGAGCGTATCGCTGGTGGCGATCTGACCGGCGATTTCGTGGTCGAGGGCAAGGACGAGCCGGCCCGTCTACTGACATCGCTGAAAGCCATGCAGGCCAATCTGCGCTCGACCATTCAGGGCATCGCCGACTCGTCCAATCAGCTTGCCTCGGCAGCCGAGGAGCTCAACGCGGTGACCGAAGACTCCACCCGCGGCCTGCACCAGCAGAACCACGAGATCGAACAAGCGGCTGCCGCCGTGAATGAGATGACCGCAGCCGTAGACGAAGTGGCGCGCAACGCGGTGGCTACCTCCGAGGCCTCCCAGGACTCCAACGACACCGCACAGCGCGGCCGCAACCAGGTGATGCAGACAGTCGAGTCGATAAATCTGCTGGCGAGCGACGTGACCAACACCGCCGGAGAAGTGGAGCATCTGGCTGGTCAGGTGCGGGACATCAGCAAGGTGCTGGAAGTGATCCGCTCGATTGCCGAACAGACCAATCTGCTCGCGCTGAACGCCGCGATCGAGGCGGCCCGGGCTGGCGACGCTGGCCGCGGTTTCGCGGTTGTTGCCGACGAGGTACGTGCCCTGGCGCATCGTACCCAGCAGTCCACCGGAGAGATCGAGCAGATGATTGGCAGCGTGCATCAGGGTACTGACAAGGCCGTGCATGCGATGCAATCGAGCAACGAGCGCGCCCGTACCACGTTGGAAATGGCTCGGGCGGCCGGCGAAGCTCTTGATGGCATCACCTCGGCGATCAGCCAGATCAGCGAGCGCAACCTGGTGATTGCCAGCGCCTCAGAAGAACAGGCTCAGGTCGCGCGGGAAGTGGATCGGAATCTGGTTAATATCCGTGACTTGTCGCTGCAGTCCTCGGCAGGTGCCAATCAGACGAGCGCGGCCAGTCAGGAACTGGCGCGCTTGGCCATCGACCTGAACGGTCTGGTAGCGCGCTTTCAGGTGTGACATGCGCTAGCCGCAATGGCGCCTTCCCGCCGTCTGTGGGCGCTTCAGCAGCCTCCGGTGCCCCCGTGACAGCACAACGCTGGGCATGGGCGGGAGAGCGGCGTACCATCCGGCGTTTTTCCATGGCAGGCACGGGCTGTTTCGGGCCGTACCTGCCGAGCTGCGAGATGCGCCCATGTCCGATATGCCTCGATTCATTCGCTTCATCAGCCGTACCAGCCTCGTTGCCCAGATCGTCGCGGGCCTGGTGGCTGGCGCCTTGCTTGCGCTACTGCTGCCTGGCGCAGCAAAATCCGTAGCTCTTCTCGGTGACCTGTTCGTGCAGGCGCTAAAAGCGGTAGCACCGATTCTGGTGTTCGTGTTGGTGACCTCTTCACTGGCCAACCACAAGCGCGGCCAGCCTACCCATATCCGCCCCATCATCTTGCTATACGCGCTCGGCACGCTGAGTGCGGCGGCCGTTGCCGTGCTGGCGAGCTTCATATTTCCAACCACGCTCACGCTGGTCAGCGGTGCTGCGGATGTAACGCCGCCGTCGGGCGTGGGGGCCGTATTGCAGACGCTGCTGTTCAATATCACGGCTAACCCGGTGCAGGCGCTGCTCGACGGCAACTTCATCGGCATCCTGGCCTGGGCCATCGGACTTGGCTTCGCCTTCCGTCATGCACAAGAAAGCACCCGGCATCTGATCAGTGACCTTTCCGATGGCGTCACCTTGATCGTCAAGGTGGTCATCCGCTTCGCCCCGCTGGGGGTATTCGGGCTGGTAGCCGGCACGTTGGCCGAATCGGGCTTCGACGTGCTGCTGGGCTACATGCGGTTGTTGCTGGTGCTGGTCGGCGCGATGCTGTTCATGGCGTTGGTGATGAATCCGCTGATCGTGTTCTGGCAGATCCGTCGCAACCCGTATCCGCTGGTATTCGCCTGCCTGCGAGAAAGCGGTATCACGGCGTTCTTCACGCGCAGTTCTGCCGCGAACATTCCGGTGAACATGCAGCTCTGCCAGCGGCTCGGGCTGCACAAGGACACCTATTCGGTATCCATTCCGCTCGGAGCGACGATCAACATGGGCGGCGCGGCGATCACCATCACGGTGCTCACCCTGGCGGCGGTCAACACTCTGGGTATCGAGGTGGATATCGCCACGGCGGTGCTGCTCAGCTTTCTGGCTGCGGTATGTGCCTGCGGTGCGTCGGGTGTCGCCGGTGGTTCGCTGCTGCTAATTCCGCTGGCGTGCAGCCTGTTTGGCATCTCCAATGACCTGGCGATGCAGGTGGTGGCTGTCGGCTTCATCATCGGGGTCGTCCAGGACTCGGCGGAAACCGCGCTCAACTCCTCTACCGATGTGTTGTTCACCGCCGCTTCATGTATTGCCCATGGCGATATCGATGGGGGCGCCGAGCGCCGGGTGTGACGGCGTGAGGTGGAAACAAAAAACGGCGCCCTAGGGCGCCGTTCTTGTTTGTCGCTAGTCAGATTCAGCCTTTGTAGCGGCGCAGCACCAGCGTAGCGTTGGTGCCACCGAAGCCGAAGCTGTTGCTCATCACGGTGTCGAGCTGCACGTTCTCGCGGGTTTCGCGAAGAATCGGCATGTCGGCAACTTCCGGATCCAGCTCGTCGATGTTGGCCGAGCCGGCAATGAAGCTGCCTTCCATCATCAACATCGAGTAGATCGCTTCGTGAACGCCAGCGGCGCCCAGAGAGTGACCGGACAGGCTCTTGGTCGAGCTGATGGTCGGGATCTTGTCGCCGAACATGTTTCGCACGGCCTTGATCTCGGCCACGTCGCCTACCGGCGTGGAGGTGCCGTGGGTGTTGAGGTAGTCGATGGTGGTATCGACGGTGGACATCGCCTGCTGCATGCAGCGCAGGGCGCCTTCGCCACTCGGGGCGACCATGTCGTAGCCGTCGGAAGTGGCGCCGTAGCCGACGATTTCCGCGTAGATCTTGGCGCCGCGCTTGAGGGCGTGCTCCAGCTCTTCGACCACGACCATGCCGCCACCGCCGGCGATGACGAAACCGTCACGCTTGGCATCGTAGGCGCGGGAGGCCTTTTCCGGAGTTTCGTTGTACTGGCTGGACAGGGCGCCCATGGCGTCGAACAGGCAGCTCTGGCTCCAGTGTTCCTCTTCACCGCCACCGGCGAAGACGACGTCCTGCTTGCCCATCTGGATCTGCTCCATCGCATGACCGATGCAATGCGCGCTGGTGGCGCAAGCCGACGCGATGGAGTAGTTGATGCCCTTGATGCGGAACGGGGTCGCGAGACAGGCCGAGACGGTGCTGCTCATGGTGCGCGGAACGCGATATGGGCCGATGCGCTTGACGCCCTTGTCGCGCAGGATATCGATGGCTTCCATCTGATTGATGGTCGATGCACCACCCGAGCCGGCCACTAGGCCGATACGCGGGTTGGAAATGTCATCCAGACTGAAACCGGCGTCCTTCACGGCCTGCTCCATCGCCAGGTAGGCGTAGGCGGCGGCGTCACCCATGAAGCGCAGGACCTTGCGGTCGATCAGCTCTTCGAGGTTCAGGTTGACGGAGCCCGAGACCTGGCTGCGCAGCCCCATGTCCGCATAGGACTGGTTGAAGCGAATGCCGGGGCGACCGGCGCGCAGGTTGCCGGAGACGGTCTCTTTGTCATTGCCCAGGCAGGAAACGATACCCAGGCCAGTGATCACGACGCGACGCATGCGGATGTCCTTCAAAAGCTGTCGGTAGAGGTGAACAGGCCGACGCGCAAGCCTTCGGCACTGTAGATCTCGCGGCCATCAACGCTGACCGTGCCATCGGCGATGCCGAGGATCAGCGAGCGGTTGATGGTGCGCTTGATATGGATGTTGTAGGTGACCTTCTTGGCGGTCGGCAGCACCTGGCCGAAGAACTTGACTTCGCCGGAACCCAGTGCACGCCCGCGGCCAGGGTTGCCCTGCCAGCCGAGGTAGAAGCCGAGCAGCTGCCACATGGCATCGAGACCGAGGCAGCCGGGCATGACCGGATCGCCTTCGAAGTGGCAAGCGAAGAACCAGAGATCAGGGTTGATATCCAGCTCGGCGACCAGCTCGCCCTTGCCATACTTGCCGCCCACTTCACTGATGTGAACGATACGATCGACCATCAGCATGTTCGGCGCGGGCAGTTGCGCATTACCGGGACCGAAGAGTTCGCCGCGGCTGCAACGAAGCAGGTCTTCCCGAGTAAAGGCGTGTTGTTTGGTCATGCGTATTCCTCAATGGGCCCCGCGAAGGGCTTTGCTGCTTACATACCGGGCCAGAATTCGAGGCCTGATCATCAAGACTAGTCATAGACTGCCGCGTTGTGGCTAAAGTCACAGCCCGCCAACAGCGACGCCATTCAACCCGTACCTGCGGCTGAATGCGCAAAGACAGAATTGGGCGGCTACTTTAACACTCCTTAACGGCGAACGAGGACCTTGCGACAGCGTGTCCTCTATAGACAATCGTTGCAGTGACGGTTGCATGGCGTGAACGAATACCGATCCAAGGGCCCCCGGGAGGCTCTGGGCTAGCCTTCGTGACGACTGTAACCAAATGATTTCACTGGGCCCCGTAGTTGCGCTGGCCGCTGTGAAGATGAAACGTATAATGCCCGGCACTGCCATTTCGGATGGCCAACAACGGATTCCACATGACACGACAGCAACCCATCGCGGTACTCGGCGGCGGCAGTTTTGGTACCGCGATCGCCAATCTGCTGGCCGAGAATGGTCACCACGTCCTGCTCTGGATGCGCGATGCGGAGCAGGCCGAAAGTATCCTGACGCTGCGACAGAACCCGCGCTATCTGAAAGGCGTCGAGATCCTTGCGCAGGTCGAGCCGACCACCGATCTGTCGGCGACCCTCGATGCCTGCGAGCTGATCTTCGTTGCGCTGCCGTCCAGCGCGCTGCGTCAGGCACTGCAGCCGTTCGCGGCGCAGCTCGGCGGCAAGATGCTGGTCAGTACCACCAAAGGCATCGAGGCGGACGGCTTCATGCTGATGAGCCAGATTCTCGAGCAGATCGCGCCGCAGGCGCGCATCGGCGTGTTGTCCGGACCGAACCTGGCGCGTGAGGTGGCCGAGCACGCGCTGACCGCAACGGTCGTGGCAAGTCAGGACGAGGCGCTCTGCCGCAGCGTCCAGCAGGTGCTGCACGGCCGCACCTTCCGCGTCTACGCAAGCTCGGATCGCTTCGGCGTCGAGTTGGGTGGGGCGCTGAAGAATGTTTACGCGATCATGGCGGGTATGGCCGCAGCTCTGGGCATGGGTGAGAACACCCGTAGCATGCTTATCACCCGCGCTCTTGCGGAAATGACTCGTTTCGCCGTGAAGCTGGGCGCCAATCCCATGACCTTTCTCGGCCTGGCCGGAGTCGGCGACCTGATCGTCACCTGCACATCGCAGAAAAGCCGCAATTTCCAAGTGGGCTTTGCGCTCGGTGAAGGGCTCAGCCTTGATGAGGCGGTTTCCCGGCTGGGCGAGGTCGCGGAAGGCGTCAATACTATCAAGGTGCTCAAGTGCAAGGCCGAGGAGCTGCAGGTGTACATGCCACTGGTCGCGGGTCTGCATGCCATCCTGTTCGAGGGGCGTACGCTCGATCAGATCATCGGTGTGCTGATGCGTGGCGAGCCCAAGACCGATGTGGACTTCATTTCAACCGACGGTTTCTGAGCCGAGCGTAGGGGACATTCCATGAGTCAATCGAACCAGGCAACGGACCGGGAATCGCTTATCCTGCGAGCCGTCTGGATGCTGATCTTCTTCTTCGTCTGGCAATTGGCCGAACTGGCCCTGCTGGTGGTCGTGGTGCTGCAGCTGGTAATGCGCCTGGTCAAGGGGGGGCCGGACACCAGCCTGCAGGGCTTTGGCGACAGCCTCAGCCAGTACATCGCGCAGATTGGCCGTTTCGCCACCTTCAATGCCGAACGCAAGCCTTGGCCGCTTTCGGACTGGCCGACCCCACGTCCGGCGGATGTCGAGCTGACCACCCCGACTCCGCCCGTTGCGCCGAACGAGCCGAAGGACTCTCAGCAGGGTCCGGCAGCATGAAGCTGTGGCTGCTACGACACGGCGAAGCCGAGCCCCGTGCGCGCACCGATGCGGAGCGCAACCTGACCGAGGGAGGGCGCCGCGACGTGCGCCGCAGCGCCACCTTTCTTCGCGGCAAGCCGCTGAAGACGATTCTGGTCAGTCCGTTCCAGCGCGCGCAGCAGACTGCGGATGAGGTGCGCAAGGCTCTCGGCTTCGTCGGCCAGTGTGAGACGGTTGACTGGGCGACACCGGAATCCGATCTTGCCGAGGCATTGCGGCAGCTCGATCTGCGCGGCGAAAGCGATCTGCTACTGGTTACCCACCAGCCCTTCGTCGGCAATCTTGCCGGCTGGCTGGTGAACGGCAACTATGCGGAGCCTGTGCCGATGGCGACAGCGTCCCTGGCGGAGCTGGAGGGTGAGGCAATTGCCGGAGGGCTGATGCGGCTGGTGTCCTTGCGTCACGTTGGTTAGGGTTGACCGGTCCGCCAGGCTGTTTTGCTCACGGCGGCACATCAATCAAGAACAACAATAGACGTCAGGAGTATGCGCCTTGAGTATCTGGCACCGTCAGCCCAACCTGGAAGAGCTTCACAGTACCCGCAAGAACACCATCACCGAATTGCTGGACATCCGCTTCGAGACCTTCGATGACTCGTCCATCACCGCCAGCATGCCGGTCGATGCACGCACCCACCAGCCTTACGGCCTGCTACATGGCGGTGCCTCTGTAGTGCTGGCTGAAACGCTCGGTTCGATGGCCAGCTATCACTGCATCGACAGCAGCAAGTTCTATTGCGTTGGCCTCGAAGTGAACGCCAACCATCTGCGCGGTTTGCGCAGCGGACGCGTGACCGGCGTATGCCGGCCGGTGCACCTGGGACGTTCGACCCATGTCTGGGATATCCGTCTCAGCGGTGAGGACGGCAAACCAAGCTGCATTTCACGTTTGACTGTCGCGATCGTGCCGCTGGAAAAAGGTGCTTCGGCGGGCTGACAGCAGACCTGGGACATTGCGGCCTGCTGATTGGCCTGAATGCCCTTCATTCGGCAGGGCTATGGCGATTGCCGCCTGCCGAGGCCTGCCAGACAATGAGGCTTCAGTCTGTCCGGCAATGCCTTCCATGTCGCAACGCATCTTCTTCGCCCACGCCAATGGCTTTCCCTCGGCCACCTATCGCAAGCTGTTCGACGCCCTGGCGCCGGAATTCCGGGTCACGCACATGGACCGCCATGGGCACAACCCGCGCTTTCCGGTCGACGATAACTGGAACAACCTGCTCGACGAGTTGTTCGAGCAGCTCGATCGATTGCACGAGCCGGTGTGGGGGGTAGGGCATTCGTTCGGTGGCATGCTGCATTACCGCGCCGCGCTGCGGCGCCCGGAGCTGTACCACGGGGTCGTCATGCTGGATTCGCCGATACCGACCTGGTTCGACCAGACGGTGATCTGGGCGGCCAAGCGCCTCGGTTTCATCGACCGGCTGACGCCGGCTGGCCGCACGCTAGGACGGCGCGAACAGTTCGCCAGTGTCGAAGAGGCACGCGCCTATTTCGCCGGCAAAGCCCTGTTCAGCAGCTTTGATCCGGAATGCCTCGAAGCCTATATCGAGCATGGTCTGGAGCCTGTGGGGCAGGGGGTGCGCCTGCGTTTCGATCCGCAGACCGAAATCAGCATCTATCGCAGCGTGCCGCATCTCACTCCCGGTTGGCCGCCGGCCTTGAAGATTCCGCTGGCGATGATTCGCGGGCGCGATAGTCGTGTCGTGCTGCCGCATCATGGTTATCTGCTGCGGCTGATGTCGCGTGGCGAAGCGCACAGCTTGCCAGGAGGCCACATGTTTCCGTTCGAACAGCCGCAGCAGACTGCCGAAAAGCTGCGTGAACTGCTTGGCCGCTGGGGCAGCTATACCGAGCTTTCCAAGGGGGCTGCATGAGCGTGCTGTTCGAAGAAGTCCGGATGAGCCTGCCGCATCTCGAGGTGGCGGTGCATCTTTACGGGCCCGACGATGGTAAGCCGGTGATTGCGTTGCATGGCTGGCTGGATAACGCGGCGACCTTCAGCCGGCTGGCGCCCAGGCTGAAAGGGCTGCGCATCGTGGCGCTGGATCTGCCTGGTCACGGCCATTCCGATCATCGTCCGATCGGGGCGGGATACAACATCTGGGACTACGCCCATGACGTGCTGCAGGTCGCCGAGCAGTTTGGCTGGCAGCGCTTTTCATTGCTCGGGCACTCCATGGGCGCGATCGTTTCCGTGCTGCTCGCCGGTGCGCTACCCGAGCGCGTCGAGCGGCTCGCATTGATCGACGGCGTGATTCCCTACACCGGCGAGGCTGATAGCGCGCCGCAGAAGCTTGGTTCCGCCCTCGAGGCGCTGCTCGCGGTGAACGACAAGCGCAAGCCGGTCTACGCGAGTTTCGACCAAGCTGTGGAAGCGCGGATGAAAGGTGTCGGCGCGGTCAGTCGCGAGGCGGCCGAGATGCTCGCACTGCGCGGGTTGATGCCTGTGCCCGGCGGCTACACCTGGCGCACAGATCCACGCCTGATGCTTCCCTCGGCAATGCGGCTGACCCGCGCCCATGCGTTGGCCTTCGTCAGTCGGGTCGCTTGCCCGACCAGCCTGGTGCTGGCCGAGCAGGGGTTGATGATGCAGCCTGAGCTGCTTGAGCTTGTCGAAAGCTTCCCGTTCGATATCCGCCGCCTGGTGGGTGGGCATCATTTGCATCTGGACGATGACATTGGCGCTGAGGCGGTCGCCAGGGTATTCAACAGCTTCTTGCACGACTGACGTATCCGGCGGGCTCGCAATACTCTCTCGCAAACCCTTGCTTGACTTGCTTTTGCCAACTGGCGAGGCTGGGAAGCAATGTTCCAGCAGAGCCAGCGCAATGATCGATCGCTACAGTGCCACGTTTCCCTGCGAGCACCGGCCTGCTGACGTTCTGAGCCTATCGGGTCCATGCGACGCGATACGCCGGTTGAGCTTCGGCAAGCAGTCGAAGGTGTCCCGTTGAGGAGAGTTATGCGAAGTGCATGGATAGCAGCGGCGGCGTTTTTCTCCGCCGCTGTGCTGGCGGCTGACGTTACCGGGAGCGCCGATCTGGAGCGCCTGCCTCGTTTTGCCCAGGCGCAGATCGTCGATTACCGGCAAACCCAGGTTCAGGAGCGGGTGTATCCGCAGGACTCGATACGTCGCATCAGTGGCAACCTGCGGATGGCCTCCCAGGTGGTCGTCTCTGGCGAGCTAACCGCGATCACCTATCAATTGCCCGCCACGCACACGGGTATTGAAGCCTTTACCGAGGCTCGCGGCACGCTGTTGCAACGGGGCGCCGAGTTGCTCTTCTGGTGCGAAGGGCGTGAGTGTGGTTCCAGCAGTCTGTGGGCCAACGCAATCTTCGACAAGTCGATGCTCTACGGTCCCGAGGCGCAGCAGGCCTATCTATTGGCGCGCATGCCCGGGGGTGAGGGCGAACTGATCGCGCTGTACGGGATTACCCGTGGCAACGGTAGGCCTTATCTGCATGTCGAACAACTTCTCTCCGACCGGCCTTTGACGGGTGTACTGCCGACTGCGGCGACATTACAACGACAGCTGCGCAGCACCGGCGAACTGCGTCTACCGGATCTGGCCGATGAGCCGACGGCCGAGTGGGGTGCGCTACTGGCCAACGTCATGCGCCTGGACAGCACAACGCGGGTGAGCCTGGCCGGCCGCAGCGCAGCGGCCTGGCGGGAGGCGCTGGTCGCCGAACGCATTCGTGGCGGCCGCCTGGAAGTGGATGAGTCGGAGCAACCCGGTTTGCTCATCAGACTATTGCGCTGATCCTGCGTAACGGCTGCAATAGCCGTCTTCGCTGGCGCGTTGCTGACAGAGCGCGCCGGCTCTTTTCAGTAGAGTAACTTCGCATGCTCAACAATGATCGCCTGCTGGTGCAGATTCTGCTCCTCGGGCTGCTGGCCGCCTGTCTCTGGGTACTGGCGCCCTTTGCTTCCGCGTTGTTCTGGGCTGCCGTTCTGGCATTCGCCAGCTGGCCGGTCATGCGCGTGCTGACCCGTTGGCTGAATGGCAATGCCACGCTCGCCGCCGGTCTGCTCACGTTCAGCTGGATGGTTCTGGTGGCGGTGCCGCTGGTTTGGCTGGGCTTCAACATCGCCGACCAGATACGCGATGCCAATGCATTGCTGCACGATCTGCAGGTCGAGGGACTACCGCCGGCGCCGGCCTGGCTGGGTGAGGTTCCGCTGATAGGCGATGCACTGCTGAATTTCTGGAGCACCGTGGACGAGCAGGGCACGGCGCTGATCGCCAGCATTCGGCCCTACATCGGCCAAGTCGCCAACTGGCTCTTGGTGCGCAGCGCGCGCATCGGCGGCGGGATGCTCGAACTGGCGCTGAGCCTGGTGCTGGTGTTCTTCTTCTATCGCGATGGGCCACGCTTGTCGGCATTCGTCCATAGCCTGTTGCACAGGCTGATCGGTGACCGAGCGGATCATTATCTGGAACTCGTTGCGGGGACGGTGCAGCGAGTGGTCAACGGGGTGATCGGCACTGCCGCGGCTCAGGCGATTCTGGCCTACATCGGTTTTCTCATCGCCGGGGTGCCGGGAGCGCTGGTGCTCGGGCTGCTGACCTTCGCCTGTAGCTTCATCATGGTGCCGCCGCTGATCTGGGGCCCAGCCGTTGCCTGGCTGGCCTGGCAGGGCGATTACGGTATGGCGATCTTCCTCGGCGTCTGGGGGATGTTCATCATCAGCGGCGTGGACAACGTGCTCAAACCCTATCTGATTAGCCGAGGAGGCAATCTGCCGCTGGTGGTGGTGCTGCTCGGTGTGTTCGGCGGCATTCTCGCGTTCGGTTTCATGGGGCTGTTCCTCGGCCCGACCCTGCTCGCGGTAGCCTATAGCCTGCTGGGTGACTGGCTGATCAAGGAGGTGCCGCAGATGCCACCGCACGAATCGACGCCGCTCGCGAACGAGCGGCGGGGACCTGGCGGGGCGGGAGGGGGCGGCTGCCGGTCACTGCCTCTCCCGCATCGAGGATCTGCCGATTC
>DAMCQE010000007.1:0-60982 GCA_032105665.1 Pseudomonas sp. | reverse complement strand
CGGTCACCGATCAGCCTGTGCAACGCGCCGCAGACCCCCCCCCAACCAGCGCGCGCGCGGGGGAGGGGGCGGCGGGAACCTGCCGGGCGGTGAGGTGGCGTCTGCCGATCACTGCTCCTCTTCATAGCGCACGAGGGCGTCGTGGGCGACGATGCGGCCCAGCGCTATGAGCTCCGGCGCCTTGTAGAACTCGTAGAAGCGGCAGGCCCGCTTCGGAATATTGACCAGCACATTCGGCGGATAGCCGGCGATCTTGTACTGCGCCAGCGACGACTGCATGACATCGAAGCTCTGGTTGATCAGCTCCAGCAGCGACGCCGGGCCAGTCACATCGATTACCGTCGAGCCTTCCGCCGATCGAGGCGCGCTGCGGCTGGTCGGTGCGGCCGGTGGCTGATCACCGCGAGTCAATTCGCCTGCGCGGATATCCTCGATCTGTTCGGTCAGCTCGGCTTCGTCCTTGCGCCAGAACGGGATGTGCGAGCTGATCGAGGTCATGAGCGAGTCGAAGCGGCCGGGGCGCTCGATCTCCGGTAGCGGGTATTGCTTGTGATTGTTGGCGTTGAGGTTGACCGCGATGATCATGTCGCAATGCGCCGACACCACCGGGACGATCGGTAGGGGATTGAGCAGGCCGCCGTCGACCAGCATGCGATTGCCCTGCATGACCGGCGTGAACAGGCTCGGGATGGCCGCGGAGGCGCGCATCGCCAGTTCCAGGCTGCCTTCCTGAAACCAGATTTCTTGCTGATTGGTCAGGTCGGTGGCGACCGCGGTGAACGGAATCGGCAGATCCTCGATGCGGGTCTTGCCGACCATGTCGCGGATGCGGCCGAACACCTTTTCGCCGCGGATCGCGCCGAGACTGAAGCTCGGGTCGACCAGGCGCAGCAGATCCAGATAATCGAGGCTTTCGATCCAGCTGCGGTACTCGTCGAGCTTGCCGGCTGCATAGATGCCGCCGACGACCGCGCCCATTGAACAGCCTGCAATGCAGGCGATCTCATAGCCTCGTGCCTCCAGTTCCTCGATCACGCCGATATGCGCATAGCCCCGTGCGCCACCTGATCCCAATACCAGTGCAACTCTCTTACTCATGCGGTTCTCCCTGTGGCACTCGCGATAGCTTCGTGCCTGGCCGGCAAGCCTGCAAGGGCTGATCGGACCTCGCCACGCTTGAGCCTGTCGTTGCAGGCCCGAATCCGGCGGCTACCGGCGAACTTACAGCGGCCTTTGCTACAATCGCCGCCCGTTTGTGCATGTGTCACGAGAGAGTCCGATGAGCGAACCGATCCGCCTCACCCAGTACAGTCATGGCGCCGGCTGCGGCTGCAAGATATCGCCCAAGGTGCTGGACGTGATTCTTGCCGGCAGCGGTGCGCAGAATCTCGATCCGCGTCTGTGGGTCGGCAACGCCTCGCGCGATGACGCGGCGGTCTATGGCATCGACGAGGAGCGTGGTGTGGTATCGACCACCGACTTCTTCATGCCCATCGTCGATGATCCCTTCGACTTCGGCCGCATCGCCGCCACCAATGCCATCAGCGACATCTATGCCATGGGCGGCGACCCGCTGATGGCCATCGCGATCCTCGGTTGGCCGGTCAACGTGCTGCCGCCGGAAGTCGCCCGCGAAGTGATCGCCGGGGGCCGTGCCGTCTGCGATGCCGCCGGCATTCCGCTGGCCGGCGGGCACTCGATCGATGCGCCCGAGCCGATCTTCGGGCTGGCCGTCACCGGCCTGGTGAACAAGCGCCAGATGAAGCGTAACGACACCGCTACCGCCGGCTGCAAGCTGTACCTGACCAAGCCGCTGGGCATCGGTATCCTCACCACCGCCGAGAAAAAGGCCAAGCTGCGCGTCGAGGACGTCGGCTTGGCCCGCGACTGGATGTGCACGCTGAACACCGCCGGCAGCCGCTTCGGCAAGCTTGAAGGCGTTCGTGCCATGACTGACGTGACCGGTTTCGGCCTGCTCGGCCATCTGGTGGAGATGGCCGATGGCAGCGGCCTGACCGCGGAGATCGAATACGCCCGCGTACCGCGCCTGCCTGGCATCGAATACTACCTGGAGCAGGGCTGCGTACCGGGTGGCACCCAGCGCAATTTCGACAGCTACGGGGAGCGCATCGCCACGCTCGACGAGCGCCACAAACCTCTGCTTTGCGATCCGCAGACCAGTGGCGGGCTGTTGGTCGCCGTGGCGCCGGAGGGCGAGGCGGAGTTCCTCGCGGCCTGTGCCGAGCTCGGCCTTGCGCTGGAACCGATCGGCCAGCTGGTCGCCGCGCGTAGCCATGCGGTCGAGGTACGTTGATGCGCGGCGACACGGAGAATTATCGCGAGCTGTTCCTCAACGACGTTCCCATGATGGATGCCCGTGCGCCGGTGGAGTTCGGCAAGGGGGCCTTTCCCGGCGTGGTCAATCTGCCGCTGATGAATGATGTGGAGCGGCAGAAGGTCGGCACCTGCTACAAGCAGCACGGCCAGAAAGCCGCCATCGAGCTGGGCCATCAGCTGGTGTCCGGCAAGACCAAGGCGGAGCGGCTTCAGGCCTGGGCCGATTTCGCCCAGGCTCATCCGAACGGCTACCTGTACTGCTTCCGTGGTGGTTTGCGTTCGAAGATCGTCCAGCAATGGCTGAAGGACGAGATGGGCATCGAGTACCCGCGGGTCGTCGGCGGCTACAAGGCGATGCGCCACTTCCTGCTGGACACCATTGATCAGGCTGTCGAGCAGTGCGGTTTCGTGCTGGTGGGCGGGATGACCGGTACCGGCAAGACCGAAGTGCTGGCGCAGCTGGAAAACAGCCTGGACCTGGAAGGCCTGGCCAATCACCGTGGCTCCAGCTTCGGCAAGCGCGCGACACCACAGCCGGCGCAGATCGATTTCGAGAATGCCCTGGCGATCCGGCTGCTGAAGATGCGTGCAGCGGGCATCGAGACGTTCGTTGTCGAGGACGAGGCGCGCCTGGTCGGGCGTTGCTCCATCCCGCTGCCGCTGTTCCAGGGCATGCAGCATTTCCCGCTGGTCTGGCTTGACGACAGCCTCGAAGGGCGCGTTGAGCGGATCCTCAAGGACTACGTGATCGACCTCTGCGCCGAATTCATCGCCGAGGAGGGTGAGAGCGGTTTCGCTGCATTCGCCGAGCGTCTGCAGCAAAGTCTGGTCAATATCAGCAAGCGACTCGGCGGCGAGCGTTACCAGCGCCTGGCATTGCTGATGGATCAAGCGCTGGCGGAACAGGCGCGTAGCGGCTCTGTCGACCTGCATCGCGCCTGGATTGAGGCGCTGCTGGGTAAGTATTACGACCCCATGTACGCCTATCAGCGCGAGAGCAAGGCCGAGCGTATCGAGTTCGCTGGCGACCAGCCGTCCGTGGTCGAGTATCTGCGGCACCGTCAGGCGCGAGCGGCGCCTTAATTCCTGAATGGCATACGAGGGATCATGCGATGAAAACCTGGCTATCTTTGCCTTTGCTGGTTCTGTTGCTGGCCGGTTGTGCTGGTAAGACGGCATATCGTGACAGCTGCGCCGCGGAGCTGAATGCGGCGTGGAGGGAGCAGAGCCTGGCAGAAGCCGAAGGCTTCGCCGGTACGGTCAGCTACTCCAAGGCCATGGCCTTGCTGACCGGCGCCAAGACGCAGCAGCAGTTCGAAGCCTTCCGCGGCTGCACGCAGAAGGCGCAGAAGGCGCGCTTCTACCTTCGCGAATCCCGCGCCGGTCGCTGAGCCGGCGTCCTCAGTTGCCGGCCCGTTCGCTAGCGCACGGGCCGGCAATTGCCTTCGAGCCTTCCGGCTCGCTTACCGCTTTTTCGCGGCCGTCATCTCACAAGTAATGTCTGCAGCTGCTTTCCATCGTCTGGAAACAGGCGCAGCGGCGTGAGCGCTGCAACGGTGCCAGGATCACAAACTCGTCACTGGGCATTTCCTTCGCTTTGCCTGGCCGCAGCTGACCAGTAGCATCAGGGCGACGAACGAAGGAGAGTCTATGCGCACCCGATTGGACGGCTGCCTGCGAGCAGTCAACGAAGTATTGCTCGGCAAGGAAGCCCAGGTTCGACTGGCCCTTGCCTGCCTCTTGGCCCGAGGTCATCTGCTGGTCGAAGACATGCCGGGCATGGGCAAGACCACCCTGAGTCATACCCTGGCCAAGGTGCTGGGACTGGAGTTCCAGCGCATCCAGTTCACCTCCGATCTGCTGCCCGGCGACATTCTCGGCACCTCGGTGTTCGACAAGGACAGCGGGCAATTCGTCTTCCACCCGGGGCCGATCTTCGCCGAGCTGGTGCTGGCCGACGAGATCAACCGCGCCACGCCGAAGAGCCAGAGCGCGCTGCTTGAAGCCATGGAGGAGGGGCAGGTCACCATCGAGGGGGCGACGCGCCCGTTACCTGACCCATTCTTCGTCATCGCCACACAGAACCCGGTCAGTTCAGGCGGCACCTTTGCATTGCCGGAATCGCAGCTTGACCGCTTTCTCATGCGCGTTTCCCTGGGCTATCCGGCCAAGGCAGCGGAAAAGGCGCTGCTGTTGGGCGAGTCGCGACGCGATCTGCTGACCCGCCTCGAACCGCTGCTGGAACACGACGAGCTACGTGCCATTCAGGACGCAGTGGGCAACGTGCGGGTCAGCGATGCACTGGTCGATTACGTGCTGCGACTGGTGGAGGCCACCCGCACGCAGCCGCAATTCGCCTGGGGACTGTCGCCGCGTGGCAGCCTGGCCCTGCTTGCGGCTGCACGTGCCTGGGCGTTTCTCGATGGTCGCGACTACGTGATCCCGGAAGACGTGCAGGCGGTGTTGCCAACCGTGGTCGGTCATCGCCTGCGCGAGCGCGCGGATGCCACCGGTCACGGCGGCGGCGCGCTGGTGCAGTGGTTGCTGCGCGAAGTGCCTGCGCTGTGACAGCGACATCCGCGCATGATGGCGGGCAACCATCGTGAGGCTGTTGCCGCGCTTTCGTGACCGCTGGCTGCTACGGCGCATCCCGCCCGCTTCCAGCGTGCGCCTGGACCAGCGGCGCATCTTCATCATGCCCACCGCGGTCGGGCTGGCGTTCCTGGTGGCGCTGCTGCTGATGCTGCTGACCGCGATCAACTACCAGAACAGTCTGGCCTACGGGCTGACTTTTCTGCTCGGGTCGTTGTATCTCGTCACCATCCTGCATACCTGGCGCAATCTTGCCGGCCTGGTCCTGCAGGCGGGTGGAACCACTGCTGCGTTCGTCGGTGAGCAGGCGCTGTTGCGGGTGCGTCTGGAAAGTCCCGGTCGCGCCTATCAGGCGGTGGCGCTCGGCTGGCCGGCCAGCGGCTTGCGCCTGGTCGATGTGCCGGCGGGCGGCGCCGTCGAAGTCGAATTGAGCCTGCCGACGCAACGCCGCGGCTGGTTGCGACCGGGGCGTGTGCGGGTCGAGAGCCGGTTTCCGCTGGGCCTGCTGGTGGCCTGGAGCTGGATCGATCTGGAGTTGGCGGCGCTGGTCTACCCGCAGCCATCGATTGCCGAGCGCCCTCCTGGCGGCAGTGCGCCGGAAACCGAGGATGAGGGCACGCTGACGCGCGGCGCCGGTGTCGACGACTATCAGGGGCTACGGGCTTGGCAGCCGGGCGATCCGCGCCGACGCCTGCACTGGAAGGCCTATTCCCGTGGCCAGGGCCTGCTGGTGAAGGATTTCGCCAGCCTGCTCGGCAACGATCCGCTGCTCGATTTCGATGCCCTGGACGGCGACACCGAGCAGCGCCTGTCGAGGCTCTGCCACTGGGTCGTCGACCTCAGCGACAAGCAGCAACCGTTCGCACTGCGCCTGCCGGGTGAGCTGGTCGGACCCGATGGCGGGCAGGCTCATCGGGATGCCTGCCTGCGTGCACTGGCGCTGCATGGCCTGAGCGAGGAGGGCGTGAAGTGAGCGCGAAGCCGGGAATTCCGCGCAACAGCCTGATCTGGCTGCTGGTGGCGCAGGTGCTGGTGATCCTGCCGCACCTCACTCATCTGCCGCTATGGATCATCGGCCTGTGGTTGGGCTGCGCCAGCTGGCGGATCCAGATATTCCGCATGCGTGCGCGTTATCCGCGCAGCTGGCTCAAGGCGCTGCTGATGATTGGCGCCGGCTTCGGCGTGTATTTCTCGCGCGGCAGCCTGGTCGGCCTGGAAGCCGGCGTGGTGCTGCTGATAGCTGCGTTCATTCTCAAGCTCGTGGAGATGAGCACCCGTCGCGATGCACTGGTACTGATCTTCCTCGGCTTCTTCGCGGTGGTGACCAGCTACCTGTTCGAGGACAGCCTGGTCGCCGGACTGTATAGCCTGCTGCCCGTCACCGCATTGCTGGCCGCGATGATCGGGCTGCAGCAGAGTAGCCTGGTCACCCGACCATGGCCGACGGTACGCCTGGCCGGTTCGCTGCTGTTGCAGGCGATTCCGCTGATGCTGGTGCTGTTTCTGTTCTTCCCCCGCCTGCCGCCACTGTGGTCGTTGCCGCAGGCCGGCGACCGCGGCACAACCGGCTTGGCCGATCACATGGCGCCCGGCGACATCGCCCGTCTTGGCCGTTCGGCGGAGCTGGCCTTTCGCGTTACCTTCGACGGCGACATTCCGCCCCGCGACCAGCTCTACTGGCGCGCGGTGACCTTTGAACGCTTCGACGGTCGTCGCTGGTCGCAGTCCTACGCTTCGCAGCTTCCCCAGGCGCCGGAGTGGCAGGCGGCTGGTGAGCCGTTCAGCTACAGCATCGTCATGCAGCCCAGCGGTCAGCCCTGGCTGTTCGCGCTGGATGTGCCGCAGGTTGCGTCCGCCGAGGCGCAGCTGATGGCGGATTTTCATCTCCAGCGCCGCCAGCCGGTGAACAAGCCGCTGATGTATCAGGCGACCTCCTGGTTGGACGCGCGTCGCGAAGCGACCAGCGCACCGGCGAGCCTCGGGCGCGCATTGCAGCTGCCGGAGCAGGGCAATCCACGTACTCGCGCCTGGGCGACCGAGCTACGGCGCTCTGCGCAGGAGCCGCAGGCGATGGTGGATGCGCTGTTGAAGCACTTCAACCGCCAGCCCTATCACTACACTCTGGAGCCGCCGTCGGTGGGGAGCGATATCGTCGATGACTTCCTGTTCGAGACGCGCAGCGGTTTCTGCGCACACTTCGCCGGCGCCATGACTTTTGTGCTGCGCGCAGCGGGCATTCCGGCTCGGGTGGTGGCGGGCTATCAGGGCGGTGAGGTCAACCCGGCGGGCAATTATCTCTCCGTTCGTCAGTTCGACGCCCACGCCTGGGTCGAATACTGGGTCGCCGAGCGCGGTTGGGTCAGTGTCGACCCGACCTTCCAGGTCGCGCCCGAGCGGGTGGAGCAGGGCCTGGAGCAGGCGCTGGCCCGAGAGCAGAGCTTTCTCGCCGACGAACCGATGTCACTGCTGCGCTACCGTGACATCGGCTGGATGAACGCGCTGCGCCTGCGCTGGGACAGCCTCAATTACGGTTGGCAGCGCTGGGTACTCAACTATCAGGACGAGCAGCAGTCGCAGATGCTGCAACGCTGGTTCGGCAAGCTGGACGGCCAGACCCTCGGTCTTGGCCTGGTGGCGCTGCTGGGTGTGCTGACCGGCGTGCTCGCGCTGCTGCTGTTCAAGCCCTGGCGGCGCGAAACGGACGTTCAGCAGCGCCTGTTCCGGCGCTTCGAACGACTTCTGGCACGTCATGGCGCGCGCCGCCAAAAAGGCGAGGGTGCCCGTAGTTTCGCCCAGCGCGCCGCAGTGATGCTGCCCGAACAGGCGCCAGCCATCCTTGCGTTCGTCAGCCTCTACGAGGCGCAGCGCTACGCCGAGCAAACTGATGCGACTGACGACCTGTCACGCGCCTTGAACCAGCTGCGCCGGGCGCTGCCCTGGCGTCCCGCTGCGCCGGCGCAACGTGGCTGACGTCCATTGCCGGCATGGATGATTCGGCATTTCATGCGGCCGCTTCTGCCAGGCAGGCTCGCACCCTCACCGGCGCCCCTTTAACATCGCTCGCATAACGAACGATAACGAGGTGGATATGGAGCTTTGCGAGCTGTTGCAGGCGGTGCGCGACAACCCCGGCAGTGTGGTGGTACCGGCCAGCTGGGGACAGGGGCGTGCCGGTTTCGGCGGTCTGGTCGCCGCGCTGGTCTTCGAAAGCATGCGCGCCAAGGTGCCCGACGGCAGACCGCTGCGTTCGCTGGCGATCACCTTCGTCGGGCCGCTGGCGCTGGACACGCCGGCGAGCTTCGAGGCCGAGGTACTGCGAGAAGGCAAGGCCGTGAGCCAGATGCTCGGCCGGGTGATGCAGGACGGGCAGGTGGTCACCATAGTCCAGGGCAGCTTCGGCGCAGCGCGCAGTTCCGTCGTGGATGTCGAGGCCGAGCCGGCGCCAGCCATGCCACCGGTCGAAGCCTGCCAGGAACTGCCCTACGTAGCAGGCGTAACGCCGGAATTTACCCGTTACCTGGCCATGCGCTGGGGCATCGGCGGGCTGCCATTTTCCGGCAACGCGTCCCGCGAAATGGGCGGCTGGGTGCGCCAGCGTGGTGATGTACCCCGCGAGCCGATGACCGAAGCGCACCTGCTGGCGCTGGTCGATGCCTGGCCGCCTGCCGTGTTGCCGCATCTGAAGAGCTTCGCGCCCGGCAGTTCACTGACCTGGACCATCGAATTCATCCAGCCGTTGCCTGGACTCGACAGCCACGACTGGTGCATGTACCGCGCAGTTATCGAGCATGCCCGTGACGGCTACGGCCACTGCGCCGCGGCGTTGTGGACGCCAACCGGAGAATTGGTCGCGCTGAGCCGGCAAACGGTGACCGTTTTTGGCTGATGGCCGATCCGGCGGTGTGCGTTACCGATGCTCATCGCCGAGGTGCCGCGCTACGCGAGGGTTTTACTTGCGATCGGTGCGATAGATCTTTTCCGGATTCATCTTCGGGCTCCACGGCAGGCCGGCGTTCTGCCAGCCGTTCTGTAGGCGAAAACCTGCCTGCGGTCCTTCCTTTATCGCCGCGCCCTGAAATCCATCGACGACATACCGCGCATTGGGAAAACCGTTCTCACGCAGGAAATCCGCACTGGGTTTGCCACGCTCGCTGCCCGAGCGGCACATGGTGATGATTTCGGTGTCGGCGCCCAGCCCACGCTTGTCCAGTTCGGCCTGGATCTGCTCGAGGAACTTCGGATTACGGTTGGTCTGGAACGCACCGCGCTCGTCATTCCAGGAGTCCCGATTGACGAGCAGATACGGAATGTTGGTGTCCACGGCATCGGTGAAGCCGACGAACATGATTTCCACCGGGTCGCGGACGTCGATGAAGAGGACCTTTGCATCCTCCTGTTGGGCGCGGGCGTAGGCGTCTTGCGGGGTGACTTCGAGTTCTACTGCCTGGGCCGCGAAAGCCAGCATGCTGAGGGAAAGGGCGATCAATGAGGATTTCATCTGAAGCTCCGACATGAAAGGACGTAGATGTTAGGGTCATCTTATACCGGTGGGGGTATTTATCCACTCATTGATCCACTCAGTGCTTCTCTTCCCAACCGCTAACCATGGCTCTGATGTGTTCCAGGGGCGTCCGCCCGGTTGTGGCCAGGTACACATGCGCTATCAGGAAGATCAGCATCATGAACGCGCCCGCCGTGTGCAGCAGTGCGACCTGTTGCAAGCCGAGCCAGGGCGAGAGCTGCTCCTGCATCTGCTCCCAGAAGAGATAGAGCAGCCCGGTCAGCCATAGCAACGGGCCGATCATCACCTTGACGAACAGGTACGACAGGCGCTGCAACGGGTTGTGCTTGCGCTCCACCGTGATCTTGTACGGATGAGGAGCGCCGATGAAGATGCCGTGAACGTAGTAGCGCAGCATCCGATCGATGTTGTCAGCGTGGGAATGTACTGGCGCCACTGGCCGGTGGTGAAATGCCAGAAGATGCCGAATACCCACAACAGCATCAGCAGCCAGGCTGATACCTCATGGATTCCAACCGCAGTGCGAAACTCCAGTAAGGCGTGGCTGCCATGAACCGCGAAGCCGCTGAACAACAACGTGATGATCAGTGTGGCTTGCGACCAGTGCCAGAAGCGCTCGAAACGGGTAAACAGGTAGAGACGCTCGCCCATGTCAGTGGCTCCTTCTGCGGCGCGAGAGTACGCGCAAAGCGGCATGGATGAGGACGCCCAGCAGGGCGAGGCCAGCCAGCCCAAAGCCGATCCGGTCGAGCAGGGGGCTGTGGTGTTTGCCAGTCAGCCAGATGCCGGGAACAGCGCCGAGCCGGCTTTGCCTGGTATGGCACTGCGCGCAATCGAGCGCCTGTTCCTTCGGTGCGACCATATGGGTAATCGGCCACAGCATCGACGTGTCGACGAAGCCGAACTTGCCACTATAGGGCGCGCCAGAAGCGTCGGCTCCAGCCTGCAGGGCCTTGGCCCAGTCGAAGTTGTACCAGAACGCCGTACCGTTCGGGATCGCGGTATGCGGCACCAGCAACGTCAGGTGTTCGGTATCGAAAGGCTGGCGCCCGTGAAAGGTTTTGACCGGCCAGATGCGTGCATCAGCGGCCCCCGGTGTGCCGTGAAAGCTATTGATCGGTACCCGGGTGCTTGGGTCTATTACAGTATCGGGTTGCACATAGCTAACCCGACCGTCGAACCAGACATAGTCGGGCACTACATCCTCGCCGAGTACGAAACTGCCCTTTCTGCTGTCGTAAAGAACCTGACCGCGCTCGTTGCGCGTCTGGAATGGCTTGCCGTTGGCGTCCATTCTTCCGGCGCTGGACCAGTCCCAGGCCATCTTGGTAGGCACGCCGCCGCGGGCGAAGGCCGGGATATGACAGCTCTGGCAGGCAAGCACGCTGGTGTGGTCATTAAGGCGCCCGGCGTGCAGCAGGTTTCCCTGGTGCGGCTTGTCACCATGGCAGGACTGACAGGTCGAACGGTTGCGCTCGCTGCGCTCACCTCGAGTGACTGCGCCGTGCGGGTCGCTGGCAGTAACGTTGATGCGACTGCCGGCGATCCGGTGCTCCTCGGCAACGTGGCACGTCGAACAGGTGAAATCGAGACCCTCGGCGGCCATGTGCACGTCCAGCTCACGCGACGGCGCATTGAGCGACGAATCGAGATCGCCGTGCTTCACGCCGTCGCCACCGCCGCCGTAGTAATGGCAGGACCCGCAGGTCCGGCGTGTGGTTGCGCCAACATGGCGTGCCACGGCGGCCAGGTCGACCGGTTCGATGAATCTGCCTGAGCCGGGTGCGGTTTCGCTGCGCACCAGCGGCGGATGCCCAGCGAGGCCCGCAAGCTTGAGGTAGTTGCCGGTGTTATGGCAGGAAAGGCAGTCGACCTTGGTTTCGTCGGTAAAGTCGAAGCTGGCATCCTTCCAACCATAGCCGATGTGGCAAGACTGGCAGAACGCCTCGTTGGAACGGTCGCCGATGCAGAAGCCGTTGAGCATGGTCTTCTTGCCCAGACGCTGACCGGTATCCGGGTTTATGTAGTCCCAGGTCCAGTGCCGCGTGGCCATGATCTGCTTGGCTGCCTTGCCGTGGCAGCTCAGACAGGCCCGCGTTACTTCTTCGCCACTGGCGAAAGGACCCAGCAGGGCATCGAAACGAGCGTGATTGGCGGTGGATGCTTGCGCCAGGCCGCCAGCAAGCAGGAGCGGCGCTAGTAGCAGGGCGATGGTGCGCTGGCGGAATGCTCTCATTTGCCTCTCCCTTGCTGCATGGCAGCGGCGCTAGGGTCCAGCATAGGTCACCCCTGGCAATCTGCTACTGCAGCCATTGCGGCTGTAGCAGCTGACGACGCCCCGCGGGAGCATCACCGCACCGCTGATGAGCTTCAGCGTGCCGCCAGGTCGTTTTGCGAGCTTGCGGCAGCTCAGCGCGAGCACGGCGAAACAGGTAGTACATCTGATCAGCGATGACGAATGCCGGCACTGCCGGCGGCCGGCGTCACGGGACAGGCGCAGCAGATCGGCGCGAGCGGCAGGACCGCGATCAACTTCCCGCAGGCGAATCTCCAGCTCCGGATGCTGCGTGGAGAGCTCCGCGAGATGGGCCTTGGCTGCGCTGCAGTGCGGGCAGCCGTCACGCACGAATACCTCAAGCACCGTTGCGTTAGCGAACGCATGAGCGCTGGCCAGTATCCCCAGAAGCATCAACAGAGCCCCGCGCAACACGACGTGGTACATGAGCGTGCTTCCCTGGTGCTGGCCTAGCCGCCGGCAGGGCGATGGCACATGGTTTGCGAATTCACGCCCATCCTCGACCGTCCTTTTCCGGCCGGCAATGATCTGTAGCAAGGTTGCGCGGTGTGAGCGGCCTTGGCACAGCAGGGTGGACTAATCTCTTAATCAGCGTCATGTAACCGGACCTGGCAAGCGGACAGAATCAGGTACCGGTGAGACAGGCCTGTGCCGTGCTGTTTGCCGTCCTACCAGCGGAGATTTTGGCGATGAAGATCGAGCGATTCGAAGACCTGATCGACTGGACACGCGACACCCATGCCATGCTGGCTCGTTGCATGGCTCGCTGTTCCGACAAGCACGAAGAGACCCGAGCCAAATGGCTGCTTGTCTACATTGCCGACCACGAGAGAGCACTGGCGGAAACGGTCGACAAGATCGAGAAGCATGCCGACCCGAAGGCATTGCATACCTGGATCTACGACTATCTGACACGCAATCCCGTGTTGCGCAATCAGGCCTGTAAGGCTTACGACACCATGACGGTGGAGGAGATTTCCCTGGATATCTTCACCATTCATAACCAGGTGATCGATCTCTACCGCTCCTTGGCGCGTCGCGCCGAAATTGATGGTGCACGCAATCTCGCCGAGGACCTTCTACGCATGGAAGAGCACGAGACCATGCGTCTTGCTCGTCAGGTGAGCCGTATTCACGAGATGTGATGTCAGTGCGGCCCGTCCTGCCGTCCATGGCAATGTCCGATCTCGGCAACACCGGTGGCGCATGTAAATTTGCCCTGTTGCCCTGTTGCCCTGTTGCAAGGTGACACAGTGACGCCGGCTAGTCTGTCGCGTGTGAATCGCCGCGGGCTTGGAGGTTCTTACTCAAGCATCATCCCAGCCGCAGTCGCCGCCCAAGCGATGCGCTTTCCCGCATACTGCGTGCCGTCAGTCAGCACGGTTACGGTTGCATATCGATGGTGTCGCTCTCCGGCTATCTCGGCCTTTTTCTCGCAGCCTTCGGGGCTGCCACGCTGCTACCGATGCAATCCGAGGCGGTGCTCGCCGGCCTCCTTCTTTCCGAACGCTACACGGTCTGGGCCCTGGTCGCCGTGGCCAGCCTGGGCAACGTATTGGGCTCGCTGGTGAACTGGTTGCTCGGGCGTTACGTCGAGCATTTTCGCCACAAGCGCTGGTTTCCGGTCAACGAGCGGCAACTGGCCAAGGCGCAGCACAGGTATCACCGCTACGGCCGCTGGACTCTACTGCTCAGCTGGGTGCCGATCATCGGTGATCCGCTGACCCTGGTCGCCGGCGTGATGCGTGAGCCGCTATGGAGCTTTCTGCTGATCGTCACGTTGGCGAAGACCGCGCGTTACCTCATGGTGATGGGGCTGACCCTGGGCTGGATGTGACGCAAGGGCTGACAGCGCGACCGTGCCTGGCCGATCATGGCGGCCAACGACTACAGGGCAGGAAACCGAGCCGCATGACCAGCGAGGCGCAAACGACAGCAGACGAGGCAGCCGTCTCGGCGATAGCCCGCCGGGACAGCATCAGCGTCCGCCTGGTAGCCGAGGCACTGCTCGGTTTCGTCGGGCCGCGGCTGAGCGCCGAGCAACTGCTGGAGGAAATCGGTCTCGACCCCGCCTGCCTGCAAGATCCCGACGGCCGCATGGACGTGCGCGACTACTCGCAACTCTGGCTGCGCCTGGCGCGGCGCTTCGATGACGAATTCTTCGGCATGGACCCGCGCCGGCTGCGCTGGGGCAGCTTCGTCTTTCTCAGCCGCAGCTGCATCCAGCAGCCGACACTGGAGAAGGCGCTGGTTCACGCACTGAGCTTTCTCGGGCTGGGCCTGGAGGACCTGCGTGGCAAGCTGATCCGCAGCCAGAGCCTGGCTGAAGTGTTGCTGCGCGAACGCAACCCCGAGCCGGCGCGAGCCTTTTGCTACTTCACCTTCTGGATGCTCCTGCACGGCCTGGCCTGCTGGCTGGTGGGGCGGCGTATCCCGCTGCTGGCGGTCGAGTTGCGTTGTGCCGAACCGGACTACACGGATGATTACCGGGTGATGTTCTCCGACAACCTGCGTTTCGGCCGGCCGTCGACGCGGATCATCTTCGCTGCCGAAGTGCTCGATCTGCCGATCCGTCGTAGCGAAGCAGAATTGCTGGCCTTTCTCGCCGAAGCGCCAGCCAACATCCTGGTGCGTTATCGCGACCACTCCAGCCTGGCCAGCCGCATCAAACAGCACCTGCGCAGCCTGCCCGCCGAACGCTGGCCGGACAGCGAGACGCTGGCGCAGACCCTGTGCATCTCGGCCTCGACCCTGCGCCGACGCCTGGCGGAAGCGGGGCAGCCGTATCAGGCGATCAAGGACGGCTTGCGTCAGGAGATGGCCACCGAGTGGCTGGCCGATGCTGCCATCAGCTACGGCGAGATCGCCGAGCGGCTTGGGTTTGCCGATGTCAGCTCGTTCTACAAGGCATTCCGCAAGTGGACGGGCATCAATCCCGGGCACTACCGCAATCTGATTCTGGCACCGGCGCGGCGCTGATTACCTGCATCCCAACTTCAGCCCGCTGGCGCGCACCGCGGCGTTCGCGTGATTGCGTTTTGCTATTGGCCAAAACGGTCAGACAGGTTGAGAACATCGACCATTGCCGCACCCGTGTTGCTGTCCAAAGATAACTCCCGGCTTCACACCGAATAACAACAAGCACGGGAGAGCGCCATGCAGATTCGCGACAAGGTATTCCTCATTACTGGCGGCGCCTCCGGCCTCGGCGCTGCCGCGGCGCAGGCGCTGGTGGAGGCGGGCGGCAAGGTCGTACTCGTCGATCTGGATGAAGCCGCGGCCAACGCAACGGCACAGGCGCTGGGGCCGAACGCCTTGGGTGTCGCTGCCGATATTCGTGATGAGCAGGCCGCGCGCCATGCCGTCGCCACCGCCCGCGAACATTTCGGCGGACTGCACGGGCTGGTCAATTGCGCTGGCGTCGCCGGTGGCGAAAAGGTGCTCGGACGCAATGGTCCGCACAGCCTCGACGCTTTCAGCCGCATTGTTGGTATCAACCTGATCGGTAGCTTCAACATGTTGCGGCTGGCCGCCGAGGCGATGGCCGAGAACGCGCCTGACGAAGGTGGCGAGCGCGGCGCGATCATCAATACCGCATCGATCGCTGCCTTCGACGGCCAGATCGGCCAGGCGGCCTATGCCGCGTCCAAGGGCGGGGTGGTCAGCATGACCCTGCCGGCCGCCCGCGAATTGGCGCGCTTCGGCATCCGCGTGATGACCATCGCCCCCGGCGTGTTCGAGACGCCGATGATGGCCGGGATGACCCAGGAAATCCGCGACTCGCTGGCCGCCGGCGTGCCGTTTCCGCCACGCCTGGGCCACCCGGCCGAATACGCCGCGCTGGTGCGGCACATCTTCGAGAACAGCATGCTCAATGGCGAGGTGATCCGTCTCGACGGCGCCTTGCGCATGGCCGCCAAGTGAAGGAAGCAGAGATGAAAGATGATCCGATCGTAATCGTCAGCAGTGCGCGCACGCCCATGGGCGGTTTTCAGGGCGACCTGCAGGGGATGACCGCCTGGCAGCTCGGTGCTGCCGCCATCCGCGCGGCGGTGGAACGCAGCGGCCTGCCGGCCGAGAACGTGCAGGATGTGCTGATGGGCTGCGTGCTGCCTGCCGGCCAGGGCCAGGCACCGGCACGTCAGGCGGCGTTGAGCGCCGGGCTGACCCGCGCCACCACCTGCACCACGGTCAACAAGATGTGCGGCTCGGGCATGCAGACGGTGATCATGGCCCACGACCAGCTGCTCGCCGGGAGTGCCGATATCGTCGTCGCCGGCGGGATGGAAAGCATGTCCAACGCGCCTTACCTGCTCGACCGCGCCCGTGGCGGCTATCGCATGGGGCATGGGCGGGTGCTCGACCATATGTTTCTCGACGGTCTGGAAGACTCGTTCGACAAAGGCCGGCTGATGGGCACCTTTGCCGAAGAATGCGCCGACGCGTTCGGCTTCAGCCGTGAAGCCCAGGACGCTTACGCGCTCGAGTCCCTGCGCCGCGCTCAGGTGGCCATAAGCGAGGGGCGTTTTGCCGAAGAGATCGTTGCGCTGGAGGTCACTCAGGGCAAACAGCAGCGGCAGATCCGCGATGACGAGCAGCCGCCCAAGGCGATGCCGGAAAAGATTCCCAGCCTGAAGCCGGCGTTCCGCGAGGGCGGCACGGTGACTGCGGCCAACTCCAGCTCGATTTCCGATGGCGCCGCCGCGCTGCTGTTGATGCGCCGTTCCGAAGCCGAGCGCTGGGGCCTGCAGCCACAGGCGGTGATCCACGGCCACGCGGCCTACGCCGATGCGCCGAACCTGTTCACCACCGCGCCGATCGGGGCGATCCGCAAGCTGATGGAGCGCACCGGTTGGGCCGTCGAGGAGGTCGATCTGTTCGAGATCAACGAGGCCTTCGCCGTGGTTGCCATGGCCGCCATGCGCGAGCTGGGCCTGGACCCCGCCAAGGTAAACGTCAACGGTGGCGCCTGTGCGCTCGGGCATCCCATCGGTGCTTCGGGTGCGCGAATCCTGGTGACGCTGCTTTCGGCTTTGCGCGCCCGTGGCCTGCGCCGCGGCGTGGCGGCGATCTGCATCGGCGGCGGCGAAGCCACCGCCATGGCCGTCGAACTGGTCTGAGGAGGCGCCCATGTTGCCCAATGAGGATCAATGCGCGATCGCCGAGATGGCCCGGCAGTTCGCCCGGGAGCGCTTGAAGCCCTTCGCCGAACAGTGGAGCCGCGAGCACCGTTACCCGGCCGAGGCGATCGGCGAGATGGCCGCGCTCGGTTTCTTCGGCATGCTGGTGCCGGAGCAGTGGGGTGGCAGCGACACGGGCTACCTGGCCTATGCCATGGCGCTGGAGGAGATCGCCGCCGGTGACGGCGCCTGCTCGACCATCATGAGCGTGCACAACTCGGTGGGCTGCGTGCCGATCCTGCGTTTCGGCAACGACCATCAGAAGCGCGACTTCCTCGGTCCGCTGGCGCGCGGCGAGCAGATCGGCGCCTTCGCCCTCACCGAACCGCAGGCCGGCTCCGACGCCAGCAGCCTGCGTACTCGTGCCCGGCGTGACGGCGATCATTACGTGCTCAATGGTGCCAAGCAGTTCATCACGTCGGGCAAGCATGCCGGCACGGTGATCGTCTTTGCGGTGACCGACCCGGACGCCGGCAAGCGCGGTATCAGTGCCTTTATCGTGCCGACCGACAGCCCGGGCTATCAGGTGGTGCGGGTCGAGGACAAGCTCGGTCAGCACGCGTCGGATACCTGCCAGATCGCATTCGAGGATCTGCGCGTGCCGGTGGCCAACCGGTTGGGCGAGGAAGGCGAGGGCTACCGCATTGCCCTGGCCAATCTCGAAGGCGGACGCATCGGCATCGCCGCCCAGGCAGTGGGCATGGCGCGCGCGGCGTTCGAAGCAGCACGCGACTACGCTCGCGATCGCGAGACCTTCGGAAAGCCGATCATCGAGCATCAGGCCGTGGCCTTTCGCCTGGCCGACATGGCCACCCAGATCGCCGTGGCACGGCAGATGGTGCATCACGCCGCCGCGCTGCGCGAAGCCGGACGGCCGGCATTGGTGGAGGCGTCGATGGCCAAGCTGTTCGCCTCGGAGATGGCGGAGAAGGTCTGCTCGGCAGCGATTCAGACCCTGGGTGGCTACGGCTACCTGTCCGACTTCCCGGTGGAGCGTATCTACCGCGACGTACGGGTCTGCCAGATCTACGAAGGCACCAGCGATATTCAGCGCCTGGTCATCGCGCGCAACCTCGGAGGGCCGGCCTGACCGAAACCAGGTGCGCCTGCGTGCCCTACGGCGCATCGATACGTGATTTCAGTGGTGCCGGTAGAACGCCGTTTCCTCGACCGGCACTTGCACAATAAAAACAAGATAGAGGTAGGAAACATGCAACCAGGATTGATGCAGAACGCCCCCCTGTTGATCAGCAGCATCGTCACCCACGCCGCCCGTGCGCATGGTGATCGCGAAATCGTCTCGCGGCTGGTCGACGAGCCCCTCTGGCGTTATGACTATGCCGGGCTCGCCGCCCGTTCGGCGCAGGCCGCCAGCATGCTGGGCAAGCTCGGCATCGGCCCCGGCGATTGCGTGTCGTCGCTGGCCTGGAATACTCACCGTCACTACGAGCTGTTCTTCGCCGTGCCCGGCATCGGCGCCGTGCTGCACACGGCCAACCCGCGGCTGTCGGACGAACAGATCGTCTACACCATCAACCACGCCGGCAGTCAGGTGCTGCTGTTCGACAGCAGCTTTGCCGAGTGCGTCGCCCGGCTGCGGCCACGTCTGGGCAATATCCGCCATTTCATTGAACTGGCTGCGCAACCGAGTTCTGGCCTAGAGGATGTCCTGGGCTACGAGCAGCTGATCGCCGACGAGCAGCCGCTGGACTGGCCGCAGTTCGACGAGAACGCAGGCGCGGTGCTTTGCTACACCTCCGGCACCACTGGCGACCCCAAGGGTGTGCTCTACAGCCACCGCTCGGTGGTGCTGCATGCGATGGCCGCCGGGTTGTCCGGCGCGTTCGGCCTGTCCGCCTTCGATTGCATCATGCCGTGCTCGTCGCTCTATCACGGCACTGCCTGGGGCATTCCGTTCGCCGCGGCGATCAATGGCTGCAAGTTCGTGCTGCCATGCGACAAGATGGACGGCGCGAGCCTGCAGGAACTGATCAAGACCGAGGGCGTGACTCTGTCCGGCGGCGTGCCGACCATCTGGACCATGTACCTCGCCCATCTGGAACGTAGCGGTGAGGATTCCGGCAGCCTGGCGCGGCTGGTGATCGGCGGTTCCGCCGTCCCGCGGGCGATGGCCGAAACCTTCCAGACCAAGTACGGCGTCGCGGTCTGTCAGCTCTGGGGCATGACCGAGACCAGCCCGCTGGGTGTGGTGGCAACGCCGACGCCAAAGCTGGCTGAACGTGGCCAGCAGGCCACCAATGACACCATCTGGACGCGTCAGGGGCGCCTGCAATTCGGTATCGAACTCAAGATCGTCGACGAGGAAGGACGTGAGCTGCCGTGCGATGGCGTCAGTTCCGGCAGCCTCAAGGTGCGCGGCCCCTGGACGGTCGAGCGCTACTACCGCAGCGAAAAAAGCGCGCTGGATGAGGATGGCTGGTTCGACACCGGTGATATCGCCACGCTGGATGCCGATGGCTTCATGCGCATCACCGACCGCAGCAAGGACGTGATCAAGTCCGGCGGCGAATGGGTCAGCTCCATCGATATCGAGAACGTCGCGGCGGCCTGTCCCGGGGTGAAGGTGGCAGCCGTGGTCGGCGTATTCCACCCCAAATGGGAGGAACGCCCGGTACTGGTGATCGAGCCGCATGTCGATGCCGAGGTCACCGTAGATACGATCCTCGCCCATCTGGAGCCGAACATCGTCAAGTGGTGGATGCCGGACGCGGTGATCTTCAACGCGGTGCCATTGACCGCCACCGGCAAGATCGACAAGAAGGTGCTGCGCGAGCGCTATCGCAACCATCTGGTCGAGAACCAGCCCAGCGCTGTAAACCAGTAACCGTTCAGCAAGAACGCCCCGTGCCGTCGGCGCGGGGCGTTCTTGCGCGCGCGGATCAGGAGAAATACAGATGAGCGAAGGTGTCGATGCACGCCAGGGCCCGCTACAGGGGCTGCGCGTGCTGGAATTTGCCGGGATCGGGCCGGGCCCACACTGTGCGATGCTGCTCGCAGACATGGGCGCGGAGGTGCTGCGTATCGAGCGAGAGGGCGGCAACGGCTGGCCTAATCCGGTGGTCGATCGTGGCCGCAAGACGCTGGCGCTGGATATCCGCAGCGAAGCAGGGCGTGCGCGCTGCCTTGAGCTGGCGCAGACCGCCGATGTGTTGATCGAGGGTTATCGGCCCGGCGTGATGGAAAGGCTGGGGCTCGGGCCGGAGGAGCTGCTGCAGCGCAACCGGAAACTGATCTACGGACGCATGACCGGTTGGGGCCAGACCGGCCCGCTGGCCAAGGCAGCTGGTCACGATATCAACTACATCGCACTGACCGGTGCACTGGCGGCAATCCGCGGCGAGAGCGGGACGGCGATTCCGCCGTTGAATCTGGTCGGCGATTTCGGCGGCGGCTCGCTCTATCTCGCCGTCGGCATCCTCGCCGCGCTGTGGGAGCGCGAACGTTCGGGGCAGGGACAGGTGATCGATGCGGCGATCGTCGATGGCGTGTCGTCGTTGATGACCTTCTTCGCCGGCCTGCTGCCGAGCGGGCGGATTGACATGCAACGCGAACGTAATCCGCTGGCTGGCGCTGCGCCGAACTACCGTTGCTATCGCTGCGCCGATGGTCGCGAGATTGCAATCGGGCCGCTGGAGCCACAGTTCTGGCACGAGCTGCTGGAGCGAATAGACGCACCGGAAGCGCTCTGGGCGGGCTGTGCCGATCCGGGCGAATGGCCTGTGCAGAGCGAGCTGCTGGAGCGGCTGTTCGCGACCCGCACGCGAGCCGAGTGGTGCGCCTTGCTCGAGGGCAGCGATGCCTGCTTCGCGCCCGTGCTTGAACTGGAAGAAGCGGCGCAGCACCCGCATCTGCGCCAGCGTGGCGTTTACCAGGAAGTTGAGGGCGTGTTGCAGGCAGCACCGGCTCCGCGTTTTTCCCGCACGCCAGGCAAGGCGAGGCGGACGTTACGTTGCGGTGCGGAGGAGGGGTGGGACTGAGCTGCGCAGCTGATGGTAAGCATTGTTACGACGCACGCAGGCTTGCGCGCGAGTATCGAAGTCGACGACTTTCATGCTGCGAAAAAAAGCGCGTCCATTATTGGGCAAGCAGTCAGGAAAATGATTCCTGAATATATAACGCTTATATCGCAACACTGTTCAAAGTAATCATTCGGGGTCGACCAAAGTAGTGTGCAGCGCCCGTAAAGCGCGGCCTAGACGTGCCGCACGTCGGTTTTGGTTTGCGAGTTGGCACCAGCTGACTACTATGAAAACGGAGGCTGCTTATTACAACAAAAACGGGGAGTACAACGTCATGATTAATGATGCCGAACAACAAGTAGTTGCACTTGAACTGTGCCGTTTCCTGGCCCACTGCGTCGCTGCGATCGTTGTCGTGGGGATGCTGTTCGTGGCCCTCGTCGGATCCTGGCACGCTGCCCTCAGTGTAGGTGTCGTCCCTTTGCTCGCCATCATGGCCTGCGATTACCTAGCGAGACGCAAGGAAACTGCTGTGCAGACAGCAGACGCCTGATACGACACAGGCGCTAACCAGCCGAAGAACCTTTTTATGCCCATCGAGCGATAGACACCCTGACAGTGAACCACTGCCGGGGTGTCCTGCGTTATGCAGCCGCGAATCGGCTGGCAGACCCTTTCATATCACTATCGCGCCCTTGCACGTCGCCGCGCACAGAGGCGGTTACCCAAAGGTGTTACTCCTTTCGTACAGCGTAACGGTCACTGAGGTGGGCGGTAACGAATCAGGCGCGGATTCTGTGCTCTCTCTGCATGCCTAAATCGTAACCTATTGAAAAATATGGAGATATAAAAACTGGCACGACGAATGCTTTGTTATTGGCATAACAAGAACAAGAAAGCACATCCAATAACAAAAACAACACGTAGCGACTCCGACACAATAAAAACAAGCAGGTGGGAGACGTAGCAAACTGATTCTTTTGGAGAGGAATTGCCCGACAGGTTTCCTGTCGACCGGACCGAGAACAATAAAACTGCCTTGAGGCAGCTCCAGAACCGGTTGAGCCCGCGAGGGCAGTGGCAACATCAGCGACCAAAATAATCCGTTTGTTCTTTATGTCCCGAATGGGACTGCTATGCGGACGATGGTCCGATCGGGCTGCGAACAAAAACAACAAGCCCGTCAGCAGAAGAAGAACAAAGCAACACACCCTGAAGGGGAGCCTAGCGGCTCCCCTTTTTATTTGGCTATGGTTATGGGCTTCGAGCGAGTGGTGGGCTGAAGCCCAGCCTGCAGACCATCGGGCAGTCAGGTGGAGCGGGGACGTCAAATCCCGTGAGGTATTTGCCCTAGGATGGGCGTTGGCCCGCCAATGAAAGCTGAAAATTCAGCCCCGGCTGTCCGGATTTGCCATCAGGCAGCACTGCGGCATCGGCGGCGCCTTTTCCAAGGATTCATCGCTAAAGCGGATAGTTCGCCAGCTCCCGCGCGATCAGCAGGCGCTGGATTTCGCTGGAACCCTCGTAGATCTGCGTGATACGCGCATCGCGGTAGTAGCGCTCCACCGGGTAGTCCTCGAGATAGCCGTAGCCACCGTGGATCTGCACCGCCTGCGAACAGACCTTCTCCGCCATTTCCGAGGCGAACAACTTGGCCTGGGAGGCTTCGGACAGGCACGGCAGGCCGGCGCTCTTCAGCCGCGCGGCATGCAGAATGAGCAGACGCGCCGCATTCAGTTGGGTCTGCATGTCGGCAAGCATGTTGGCGATGCTCTGGTGCTCGGCAATCGGTTTGCCGAACTGCACGCGCTCGCGGGCGTAGAGCAGGGCGGCCTCGAAGGCCGCACGGGCGATGCCCAGCGCTTGCGCGCCGATGCCGATGCGTCCGCCTTCGAGGTTCGACAGCGCAATCGCCAGGCCCTTGCCACGCTCGCCAAGCAGGTTGGCCTGCGGGATTCGGCAGTCGCTGAGCGAGACCGCGCAGGTGTCGGAGGCACGGATGCCCATCTTGTGTTCGCTGCGCTCCACCGCAAAACCAGGGGTGTCGGTGGGCACCAGAAACGCGGAAAGACCCTTCTTGCCGAGGTCCGGATCGGTCACCGCGAAGACGATGGCCAACTTCGCCCGCTTGGCATTGCTGCAGAACTGTTTGCTGCCGTTGAGCACCCACTGGCCGTCCACCAGTTCAGCGCGGGTGCGCAGGTTGTGTGCTTCGGAGCCGGCTTGCGGTTCGGTGAGGGCAAAGCAGCCGATGGCACGGCCGCTGGCCAGTTCAGCCAGCCACTCGTCCTTCTGCGCCTGCGAGCCGTAATTCAGCACCGGGCCGCAGCCCACCGAATTGTGGATGCTCATCAGCGCGCCGGTGGCGCCGTCGCCGGCGGAGATTTCCTCCACGGCCAGGGCGTAGGCGACGTAGTCGATATAGCTGCCGCCCCATTCTTCCGGGACGACCATGCCGAGCAGGCCAAGCTCGCCCATCTGGGCGACCAGGGCGTCGTCGATCCAGCCGGCCTTTTCCCAGGCCTGTGCATGGGGGGCGATCTCGCGGCGGGCGAAGTCGCGCGCCATGTCGCGGATCATGCGTTGGTCTTCGCTGAGTTCGAAGTCATGCATTGCGCGGTCTCTTCTTGTTGTTGTGCTGCAAAAGAGGTTCAGGCCGTGGCGCTGCGGCGGGTCTTGCCGGTGGTGGTCTTGAAGCCGTCGAAGAACGCCTGGACGCGCTCCGGCGTGACCTCTGCCAGCGTCGGCGGATTCCAGCGCGGTGACTTGTCCTTGTCGATGATCAGCGCGCGCACGCCTTCCATGATGTCGCCCTTGGCGAACCATTGACGGTCCAGATGCAACTCCAGCGCGAAGCAGTCGGCCAGGGGCAGATTGCGGCCGCGCCGCAGCATCTCCAGGGTGACGCACATCGCCAGGGGGGAGCGGGCGTCGAGCACCTTGAGGGTCTCGGCGGCCCAGTCGCTGAATTCGGGACGGTTCTCGGCTGCCAGCGAGGCACGAACCGATGCCACGTCCTGCTTGGCGAAATGCTCGTCGATGGCCTGGTGCAGCGCTTTGAGTTCGGAACCGGGCAGCCTGTTGGTGCCTAGTGTGGCCACCAGGGTGCGCAGCGCCTCCTGGGGATGGACCGACCAGCTCATGCGGTCCAGGCAGCGATCCAGCTCGGCAATCTGGTCGTGGCTGACGCACCAGTCCGCCAGGCCCACGTGTAGCGCATCGGCGGCGCGGATCTGCAGGCCGGTGACGCCCATGTAGGTGCCAAGCTCACCCGGCAGGCGCGAGAGGAAATAGCTGCCGCCCACATCCGGGAAATAGCCGATGCCGACTTCCGGCATGCCCATGCGCACGCGCTCGGTGACCACCCGCAGCGACGCGCCCTGGACCAGGCCCATGCCGCCGCCGAGGACGAAACCGTCCATCAGTGCCAGCAGTGGTTTCGGGTAGGCATGGATGTACTGGTCGAGGGCGTATTCCTCCTCGAAGAAGGTTTCGTGCTCGGTGTCGCCGCGCTGGAAGCTGTCGTACAGCGAACGGATGTCACCGCCGGCGCAGAAGGCTTTTTCGCCATTGGCACGCAGTACTACGGCATGAATCTGCGGATCGGCAGCCCAGGCGCTGAGCTGCTGGTGCAGCAGGCGGACCATTTCCAGGGTCACCGCATTCAGCCCGGCCGGGCGGTTGAGGGTGAGGTGGCCGACGTGGTTGCGTACGGCGGCCAGCACGGGGCGTTCGGTTGCACTCATGGTCAGGTGTCCTTGCGGTACTGATTGATGATCGCCGAGAAGTCCAGGCCGCCATGACCCAGGGCGCTGAAGCTCTGGTAGAGCTGCTGGGCGAGGGCGCCGAGGATCACCGGCTGACGCACCTGCTTGGCGGCCTCGGTGGCCAGGCCCAGATCCTTGAGCATCAGGTCGCTGCCGAAGCCGCCGCTGTAGCCGCGGGAGGCCGGTACGTTGTCCAGCACGCCAGGGAAGGGGTTGTAGGTATCCGAGCTCCAGCAGCGGCCGCTGGAGGTGTTGATCACGCCGGCCAGGGTCTTGGCATCCATGCCCAGCGCGACGCCCAGCGCCATGGCCTCGGCGACGCCGATCATGGAAATGCCCAGGAGCATGTTGTTGGCGACCTTGGCCACCTGGCCGTTACCGGCCGCACCGCAGTGCACGATGTTTTTGCCCATTGCCGCGAGGATCGGCTGCGCACGATCGAAGTCCGCATCGCTGCCACCGACCATGAAGGTCAGGGTGCCGGCTGCTGCACCGCCGGTGCCGCCAGATACCGGTGCATCGAGCATCGGGTTGCCATGCTCGGCGGCGGCCTTGGCCACTTCGCGGGCGCTGTGCGGATCGATGGTCGAACAGTCGATCAGCATCACACCGGCACGGCTGCTGGCGATCAGGCCGTTCTCGCCCAGGTACACGCTCTTCACATGGGCGGCGGCCGGCAGCATGGTGATGATCAGCTCGGCGTTGCCCTGGGCGATGGCGGTCGGGGAGTCGACCGGCAGCGCGCCGGCGCCGACCAGGTTTTCAACGGCCGCGGCGTTGAGGTCGAATACGCTGAGCTGGTGGCCTGCCTTGAGCAGGTTGTGGGCCATGGGTGCGCCCATGTTGCCCAGGCCGATGAATCCGATATGCATGGCGTGTTTCCTCTTGTTGTTATGGCCAGATGCGGCTTAGCGATTGGTGAACTCAGGCTTGCGCTTCTCGCTGAACGCGGCCATGCCTTCCTTCTGATCCGCGGTGGCGAACACCGCATGGAACACGCGACGCTCGAAGCGGATGCCTTCGGCCAGCGTGGTCTCGAAGGCGCGGTTGACGCTTTCCTTGATCATCATGGTGGCCGGCAGGGATTTCTCGGCGATCACCCGGGCGGCCTTGAGGGTTTCCTCCAGCAGGCTTTCGGCCGGGAATACGCGCGCGACGAGGCCGGCGCGCTCGGCTTCGGCGGCGTCCATCTGGCGACCGGTCAGGCACATGTCCATCGCCTTGGCCTTGCCCACTGCGCGGGTCAGGCGCTGGGTGCCGCCAATGCCCGGCAGCACGCCTAGGTTGACTTCCGGCTGGCCGAAGCGCGCATTGTCGGCGGCGAAGATCATGTCGCAGAGCAAGGCGAGTTCGCAGCCACCACCCAGCGCGTAACCGGCGACGGCGGCAATCAGCGGCTTGCGGCGCGTGGCGATGCGGTCGGCTTCGGCAAAGAGGTCATCGAGATAGACCTGCGGGTAGGACAGCTCGGCCATTTCCTTGATGTCGGCGCCGGCGGCGAACGCCTTGGCCGAGCCGGTGAGCACGATGCAGCCGATCCGCGGATCGGCCTCGAGCTGGCCCAGGGCCTGGTTCAGCTCGCTGATCAGCTGCGCATTGAGCGCATTGAGCGCCTGCGGCCGGTTGAGGGTGATCAGCGCGACGCGCTCCTGGATGTCGACGAGCAGGGTTTCGAATGTCATTTCAGCGTCCTTGAGGGCCGGCGCGTCCGCCGGCCCGGTGGGTGATGTCACTTCAGGTTGATGGTGGTGTTGACCGGGCCGCCGACCTCGTTTTCGTCGAACCAGCGCTCGGTTATGGTCTTGGTCTGGGTGTAGAACTGCACCACCTGCTTGCCGTAGGGGCCGAGGTCGCCGAGCTTGGAAGCGCGGGAGCCGGTGAAGGAGAACATCGGCACCGGCACCGGGATCGGTACGTTGATGCCCACCTGGCCCACGTCGATCTCTTCCTGGAAGTGCCGCGCCGCCGCGCCGGAGCGGGTAAAGATGGCGGTGCCGTTGCCATTCGGGTTGGCGTTGATCAGCTCGATGGCTTCGTCCATGGTCGCCGCCGCCATGACGCACAGGACCGGGCCGAAGATTTCTTCGCGGTAGATGCTCATCGAGGGGGTGACGCCGGAAAACAGGGTCGGGCCGACGAAGTTGCCGTTCTCGTAACCGCTGACGCTCGGGTTACGGCCATCCAGTTCGAGCCTGGCTCCTTCCTGCACACCACGTTCGATCAGCCCGCTGACGCGATCCAGCGCCGCGCAGGAAACCAGCGGGCCGACATCGGTGCCGGCCTCGACACCGGCGTTGACCTTGAGGGTCTGCGCCTTGGCTACCAGATCGGGAATCCAGGCCTGCGCCTCACCCACCAGCACCACCACCGACAGCGCCATGCAGCGCTGGCCGGCCGCGCCGAAGGCGGCACCGGCGATGGCGTTGAGGGTCTGCTCCTTGTGCGCATCGGGCAGCACGATGGCGTGGTTCTTCGCGCCCATCATGCACTGCACGCGCTTGCCGGCCTGGCTGGCACGGTTGTAGACGTGGGTGCCGACCCTGGTCGAACCTACGAAGGACACCGCCTTGATATCCGGGTGGTCGCAGATCGCATTCACCGCATCGGCGCCGCCATGCACCACGTTGAGCACGCCCGGCGGCACGCCGGCTTCCAGCGCCAGTTCGCACAGGCGCATGGTGACCATCGGGTCCTGTTCGGACGGTTTGAGGACGAAGGTATTGCCGGTGGCGATGGCCATCGGGAACATCCACAGCGGGATCATCGCCGGGAAGTTGAACGGGGTGATGCCGGCGCAGACGCCCAGCGGCTGCAGCAGGGTATAGGTATCGACGCCGGCGGCGACGTTGTTCGCCAGCTCGCCGAGCTGCAGGTTGCCAATACCGGCGGCGTGCTCGACCACTTCCAGGCCGCGGAACACGTCGCCCTCGGCATCGGCCAGGGTCTTGCCCTGTTCGGCAGTGAGGATCGCCGCCAGCTCCTTCATGTTCTCGCGGATCAGCTGCTGGTACTTGAGAAAGATGCGCGCACGCGCACCGATCGGCGTCTTGCGCCAGGTCTTGAAGGCTTTCTGGCCGCTGGCGACGGCGCGGTCGATTTCCTCGGCGGTCGCAAACGGCACGCGCGCCAGGACTTCCTGGGTCGCCGGGTTGACGACGTCGCGCCAGTCCTGGGTGGTCGATTCGATAAATTCACCGTCGATCAGCAGTTTGACGGTAGGAATGGCGTTGGACGTTGTCATATGGCTCTCCGCCTGAAAAGGCACTGTTGTTGTTATTGGCTCGCGGACGGCTGCGAGGGCTGCATTGAATGTAGCAATGCAAAAAATCACATTACAATGCGATCGACTGCAGAGTCGCTCTGCATAAATGCACAGGAACCTGCTGGAGGCGGCAACCATGGACTGGGACAATCTGCGCTATTTCCTCGAAGTCGCCCGAGCGGGGCGGCTGACGACCGCGGCGCGTCGGCTCGCGGTCGACCACACCACGGTCTCGCGCCGGCTGCAGGCGCTGGAAAAAAGCATCGGCCTGCAGCTATTCCTGCGCGAGCCGGGTGGCTACAAGCTCACCGAAGCCGGGCGCAACCTGTTGCCGCGGGTCGAGGCCATGGAAAGCGCCAGCGTGGCCATCGAGCATTCGTTGCCGAGCATGGGTGATGGCCTTTCCGGGCAGGTACGCATCGGCGCCACCGAGGGTTACGGCACGGTGATGCTCGCCGGCCAGCTCACCGGGCTCAGCCGGCGCTATCCGCACCTGAACATCGACCTGCTGGCGCTGCCGCGCGCGGTGCGCCTGTCGCGTCACGAGGCGGACATCGTCATCACCCTGGAACGCCCGGAGCGCGGGCCGTTCATCATCACCCGGCTGACCGACTACGTGCTGCGGCTGTATGCGTCGCCGGCGTATCTCGACGAACACCCGCCGATCCGCAGCCGCGAGGATCTGGCAGAGCACCGCTTCGTCAGCTACGTGGATGACCTGCTGTTCAGCAAGGAGCTGCTGTTTCTCGATGGCGTCGCTGACGCCCGCTCCATCGGCCTGCGCAGCACCAGCCTGCTGGCGCAGCAGGAAGCAGTGGCGATGGGGGCGGGGATTGCGATCCTGCCCGCTTTTTCCGCCGACGCCGATCCACGGCTGCGACTGTTGCTGCCGGAGGAGGTCAGCTTTACCCGCACCTTCTGGATGCTGATGCCGATCGAGTTCAAGGACCTGGCGCGCATGCGCACGACCTGGGATTACCTGAAGGAAATGGCGCAGCAGAATCAGGACCGATTGTTGGGCCAGTAGTTATCGATGATTGACCGCATTGCAGCCACGGCGCCGCTAGAGCGCCGTGAGGTTTGCGCTTTTGCCGCTTGTAGAGGCGGTTAGCGAGCAGCACATCATCGAGGCGCTGCCCGGTCGATCAGACGCGCGGCGTGGTGCGGCTTTCGTTGCCCATGGGGGTGGAGTCCGGCATTTGTACGCTGGTATCGGTGAAGTCCGAACTGTGCACTTCGGAATCCATTGGCATATGGCTGTAGCGCTGGCTCGGCAGCGCCGGCTTGCTTTCCATCTCCGCGAGCATGCGCTTGGCCTCGCAACGACCGCTGATACCACGAGCCAGCGCCATACCGCCCATGGCCAGCTCGGCGATCCCGATCAATCCGCCACGGCGTAGCCCCTTGCCCATCATCACCAGGCCGCCCGCCAGCGACGCGGCGCGCTCCCAGCCGTGGACGTTCTGTGGGGCGGTTTTGTCGAACATTTGCTTGATCATGACGCGGCATCCTCTATGCGGGTGGTTTATAGATGACTGCGGCGTGCGGGTAGCGTTCCGGTCGCAGGGGCTGCGCAAGACCAACGTCAGAATTTACGGTTTTTTTACGCCGCCTGACCGGTAACACAATCGAATCTTTACGCCGCCTGCCTCGAGACTCCGTACACGCATTGACGCGTCATACGGAGCATTAGCCATGACTATCCTCGACGGGCTCGCACTGGGCCTGGCCATCCTTCTTTTCCTCTATCTGCTGGCTGCGCTGTTGCGCGCCGAACGTAGTTAGGAGGCCGCATGTACGCCAACGACTACTGGCTGATCGCGGCGTTCTTCATCCTCGTGCTGGCGCCAGCACCCTGGCTTGGCCGCTATCTGTACCGTGCAATGGAGGGCGAACGTACTTGGCTGACGCCTGTATTCCAGCCGGTCGAGCGGCTGTGTTATCGCATTGCCGGTATTGATCAGGAACGCGAACAGAACTGGATGAGCTACTGCCTGGCACTGCTCGGGCTGACTGCGTTCAGCCTCCTGGGTTTGCTTTCGATGCTGATGCTGCAAGGGCAGCTCCCGCTGAATCCGCAGCAGCTGCCCGGGCTCGAATGGCACCTGGCGCTGAACACGGCAGTGAGCTTCGTCACCAACACCAACTGGCAGGCCTATAGCGGTGAGGCACAGCTCAGCTACTTCAGCCAGATGCTGGGTCTGGGTGTGCAAAACTTTGTCAGCCCGGCGGTCGGCCTGGCGGTGCTGGTGGTGTTCTGCCGCGCACTGACGCGCCGCAACGCGGGTGCAGTCGGCAATTTCTGGGTCGATATGACCCGCGCGGTGCTGTACGGGCTGTTGCCGTTCAGCCTGATCCTGGCGCTGCTGCTGGTGTGGCAGGGCGTGCCACAAAGCCTGGCGGACTACGTTCAGGTGGTGACGCTGCAGGGTGGTGAGCAAAGCATTCCACTAGGGCCGGCAGCCAGCCAGATCGCGATCAAACAGCTGGGCACCAACGGCGGCGGCTTCTTCGGTGTTAATTCGGCGCACCCGTTCGAGAACCCGACAGCCTGGAGCAACCTCCTCGAGGTGGCTTCGATCCTGCTGCTGCCAGCCGCACTGGTATTCATGTTTGGCCACTACGTACGCGACCTTCGGCAGAGCAGGGCGATTCTGGCCTGCATGCTGGTGCTGTTCTCACTCGGTCTGGGCACGACCCTGCTCGCCGAGCATCAACCCAACCCTGCGTTTGTCGGTATTGCCATGGAACAGACGGGGCCGCTGGAGGGCAAGGAAAGTCGTCTGGGCATTGCTGCCTCGGCGCTATGGGCTACCGTGACCAGCGCGGCTTCGAACGGCTCGGTCAATGCCATGCATGACAGCTTCAGCCCACTTGGCGGCATGGTGCCGATGTTCAACATGATGCTTGGCGAGATCGTGTTCGGCGGTGTCGGTGCAGGCTTGTACGGCATGCTGCTGTTCGTGCTGGTCACGGTATTCCTGGCGGGCCTGATGATCGGACGCACACCCGAGTACCTGGGCAAGAAGCTCGAAGCGCGCGAGGTCCGCCTGCTGGTGGCGTCTCTGCTGGTGATGCCGGTGGGTGTGCTGGTGCTGGCTGCACTCGGTGTGAGCTTGCCGGGGCCCGCCGCCTCGATCACCAATCCTGGCCCTCATGGGCTGAGCCAGATCCTGTACGCCTATACCTCGGGTACCGGCAATAACGGCTCGGCCTTCGCCGGGTTTGGTGCCGGCACGACCTATCACAACCTGATGATCGCGCTCGCCATGCTGCTGGGGCGCTTCGGCTTCATCCTGCCGGTGCTGGCGATTGCCGGCAGTTTGGCGGCGAAGAACCGCGCACCGCTCGATGCCAACAGCTTCCCCACCCACGGACCGCTGTTCGTGACGCTGTTGACCCTGGTGATCCTCCTGGTCGGCGGGTTGACATTCCTGCCGGCCCTCGCGCTCGGCCCGCTCGCCGAACACTTCGTCCTGCTGCAAGGCTTCTGAGGAGCGTCATGATGAACGTCCGTCAAACGGCACTCGAAAGTGCCGAGCAACAACCTGCTACATCCTTTGCTGCGCTGTGCAAGCCGGCGCTGTTGCAGGCCCTGGTCAAACTAGACCCACGCCGGCTCGCCCGATCTCCGGTGATGCTGGTGGTCGAGCTCGCCGCTGTAGCGACCACATTGCTGTGTTTCCTGCCAGATGCTGCGGTCGGTCGCCCGGTGGCAATACAGATAGCGCTATGGCTGTGGTTCACCGTGCTATTTGCCAACTTTGCCGAAGCGCTTGCCGAAGGGCGCGGCAAGGCACGGGCGGATAGCCTCAAGGCAGGCGTGCAGGGACTCGAGGCGCGACTGCGAGATGACGATGGCAATTACCGCCAGGTGGCGGCGAGCAGCCTGCGTCGCGGTGATGTGGTAAGAGTCGAGGTCGGCGAACTTATTCCCGGCGATGGCGAAGTCATCGAAGGCATCGCGGCCGTCAACGAGGCGGCGATCACCGGGGAGTCTGCACCGGTGATCCGCGAGTCGGGAGGGGATCGCTCGGCCGTCACGGGCAATACCCGCGTAGTGTCCGATTGGCTGCTGGTGCGGATCAGCAGCGATCCGGGCGAATCCACACTGGATCGAATGATCGCCCTGGTCGAGGGAGCCAAGCGGCAGAAAACACCCAACGAGGTCGCGCTGGACGTCCTGTTGATCGGGCTGACACTGATCTTTCTCGTGGTGGTCGCCACGCTGCAGCCATTCGCCCGCTTCGCCGGGGGCGATCTGCCTCTGGTCTTTCTGGTCGCGCTGCTGGTGACATTGATTCCGACGACGATCGGCGGGCTGTTGTCGGCGATCGGCATCGCCGGCATGGATCGTCTGGTGCGGCTCAATGTGATCGCCAAGTCGGGCCGGGCAGTGGAGGCGGCGGGCGACGTCCAGGTGCTGCTATTGGACAAGACCGGCACCATCACCTTTGGCAACCGGCGCTGCAGCGCGATGGTGAAGGCCCCAGGCATTTCCACCACCGAGCTGTCGTATGCGGCATTGCTCTCTTCGCTGGCGGACGACACGGCCGAAGGTAAATCCATCGTGGAATACCTGCGTGCCCTGTCGCCCATGGCGGAGCCGTCCACACAGAACGTCAGCAATATCCCATTCAGCGCGGAAACCCGTTTATCCGGTGCCGATCATCAGGACCGCCGCTATCGCAAGGGTGCGGTAGACGCCGTGCTTGACCATCTCGGCATGACGCGCGAGCAGGTTCCGCCGGTACTGGCACGTGAGGTGGAAAAGATCGCTCAGAGTGGTGGCACGCCTTTGCTGGTATGCGCCGATGACCGTTTGTTGGGCGCCATCCACCTCAAGGATGTCGTGAAGCCCGGCATACGCGAGCGCTTCGCCGAGCTGCGCCAGCTGGGCATACGTACGGTGATGGTTACCGGGGACAATCCGCTGACCGCAGCCGCGATCGCAGCCGAGGCCGGGGTCGACGACCTTATCGCCGAAGCGACGCCGCAGAAGAAATTGCAGCGCATCCGCCAGGAGCAGGCCGAAGGCAAGATGGTCGCCATGTGCGGCGATGGCGCCAACGATGCGCCAGCGCTGGCGCAGGCCGATGTCGGCATGGCGATGAACGACGGCACCCAGGCGGCTCGGGAGGCGGCGAATCTGGTCGATCTGGACTCCGATCCGACCAAGCTGCTCGACGTGGTTCAGGTAGGCAAGCAGCTGCTGGTGACACGGGGCGCGCTGACGACCTTTTCGATCGCCAACGACGTGGCGAAGTACTTCGCCATCCTGCCGGCATTGTTCATCGGCATCTATCCGCAGCTCTCGGCACTGAACCTGATGCAGCTGCACAGCCCGGAGAGCGCAATCCTGTCGGCGATCGTGTTCAACGCGCTGATCATCGTCGTCCTGATCCCACTGGCGCTGCGTGGCGTGCGCATCAATGCGGCCGACGCAGCCAGCCTGCTACGGCGCAACCTGTTGCTTTACGGACTGGGCGGGCTGCTGGCGCCGTTCGTTGGGATCAAGCTGATCGATCTGCTACTGACCGCGACTGGTCTGGTCTGAATCCTGCCGCGCCAACGTGGCGCGGCTTCTGGAGATGAAAAGATGCTCAAACAAATTCGTCCGGCTTTCGTCCTGCTGGTCCTGATGACCGTCATCACAGGGGGCGCTTATCCGCTGCTGGTCACGGCTGTGGCACAGCTGGCCTTTGCCGAGCAAGCCAACGGCAGCCTGGTTCGTGATGCCAGCGGGCAGGTGCGTGGCAGCAGCCTGCTGGCCCAGCGTTTCGAAGGGGCGCAGTGGTTCCATCCGCGCCCGTCGGCGGGGGGCTACGAGACGGTGGCCAGTGGCGCCAGCAACCTGGCACCAAGCAACCCGGAACTGGCGGATCAGGTCCGTGCGCGGGTAATCGAGTGGGCTGGCAGCCCTACGAAACCGGTGCCCATGGAGTTGGTGACGACTTCGGCCAGTGGGCTGGACCCGCACCTGACCCTGGCTGCGGCCCGCTTCCAGGCGTCACTGGTGGCGGCCGCTCGGGGCATCCAGCCCGAGCGTGTGGAGCGCTTGCTGCTCGAGCACCTGGAAGCCCCTCTGGTGGGGCCCGCCGTAGTAAACGTGCTGGCTCTGAATCTTGCATTGGCTGACAATCGCTTGCCTGCCCCCAGCGAGTGACCTGAATGAGCGATGCCCTGCGCGCGGATGCGCTGCTCGACGATGTTCCAAGGGAAGGCCGTGGGCGTCTCAAGGTTTTCCTCGGAGCCGCGCCCGGCGTCGGCAAGACCTATGCGATGCTGCAGGCCGCACAGCGCCAAAAACGGCTTGGGTGCGACCTGCGTGTGGGTGTGGTCGAAACCCACGGCAGGGCTGAAACCGAAGCGATGCTCGTTGGCCTGCCCGAGCAGCCGCTGATCCGCAGCGAGTATCGTGGCATCACCCTGGCCGAGATGGACCTCGATGGACTGCTGGCGGCGCGGCCGCGTGTGGTGCTGGTGGATGAACTGGCCCATAGCAACGCCCCCAGCAGCCGCCACAGCAAACGTTGGCAGGACGTGCTGGAACTGCTCGAAGCAGGCATCGACGTCTATACCACGGTCAATGTCCAGCATCTGGAAAGCCTGAACGATCAGGTCCGTGCGATCACCGGGATACAGGTGCGGGAAACCGTACCCGACTGGATCCTGCAGGAAGCGGACGACATCCTGCTGATCGACCTGCCGCCGCGCGAACTGCTGGAACGCTTGCGTGAAGGCAAGGTTTACGTGCCCGATCAGGCCAGGGCGGCCATCGATGCATTCTTCACGCAGACCAACCTGACGGCCTTGCGTGAGCTGGCGATGCAGACTGCCGCCGCGCGGGTCGATGCCGAGCTGAACCGGCGTTATCGCTTGCAGGGTCAGTCGGCACCGGCCGTTCGTGGTCGCCTGCTGGTCGGTATCCACGGTAACGATGCTGCCGAAGGGCTGGTCCGGCATGCCGCGCGCGTTGCGGAGCGCAGGCACCTGCCGTGGTCGGTCGTGTATGTGAACACCGGGGCGAGTCGCGGCGAGACAGAGCTCGCTCATCTGCAAGCGGCTCAGCAGCTGGCAGAGCGGCTGGGCGGCGAGGTGGTGGAGCTGCGCGGGGAACGGGTGGCGCGAACACTGATCGACCACGCATACGAGCGCCGCGCTACGTTGCTCCTGGTCGGGCGTAGCGGCGCACGACGGGGCCTGAAACGGGTGTTCATGCGTTCGGTCGCCGAGCAGCTCATCGCGGCAGGTCAGGGGCTGGAAGTCAGTATTCTCGACCAGCAGCGCACGCCCTCGCGCAGGATCGGCGAGGCGAGACGGTCGGCGGACTGGCGCAACTACATGTTGGCGCTGCTGGCGACCCTGGTGGCGACCGGGGCCGCGCTGGTGCTGTCGCGCTACCTCGCGCTACCCAACATCTCTCTGGTTTTCCTCGCAGCGGTGCTGGTCGTGGCTGTGCGCAGTAGCCTTGGCCCGGCGCTGGCGTGCGCGGGATTTTCGTTTCTTTTTTACGACTTTCTGTTCATCCCGCCGACCTTCACCTTTATCGTGGCGCGTCAGGAAGATGTGCTGACGCTGTTGTTCTTTCTGTTGATGGCAGTCCTGGCCGGCAATCTCGCCAGTCGCCAGCGCCGCCAGCTGCAGTCCCTGCGTCAGGCTCAAGCGCAGACCACGGCGCTGCTCGACCTTTCCCGGCGACTCAGCGCTGCGACGGATGTACAGGCGGTCTGTGCCGTTGCAGTTCACCAGCTGCAGTTGTTGCCGGATATCGAAGCTGTGGTGGCTATGCGGACGAAGAAGGCCGAGTGGTCGTTCAAGGGCGGTGCTCTGCCTGATCTGCTGAACGACCAGGCGTTGGCAGCGGCCGAGTGGGCCTGGAAACATGGGCAGCCCGCGGGGAGGGGGACCGATACCCTACCTGGCGGACAGTGGTGGTGGCTGCCGCTCAGCGGAGATGGGCAGTCGCTGGGCTTGCTGGGCATTCATCCTCTCGCCGGGACGCAGCTGCCGCCGCCGAAACGTCGGCTGATAGCCGCCCTGGCCCAGCCGCTTGCCCAGGCGCTGGGTCGTGCGACCCTCGCCGATGAACTGGAAGCGGCCCGGCTGCATGGCCAGAACGAAGAGCTGCGCAGTGCCTTGCTGGCTTCCGTTTCGCACGATTTGCGCACACCGCTGACCGCCATGCGCGGGTCCATCGACTGCCTGGCCAGTCTGGGGGCGGGCATGAGTGAGACTGACCGGCAGGAGCTTCTGGATACCACGCGGGACGAAGCGGAGCGGCTGGATCGCTATATCCAGAACCTGCTGGATATGACGCGGCTGGGCCATGGCGGTCTCAAGCTGATTCGCGACTGGGTGACGCCGGCCGATATTGTCGCCAGCGCCCTGCAACGCCTGCAGCGAGTCCTGGCTGGTTTCCAGGTCGTGCTTCGGATTCCCGACCGGCTGCCGCTGCTGTACGTCCACGCGGCGCTGATCGAACAGGCGCTGGTCAACGTGCTGGAAAATGCTGCGCGATTTTCCTCGCCGGGAGGGTCCGTGGAAGTGGCAATTTCAGCGGCCCCCAACGCGTTGCGTTTCATCGTCAGGGACGAGGGGCCGGGCATTCCCGAAGCGGAGCGAGAGAAAATCTTCGATATGTTCTACACCGCTGCACGGGGAGACCGGGGCGGTCCGGGCACCGGGCTGGGGCTCGCCATCTGCCAGGGCATGATCGGCGCTCATGGCGGGCGCGTACTGGTTGATGATGGGCTCAATGGCCGAGGCGCAAGTGTGATCCTGGAACTGCCGCTATCGCCGCAGCCGGAAATGGAGGACGGTCTTTCGTGAGTGGCGAATCGGCAAGTGTTCTGATCATCGACGATGAGCCGCAGATCCGGAAATTCCTTCGCATCAGCCTTGTCTCGCAAGGCTATCGGGTGGTCGAGGGCGTCGATGGCCGCGATGGTCTGACCCGTGCGGCGCTCGAGCGGCCGGATCTGGTTGTGCTGGACCTTGGCCTGCCTGACATGGACGGCCAGGTCGTGTTGAGCGAGCTGCGCGGCTGGAGCCAGGTGCCGGTGATTGTGCTGTCGGTACGCTCCAGTGAGGCGGAAAAGGTCAGGGCGCTCGATGCTGGCGCGAATGACTACGTCACCAAGCCATTCGGTATTCAGGAATTCCTCGCCCGGGTGCGCGGGCTGTTGCGTCAATCCACGGTTTCTGCGAGCACGACCGCCCAGGTGGTTGCAGGTGCCTTGTGCATAGACTTCGCGTTCAGACGGGTCAGTCTGGACGACCAGGCCGTGAGCCTCACCCGCAAGGAGTATGCGGTGCTAGCGGAGCTGGCCCGTCACGCTGGGCGGGTGGTGACACAACAGCATTTGCTGAAAGAAATCTGGGGGCCGTCCCACGGAGGCGACAGTCACTATCTACGTGTCGTCATCGGGCATCTGCGGCGCAAGCTTGGCGACGATCCGGCTGCGCCGCGCTTTATCGTGACCGAGCCCGGAGTCGGGTATCGCTTGGTCTCGGACGCATGATGCGCGCACCTGAGCAGCACTTCATCGCTGCCAGAGAATGAGCGGCAGCTCCAGCGGCACCGCCAGGCCCAGCGCGGGGCTGGGGACGACCCGTGCCGTGTAGTCGGCCTCAGGGCGCTGGGTGCTCAGCTCGGTCCGGAAGGTGGCGTATGAGCCTTCGTGGTGCTGGAGTTGCAACGTATGGACGCTGGCCGGCTCCGCTCCCTGCGATTCGGCGAACAGCTGCACGGCTATCTGATCCGGTTCGATTCGGCCGAGGTGCAGGCGAGCCGCAATATGCTGGCCATCGCCCTCGCGCCGCCACTCAAGCTGTTCGAAGGCCAGTTCGTGCCAGTAACTGCGCAGGCTGGTGATTCGGCGCAACATCTCGCTGGCCAACGCAGAACCATCCGCGCAGCGCTGTCGGTAGTTGCCGGACAGCGGCAGGTAATAGCGCTCGGTGTATTCACGCACCGTTCGGTCGGCGGAAAAGCGTTCCACCAGAGCACTCATGCTGCGGCGCATGCGTTTCACCCAGGCGGTGGGGATGTCCTGCTGGTCGCGCTGGTAGAAGCAGGGCACGACTTGCTCTTCGAGTAGCCGATACAGCTGTTCGGCGTCCGCGGCATCGTGTTCGGGTTCGTGCTCCAGGCCGTCGCCGACCGCCCAGCCGAGGTCGGCGGCATAGGCTTCGGCCCACCAGCCGTCGAGCTGCGAAAGATTCAGCCCACCGTTGGCCAGGACCTTCATGCCGCTGGTGCCACTGGCTTCCCACGGGCGACGAGGGGTATTCAGCCAGACATCCACGCCCTGCACCATGTGCCGGGCGATACGCATGTCATAGTCCTCGAGAAATACCACGTGGCCGGCAATATCGGGGCGCGCGGCGAACTGCTGCCATTCGCTGAGCAGCGCCTGGCCGGCGCGATCGGCGGGGTGCGCCTTGCCGGCAACCAGCAGCTGCACCGGGTAATCGCGATGGGTGAGGAGGCGCGCCAGCCGCTCCGGGTCCTGCAGCAGCAGGTTGGGGCGTTTGTAGGCGGCGAAGCGCCGGGCAAAGCCGAGCGTCAGCCGTTGCGGGTGCAGGCGCGAGCCGGCGAATTCGATCTCCGCAGGCGAGGCGCCGTGCACCGCGAGGCTGCGGGCCAGGTGGCTGCGTACGAAGCTGAGCAGTTCGCCACGGGCATGCTGGCGGATCTGCCACAGCCAGCGGTCATCGACCTGGGCCAGAAGATCGTCCACGGAAGCCTGGTCGGTGCCGCGCCAGGGAATCTCATCGCCATGCAGCTCATACCAGTGGGCTTCGGCGTCCGGCGATACCCAGGTCGGCAGATGGATGCCATTGGTGACATGACCGATCGGCACCGACTCGAGCGGCCAGCGCGGATAAAGCTCGCGGAAGATGTAGCGACTGGTGCGGCCATGCAGCTGGCTGACGGCATTGACCGCGCCGGCCCCGCGCGTTGCCAGGTAGGCCATGTTGAATGGCTCGTGTGGGTCGTGCGCATGCTTGCGACCCATGGCCAGCAGGGACTGCAGCGGGATGCCCAGTTCGTACTCGGCATAGCGCTCCAGGTATTTGCTCAGCAGCTCCGGCGGGAAGCGGTCGAAGCCGGCTTCGACGGGCGTATGGGTCGTGAACAGATTGCCCGCGCGGGTTGCGTGGAGTGCCACGTCGAAGGACACGCGCTCCCTGGCCATGTAGCTGCGGGCGCGCTCCAGCACGGCGAAGGCGGCGTGGCCGTCGTTCAGGTGAAGCACGTCGGCCTGCAGTCCGGCGGCTTCGAGCAGCCGCCAGCCGCCGATGCCCAGCACCAGCTCCTGGCGCAGACGCATTTCGTTGTCGCCACCGTAGAGTTCGCTGGTGATCAGTCGTGCGATGGGCGGGTTGGCAGGGTCGTTGGTGTCCAGCAGGAGCAGGCGGTGGCGGCCGACCCTGGCCTGCCAGCCGCGCAGCCAGATCTGCACGCCGGGCAGCTGGATCGCGAAACGCAATGCTGTTCCGCTGGCGTCGAGCAGCGGCTCGATGGGCATCTGCCGGGTGTCATTGACCGGGTAGAGCGCCTGCTGGCGACCATCCGGGCCGATGCTCTGGCGAAAATAGCCGTGCTGCCAGAGCATGCCTACTGCGGTTATCGGCACGCCGAGGTCGTTGGCGGCCTTGAGCTGGTCGCCGGCGACATTGCCGAGCCCGCCGGAGTAGATCGGCAGCGCCTCGCTGAGCATGTACTCCATGGAGAAATAGGCGACTCGCGCGAGTTGTTCGCTGTAACTCTGGTCACCGTGACTTTGACTGGCGAACCAGGTCGCCCGCTCCAGGCGTGCCTGCTGAGCTTTGACGATGCCCTCCACCAGACGATGGCATTCAGCTCGCTGCAGCAGTGCTTCCAGCTTCTGCAGCGGCACCGTGCTGAGCACCAGGCTGGGATTGCGCGTGAGCTGCCACAGGTCGTTATCGATCAGCTGCCACAGGTCATCGTTCTGGCTGGTCCAGCGGATGGACTGGTCAAAGGCGAGCTGGCGCAGGGTTTCCGGGGTGATGGCGGGGCGTTCGGATGCAGGCGTCATGCAGGCTCTCTCGTCTGAACTGGGCGCGCGGTATTTTCCAGCATAGGCCTATCGCCGCGGCTGATGGCCAGCGGCTCAGCGTCGCGGGCCGGCCGCAGGTTGCGGTACCTCGCCCGGGGTGACGGGCTCCTTGTCGATGGTTTCCTCGACCTGCTGCTCGTCGTCGCGATCGGCTTCGAGGCCATGCTGCTCTTCAGTGTGCTTGGGGTCGTACTGCAACTCGATGAACACCGGAAAATGGTCGGAGCCGATATCAGGCAGCCGCAGCAGGCGGATGAAGCGGAAATGCGCGCTGTGGAAGAAGTGATCAAGCGGCCAGCGCAGAAACCAGTGATGGGCATGGAAGGTGTTGTACATGCCGCGGCCGACCCGTGGGTCGAGCAGTCCGCTGATCTTGCGGAACAGGCGCGTGGTGGGCGACCAGGCGACATCGTTGAGGTCGCCGCTGACGATGATCGGGTCATCGCTGTCCTGGATGCTCCTGGCGACCACCAGCAGCTCCGCGTCGCGCTCGGTGGATTCCTCGTTCTCGGTCGGGCTGGGCGGTGCGGGATGCAGGAAGTGCATGCGCACCGTGAGCTCGTCGCTGACACGCACCCGAGCATGCATGGAGGGCACGTCGTCCTCCACCAGAAAGCACAGCTCCGGCTCTTCCAGCGGCAGACGTGAAAACACATGCATGCCGTAGAGGTTGTCCAGTGGGCAGCGGATGCTGTGCGGGTATTGCTCGGCGAGTTGCTCGAGCTGCGTTTCCCACCATTGGTCCGATTCGAGGGTCACCAGCACGTCGGGGCGGTACTCGCGAACCAGCGCCAGCAGCCGATCGGACTGCCGATTCGGCCCCAGCACATTGGATGACATCACCCGGATGCGCGGCCCTGCAGCATCTGTCTCCGCCCTGCGCACCTCGTTGCGCCAGGGGCGTGTGTAGGGCACGACCCATGCGAGCTGGTAGATCAGACACGCGCCGGCCAGGGCGGAGATCATGTAATGCCAGGGCTGGCTGTAGTCGAGCTGCATGCCTTGAGCGACGAGCAGGGCGACCAGCAGCGCGCCGAGCTGCAGGCGCGGAAACTCCCATACGCGCACCCACCAGGCGCGATGCCTCCACAGCGGCAGGAGTGTGACGAGCACAAAGAGTCCCGTAGTGAGCAGCAGTATCCCTTCGATCATGACGTTTCCCGTTATGGCCGATCAGTTCGGCAATCAGGTGTGCACTCCAGATTGGTTCCAGGACCGGGGTATTCGACAGGCAATCAGGCGAAGCGTCGCAAACGAATTTGGATTACGTCCAGATTTTGCCGGCGCACGCGCCGAAACCGGCGCCGCGAAAGGGCGCCGGCACGGGCGTTTGGGGGATCAGTTCTCGGCCGAAAGCATGCCGCTGGTCAGTGCCGGGAGGTCATCCGGTCGGCACAGCGTGTTATGACCTTGCAGGTAGGGTTGCAGGATGGGCGCCATGCCCTTGAGCGTTTGCACGGGCAGCGCCGAGGTAAAGCGGAAGCTGTCGGCGGCGCGCCCAGGCACATAGGCTGTCAGCGTGCCGAAGTGGTTGGGCCCGAGATAGAAGACGAAGGTGGCTGTGCGGTTCAGCGCCAGCGAGCTGATCAGCCTGCCGCCAGCGCCGACGCTCTGGATGCGGTTGTCACCGGTGCCGGTCTTGCCGCCCATTCGCAAAGCGCTTCCGTCCTGCTGCACGAAACTGCCTTGCAGGCGCCGTGCGGTACCGCCTTCGACCACATTGGCCAGTGCATCCTGTAGCGCGCGGGCCACTTCGACCGGCATCACCCGCTTGCCGGTCCCGGTGGCAAGGCCCATGCGGGTTTCATAGGGCGTGCCCTGGGCGAAGTGCAGGTTGTCGATGCGCACGCTGGGCAGGCGGACACCATCGTTGAGGATGATGCCCATCAGATCGGCCAGCGCAGCCGGCCGATCACCCGAGCTGCCCAGCGCGGTCGCCAGTGACGGCACCAGGTTGTCGAACGGATAGCCCAGCCGCTGCCAGCGGCGATGAATGTCGGTGAAGGCCTCGACCTCCAGCATGATGCGAATCCGGCTGTCGCGCGCGCTCTTGTGCCGGCTGCGGAACAGCCAGCCGTAGACTTCCTGGCGCTGCGCGCGGCTGTCGGCAACCACTTCGGAGAGCGTCGCCTGCGGGTGGGCGATCAGGTAGCCCAGCAGCCAGAGGTCCAGCGGGTGCGTGCGGGCGATGTAGGCCTGATCGGGCAGGCTGTAGGCGCCCGGGCCATAGCGGGTGTAGAGCGCATCCAGCTGCTTGTCGTTGAGATCGGAGTCCGGCAGATGCTGCTTGAGAAAACTGTCGAAGACCGGCCGCTCGGCATCCGGCATCAGGTAGCGATGCACGGCCGCCAGGCGCACGGGTGTCGGCCGCATGCCCTGCAGGAAGGTCTCGATGCGCTGCTCGGCGCTCTTGTTGCGGTACTTCTTCCAGAAACGTTGCAGGAACACCGAGCCCTCGCGATCGGCGAAGCGGGTCAGGTATTCCTGGCGGCGCGGGTCCTTGTCGTCACCCAGCAGCTCGGCACTGTTGATGGTTTCGTAGGTGCTGTAACTCACCAGATCACGCATCAGCCGTACGAAGGGTAGATTGATCGATTCGCGCAGCGATTCGCGCACGGTGGGGATGCGCCCGTCGTCTTCACGGCGGAAGTTGCCGAAGCGGTGCATGCCGGCGCCGGTGAAGAAGCGTTCGGCGGGGCTGGCCGAGTAGCGCCGATCCAGCGCGGCGTCGAGCATGCGCTCCAGGCTGCGGTCGCTGTGCGTGGCCAGGTAATCGATGGCCCAGCGGCTGAGATTGGCCTTAGTGTCGATCTTGCGCAGCTCGCCCGGCGTGAGGTCCGAGTAACGCTGGTGCAGCTCGGCGATAACCTCAAGATAGGTGGTCAGCACGCGCAGCTTGGCGGTCGAGCCCCGCTCCAGCTTGCTGCCCTCGTTGATGTCGAACGGCTGGTTAGTGTTGTCGGTCTGCACCCGCACCTTGAAGCCTTCCTCGCCGCGCTCGAACAGCGTGAAGCTGTAACGCACGGCGGCGGTCTTCTCCGGGGACAGCATGCGATCACCGAATAGCCCGACCGTTTCGGCGAAAGCGGGATCGGCCAGGCGCACCAGGTACTCGCTGATCTGTGCCTGCAGATCACCCTGCAGCGGCGTGCTGGCGGTGAGGTCCAAGCGATCCAGGTCATACAGGGGCAAGCCGAGCAGTCCTGCCAGGCGCATGCGCGCGACGGTGATGCCCTTGGTGGCGTCCACCTGCCGGATCGCCGAGTCGCGACTCGGGCTTTGTCCAAGAACGCGCTGGCCCAGCGCTGCGTCGCGCAGGCCGGCATTGATGATGCCGCCGTTGGCCAGCAGGCGGATGTGACTGTCGGTCAGCGTTGCCATTTCCTCGCGGCCGGCACCCAGGTAGTGCGACGGACGCCGCTGCGCGATCAGCAGCGACAGCACCTGACGCAGCGCCAGACCGCGCGCCTGCGCATCGACCTCGTCGGCGCTACGTGGATCGAGCAGGCGATTGACTTCACGGAAGTCGGCGCCGAACCACAGCCGCAAGCCATCGGCGATGCCATGCACCTCACCGTGCCCGGGCGCCGCCGAGAGCGGCACGCTGTTGAGGTAGTCGCGCACGATGCGCTGACGGGTGGCCAGGGTCTGCGGGCCCTCGCGATAGGTACGCACGCTGGCGGAGATCATCTGCCGGATCTTTTCCTGCGGATCGCCGGTGCGGCCTTCGGGCGAATGCCGATACTTCTCGACCTGGGTGGCCAGGGTGCTGCCGCCGGCGGCCTGGCCGCTGAGGCCGAGGCGCTTCTCCAGCTGGCTGATCGCCGCCTTGGTGAAGCGCGGCCAGTCCACCGCCGGGTTGGCGTGGGGGCGGCTGGCGTCCAGCAGGCCACGGTCCTCGATGAACAACAGGCTCATCACCACCAGCGGTGGGATGTCCTCGAAGCGCTCGTAATACTGGCGTGGATAGCTGTTGGTGTAGATCGGCACGCCGCGGCAGTCATTGATGGTCAACCCGGCCTGGGAGTCCTCGGGGTAGGGCGGAAAGAATCCGCGGTGGGTGTAATCCAGCAGTGCCCGCGAGAAGCGTGCCTGCTCCTCGATCCTGAAGTTGCGCTGTGACAGCTGTTGAATGAAGCGCGGCAGATCGACGTAGCCCAGGCGGCGGTCGAACGGGCCGTCTTCTGGGAACTGAATGCGTGGGCTCGGCCCCGGTTTGACCACGTAATCCAGATCGGCCGCATAGCGGCTTAACCAATGCGATTGCCACCGGGCGCTGTCCAGCTCCTGCCAACCGAGATAGCCACCGCCTGCCAGCAGCGAAATGCCGACGAGCAGCGCCAATCGGCGTGCCGTCTTGCGACGGCCTTTAGCTGATGTGCGGGATGATTTGGGGGAAGGGGCGCGCTTGTTACGCCCATCCTGGGATGTCTTGTCGGACCGCCATACTGCGCCCATGTGTGCCTGGCTTCCTAGCAGTGCTCTACGGCAAGCATAGTTCGCCCGCACGGCTTAAGCGATGGCGGTTTGACGAACGGAGCGGCTCAAGCACGAGCCTTGAAGCGGAGGCGGTGAGGCGCTTGGTGAGTTGCTCGTCGTAGCTGTGGACCGCTACTGTGAGACGTGCATCGTTCGGGGCTTGGGAGTAGTAATGAAGGGTAATAACGATTGGATACGGCGCCCTGACGAGCCTGGCCCCCTTGAGCGGCTTGAGGCCTACTTCAGTGGCTACGGTTACGCTCCCCACAGGCATGACACTTATGCGATCGGCTGTACGCTCGCCGGCGTGCACCGTTTCAACTACCGCAAGAGCGCCCGCTACAGTCTCCCTGGAAATACCTTCGTGGTGTATCCCGACGAGTTGCACGACGGCGAGGCGGGGAGCGAGGCGGGTTTTCGGTACCGGATAATCTATATCCAGCCTGCGATGCTGCAGGGGCCGCTCGGTGGGCAGCCATTGCCTTTCATCAATGACGGGATATCCCGTGATCCACGCTTGCGGCGTGTCGTCTGGGCGCTGCTGTCTTGCCTGGACAACCCGATAGAAGAGTTGGAGCAGCAGGATGCGCTGTTTGACCTGGCCCAGGTCATGTCCGTCGTAGCCGGGAAAAGAGTCAATCGACGACGAGCCGACTTCCGCGCCGCCGAACTGGCTCGGGAGTACATGCACCATCATCTGGATGGAGCTCTCAGTCTTGACGAACTCGAGCGGGTTTCCGGCCGGGATCGCTGGAGCCTGTCGCGGGATTTCCGTGCCCTGTATGGCACCAGTCCCTATCGCTATCTGACGTTACGTCGGCTCGATCATGTACGGCGGCTGCTTTCCGCCGGTGTCCCAGCGGCCGACGCCGCGCTCGTTTTGGGGTTCAACGACCAGAGCCATATGAGTCGCCACTTCAAACAAGCCTATGGCCTTACCCCTGCGCACTGGGCGCGGCTGATGCGGCTGAGCTGAAGGCGTCGCGCGGTTGCACGATCGTACAAGAATCCTTCGGCGGCATTACCCAAACTCACCGAGCATGTCATCTCGCAGCTCGGAGTGGATTAATTGTCAGAGAAACCAGAGAACGCGGAGCGGGCGGCAACCTCGCTCGCAACCGATAGCGCGTTGAAGCAGGCCCTTCCGGCAGCGTTATCAGTCATACCAATTGCCATGCTGTTCGGAGTGTTGGCGACACGGTCTGGGTGGTCGGTGCTGGATGTCCTGCTGATTGGATTGCTGGGTTTTACTGGCAGTGGACAGTTCGCGGCATTGCCGCTGTCTGAAAGTGATAGCGGGTTCATCACGCTTTTGCTTGTGACTGCTTCGATCAACTGCCGTTACGTGCCGATGGCGCTCTCGACTACAGGACGGATGCCCCGACCCGCGCTCACCCGAATCTACAGCGCACATATGCTCGGTGATGAAGCGTATGCCTGCGAACGGAGCGACGAGTCGATCAGCCGGATGCTGCAGATACGCAGCGCGATATTTTTTATATGGGTACTGGCTGGAACCATTGGCGCGGTGATCGGTGGGGTGCTGCCTGAACACTGGCTCAGTGACGGTCTCAACCTCGGCTTTCCGGCGAGCGCGGTGTTGTTCTATCTCGCATTGTCGCAACTGAAGGCGCGGCGAGCGCACATCCAGCGCCATCAGCTGGTCGGGGCAGCTTTGATCGTGCTTTGCGCCGCGGCTTCGCTCGGACTGATCCTGGTGGTTGGCCCTGTGTATTTCTGGATCCCCGGCGTATTGCTTGTGGCCTTGCTACTGAACGGAGCCCGAGGATGAACGAACCGGTCCTGATTGCCACCGCCGCGCTACTGATCACCAGCTTACTGGTCAGGGTCCTGCCAGTCTTCATACGCATGCCAATCGGCGCGGGCGGTTTACGTGTCGTCGGGCAGATTCTGCCGACTTCGGTGTTCATCAATCTCGCAGTCTACGTCGCATACAGTGAAATCAGCGCTGCACCGGTCGCTGCTGCGACGTCGCTGTTGGCCGTCGCGCTGCTCGCCATTCACGGCCGACTCGGGATTGTCGGCAGCATGCTGTTCGGTACAGCGCTGTACTACACAGTGGCAGGCTTTATCGGCTGATCGACTCAGAACCAGCGATCGTTACGCTTACGGCCGCGGGTCAGGGTTGGCAGGATCAGGCCCACCAGCAGGCCGGCGCCGGCGATGCTGCCGCCATAGACCATGTATTGCATGAGCACCTGCTTGTTCTCGTCGCCCAGTCGCGCCTGGGTGGTCCGCAGCTCCGACTGTGCCTCGGTCAGCTCGGCTTCGAGGGCGACGCGGCGGGCGTCCAGTTCGTCGATCAGGGCTTTGCGCGAGTCCAGGGTTTCCTGCATGCCTTGCACGCGCAACTTCCAGCTGTCGTCGATAGTCTTGAGTTGTTCACTGAGTTCGGCGACCTGCTGTTCAAGCTGCGGCAGGCGCTCGGCCTGGCCGGGAACGTCTTGCAGTTCCTTGCTGGGAATCCAGACGTTGCTGCCGGATTCCGAGCGAACCTGGCTGTAATCGCCCTGGGTACTGATCAGCTCGACCTTCTGTCCCGAGGTCAGGGTCCCGACGATGCGGTAGCCATCGGTTGGGCCGCTGCGCACGTAGGTGTTCAGACTGTCGCTGACCCAGCGAGTGTTATTGGATGATTCTTGAGCATTCACTGGCCCGGTGATGAGCAGCGCGCCGAACAGACTGGCGCCGATGAATTGGCGCGACTTGGCAAGCGTGAGTCGGGAGAAGAAGACAGAAAGATCAAGAGGTATGGACATGAAAAGTTCGCGTTATTGGAAGAATAGGACCCAAGCGTAAGGGTGGTGGGGGTTGGCTGGATCGGGCGCGCGATTCGGGTCGAGACACAGCGAAAAGCACCTGTGAAGTGGTCGCATTGTTGCAGCGGCAACCTGGCGCCCGACGTGCCAGCACCAAAACGAGGGCGTTCCGTTCGGCGCATCAGCTGACTGACAGTCCTGGCTGGCAAAAGTTCAGCCAGTGCTGGTGCAATGGCCAAGGCGGTGACAAGGGGGGCGACGGATTGCAATAGCGCAATGCCAATCGAGATGGCGCGAGGGGATAACGGGTAGACGGTTCGGTATTCATGCCAGCATGGCTATCGAACGTTAACGCAGCGGGGCCTGCGTCAGCGTGACTTCCGTCCGCTGTTACAGCCCCGCCTTCAGTGAGATTATTCCGACAGTTCGGTGACCTGGCGGAGCTGCTTTTGCCTCGCGCGTCGCGCCATCATGTTCAGTACCTCGACTCCGGCGGAGAATGCCATGGCGGCATACACGTAGCCCTTTGGTACGTGGGCACCGAAGCCTTCCGCGATGAGGGTCATGCCGATCATCAGCAGGAAGCCGAGCGCGAGCATCACGACGGTCGGGTTCTCGTTGATGAATTTGGCCAACGGGTTCGCCGCCAGGAGCATCACGGTTACCGCGACGACCACGGCAATGACCATGATCGCGACATGATCGGTCATACCCACCGCAGTGATGATGCTGTCCACCGAGAACACCAGGTCGAGCAGCAATATCTGCGCAATCGCGGCGCTGAAGCCCATCGTGACGGCATTGTCGAGCTGCTTGCCTTCGAACATGTCGCCGCCGGGTGTCGGGTCGACACTGTGGTGAATCTCCTTGGTGGCCTTCCAGAGCAGGAACAGGCCGCCGGCGATCAGAATCATGTCCTTCCAGGAAAACGCATTGCCGAACAGTTCGATGACCGGCTCGGTGAGCTGAACGATCCAGGCCACCGTGCCGAGCAGGCCTAGTCTCAGGACCAGCGCCAGGCTGATGCCGATGCGCCTCGCGCGCTCACGCTGATGTTCCGGAAGCTTGTTCGTCAGAATCGAAATGAAGATCAGGTTGTCGATGCCGAGAACCACCTCCATGGCGATCAAGGTTGCCAGGGCAACCCAGGTGGTGGGTTCGGAGAAGAGCTGGATAAGCGATTCCATATGGATCTCTAGCGTGAGTGACGACGATCCCGCGTCTGGCGGGTGCGCGAGCATAGCTGCAAGGCAATCCGTAACAGAGCCCGCATTTTGGACCGCTTTGTATCAAATCGATTCAGCGCTCGACGGCGACCGCCGCGCGTGCGGTGTCCATCTGGGCAGAGCAGGGTCCTGGCGGAAATGAAGCACCTGGGGCGCCACAGTTCGGCGAGCCAGGCCGCTTGATTTCGTGCAACCGTCTGGGCAGCTGCAAGTGCAAAGCGCGGCGGTTTCTGCTTTTATGGCCTGCAGCACGCTGCGGGATTACCGCCCGCCCATTCATCACGATGCATAGTGGAAATAGCTCTGGAAAATCTGACCCGAGAGGAGCTGGAGGCTGAGGTGGCGCGCCTGCGCACGGTTCTGGACCGGGCTGGAATCGATCCGGATCCGGCCCTATCTCAAGTTCACCGTGATAGTCAGCCCGCCCGCGAGCAGCATCGTCAGCGCCCGACACCCGCACAGTTGGGTGCCTCCAAACATCTCCCCGAAACGCTGCATGCCAGCCTTCTGGCACTGGCTGGCAGCGAGGCACGACAGCGCGCGATATTCGAGAGCGCGATCGACTTCGCCATCATCCTGACCGACACCGCTGGCATCATCACCGACTGGAACGCCGGCGCCGAGCAGGTAATGGGCTGGACCGCAGACGAGATGCGTGGGCAGAGCGCGGAGCGGTTCTTCACGCCGGCCGATCGTGCCTGTGACTGGCTCGGCGAAGAGATGCAGAGCGCGCTACGTGAGGGCCGCGCTCTGGACGAGCGCTGGCACCTGCGCAAGGACGGTCAGCAGTTCTGGGCTGCGGGCGAACTCTCGCCGATCCATGACGAAAACGGTGCACACCTCGGCTTCATGAAAATCCTGCGTGACCGCACCAGCGAGCATCTTGCGGGCCTCGCCATGGAAGATACCCAGGTGCGCTATCGGCTGGCCGCGAAGGCGACCAACGATGCGGTCTGGGACTGGGATCTGCTCAACAATCACGTGTTGTGGAATGACGCGCTGGAGCAGGCGTACGGCCATCCGCTGGCAAACGTCGACAGCTCCGGTGACTGGTGGCTGGCGCATATCCATCCGGATGACCGTGCACGTATTCATCGGTCTATTCATGCGGTCATCGATGGCAGCGAGGTGACCTGGACCGACGAGTACCGCTTTCGCCGTCTGGATGGGTCCTACGCGGATATCCTCGACCGCGGTCATGTGATTCGTGACGTTCACGGCCAGGCCGTGCGGATGATTGGCGCGATGCTCGACCTGACGCGCATGCGCGCCGCCGAGGCGGCCTTGCGCCAGAGTGAGGAACGCTTCAGCACCATTCTGGAGACCATCGAGGCGGCATTCGCCATCGTTCAGGTCAAGTTCGACGCCGACGACAATCCCGTGGATTACTGCTTCCTCGAGGCCAATCCTGCGTTCGAGCGCCAGGCCGGCGTAGACCTGCGCGGCAAATGGGTCACCGAGTTCGCGCCGGATCTCGAGCAATTCTGGTTCGAAATTTACGGCCACGTCGCCAAGACCGGTGAGCCTACCAACTTCGAGAATTATGCCGAGGCGTTCGAACGCTGGTTCGACGTTCGCGCCGTCCGCGTCGGCGATCCCGCCGAGCGGCGAATCGCCATCCTCTTCAACGACGTAACCGAACGCAGAAACGCCGAAGAACGCCTGCGCATCAGCGAAGCTCTTGCGCGGGAGAATGTTCAGCGCGTCCAGCTGGCGCTCGAGGCGGGCGCGATCATCGGTACCTGGAACTGGCATCTGCCAACCGACCGCTTCACCGTGGATGAGGGGTTTGCGAACGCCTTCGGCCTCGATCCCACCCTTGCTCGTGACGGGCTTAGCCTCGAGCAGATCATAGCAACGGTGCACCCTGAGGACCGGGACGGACTGATCGCAGCGATCGAAGAGGTCATCGCCCGCGGTGGTGCCTATGCGCACCAGTACCGTGTGCGCCGCGCTGATGGAAGGTTCTACTGGCTTGAGGCCAACGGGCGCGTCGATCATGCCGAGGACGGAACGCCGTTGAGCTTTCCCGGCGTCTTGATCGACGTCGAGGACCGGCGCTCCATCGAGGCGGAGCGGGATCGCGCCACCGCTGCGCTGCGCGCACTCAACGACACGCTGGAGCAGCGCGTGGCCGAGCGGACGGCAGAGCTGATCCAGGCCGAGGAGAAGCTGCGTCAGTCGCAGAAGATGGAAGCGGTCGGCCAGCTGACTGGCGGTCTTGCCCATGACTTCAACAACCTGCTGGCCGGTATCAGCGGTGCGCTGGAATTGATGAATCTGCGGATTTCCCAGGGGCGTTTGGACGATATCGACAAGTACATGTCGGCCGCGCAGGGCGCCGCCAGGCGTGCCGCGGCGCTGACCCATCGGCTGCTCGCCTTTTCCCGCCGGCAGACTCTCGACCCGCGGCCGGTTGACGTCAACATGCTGATGGAGGGCATGACCGAGCTGATCCAGCGCACGGTGGGGCCGAGCATCCTCCTCGAAACCATCAGTGCGCCCGACCTCTGGCCGGCGTCGGTCGATGCCAGTCAGCTGGAGAACGCGATCCTCAATCTCTGCATCAACTCGCGCGACGCGATGCCCGACGGCGGTCGGATCACCATCGAGACCGCCAACCGCGTGCTCGACCCGGAGATGGCGCAGGCCTATGACCTGCCCGCCGGCGACTATCTGTCGCTGTCCGTCACCGACACAGGGACCGGCATGACGCCCAGCGTAATTGCAAAAGCGTTCGACCCGTTCTTCACCACCAAACCGATTGGCGAAGGCACCGGGCTGGGGCTTTCGATGATCTACGGATTTGCCAAACAGTCCGGCGGGCAGGTGCGTATCGATTCCGATGTCGGTCGCGGAACCTCGATGTGCATCTACCTGCCGCGCTACCACGGCAATGCCGGGACCGGCACGTCCGCACAGACCAACTCCGCGACCGCACTCGCGGGCGCCTGCGGCACCATTCTGATCGTCGACGACGAGCCGACCGTGCGCCTGCTGCTGATGGATGTGCTGGGCGACCTCGGTTACACGCTTATCGAAGCATCGGACAGCGTGGCCGGGCTGAAGCTGCTGCAGTCGGATGTGAGCATCGACCTGCTGATCACCGATGTCGGCTTGCCCGGTGGGATGAACGGCCGGCAGATGGCCGATGCCGGTCGCCAGGTGCGCCCCGGCCTGAAGACGCTGTTCATCACTGGTTATGCCGAGAGCGCCGCGTTGGGCAACAGCTCGCTCGGCGCTGGCATGCAGGTGCTGACCAAGCCTTTCGCGATAGATGTCCTCGCTGCCCGGGTGCTCGAGGTGATGAAAGGCTAGGTCAGGCTTCGAGCGTTCTATTTCGGCCGTCCAGTTGAAGAATCGAAGCAATGCGCCTAGCCTCTCGCTCTGCTTTCAGGGCCGCCGATTCCGGCGGTTCTCACTCTTCGGATCCGTCAGTGTGGGTCGAATGAAATCACTGCTGCACCCAGGCAGGGTTGTCTCGCTCGTTTTTCTCTTCGCCATTCTCTGCGGTACAGCGTTGCTGTCATTGCCCGCTGCCCAAGCCCAGGGCGAGTCGGCGCCGTGGATCACCGCCTTCTTCACCGCCGTCTCAGCGGTCAGCGTTACCGGTCTGGTGGTGGTCGACACCGGCACCTATTGGTCCACTTTCGGCCAGGTGGTGATCATGCTGCTGTTCCAGCTCGGCGGTTTCGGCATGATGACCCTGGCCACGCTGCTTGGGTTGCTGGTCAACCGCTCGTTTCACCTGCGAACCAAGCTGATCGCCCAGGCCGAATCCCACGTGCTGGGGCTGGGTGACATCACCAGCGTGGCGAAGCTTGTTTTGGTGGTGACGCTGGTAATGGAGCTGGCGGTGATGCTGCTGCTCACCCTGCGTTTGCATCTGACCTACGGCCTCGCCTGGGGCGATGCAGCCTGGAGCGGGCTGTTCCACGCGGTGTCGGCATTCAACAACGCCGGGTTCTCGATTCACGGCGACGGCCTGGTCCGCTATGCCACCGATGCGCTGATCCTGACCCCGGTGATGAGCGCCATCGTGATCGGCGGGATCGGCTTTCCGGTGCTCTACGATCTGCGCAGCAAGTGGACCGATCCGCGGCATTGGTCGCTGCACACCAAGCTGACGCTGTCCGGGACTGGGGTATTGCTGGCAGGCGGCTTCCTGGCCGTGTTGCTGTTCGAGTGGTCCAACCCGGGCACGCTCGGCCCGATGACCTGGGCGGACAAGATGCTCTCGGCGGCCTTCGTTTCCGTCTCGGCGCGTACAGCCGGCTTCAATGCCATCGACATCGGCGCGCTGACCCACGAGAGCTGGGCGCTGCACTATTTTCTGATGTTCATTGGCGGTGGCAGTGCCGGTACCGCGGGCGGGGTCAAGGTCGGAACAGTGGCCATCCTGGCGCTGATGGTGATCGCCGAGATTCGCGGCCGGCCCGATGTCGAGGTGTTCGGCCGTCGGGTCGGCAGTTCGGCGCAGCGCCAGGCTATCACCGTGCTGGTGCTGGGCAGCGCGCTGGTGGTGCTGGGTACGCTGGTCATCCTGCGCGACACCGATATCCCGACCGATCAGGTCATCTTCGAAGTCATTTCGGCATTCGGCACGGTCGGCCTGTCCACCGGCATTACCGCGGACCTGCCGGAAACCAGTCAGCTCATGCTGACCCTACTGATGTATGTCGGTCGGGTCGGCACCATCACGCTGGCCGCTTCCCTCGCACTGGGCGAGCACCGCATGCCATACCGCTATCCGGAGGAACACCCAATTGTTGGCTAAATTGTTGTTTTCAGAACAGTTTTCGTTCTCTAAAGGCGACAGCGTGGTGGTCATCGGGCTGGGGCGGTTCGGCAGCTCGGTGGCGCGCTCATTGACGCGTCTGGGCCATGACGTGATGGGCATCGATCAGGCGGCGGAGCCGGTGCACACCTGGGCCGACCTGCTGACCCATGCGGTGCAGGCCGATTCCACCAATGTCATGGCGCTGCGGCAGCTCGGCGTCGCCGATTTTCCCCACGCGATCGTCGGCATCGGCTCCGACATGGCGGCAAGCCTGATGACCATCATGGCGCTGACCGAGCTGGGCATCAAAGACATCTGGGTCAAGGCGCTGACCGCCGAGCACGGACAGATCGCGACGCGGATCGGCGCGCACCATGTGGTCTATCCCGAGGCGGACATGGGCGAGCGGGTCGCCCATCTGATCTCCGGGCGGATGGTGGATTTCATCGAGTTCGACGACGGCTTCGCCATCGCCAAGATCCATGCCCCGGAACGCGTTCATAACGCGACGCTCGCCGCCGCCGGGGTGCGCGAGAAGTTCGGCGTGACCGTCGTGGGCCTCAAGCGCGCCAATGAGGATTTTCAGCATGCGACGCCCAGCACCCAGGTGCTGCCGGGTGATCTGCTGATCGTTTCGGGCCCGACCCATGACATCCAGCGTTTCGCCGGCCAGGGGCGCAAGCGAAGCTGAGGCCTGGAGCTACGCGCTCCTTTAGTGCGGCAGCCGAGAGGCGACTACGCTTTCGGGCGGTCGAGCCTGCGGTTCAGTGATCGATAACCTGGGCTCGCTGCTTCCTTCGTTGAATTAGAGGACGCCGAACGTGAATTCATTAACCGGCGGTTGCCTGTGCGGCAACGTGCGGATCATGACGGTGGGGCAGCCTTATCGCGTCGGGATCTGTCATTGCCTGGACTGCCGCAAACATCATGGCGCGCTGTTCTATGCGGCTGCGGTGTTCCCGCAGGATGCGGTAACCGTCGAGGGCGAGACGGCCGAATACGCCGGACGGCATTTCTGCCCACGCTGTGGCTCGTCGGTTTTTTCCCGCCTGGCCGATGAAATCGAGGTGCATCTCGGCGCCCTGGATGCACCCGACCAACTGACGCCGACCTACGAATGCTGGACCGTGCGCCGCGAAGGCTGGCTGCCGCCGTTTCCGCTCAACCGGCGCTACCAGCACGATCGCGACGACTCCAGCCGCTTCGAATGAGCGTCATTGCCCGCTGGCGATCAGCGGCTGCTCGGTCTTTTGCGTGTTCGGCAGCACGCGAATCGCGATGAATTTCGAAGTCGGCGTGTGGCTGCGCTCGCCAAAGCTCTCCAGCGGCACCAGCGGGTTGGTTTCCGGGTAATAGGCGGCGGCCTGGCCGAGCGGGGTGTCGTAGGCGAGCAGGGTAAAACCGCGTACGCGGCGTTCGATGCCGTCGTCCCACAGCGATATCAGATCGACCTGCTGCCCGGCTTCCAGGCCCAGCCGCTGGATGTCGGCGGGATTGACGAACACCACATCGCGCATGCCTTTCACCCCACGATAGCGATCATCCAGGCCATAGAGCGTGGTGTTGTACTGATCGTGGGAGCGCAGCGTTTGCAGGATCAGGTCGGCCTCCACGCCGTCGTGGCGGGCCTGCTCGGGTAGCAGATCGGCCGGCAACGGGTGCGCCTTGAACTCGGCTCGGCCGCTGGCCGTATTCCATTCGCGCCGGGCAGCGGTGTTGCCGAGGTAGAAGCCACCAGGACGGTGCAGGCGGTGGTCGAAGCCGGCGAAACCCGGGATGGTCGCCGCGATTAGCTCGCGGATACGGGCGTAGTCCTCCACCAGCCAGAGCCAGTCCACCGGGCGCTTGCCCAGCGTGGCGGCGGCGATACCGGCGACGATGGCGGGCTCCGAACGCATCTGCGTCGACAGCGGCTCCAGCTGGCCCCGGGAGGCGTGGATCATGCTGAACGAGTCCTCCACGGTAACCGCCTGCGGGCCGCAGGACTGGCGGTCGATGTCGGTGCGGCCGAGGCAGGGCAGGATCAGCGCGTCGCGGCCCATGGTCAGGTGGCTGCGGTTGAGCTTGGTGCTGATCTGTACGGTCAGCGCGCAGTTGCGCAGCGCCTGCTGCGTGCGCGGGCTGTCCGGCGTGGCCTGGGCGAAGTTGCCGCCCAGGCCGATGAATACCTGCACCTCGCCGGCCAGCATGGCCTGGATGCATTCCACGGTGTTGTGCCCGGGCTGGCGGGGCATCGGCAGGGCGAAATGGCGCTCCAGCGCATCCAGTAGCGCGGCCGGCGGGCGTTCGTTGATGCCCATGGTGCGATCACCCTGCACGTTGCTGTGGCCGCGCACCGGGCAGGCACCAGCGCCAGGCTTGCCGAGGTTGCCGCGCAGCATCAGCAGGTTGGCGATCTCCTGGATGGTCGCCACCGAATGATGGTGCTGGGTGATGCCCATGGCCCAGCAGACGATGGTCCGCCCGGCTTCGCGGTAGATCGCGGCGGCCTGGCCGATCGCGTCGCGTTCGAGCCCGGACTGCTGCTCGATCTGCGCCCACGGCGTGGCATCGATCGCCTCCAGATAGGCATCGACGGCATGGGTGTGCTCGGCGATGAAGTCGCGATCGAACACCGCCGGTCCGCCGCTCCCCAGCGCTTCGCGTTCCCATTGCAGCAGGTACTTGGCGATGCCGCGCAGTACGGCCAGATCGCCGCCAAGGTTGGGGCGCAGGTAGAGGCTGTGGGTTGGTGCGTCCTGGTTGGCGAGCATCTCGATGGGCTTCTGCGGATGCTGGAATCGTTCCAGGCCGCGTTCGCGCAGTGGATTGAAACAGACCACCTGGGCACCGCGCTCCAGCGCCTGGCGCAGCGGTTCGAGCATGCGCGGATGGTTGGTGCCGGGGTTCTGGCCGAGAACGAAGATCGCATCGGCGTGATCGAAATCCTCCAGCGTCACCGTGCCCTTGCCGACACCGATGGATTCGGTCAGGGCGACGCCGCTGGCCTCGTGGCACATGTTCGAGCAGTCGGGAAAATTGTTGGTGCCGAAGCTGCGACCGAACAGCTGGTAGAGATAGGCCGCTTCGTTGCTGGCCCGACCGGAAGTGTAGAAGGCTGCCTGGTGCGGGCTGTCCAGGCCGTTCAGGTGATGGGCGATCAGTGCAAAGGCATCGTCCCAGCTGATAGGCAGGTAGCGGTCGCTGGCAGCGTCGTAACGGACCGGTTCGCTCAGGCGGCCCTGGTACTCGAGCCAGTAGTCGCTCTGCTGGCGTAACTGACTGACGCTGTGGCGGGCGAAAAAGGCCGCGTCCACGCGGCGCCGGGTCGCTTCCCAGTTCACTGCCTTGGCGCCGTTTTCGCAGAACTTCACCGCACCGGCGTCCGGCGAATCACCCCAGGCGCAGCCGGGGCAGTCGAAGCCGCCGTTCTGGTTGGTGCGCAGCATCGCGCGGATGTTCTTCAGCGCGTTGCCGCTGCCGAGCCAGGCGCTGGCCACGCTGCGCAGCGCGCCCCAGCCGCCGGCCGGGCCGGCGTAGGGCTGGAAACGGGTGGCGGGATGGAAGCGGGACGTGCGGCTCATGGATGGCATCCGTTCTGTTCGGGCAGCGCAGGCGTCGGGCTGTAGACCCGAGGCGCGCTGTGGTGGGGCAGGTGAATGAGGTTGAGGTGGTGCCGACGCGCCCACTCGACGGTCAGGTGGGTCGGCGCGGACAGACTGACCAGCGTGCCGATGCCGGCGCGCACGGCCTTGTGGATCAGCTCCAGGCTGCAGCGACTGGTGATCACGACGAAGCCTTCGCTTGGCGTACGGCGCTGCAGCGTCAGCGCACCGATCAGCTTGTCCAGGGCGTTGTGCCGGCCGATGTCCTCGCGGCACAGGGCGATCTCTCCGTTGCCGTCGACATACAGTGCCGCGTGCAGTGCACCGCTGTCGCGGGCCAGCAGCTGGGCGTTGGCGATGCGCTGGCGCAGATCGTGGAAATGTCCTTCGGGCGGCAGATCGATTGGCGAAAGGGGTGCGAGCTGCGGCAATGCCTGCTCCAGCGCCTGCACACCGCACAGGCCACAACCGCTGTGGCCGGCCAACTGCCGCCGTTGTTGCTTGATGTGCCAGAACGCCCGCGGGCTCACCTGCACTTCGGCATGCTGCGCGCTGCCATCGCCCCGCAAGCGCAGATCGCGTAGATCATCGATGCGCTCGATCAAGCCGCCGCTCAGGCTGAAGCCGATAACGAAGTCTTCCAGATCCAGCGGCGTCACCATCATCACGGCCTGATTGAGGCCGTTGTAGCTGATGGCCAGGGCGCATTCGTCAGCCAAGGGCGCCGCGCCGAGATCCGGAGCGTTGGCGCTTGGGGCATTGAGGGTGGCGTATTGCATGGCGATGGCCTGCGACAGGTCGACGCAGGGAGCCTAGGAGCGCAGGGATGGATCGTCCAATCGCTATGTTCGATAGGGTGATCGAGTGTATCGATCGCGCCTCAGGGGATGGCGGGTCTTTGCCGCTGCAACAGCTCGCGTGCCTCGTTGAAACAGGCCTCGCCCAGCGCGGAGCGCGGCGAGCCGCGCCGCAGGATCAGCCCCAGCGGTGCGAGGGTATTGGCATTGTCGATGGGCGTCAGGGTCAGCCGGCTATCCAGTGCTTCGAGGCCGCTATCCAGCGGCATGATTGCGCAACACAGTCCGGCCCCTACGGCCTGCAGCAGATGGTGCACGGCATCCGTCTGCAGCCGCGGTGCCAGGCTCAGGCCACGGCTACGCAGTGCGTGGTCGATGGACTGGCGAAAGTGCATGCCGCCGGTCAAAAGACCTAGCGGAAGATCGGCGAGCGCTTCCCAGCGCAGCGATGGCGCGTCGAAGCGAAAATGGCGCTCGTCATGCAACAGCCCCATGCGGGTTCCGCCGAGCGGCAGGCTGGTGAAGTGCGCGTCATCCAGCCGCTCCAGATAGGACAGGCCCAGGTCCAGCAGATTGCGATTGAGCCGTTCGAGAATCTGATCGCTGCTCAACGCGAACAGCTCGAAGCGCAGATTCGGGTGGCGCTCGCCGAAGGCCTGCACCAATTGCATCGGGTCGAAACCGGCCAGCGGCACCACGCCCAGGCGCAATGTGCCGACCAGCTGACCACGGCAGGAGGCGGCTTCGGCCAGCAGGCCGTCCTGTGCGGCGAGCAGGCTGCGCGCCCAGGCCAGGATGCGTTCGCCTTCGGGGGTGAAGCCTTCGAAGCGCTGGCTGCGGATCACCAGTTGCAGGCCGAGCTCGTCTTCGAGGCCGCGCAGGCGCATCGACAGCGTCGGCTGGGTGACATGGCAGCGCGCCGCGGCCTGACCGAAATGACGCGTTTCATCCAGCGCCACGAGAAACTTCAGCTGCTTGATATCCATGCCCGCTCGCCTCGAAGGTAGTGCGGGTGGCACCTTAGCATGCCGTCAGGGGGCGTCGAACAGCGGCTGCAGCCCGCTGGGCACCACCCCGGTCCAGCGCTTGAAGGCGCGGCGGAAGTTGGTGGTGTCGTTGAAGCCGAGGTGCCGCGCCACGGCCTCGTTGCCTAGGCCGCGGGCCTGATAGAGGTAGAGCGCAACGTGCGTGCGCACCAGATCGAGCTGTTCCTGGAAGTGCGTGCCGTGCTTGGCCAGCTTGCGCTTGAGCGTCGCCGGACTCATGGCGAACGCCAGCGCGACGCGCTCCAGGTTCAGCGGCTCGCGGATGTTGTCATGCAGGTATTGGTAGAACGCATCGAGAAAGGCGCAGGGGCCTTCCAGCGCATCGATCTGCTGCTGGCTGGCCTGCTGCGCGACCTGGCCTACCGTGGCCGAAGCATCCAGCCAGGGCTGATGCAGGTACTCGCGAGGCAGGCTGAGCAGGGTCAGATGGCGGTCGAACTGCAGCGCGTCACCCAGGTGCACCCAGTACTGTTCGACATGGCGCGGTTGCGGGTAGGCGAACTGGAAACGCCACGGCAGGCGCAGGCCGCTGCCGCGCTTGCACAGCGCGACGATGGCGGTCAGGTGCGCTTCGATGAGAAACCGTTGGTGGCGGCCGGCGCTGCCGTTGTCCAGCCAATAGATGTGCAGCTGCTGCTCGTCCAGCAGCAGCCTTGGCGCCAGCAGCGGGCAGAGCAGGGCGCGGAACTGGCTAAGCCGCTCCAGCGCCTGCTCGAGGTTGCCGGCGTTGGCCAAGGCAAGGCTGGCATCGCCGTAGTGGCCGGGCAGCAAGCGCTGGCCGAACAGAAAGCTGCTGTCCGCAGCACCCAACAAGCGCTCGGTATTGCCGATGAGCGTCAGCAGCTGTTCCGGGCTGACGCGGGCGCGGCCGCTGGCAACGTCCTCGTAGAACAGCCCGCTGCCGCGCAGCAGCGCATGGCTGTCGATACCGCGCGAGAGCGCCAGGTCGAGCAACACCGCCGGCTGGTGGTGCGCGGCGATGAAGCGGGTGTCCCATTCGTACCAGCGTACCGGGCTTTCCATGGTCGCCTCAGGCACAGCGTGGCAGTGACTGCTTGGCCTTGGCCAAACCTAGGTTGAGGCGTTTGAGCAACTGCTCGGCATCGTCGTCGAAGGCCATCACCACCGCGGTGCTGGCGCGCAGATGCAGGCGCTCGCCGTGCTGGCGCGTCTTGTGCGCGAGGCTGGCGACGGCGGTCTGCAACTCCTCGGCGAGCTGCCGCGCCTGTTGCTCGGCGGTATCGGGCAGCAGCACGACGAAGCGATCCCCGGCGAGGCGGCAGAGCAGGTCCTGATGGCGCAGGTTGAGCACCAGCAACTGCGCCACGGCCTGCAACACGAGGTCGCCTTCTTCCTGGCCGTAGCGCTGGTTGACCCGACTGAACTCGTCGAGATCCACCGCCAGCAGCGACAGCGGCCTTTGCTCGTCGGAGGCCTGGCGCAGGGCCGAGTCCAATTGCCGACGCAGGTACTCGGCAGTGCCAAGTGGGGTCAGGTTGTCGAACAGGCGATGCTCGCGAAATAGTCGCTCGCGCTTGTGCATCTGCGCGTTGATGGCGCGCTGTTCCTGGTTCAGGTGGTAGATGCCGAACGTCAGCAGGATCAGGCCGACCGGCATGGGCGCGGTTTCCAGCCAATTGTCCCAGGCGATGTTGGCGGGGATCTGGATGAATTCGTCGAGCAGGTCCATCCACCAGGAAAAACAGATACAGGCCAGACCCAGCGCCAGCAACCGCGTCACCCGGCCGGCCGGGCGGCTGTGCAGCAGCATGATCAGCCAGGCGAGGGCGAGGGCGGCGCAACCGCCTTCACCGACCACGTCCATCCAGTCGATCTCCGCCCAGGATTTGAGCTGGCCGACGGCGAGGAGCAGCTGCAGGCCGACGTTGGCGGCCAGGGCGAGGCCGAGGAGGGTGAGGGTGTGGAGTTTGAGGAGGGATTTCATGAGGTCTCCGTGGCGGGTTCGCGCCAGTGCGTGAGGGCACGGAAACAGATGGATGTGACGGTTGGATGAATGGGGTGGGGGTTGAATTGGCTCAGGTTTTTTTTGGTTGATTGGACAGTTTGGTGGGGGGCTCGGGAATGTGGTTTGTCCTGATGGATCGGATCAGTTCTGGACGAGGTGCTTGCTGCATCGAGTCTATGCCGATTGTCGAGTTGCCTGGCGATTTAGGTTTCGCCCTGCTGGGCGAGTCACTTTCTCTTGCCTGGCCAAGAGAAAGTAACCAAAGAGAAGGCCACCCCGACATCCGGGTTTTGCTT
>DAMCQE010000006.1:60103-89479 GCA_032105665.1 Pseudomonas sp. | reverse complement strand
TCGGTGAAGGCGCCAAGGCCTCGCTGAGCGCCTTCGATCACCTGATCCGGTCGTCTGCGCCGGCCTGAATCGAAGCGCAAAAAGAAGGGGGGCAGCCGCGAGGTTGCTCCCCTTTTTCATTGCGTGCCGTTTGCTATGCGAGCGCCGGACTGTGAAGCACGCAGCGATTGCGCCCTTCGTGTTTTGCCTGATACAGCGCCTGATCGGCTTGTTGCAGCAGACGTTCGTAATCCGGATGGCCGTCATGCACTGCCATACCGATGCTGACGGTGACCTGCAGAACTGCTCCATTGGATAGACGGAACTGCTCACGGGCGATGCGCTCGCGCAGCTTCTCTGCCGCGGCAAACGCCTTGTTGGCATCTATGTCCACTAATACCAGTAGGAACTCTTCGCCGCCCAGGCGGAACGCATAGTCGCCACCGCGGGTGTTGCTGGCCAGCAGCGCACCGACCTGCTGCAGAATCTGGTCACCGCCGTCATGGCCATGGGTGTCGTTGATGCGCTTGAAGTGGTCGACATCGATGGCGAGCACGCCGAAGGTGTTGTTCGACTGGCGCGCGTAAAGCACTTCCTTGGCCATCACCACCGGCAGGAACTTGCGGTTGAGTAGCCGCGTCAGCACGTCTCGGCCGGCCTCGAGGTCGTTGGCCTGTTCGAACAGGCTGTCGAGCAGAAACTTGATCGAGCGGGTCTGCTCGCGGATCTGATGCAGCTTGCCCAGCCGCGCACTGGCGTCCTGCAGCCCGCCAATGGCTTTGAGCTCCTGATCGATGCGCTCGATATAGTCGAGGATACTGGCGCTTTCCGGCGAACCCTGGAACGCGTGGGAGGCCTTGTGGCGGAACCACAGGCCGAACTCGGAACCCGCCAGCTGCGGCAGCGCGCCGGTCAGGTTGCCGATCGCCAGGTCGAACATCAGCTGATTCTCCCAATCGAGCAGTGCCGCGCGCTGTCGCTCTTTTTCGACGCCGATGTTCTGCGAGACGGAGAACAATCGATAGGCCTCCTCGGCGCGGGAGTTGCGATCGTGAGACTGGGAATAGGCGAAGCAGATGATCTCCACCGCCAGGTCAATCAGGTCGGAACCCATGCGGGCCGCTTTGCGTCGCACTGGCTCGGCGAGATCGCGCTGTTCCAGCAACAGGCGCAGGCGGCCCTTGAGCGAGCGGGAGCCGCGCAGCACCAGGCTGACCGGAATCTCGATGCGGGCGTGGATGTCGCCGACCTTGCGCTGCAGGTCGATGACGGCGTCGAGGTCGCTATGGGCCGTCGACGAACATACCGTGACGATCCACTTCTGCATCGATTTGCCGAGGCGGTTCTTCACCTGATCGTGGGACAGGAAGCTGGCCGAATGGGGATCGGCGAGCATCTGCGAATAGAAGTGCTCGGCCAGTTCCTGACTCTTCTCGGCCGACACCGCCTGCAACGCGGCGGCAGCTTCGGCGGGATAGCCGTCCAGCAGGCGCAGCCACTCGGCGACCAGCTGATGGTTGGGTATTTGCTGCATAGGGACTCGCTAGGTTGGGCGGGCGTCCCTGCCGGCCCCGGCGTTGATCAGTGGGTCGGGCGACCCTGTACTTCGAGCTGACTGACTTGTGCGTTGACCCAGTCTTCGGCGCGCTGGTTGAGTTCGGCGACAGCGCGCGGGCCTTCGCTCTCGGCCATCATCGGCGGGCCGATGACCACCTGGATGGTGCCGGGGCGCTTGCCCCAGCCTGCCTTGGGCCAGAACATGCCGGCGTTGTGGGCGATCGGCAGCACCGGCAGTCCGGCATTGACTGCCAGCGCCGCGCCGCTGCGGGAGAACTTGGCCGGCTGGCCGACCGGTACACGGGTGCCTTCCGGAAAGATCAGCACCCAGGCGCCCTGCTCCAGCCGCTCGTGACCCTGCTTGGCGACCTGGCGCAGCGCCGCCTTTGGGTTGTCGCGGTCGATGGCGATGGGCTTGAGCAGCATGATCGCCCAGCCGAAGAACGGCACCCGCAGCAGCTCGCGCTTGAGCACCTGGGTCAGCGGCTCGAAGTAGGCCGAAAGAAAGAAGGTTTCCCAGGTGCTCTGGTGCTTGGCCAGGATCACGCAGGGACGCGCCGGTACGTTCTCCGCACCATGCACTTCGTAGCGCAGGGCGACCAGCGTCTTGCCCAGCCAGATGGCGCAGCGGCACCAATTCTGCACCACGAAGCGATAGCGGGCGCGAAACGCCATGAAGGGCGCGAACACCAGACTCACCAGGCACCAGACGAAGGCGGTGAAGGCCAGCAGGAAATAGAACAGCACGATGCGGAGGGGAAACAGGAGGCTCATCGAGAACTCTCGAGTAGATGATCGACTACGGCGGCCAGGTCATCGAATACCTGCGTACCCGGCGGCAGCGTACCTTCCAGAGTGCGCAGGCCCTTGCCGGTCCTGACCAGGTAGGGGACGCCGCCCAGCAGCATGCCGGCATGCAGATCGCGATGGCTGTCGCCCACCACCGGAACGCCCTTGAGATCGGCCAGGCCGAAGTGCTCGGCGATGGTGCGAAACATCCCGGGCTTGGGCTTGCGGCAGTCGCAACCATCGTCCGGGCCGTGGGGGCAATGCACGATCAGGTCGATGCGCCCGCCCTGCCCCATCACCAGCTGCTGCATCTTGAAGTGCATGTCGCCGAGGGTGCTCAGGTCGAACTTGCCGCGCGCCACGCCGGACTGGTTGGTGGCCACCGCCACCGTCCAGCCGGCCTTGCACAACCGCGCAATCGCCTCCAGCGACCCGGGAATGGGAATCCACTCCTCCACCGACTTGACGTACTCGTCGGAGTCCTCGTTGATCACGCCGTCGCGGTCCAGCACGATCAGCTTCACGGGCTTAGCCAAGTGCGGAAATATCGGCAACGCCAAGGAACAATCCTCTCAGCCGGGCCAGCAAGGCGTAACGGTTGGCGCGTACCGAAGCGTCTTCGGCATTGACCAGCACTGCCTCGAAGAAGGCATCCACCGGACCACGCAGGTGCGCCAGACGCTCCAGTGCCTCTCGGTACTGGCGTGCGGCGGCCAGCGGCTGCACGGCCTGTTCGGCCTGCTGGATCGCCGAATACAGCGAGAACTCGGTGGCGTTGTCGAACCAGCGCGGTTCGACCGCTTCCGGCAGCTTGGCCTCGAACTTGGCCAGCAGGTTGGATACGCGCTTGTTCGCCGCGGCCAGCGCCTCGGCTTCCGGCAGGGTGCGGAAGGCCTGCACCGCCTGCACGCGCTGATCGAAGTCCAGCGCCGAACCGGGCTGCACGGCACGCACCGAGAGGTAGGCGGCGACGTCGACGCCCTCGTCCTCGTAACGCGCACGCAGGCGGTCGAAGATGAACTCCAGCACCTGATCGGCAAGGCCGGCCGACTTGACCTGCGTACCGAACTGGCCAATGGCGAAGTTCACCGCCTCGACCAGGTTCAGGTCCAGCTGCTTCTCGATGAGGATGCGCAGCACGCCGAGGGCAGCGCGGCGCAGTGCATAGGGGTCCTTGGAGCCGGTCGGCAGCATGCCGATGCCGAAGATCCCGACCAGGGTGTCGAGCTTGTCCGCCACTGCCACCGCGGCACCGGTCAGGGTGCTCGGCAGCTCGCCACCGGCGCCACGCGGCATGTACTGCTCGTTCAGCGCCAGTGCAACGTCCTCAGGCTCGCCCTCGTTGAGCGCGTAGTAGTAGCCGGCGATGCCCTGCATCTCCGGAAACTCGCCAACCATCTCGGTGGCCAGGTCGGCCTTGCTCAGCAGGCCGGCACGCATGGCGCGCGCCTTGTCGCCGCCGGTGCGCTCGGCGATCAGCCCGGCCAGGCGCGAGACGCGCTCGGCCTTGTCGTACACGGTGCCGAGCTGGGCCTGGAACACCACGTTCTTCAGACGATCGTTGAAGCGTTCCAGCGGCTGCTTCTTGTCCTGCTTGAAGAAGAACTCGGCGTCGGTCAGACGCGGACGCACGACCTTCTCGTTACCCGAGACGATCTGCGCCGGGTCCTTCGATTCGATATTGGCCACGGTGATGAAGCGCGGCAGCAGTTTGCCGGTGGCATCCAGCAGGCAGAAATACTTCTGGTTGTCCTGCATGGTGGAGATGAGTGCCTCCTGCGGCACCTCGAGGAAACGCTCCTCGAACGAGCAGACCAGCGGCACCGGCCACTCCACCAGGGCGGTGACCTCATCGAGCAGCGCCGGCGGCACGATGGCACTGCCGTTCTGCTCGGACGCCAGCTGCTCGACGCGCTTGGCGATCAGCTCGCGGCGCTCGGCGAAGTCGGCGATCACATGGGCGCCGCGCAGGTCTTCCAGGTAGCTGGAGGGTTTGGAGATATGCACCTGACCCGGGCTGTGGAAGCGGTGGCCGCGGGATTCGCGACCGGCGCGCTGGGCGAGGATCTCGCAGTCGATCACCTGCTCGCCGAACAGCATCACCAGCCACTGGGTCGGACGGACGAACTCTTCCTTGCGTGCGGCCCAGCGCATGCGCTTGGGAATCGGCAGGTCGTTCAGCGAAGCCTCGACGATACCCGGCAGCAGCTGGGTGGCGGGCTGACCTTCGATGGTGCGGCTGAACTTGAGCTTGGGCCCGCTGCGGTCGATTTCGGCCAGGTCCACGCCGCATTTGCGGGCGAAACCCAGGGCAGCCTGGGTCGGCTCACCGTGGGCGTCGAAGGCGGCCTGCATCGGCGGGCCGTCGAGGTTGATGCTGCGGTCCGGCTGCTGGGTGGCCAGCTGCTCGACCAGCACGGCCAGGCGACGCGGTGCGGCGTAGGCCTGGGCCTTGGCAAAGCCCAGGCCGGCGTCCTTCAGGCCCTTCTCGATGCCGGCGCAGAAGGCTTCGGCCAGCTTGGCGAGCGCCTTCGGTGGCAGTTCTTCGGTACCCAGTTCGACGAGAAAATCCAGTGCACTCATTCTGCAGCCTCCAGCTTGGCCAGCACTTCGTCACGCAGTTCGGGGGTGGCCATGGGGAAGCCGAGTTTGGCGCGGGCCAGCAGGTAGCTCTGGGCGATCGAACGGGCCAGGCTGCGCACGCGCAGGATGTACTGCTGGCGCGCGGTGACCGAAATGGCGCGACGGGCATCGAGCAGGTTGAAGGTGTGCGAGGCCTTGACCACCATCTCGTAGGCCGGCAGCGGCAGCTCGGCGGCCATCAGCCGGTTGGCTTCGCTCTCGTAGAAATCGAAGAGTTCGAACAGCTTCGGCACATTGGCGTGCTCGAAGTTGTAGGTCGACTGCTCCACCTCGTTCTGGTGGAACACATCGCCATAGGTCACGGTGCCGAACGGACCGTCGGCCCAGATCAGGTCGTAGACCGAGTCGACACCCTGCAGGTACATGGCCAGGCGCTCCAGTCCATAGGTGATTTCACCGGTGACCGGGTAGCACTCGACGCCGCCGACCTGCTGGAAGTAGGTGAACTGGGTGACTTCCATGCCGTTGAGCCAGACTTCCCAGCCCAGACCCCAGGCGCCGAGGGTCGGCGATTCCCAGTTGTCCTCCACGAAGCGCACGTCGTGCACCGAGGTATCGACGCCGATGCGGCGCAGCGACTCCAGGTACAGGTCCTGGATGTTGTCCGGGTTGGGCTTGAGCACCACCTGAAACTGGTAGTAGTGCTGCAGGCGGTTGGGGTTCTCGCCGTAGCGGCCGTCGGCCGGGCGGCGCGAAGGCTGGACGTAGGCGGCGTTCCAGGTCTCGGGACCGATGGCGCGCAGGAAGGTGGCGGTGTGGAATGTACCGGCGCCCATTTCCATGTCATAGGGCTGCAGGACCACGCAACCCTGCTCGGCCCAGTAGCTTTGCAGGGCGAGGATCAGGTCTTGGAAGGTGCGCACGGCAGGCGTAGTCTGGCTCAAAATTTCACCTGTGCTGGGCTTCGACAGAAAGCCTCGAAGTATACCCCCCGCATGGCTGCGCTTGCGATGGTTTCGGCCATCGGACGAGCCCTGCGCAAGGAGACCACATGCCACGTTGCGCCTGGTGCGGCACGGATCCGCTGTACATCGACTACCACGATCGCGAATGGGGCGTACCGGCCCGCGATCCGCAGGTACTGTTCGAATTCCTCTTGCTCGAAGCTTTTCAGGCCGGGCTTTCCTGGATCACCGTGTTGCGCAAGCGCGAGCGCTACCAGCAGGTACTGTTCGGTTTCGATGCCGAACGCCTGGCGCGCATGAGCGATGCCGAGATCGACGAGCGCATGCTGGACCCCGGCATCATCCGCAACCGTCTCAAGCTCAAGGCGGCGCGGCAAAATGCCCGCGCCTGGTTGCAGCTGGAGGATCCGGTGGGTTTTGTCTGGTCGTTCGTCGGCGGCGAGCCGAAGATCAACCGCTTCGAGCGCATCGATCAGGTGCCGCCGGTCTCCCCCGAGGCCGAGGCGATGAGCCGCGCGCTGAAGAAGGCCGGCTTCAGCTTCGTCGGCCCGACCATCTGCTACGCCTACATGCAGGCCTGCGGCATGGTCATGGACCACCTGACCGATTGCGAGCGCCACGCCGAGCTGGCCGGCGATGCTTGAAACGCTGCATGGTTGCGCTGCCAGGATGTGCGTCGTTGCTGCCGCTGCGCCTGAAAGCTGACGACGGTTGCAGGTAGACTAGGCAACCTGAAAATTTCGGAGTGCGGTGTGGAAAAGCTCAAAGGTGCCATCGTCGTCGGCTCCCTGCGACTGTTCGCTCGACTGCCCTGGCGTATGGTCCAGGGCCTGGGCTCGATGATCGGCTGGCTGATGTGGAAGCTGCCGAACCGCTCGCGGGACGTCGCGCGAATCAACCTGCACAAGTGCTTCCCCGAGCTGAGCCCGGCGGAACTCGACGCCTTGCTCGGGCGCACCCTGCGTGAAACCGGCATGACCTTCACCGAAAGCGCCTGCGCCTGGATCTGGCCGGCGGAAAAGACCCTGAAACTGGTCCGCGAAGTCGAAGGCCTGGACGTGCTGCAAGCGGCGCTGGCCTCGGGCAAGGGCGTGGTCGGCATCACCAGTCACCTGGGCAATTGGGAAGTGCTCAATCATTTCTACTGCGCGCAATGCAAGCCGATCATCTTCTACCGACCGCCGAAACTGAAGGCGGTGGACGATCTGCTGCGCCAACAGCGTGTGCAGCTGGGCAATCGCGTCGCGCCCTCGACCAGGGAAGGCATTCTCAGCGTCATCAAGGAGGTTCGGCGCGGTGGTGCGGTCGGTATTCCGGCGGACCCCGAGCCGAGCGAAGGCAGTGGCATCTTCGTGCCCTTCTTCGCCACCCAGGCGCTGACCAGCAAGTTCGTGCCCGGCATGCTCGCCGGAGGCAAGGCGGTTGGGGTGTTCCTTCATGCGTTGCGTCTGGAGGACGGTTCGGGCTACAAAGTCGTCCTCGAGGCCGCGCCCGAAGGGATGTACAGCGAAGATGCGGAAACTGGCGTAGCGGCGATGAGCGCAATGATCGAGAAGTATGTGCGCGCCTATCCCAGCCAGTACATGTGGACCATGAAGCGCTTCAAGAAACGCCCCGCCGGCGAGAAGCGCTGGTACTGATCAGGCTCAAACAACAACAACAGGGACGAGCGCATGCAAAACCAGAGACAGCATCCGCGTACCAACATGAAGTGCCGCATCCGCATTGCGCATCCGGCCTTTGGCGAAGTCTTCGCGCAGACCCGTGATCTATCCGATGGTGGCGTCTACGTCCGGCATCCGGAGCTGGTGGTGCTGCATCCCGGCGACGAGGTGACCGGCCAGGTCCAGGACCTGCCGATTCCGGCGCCGGAACTGCGAATGGTGGTGATGCGGGTGGATGCCGAAGGGGTCGGCCTGCAGTTCGTGCGCGAGGACTGAGCGCGCGTCAGTCCGGCGTCAGCCGGTCGAGCCGGCGCAGGAATACGGTCATTTCCTTTTCCGCCTGCTTGTCGCCCTGGGCGTTCGCCGCGGCGATTCCGCGCTCCCACGCCTGATGGGCGCCGGGCTTGTCGCCGTCGGCCTGCAGCGCCTTGCCCAGCAGTTTCCAGGCAGCGGAGTATTTCGGATCGAGTTCGACGCAGCGGCGAAGGTGCTCTGCCGCCCGCCCCGGCTGCCCGGCATCCATGTAGCCCTTGCCGAGGCCGAAACGCAGCATCGGATTGTCCATGCCTTGGGAAAGCATCTTTTCCAGCGATTCGAGCATCTTGAAGACCTTTTCGGTGCAGCGCTCCGGGGCGTTTCCTCACTTTAGTGCATCGCCGCCGCCGGGCAATAGCGGCAGCATACGCCATTGGTCTTAGCTGCTGCGGCGCTTTCGCCGTCTTGGTGTGGGCTGGGTCGCAAGCGGCTCAGTGGGCCTCGTTGACCGCGCTGAGAAACTCCCGGGTGCGTTCCTCGCGCGGGTTGTTGAACAGCTCGTCCGGGCTGCCCTGTTCGTGAATCCGGCCCTGATGGAAGAAGCACACCCGATCGGCGAACTCACGGGCAAAGCCCATCTGGTGGGTCACCATCAGCATAGTCAGGTTGTGCGCCTCGCCGAGGCGGCGGATGACATTGAGCACTTCGCCGCAGAGTTCCGGGTCCAGCGCCGAGGTCACTTCGTCGAACAGCATCACCTTCGGCCGCATCGCCAGTGCGCGGGCAATCGCCACGCGCTGTTGCTGACCGCCGGAGAGTTGCGCCGGGAAGTGCTCCAGCTTGTCCTCCAGGCCGACCATGGCCAGCAGCTCCTCTGCCCGCTCGCGGGCCTCGCGCTTGCTCAGCCCGAGCACCTGCACCGGCGCTTCCATGACGTTCTGCAACGCGTTCATGTGCGGGAACAGGTTGAAGCTCTGGAACACCATGCCGACCTTGCCGCGCACCCGGCGCAGATGACGGGCGTTGGCCGGGACCAGTCGGCCATGGCCGTCGGGCATATGGGTCAAGGGTTCGCCGTCCACCTCGATCAGCCCGTCGTCGATGCCTTCCAGGGTCATCAGCACCCGCAGCAGGGTCGACTTGCCCGAGCCGCTGGGGCCGATGATGGCAACCTTCTCGCCCTCCTGGACGTCAAGGTCGAGGCCCTCCAGTACGGTCAGCTCGCCATAGCGCTTGGTCACGCTGGCGAAACGCACCATCGGCTGCGCCGGCGCTGCGGCCGCCATGGCAGCGGTGTTCGATTCTTCTGTGGTGGGCATCGGCGTATTCATCGGGCCAGCTCCATGCGATGTTCCAGGCGGCGCACGCACCAGGCGAGGCCGAGGCTGAGAATGAGGAAGAAGACGCCGACCATGGTAATCGGCTCCAGATAGCGGAAGCTCTCCGAGCCGATGTTCTTGGCTCGCTGCATGATTTCCACCACGGTGATCGCCGACAGCACCGGCGTGTCCTTGAGAATCGAGATCAGGTAGTTGCCCAGCGCCGGCAGTACCGGGCGCAACGCCTGCGGCAGGATCACGTCGCGGTAGGCGGTCCAGGGCTTCATGTTCAGCGCGGTGACGGCTTCCCATTGCGAACGGGGCACCGCATCCAGGCCGGCGCGGTACACCTCGGCGGTGTAGCAGGCGTAGTGCAGGGCGATACCGATGATGCCCGCCTGCATCGCGCTGAGGTTGAGGCCGTAGTTGGGGAACACGTAGAACAGGAAGTACACCTGAATCAGCAGCGGTGTGCTGCGGATGAACTCGATCAGCCCGGTGATCGGCCAGGATAGCCAGCGCAGGCGGCTGCGACGGCCAATGGCGAGGAACAAACCGAGCACCACGGCAATGGCGAAACCGGCCAGGGCGATGCCGATGGTGGTCAGCGAGGCATCCAGCAGGCGCGGCAGGATCTCGCGGGCGAATTGCCAGTCGAAGAAATTCATGACAGGCCTCCGCGCATCCGCCCGCGGGCCAGCCGGCGTTCCAGCTGGCGCATGCCGAAGTTGATCGCCTGGGCCAGGACGAAGTAGATCACCAGCGCCAGGCCGAAGATCTCCATGGTCATCAGCGTCGCCTGATCCAGCTGGCGGGCGCGGAAGGCCAGATCCGACAGGGTGATCAGCGACACCAGCGAAGTGTTCTTCAGCAACTCGATCAGCAGGTTGGTGCCGGGCGGAATTGCCGCGAGCAACGCCTGCGGCAGGATGATTCGGCGCATGCGTGTCAGCGGCGTCATGTTCAGCGCCTGACAGGCTTCGTGCTGGCCCTGGTGTACCGAGCGGATCGCGCCGCGCAGCACCTCGGCCCCATAGGCACCGATGTTCAGACCCAGGCCGACCACTGCCACGGCGAAGGCGCTCATTTCGACATTGAACGGTGGCATCGGCAGCACGAAGTACAGCCAGAACAGCTGCACCAGCAGCGACGAGCCGCGGAAGACCTCGATGTAGGTGATGGCCAGCCAGCGCAATGGCGCCACCGGCGAAAGCCGCGCCAGCGCGGCGATCAGCGCGCAGGCGATGGCCAGCAGGGAGCCGAAGAAGGTCACCTTCATGGTGACCCAGGCACCCTGCAGCAGCAGAGGAAGCAGTTCGATCATGATGGCGCTATCCGGTTTTCCGGAGCGCTGAGCGAGGCTGCGCAAACAGCGGCGCAGCCTTGGTCAGCGTTCACAGGCGGGACAGCGGTCGGCGGCGCCAACCAGCCGCCCCGACGGGCTTCAGGCGCCGCAGAGCTCGGCGGCAGTCTTGTCGGTGATGTTGGAGCGATCGAAGCCGAATGGTTCGATGGTCTTCAGATGCTCCTCGCTGCCCAGCCACTGCTTGAGCTCGGCATTGACCGCGTCACGCAGCGCCTTGTCCTGCGGACGGAAGGCCAGCGCGCCGTAACCGGCACGGGCTGGATCGTCCTTGAAGTCGGCGATGGCCTCGACATCGTCACCGGCCTTGTCCGCCAGCCCCTTCATGGTCAGCTGGGTGCCGATGGCGGCATCGGCGCGACCACCGCGCACGGCCTGCAGCTGAGAGGTGGTATCCGGGACCTGCAGAATCTGCGAATCCTTGATGCCGGCCTTGCGCGCATAACCGAGGTTCACCGTGCCGGACATGATGGCGATCTTCACGTCTGGGTTGTTGGCGATGTCTTCGTAGCTGCGCAGGTTCTTCGGGTTGCCTTCGGCCACCAGCAGGGTGTCGAGCAGGCGGTAGTGCGGATCGGTGAACAGCACCTGCTTGCAGCGTTCAGGGGTGATGTACATGCCCGCTGCGATGAGGTCGAAGCGCCCGGCGCGCAGGCCGGGGATCAGCGAGCCCCACTCGGTCAGTACCGGTTTGATGGTGTCGATCTGCATGCGCTCGAACACCTTGCGCACGATCTCTGGCGATTCGCCGGTGACGCTTCCGTCGAGAGCGGTGTAGGCGAAGGGGGTTTCATTGGCGTAGCCGATGCGGACGCTGCTGCTGTCCTTGATGTCTTCCAGGGTATCGGCCTGCGTCAGGCTGGCGAAACCGATGCTGGCCAGGGCGGCGCAGCCGATCAGCAGCCGGCGGGAGCGTGTCGGGATGGTGCTGTTCCTCATGGAGTTTCTCCTGTTCCTTGTAGAGACCCGAGGAATCGGATCGTTATTTGTCTAGGAGGGGCAAACTGCTCGAGCTCATGTAGGGACTCTTCTGACGACGATGGTGCGGTGAAACCGAGCGATGATAGCGTGGCTCAATCGTCAGGCCGCACGGGCGGCAAGCCAGGAGGGTACAAAAGCTGGCCATAAAATGGAAATCGGAGGGCATCGGGATCGAATGGAGGCGATCGGTGGGAATGCCGTCTATTCCAGCTGATCGGGCCGGGAGTCGTGGGTAATTGAAAAAACGAAACGGCCCGCCGAGTGGCGGGCCGTCCATGCAGTCGCAATGATCGCTAGAAGAAGGTCAGGCCGGCCTGGAACAGGCGCTCGACGTCGCGAATGTGCTTCTTGTCGACGAGGAACAGGATGACGTGATCGCCGGACTCGATCCGTGTGTCGTCATGGGCGATCAGCACCTGGTCGTCGCGAATCACCGCGCCGATGGTGGTACCCGGGGGCAGCGCGATCTGCTCGATGGGGCGCCCGATCACCTTGCTCGAACGCGGATCGCCATGGGCGATCACCTCGATGGCTTCGGCCGCGCCACGGCGCAGCGAGTGGGCGCTGACGATGTCGCCGCGGCGTACGTGGGTCAGCAGGGTACCGATGGTGGCGAGCTGCGGGCTGATGGCGATGTCGATCTCGCCACCCTGAACCAGATCGACGTAGGCCGGGTTGTTGATGATGCACATCACCTTGCGCGCGCCCAGCCGCTTGGCCAGCAGCGACGACATGATGTTGGCCTCGTCGTCGTTGGTCAGCGCGAGGAACACGTCCGCCTCGCTGATGTTCTCCTCGACCAGCAGGTCGCGGTCGGAAGCGCTGCCCTGCAGGATGATCGTGCTGTCCAGCGTGTCCGACAGGTAGCGACAGCGCGCCGGGTTCATCTCGATGATCTTCACTTGGTAACGGCTCTCGATCGCTTCGGCCAGCCGCTCGCCGATGTGGCCGCCACCGGCGATGACGATGCGCTTGTAGTTCTCGTCGAGCCGGCGCATTTCGCTCATCACCGCGCGGATATGGCCCCTGGCGGCGATGAAGAACACCTCGTCATCGGCCTCGATCACCGTGTCGCCACGGGGCAGGATGGCCTGGTTGCGACGGAAGATGGCGGCCACGCGGGTATCGACGTTGGGCATGTGGCGGCGCAGCTGGCGCAGCTCCTGGCCGACCAGCGGACCGCCGTAGTAGGCGCGCACCGCCACCAGCTGTGCCTTGCCTTCGGCGAAGTCGATCACCTGCAGCGAGCCGGGATGTTCGATCAGGCGCTTGATGTAGTTGGTGACCACCTGTTCCGGGCTGATCAGCACGTCGACCGGGATCGCCTCGTTGGCGAACAGACCGGAGCGCACCAGGTAGGCCGCTTCGCGCACGCGGGCGATCTTGGTCGGCGTATGGAACAGGGTGTAAGCGACCTGGCAGGCGACCATGTTGGTCTCGTCGCTGTTGGTCACCGCCACCAGCATGTCGGCGTCGTCTGCGCCGGCCTGGCGCAGCACCGTCGGAAACGAGCCGCGGCCCTGGATGGTGCGGATGTCCAGACGATCGCCGAGATCGCGCAGGCGGTCGCCGTCGGTGTCGACCACGGTGATGTCGTTGGCTTCGCTGGCGAGGTGTTCGGCGAGGGTACCGCCGACCTGGCCGGCGCCGAGAATGATGATCTTCACGCGATCACTCCTGAAAGGCGGATGTTTGCCGCCGCTTCCATGTTGGGCCCGCGCGCACTGCGCCGGGATTTCGACTCACCCACTGACACCACGTGGCTGCGCCGCGATCTTGATCAGCTTGGCATAGTAGAAGCCGTCGTGGCCGCTCTCCTGCGGCAGCAGCTGGCGACCATGCGGCTGCTGCAGGCCGAAGCCGCTCGGGAGGTCCAGTTCGCGCGCGCCGGGCGTGCGTTCGAGGAAGGCGCCGATCACCTCGCGGTTCTCGGTCGGCAGCACCGAGCAGGTGGCATAGAGCAGGATGCCGCCGACGTCCAGGGTCGGCCACAGCGCATCGAGCATCTCGCCCTGCAGCGCGGCAAGGGGGGCGATGTCATCGGCCTGGCGCGTCAGCTTGATGTCCGGATGGCGGCGGATCACGCCGGTGGCCGAACAGGGTGCGTCGAGCAGGATGCGCTGGAACGGCTTGCCGTCCCACCAGCGCTCGGTGGCGCGGGCGTCGTCAGCGACCAGTTCGGCCTGTAAATGCAGACGCTCGAGGTTTTCCCGAACGCGCACCAGACGCTTGGGTTCCAGATCCAGCGCAATCAGCCCGGCCAATTGCGGCTCGCGTTCGAGCAGGTGACAGGTCTTGCCACCCGGTGCGCAACAGGCGTCCAGCACGCGCTGTCCCGGCGCCAGGTCGAGCAGCGAGGCGGCCAGCTGTGCGGCCTCGTCCTGCACGCTGACCCGTCCTTCGGCAAAGCCCGGCAGCTGATACACGTCGCACGGCGCAACCAGGCGAATGCCGTCCTCGCTGAACTCGCACGGATGGGCGTCGATTCCAGCGGCCTGCAACTCAGCCAGATAGGGGTCGCGGCTGACCTGGCGGCGATTGACCCGCAACATCATGGGCGGATGGGCATTATTGGCCGCGCAGATGGCTTCCCAATGTTCGGGCCAATGCGCCTTGAGCGCCTTCTGCAGCCAGCGCGGATGGGCAACGCGAATCACCGGGTCGTGTTCGAGCTCCGCTAGCATCGCTTCGCCCTCACGCTGGGCGCGGCGCAGCACGGCGTTGAGCAGGCCCTTGGCCCAGGGCTTCTTCAGCTTGTCGACGCGGCCGACGGTTTCGCCGATGGCGGCATGGGCCGGGATGCGGGTATGGAACAGCTGATACAGACCGACCAGCAGAAGGGCTTCGACATCGCGATCGGCTGCCTTGAATGGCTTCTGCAGCAGCTTGTCGGCCAAACCTGCCAGGCGCGGATGCCAGCGCGCGGTGCCGAAGGCCAGGTCCTGGGTCAGGCCGCGGTCGCGCGCGTCCACCTTGCCGAGTACCTCGGGCAGGCTGCTGCCCAGCGAGGCCTTGCCCGAGAGCACGACACTCAGCGCACGGGCTGCGGCCAGGCGCGGGTTCATTGACCGAGCACCAGGCCAGGGGCGAACTGCTCGCGGCGGCTGTTGTACAGGTCGCCGAAGCCAAGCGACTTGCCGCCGGGCAGTTGCAGACGAGTCAGCGACAATGCGCCTTCACCGCAGGCAACGGTCAGCCCTTCCTTGCTCGCTTCGAGAATGCGTCCGGGCTCCCCCTGGCCTTCGCCGAGGCGTGCGGCGTGAATCTTCAGCGTTTCGCCATTCAGCGTGCTGTGGCAGATCGGCCAGGGGTTGAAAGCACGAATCAGACGCTCCAGCTCGAGCGCTGGGCGAGTCCAGTCGATGCGCGCCTCGTCCTTGCTCAGCTTGTGCGCATAGGTGGCGAGGCTATCGTCCTGCACATCCCCTGTCAGCGCGCCGTCGGCCAGGGCGTCGATCGCCTGCACCACCGCCTGCGCGCCGAGAATGGCGAGACGGTCGTGCAGCGTGCCGCCGGTATCGTCGTCAGTGATCGGCGTGCTGACCTTGAGCAGCATCGGACCGGTGTCCAGGCCCGCTTCCATCTGCATCACGGTGATGCCGGATTCGCTGTCACCGGCTTCGATCGCTCGTTGGATCGGCGCGGCACCACGCCAGCGCGGCAACAGCGAGGCATGGCTGTTGATGCAGCCCAGGCGCGGCAGGTCGAGCACCGCTTGGGGCAGGATCAGGCCGTAGGCGACCACCACCATCAGGTCCGCCTGCAGGTCCGCCAATTCCGCCTGCGCCGCCGGGTCACGCAGCGTCTGTGGCTGGAATACCGGAATGTCGTGCTGCACGGCGAGCTGCTTGACCGGGCTGGGCATCAGCTTCTGGCCGCGGCCTGCGGGGCGATCCGGCTGGGTGTAGACGGCAACGATCGATTTGCCCGCGTCGAGCAGGGCTTGCAGATGCTGAGCGGCGAATTCCGGGGTGCCGGCGAAAACGATGCGCAAAGGCTGGGTCATGGGGGGGCTCGCTAAGAAAAAGGCTTGCGGCACAGGCTGCTGAAAACTGCTGCGCTCGGTTAATGCTGCGTTAAAACCAGGCTCGGAATGCTCATTTACAACCCGTAAACTCCGCTTCCTCGCCTGTTTTTGCGGGGACGCCTAGTCCTTGCCTAACCTTCGCTCGCGACGTTTTCACTCAGCCTGTATGGCAAGCCTTCGAGGTTCGGGAATCAAGCCTGCTGGCGGTGAATCTTTTCCAGCTTCTTCTTGATCCGGTCGCGCTTGAGGCTGGAGAGATAGTCGACAAACAGTTTGCCGTTGAGGTGATCGCATTCGTGCTGGATGCACACCGCGAGCAGGCCTTCGGCGACCATCTCGTAGGGTTTGCCGTCACGATCCAGCGCCTTGATTCGCACTTTCTGCGGACGGTCGACGTTCTCGTAGAAGCCCGGTACCGACAGGCAGCCTTCCTGGTACTGGTCCATCTCGTCGGTCAGCGATTCGAATTCGGGATTGATGAAGACTCGCGGCTCGGACCGGTCTTCGGACAGGTCCATCACCACCACGCGCTTGTGCACATTGACCTGCGTCGCGGCCAGGCCGATGCCCGGCGCTTCGTACATGGTTTCGAACATGTCGTCGACCAGCTGACGGATGCCGTCATCGACCACGTCCACCGGTTTGGCGATGGTGCGCAGCCGCGGATCGGGAAATTCAAGGATGTTCAGAATGGCCATATGCGTTTGTGATGCACTTATGGAATAAAGTAAAAAGCCGCTGCTAAGATGCCGAGCAGCATGGAAACCGGCTTAATGCCGCGTTCCAAATGGGTCCGCGGCGCTAGGGCGCTTCACGTGAAGGCACATAATAAAGGGATTCACCACATGAGGAAATCACTACTCGCCCTGCTGCTGGTGGCCGTTGGCGGGCTCGCCCAGGCCGCGGTGCAGCTCAAGGACAACCATCCGGAGCGTTATACGGTGGTGAAGGGCGACACACTCTGGGACATTTCCGGCCGCTTCCTCCGCGAGCCGTGGAAATGGCCGGAGCTGTGGCATGCCAACCCGCAGATTGCCAACCCTCATCTGATCTATCCCGGTGACACCCTGAGCCTGGTCTACGTCGACGGCCAGCCGCGTCTGGTGCTCGACCGCGGCGCCTCGCGCGGCACCATCAAACTGTCGCCGACCGTTCGCACCACGCCGATGGCTGAAGCCATCCCGACCATTCCGCTGGAAGCGATCAACAGCTTCCTGCTGAGTAACCGCATCATCGACACCGCCGAGCAGTTCCAGGGTGCGCCCTACATCGTCGCCGGCAACGCCGAGCGGGTGGTCAGCGGCGCGGGCGACCGCATCTACGGCCGCGGCAGCTTCGAAGGAGACATGCCGGCGTACGGCATCTTCCGCCAGGGCAAGACCTACGTCGATCCGGAAACCGGCGAATTTCTCGGTATCAACGCCGATGACATCGGCACCGTAGACATCGTCGAAGTCGAAGGCGATATCGCCACCATGCACCTGACCCGTACCACCCAGGAAGCCCGCATCGGCGATCGTCTGTTCCCCAGCGAGGAGCGTGCGGTCAACTCGACGTTCATGCCCAGCTCGCCTGAGACGGAGGTGGACGGTGTGATTCTCGATGTACCGCGCGGCGTTACCCAGATCGGCCAGTTTGACGTGGTCACCCTGAACAAGGGCGCTCGCGACGGTCTGAAGGACGGCAACGTGCTGGCAGTCTACAAGACCGGCGAAACCGTACGTGACCGCGTGACGGGTGAGAACGTGAAGATTCCGGACGAGCGTTCCGGCCTGCTGATGGTGTTCCGCACCTACGACAAGCTCAGCTACGGCCTGATACTGCAGGCCACCCGCTCACTGGCGGTGAGCGACAAGGTCCGTAACCCCTGAAACAAGAGAGCCCCGCGAATGCGGGGCTTTTTCATGCTGCGACAGCACCGCACGGATGCGGTGCAAAGAGACAAGGAGTGTTCGCCATGCCTGCCATTTCCCCTGCCGAGCTGGAAGCTCGGTTGCGTCTGCATCTATTGCCCGAACTCGGCCCACGCCGCCTGCGCAAGTTGCTGAGCGCCTTTCCCGATGCCGCGTCGGCGTTGAGCGCGCCGGCCAGTGCCTGGCGGTCGCTGGGATTGCCGGCCAGTTGTGCCGAGCCACGACGCAGCGCCGACATCCGTGAGCGTGCCAGTGCCGCCCTTGCCTGGCTGGAGCAGCCGGACCGGCATCTGCTCTGCTGGGACGACCCGAACTACCCCGCCTTGCTGGCTGAACTGCCGGATGCGCCACCGCTACTGTTCATTTCCGGCGATCCCGGCTTGCTCGAGCGACCCCAGCTGGCGATGGTCGGCAGCCGCCGCGCCTCGCGCAATGGTCTGGACAATGCCCGAGCGTTCTCCCGCAGCCTGGCCGGTGCCGGCTTCGTCATCACCAGCGGGCTGGCGCTGGGCATTGATGGCGCCGCGCATCAGGGCGCGCTGGACGCCGGCGGCAAGACCGTCGCGGTGCTCGGTACCGGTCTCGAACGGCTGTATCCGCAGCGTCACGTCGGCCTCGCCCAGCAGATCGTCGACGGAGGCGGTGCGCTGGTGTCCGAGCTGCCACTGGACTGCCCACCGCAGGCGAGCAACTTTCCGCGGCGCAATCGCATCATCAGCGGCCTGTCGCTGGGCGTGCTGGTGGTCGAGGCAAGCCCGTCGAGCGGTTCGCTGATCACCGCGCGACTCGCTGCCGAGCAGGGCCGCGAGGTCTACGCGATCCCCGGTTCGATCCATCATCCCGGCGCCCGAGGCTGCCATCAGCTGATTCGCCAGGGCGCGGCGCTGGTGGAGTCGGTCGAGGATGTGCTCGAAGCCCTGCGTGGCTGGCAGCGCGTCGACTTGCCCGACGGAGAAGGCCCGGCGCCGACGCAGCCGGACAATCCGCTGCTACGCGAACTGCTGGCCGCGCCGCGCAGCAGTGAAGCACTGGCCATGGCGCTCGATCAGCCGCTGGGGCAGGTGCTGGCGCAGCTGACCGAACTGGAAGTCGACGGGCTGGTGGCCTGCGACAATGGCTTTTGGACGGTGATCTCGCGCTAGGCGGAGCTGAGTCGCACAGCAGGCCTGTCGTGCGCTGCCGATCCACGCCCTGTTGTTTGCGCGCTCGAAATGCGGGGGGCTGTTGCGAATCGGCCGCCCAGCCCCCTGCTCGACGGCAGATGCCTTGGGTAAACTGCCGGCTTTTCAGTCAGGCAGAGGTCGGCATGATCGGCGATTGGCGTGTGCAGCAAGTGGCGCGGGTGGTTCGCGCCGGCGGAGTGATCGCCTACCCGACCGAAGCGGTCTGGGGCGTGGGTTGCGACCCATGGGACGAAGAGGCGGTGCTGCGCCTGCTGGCGCTCAAGGAGCGGCCGGTGGAGAAGGGCCTGATCCTGATCGCCGACAGCATCGAGCAGTTCGACTTCCTGCTGGACGATGTGCCCGAGCGCTGGCTCGACCGCCTGGCTGCTACCTGGCCGGGGCCGAATACCTGGTTGGTGCCGCATCGCGGCCGCTTGCCGGAGTGGATCACCGGGCGGCACGACAGCGTCGCGCTGCGGGTGACCGATCATCCACAGGTCACGCGGCTGTGTGCGTTGACCGGCCCGCTGGTCTCGACCTCCGCCAACCCTGCCGGCCGTCCAGCAGCGCGCTCGCGGCTGCGGGTCGAGCAGTATTTCCCGCGTCAGCTCGACGCCGTGTTCGCCGGCCCGCTGGGTGGGCGACGTAACCCCAGTGTCATTCGCGATCTGCGCACGGGTGATGTGATTCGTCCGGCCTGAGCCGGCGGTGAAACGCACTGTGCGGCTGCCCCTATAAAGGCAGCCGCCGCAGCGTCAGGACAGCAGAATGGTCGAACCGGTGGTTTCCCCCGCCGCCAGTTTGCGCTGGGCTTCGGCCGCTTCGCTGAGCGGGTAGTGCTGGCCGATCTCGACCTGGATCCTGCCGCTGCCGATCATCTCGAACAGTTCATCGGCCATGGCCTGCAGACGTTCCGGCGTGTCAGCGTAGCCGGCCAGAGTTGGCCGAGTGACGAACAGAGAGCCCTTCTGCGCCAGCACACCCAGGTTCACCCCGGTGACGGCCCCGGAGGCGTTGCCGAAACTGACCAGCAGGCCGCGCGGGGCGACGCAGTCCAGCGAGATTTCCCAGCTGCTCTTGCCCACCGAGTCGTAGACCACCGGGCACTTCCTGCCTTCGGTCAGCTCCAGTACGCGTTGCACCACGTCCTCGCGGGTGCGATCAATGGTGGCCCAGGCGCCCAGGGCTTTGGCCCGCTCGGCCTTCTCCGCAGAGCCCACCACGCCGATCAACTGCGCGCCCAGTGCGCGCGCCCACTGACAGGCGATCGATCCGACACCGCCGGCCGCGGCATGGAACAGCACCGTTTCGCCGGCCTGCAACGGGTGGATCTGGCGTAGCAGGTACTGGCAGGTGAGGCCCTTGAGCATCACCGCGGCAGCCTGCTCGAAGCTGATGGAGTCCGGCAGCTTGACCAGATGCCGTGCCGGCAGCGTGTGGTGTTCGCCGTAGGCACCGAGCGGACCGGTGGCATAGGCGACGCGGTCGCCCGGCTGCAGGTGCTGAACGCCCTCACCCACCGCATCGACCACACCGGCACCCTCGGTGCCCAGCCCGGATGGCAGGCTCGGCGGCTGATACAGACCGCCGCGGAAATAGGTGTCGATGAAGTTCAGGCCGATGGCATGGTTGCGCACCCGCACTTCGCCTGCAGTCGGCGCGCTGAGCGGCATATCGACCTGTTCCAGGACTTCGGGACCGCCGTGCTGGCTGAATTGGATGCGCTGGGACATGTCTGGCTCCTGGTCATTGAAAGAGCGCCTATCGAACCTGCCGGGGCTGCGTTCGTCAATCGGCCTGATGTTATGCTTGCCGGCCGACCCCGTTTCAAGCACCGCTCAGCCACGCGCCGCTGGCTGCGTGCGGTCATTCGCAAGGTGATTTCGTGAACGACAGGACCGAAGCCGTCAAAGCCTATCTGCTGGATCTGCAGGATCGAATCTGCGCCGCCCTGGAGGTCGAAGACGGCGGTGCCCGCTTCGTCGAGGATGCCTGGACGCGGCCTGGTGGCGGTGGCGGCCGGACGCGGGTGATCGAGAACGGCGCGCTGATCGAGAAAGGCGGGGTGAACTTCTCCCATGTGCACGGCGACAGCCTGCCGCCATCGGCCAGTGCCCACCGGCCTGAACTGGCCGGCCGCAGCTTCGAGGCGCTGGGCGTGTCGCTGGTGATCCACCCGCACAACCCCTACGTGCCCACCTCCCATGCCAATGTGCGCTTCTTCATCGCCGAGAAGGACGGCGAGGAACCGGTCTGGTGGTTCGGCGGCGGCTTCGACCTGACGCCCTACTACGGCGCCGAAGACGACTGCGTGCACTGGCACCGGGTCGCGCGGGACGCCTGCGCGCCGTTCGGTGCGGATGTCTACCCGCGCTACAAGGAATGGTGCGATCGCTATTTCCACATCAAGCACCGCCACGAGCCGCGCGGCGTCGGCGGGCTGTTCTTCGACGACCTGAACCAGTGGGATTTCGACACCAGTTTCGCCTTCATGCGTGCGGTCGGCGATGCCTACCTCGACGCCTATCTGCCCATCGTTCAGCGGCGCAAGGCCACGCCGTTCGGCGAGCGCGAGCGGCAGTTCCAGCTGCTGCGCCGCGGCCGCTACGTCGAATACAACCTGGTCTATGACCGCGGCACGCTGTTCGGCCTGCAATCGGGCGGGCGTACCGAATCCATCCTGATGTCGCTGCCGCCGCAAGTGGCCTGGGGTTATGACAAGCATCCCGAGCCAGGCACACCGGAAGCGCGCCTGACCGAATACTTCCTGCAGGACCGCGACTGGCTCGCCGAGCAGCCCTGACCTTCGACTGCTATCTGCACCCCACACCGCAAGGATTCACCCATGGACCGCTACGGCGTCTTCGGCAACCCCATCGGCCACAGCAAATCACCGCAGATTCACGCCCTGTTCGCCGCGCAGACCGGCCATGCGCTTTGCTACGAGGCACTGCTGGCGCCGCTGGACGACTTTCCGGGGTTCGCCCGGGCATTTTTCCGGGACGGCCAGGGCGCCAACGTCACCGTGCCGTTTAAGGAACAGGCCTATGGGATGGCCGATCAACTCACCGAGCGCGCCCGCCGTGCCGGCGCGGTGAATACCCTGAAGAAGCTCGAAGACAGCCGCCTGCTCGGTGACAACACCGACGGTGCCGGGCTGGTGAGCGATCTGCTGAACGCCGGTGTAGCGCTGGCGGGCCAGCGCATTTTGCTGCTCGGAGCTGGCGGGGCCGTGCGTGGCGTACTCGAGCCGTTGCTGGCGCAAAAGCCCGCGGCGCTGATCATCGCCAACCGCACGCCGAGCAAGGCCGAACAGCTGGTGCAGGAATTCGCCGAACTGGGGCCGCTGTCCGCCAGCACCTTCGCCGATCTTGCCGAACCGGTTGACCTGATCATCAATGGCACCTCGGCCAGCCTCGGCGGCGAACTGCCACCGCTGGCCGACAGCCTGATCCGGCCGGGTCAGAGCTTCTGCTACGACATGATGTACGCCGCCAGGCCCACGGCGTTCTGCCAGTGGGCGGCAGCGCTGGGTGCGGACACCCGCGACGGGCTCGGCATGCTGGTGGAGCAGGCGGCGGAGGCCTTTGAACTGTGGCGCGGCGTACGCCCGGACACGGCGCCGGTGCTCGCCGAACTGCGTCGGCAGCTAAGCTAGTGGCCTGTTTGGTAAGTTCAGTTGGTCAATTTCGGCGCCCATGGCCCCGATACTGCGTTGCTGCTCCTCGCCATAGCCCTCTATGACTCGTCGCAGCGCCTTGTCTCGGAACAATGGTCATCCAAACTTGCCTCAACAAACTCACCGCACAGGCCACTAGCCGCTGAAGTGAATGCGCTGATGAATGTGCTGGGGGTTTTCCAGTTCATCGACGATGCCGGCGGCGATACGTTGCAATTCCCGATAGGGATTGGCGTCACCCTTGCCAGCCGCTTCGGCCAGCGCCTCGATGGTCAGCTGGTTACCGGCTGACGGCGCGTCTACCAGCGTCCAGCGCAGCGGATGGCTGACCAGTCGTTGCAGTGCAGCCTCGACCTCCGGTTGCAGCTCGATCGCCGGGAAATCGGCAACTAGCAGCAGGCGCTCGACCTTGGCGCGCTCCAGACCGAGCAACAGCGCCTCCACTGCCTGGTAGAAATCGCGCTGGGGCGACTCCCCGGTAACCGTATCGGCACCCGGCAGACGCGGCGTCTGAAACAGACAGACCACCGCATCCATCCCGGCCACGCTCTCGCTGACGCTCACTGCATCGAACGGATCGCCCGGCTTGGTCCGCAGACCTGGCCGGGCGGCTATCGAATTGAGGTCGTCGAGCAATGCCACGGCCTCATGCTGGCGGCTGAGCAGCTCCACCAGCAGCGCACTGCCAAGGTCGTCGTGAGCGCCGTAAAGGGCGAACTTCAACCGCGGCGTTTCGGCATTGAGCATGACGGCTGCCGATCAGCGACGGGTGATCAGATAGCCGATCACGGCAAAGGCGCCCGCGGCCAGAGCCAGGGTGCCCAGCGGATGCTCCTTGGCGCATTCGCGCGCAGCACGGTTGGCTTCGCGGGTGCGTCGGGAGATATCGGCATAGTGCTCATCCCAATCGTTGTCGTGCCAGAGTGACTCGGCACGCGAACGCAGTGCGCTCAGGCGCTTGCGCGAGTCGTGGGCGGCATCGTGCTTGAGCTCATCGAGCGCGCGCATCAGGCTGTCGATCTCGTGTTGGACTTCTTCGCGGGTGGTGGCTTTGCTGAAACGGGACATGGTGGGACCTCCCCTCGGTAAGTGTGGTTGTTTGACTCCGAAAACAGGCAGAGGTGCGGCCCGATCTTTGCGCGCAACATCGGCCGGATGGTTACGCGGCCGCTCTGGCGCTGCTCTTCCGACGAACCGCTCATCGGAAAGAGGCGAGTCTGCGGGCGATTCCCTATACTGGCGAAACGTCTACCACGTCGCATTCAGCGCATTTCGCCCTTCCATCGCGGGGAAACACCAATCGTGAACTTTCGTCGTACCCTCGCCAGTCTGCTGTTCGCCTGCCTGGCGTCGTTGCCGGCCATCCATACCCAGGCCGCCAAGCCGGCCGTACAGGAACTCGCCTCCGGCAGCGCCCTGCTGGTCGATCTGAAGACCAACGAAGTGCTCTACTCCAGCAATCCGGACATGGTGGTGCCGATCGCCTCGGTAACCAAGCTGATGACCGCCATGGTCGTGCTGGACGCCAAGCTGCCGCTGGATCAGGCGCTGCCGGTGACCATCCGCGATGCCAGGGAGATGCAGGGCGTGTTCTCCCGCGTGCGTATCGGCAGCGAGATCAGCCGCCGCGAGATGCTGCTGCTGACCCTGATGTCTTCCGAGAACCGCGCCGCCGCGAGCCTCGCTCACCACTATCCGGGTGGCTACTCGGCCTTCATCCAGGCGATGAACGCCAAGGCGCGGGCGCTGGGCATGACCCGCACGCACTACGTCGAGCCCACCGGGCTGTCCGAACGCAACGTCTCCAGTGCCAATGACCTGGTCAAGCTGATCCGCGCCAGCCGCCAGTACGCGCTGATCCAGCAGTTCAGCACCACCGACGAGAAGACCGTCGCCTTCCGCAAACCCAACTACACCCTCGGCTTTCGCAACACCAACGCCCTGGTGCGCAAGAACAACTGGGACATCCAGCTGAGCAAGACCGGTTTCACCAATGCCGCCGGGCATTGCCTGGTGATGAGCACCACCATGAAACAGCGGCCGGTGGCCTTCGTGGTGCTCGATGCGTTCGGCAAGTACACCCACATGGCCGACGCCAACCGGCTGAAGAAGTGGATGGAAACCGGCACCGTCACCCCGGTACCCGCCGCGGCACTGGCCTACAAGCAGCAGAAGCAGACGCAGCGCCAGCAGCTGGCCGGGCAACCCGCCGACGCGGCGCAGGCACTGCTCGACGCCCGCTGAGGTCTGCCGTTCGCTGCGTGGCGATGGCGTCGCGCAGCGAACCTGACCGGCAGGCCTGACGATCAGCGAACATTCTTGAGTTTGCGCAACTCTTTTTGCTGAGAGTCGTTCCTATCATGAACGCCATTCGCACCTGCGCCTGATCGGATCGCCGATGACACGCCGCCGCCTCCCCGCCTGGCTCGCCAGCCTGGCCCTGCTGATCCATCTGCTGAGCATGCCGCTGTCGGGCCTGTTGCCGACAGAGACCAAGCGGCTGCTCGGCTGGAGCGGACATTGCCCGCTGATGCAGGCGCAGGCCCAGCAGCACTCGCACGCGCTGCACGAGTCGACGGCCCATGGCGAGCATGAGCCGAGCGCCCATGGCGGGATGCCGCCGTGCTGCTGCTGCGCCGGCTCGATGGGCCTGGCAGCGCTGCCCGGTGCAGCACCGTTGTTGCCGCAGGAAATGCGCGGCGGCCTGGTGGTTGCTGTCGAAGCCCGCTCCCATCGACCGTCGCCACGGCAACAGTGGCCGGCCCTCAATCCTCGCGCCTCCCCCCTCGCCTGACGCCGCTGGCGTCACCCTTCGTTGCTTCGCCTGAATTGCCTGCACCGACCACGGTGGTGCTGGCGTTTGCCTGCGGCCATTCGCCGTACGGCCCTGTCTGTTGCACAAGGAACATGCGAGATGCTCGACCATCCTGCGCACCCGTCGCGGCGCCCTGCGCTGCCTCGTCTTGTTATTGCGGCCCTGGCCGCTGCCCATCTGCCGGCAAGCCTTGCCGATACCGCCGCCTCCGCGCTGTCGCTGGGCAGCAGCACCGTCACCGCGACCCAGTCGGGTGGTGGCCTGCCGACCAGCAGCGTGGTCAGCTCGGTGGACCTGCTGGGCAGCGACATCCTCGAACAGCAGCCGGTGCTCTATAGCTGGGAGCTGTTCCGCCGTGCGCCGGGGGTGATGCTCACCGAGTTCGGCCAGGGCACCAGCTCCGGCAAGCTGTCCTTTCGTGGCTTCAATGGCGAGGGCGAGGTCAACGCGGTCAAGCTGCTGATCGACGGCATCCCGAGCAACAGCAACGACGGCAACATGCCCTACCTGGACATGCTGTTCCCGCTGGAGATCGACGGCATCGAGGTGGTGCGCGGTACCAACGATCCGCGCTACGGCCTGTACAACATCGCCGGCAACGTCGCCGTGCAGTCGCGCATCGGTGGCGACTACGGCAAGGCGCGGCTGCGCTACGGCAGCTATGACACCCAGGAGCTGCAGCTGGCCAAGGGCATCGAAAGCGGCAACTGGACGCAGAACTACTTCATCGGCCAGCAGAAGAGCGATGGCTACCGCGACCATGCCGGCAGCGAGCGCACCAGCCTGTCCGGCAAATGGTTCTACACGCCGGACACCGGCGACTGGCGCCTGGGCCTGATCGCCCGGCACTACGAGGCCGAAGCGGACGAGCCGGGGTACCTGTCCCGTGGGGACGCACGGCACTCGCCCCGCCAGTCCTATGCGCTGTCGGCCAGCGACATGGGTGAGCGGCGCATGAACCAGCTCAGCCTGCATCTGGACAGCCAGCTGGCCAGCGACCTCAGCTGGGCGACCAAGGTCTGGATCAACACCCTGGATGACGACCGCTGGGTGCGTTTCTCCCAGGCCCAGCCGCAACAGCGACGCACCAGCGAGGAGAAGCACTACGGCGCGCGCACTTCGCTGACCTACCGGCCGGACGTGTCCTGGCTCCATGACCTGGCCCTCGAAGGCGGGCTGGACACCGAACAGCAGCGCAACCGCAGCGAGCGCTACACCACCGTCGAGCGCCAGGTCGTGACCCAGACCCGCGACCAGCGCTTCGACTACGACAGCTACGGCGCGTACCTGCAGGCGGTGATCCAGCCGGTGAAATCGCTGAAGATCATCCCGGCGTTCCGTGTCGATCGCATTCGGGGTGATTTCACCGACGAGCTGAGTGGCAACGATTACGCGATCAACGACTACGGCAGCATCGAGCAGCCGAAGATCAGCCTGATCTACACCCCCATCGAGCAGCTGAGCCTGTATGGCAACTGGGGGCGGACCTTCCAGATCGGCACCGGGGCGGCCGCCTACAAGGTGCCGCCGCGCACCAGCGATCTCTCGCCGTCGATCAACGACGGCTGGGAAACCGGCATCAAGTTCAGCCCGGTGCACTGGCTCGACGGCCGCGTCGCCTACTGGGAGCAGGTCGCCACGGACGAGGTGCGGCGCCGGCTCAATGACCCCAGCGGCGAATCGGAAAACCTCGGGCAGACCCGTCGCTGGGGCTACGACGCCCAGCTCAACCTCTACCCTGCCAGCGCTCTGAATCTGTGGCTGGCGCACTCCTGGCAGTTCTCCGAAATCGAGAAGGCCGACCCGAGCCTGCCGGCCAGTCAGGGCCAGGAGATCGATCATGTGCCGCGGCGGCTGTACTCGGCCGGCAGCAGCTATCAGGCGACGCCGGACCTGCAGCTCAGCGCCTGGCTCAACGGCCAGACCGATTACTACCTCGAGCGCGAGAACACCCAGGGCAAGTACGGCGGTTACGTGCTGTTCAACCTGGGCGCCAGCTACCAGCTGACCGAGCAGCTGGCCGTCGACCTGCAGCTGAAGAACCTCACCGACCGCTACCACGAATACGTCTGGTACGACGGCGCGCAGACCCTGCATGCGCCGGGCGATGGCCGCGCGCTGTATGCCGCCGTGACCCTGGACTTCTGAGCCGCATGAAGCGCTATCTGTACCTCGCGCATCGCTGGCTGGGCATCGGGCTCGGTCTGTTCGTCCTGCTCTGGATCTTCAGCGGCGTGGTGATGCTCTTCGTCGGCTACCCCAAGTTGACGCCAGAGGAGCACCTGTCGCGCTTGCAGTCGCTGAGTGCCGATTGCTGCATCGCACCGGGCGCAGCGCTTGCCGCCAGCGCAGACCCGCGCCCGCCGCTCAGTCTGCGTCTGACGCGCGCTGGAGGCTCGCCGCGCTATCTGCTGGACTACGGCGACGGTCCGTTGCTGGCGGTCGATGGGCGCAGCGGCAAGCGCATCGAGCACATAGGTGCTGCTGAGGCACTGGCCAGCGCGCGGCAGTTCGCCGGTGCCGAGGTGCGCTTGCTCGATCGGGTCGAAGAAGATGCCTGGACGCGCAACCACGCCCTGGCTCGCGAGCGACCGCTGTATCGGGTGCAGGCGGACGATGCGGAAGGGCGTCTGCTGTACGTTTCCAGCCATACCGGGCTGGTGGTGCGCGACGCCACGGCCCACGAGCGTGCCTGGAACCTGCTGGGCGCCTGGCTGCATTGGCTCTACCCGTTGCGTGAAGTCACGCCGAAGGCGCTCTGGTCGGTGGCGCTGGTCTACGGTGCGCTGCTCGCCGCGGTGCTGGTGCTGCTGGGCATGGCGATCGGGCTGCTGCGCTGGCGCTTCGCCGGTCGCTACCGCAACGGCTCGTACTCGCCCTACCCGGCTGGCGCTGGCCGCGTGCACCACGTTGGCGGGATGCTGGTCGGCGTGGCGCTGCTGGTCTGGCTGGTCAGCGGCATGCTGTCGATGGAGCCCTGGGGGCTGTTCGAGAAGCGCTCGACCATCGATGCCGCCGCGCTGCGGCAAGCGCCGCTAAACACCGAGGCGCTGGATACGGATCTGGCCGCTGCGCTGGCCCGATTCCGCGAGGCTGGTATCGAACCGGTGGAGCTGCAGTGGCAGGTGCTCGGCGATCAGCCCTATCTGCTCGGTATCGATGCCAGGGGTGAAACACGCATTCTGCCCGTCGCCAGTGCCGAGCCGGCACAGGAACGCCTTGAGCGCGCCCTGCTGGAGCGCGAGGTCCGCCAGGCCTGGCCCGAACAGCAGCTGCGCTTCGAATGGCTGGAACAGGAAGACTTCCACTACTACGCCCGCAGCGAACCGAGCCTCTACAGCCATCTACCGCGACGGCTGCCGCTGCTGCGGGTGCGTTTCGACGATCCGGCGGCGACCTGGCTGCATCTCGACCCCTACAGCGGCACCGTCATCGAACAGCTCGACCAGCGCCGGCGTGCCGTGCGCTGGGTGTTCAAGCTGCTGCACAGCTGGGACTGGCTGCCCTTGCTGCAACGGCCGCTGCTGCGTGACGGCCTGCTGCTGGCATTCAGCGCCGGCATGCTGGTGATCGCCGTCAGTGGCGTGCTGCTGGGCTGGCGCCGCCTGCGTGGTCGGCCACGGCGCGTCAGGCCACGGGCCGCACCGGATGCCCGGTCGTCGCGGCTGGCCCGGACAACTTCGGCGGACGATTCGATGCAACGATGACGGAACACCCGACTCAAACGACTACATTTCCCTTAGCACAGCGGGAACCGACGTCGAATGAGCACCCCAGAAGATAGCTATATCCAGTGGCTGGTGGACCAGTCCATGTTGTACGCGGCGCGCGAGCGGTCGCGCCTCTACGCCGGCCAGGCGCGGCTCTGGCAGCGGCCCTACGCCCAGGCGCGGCCGCGCGATGCCAGCGCCATCGGCTCGGTGTGGTTCACCGCCTACCCGGCAGCCATCATCACCCCCGAGGGCGGTACGGTGCTCGAAGCGCTGGGTGACGATCGCCTGTGGAGCGCGCTCTCCGAGCTGGGTGTGCAGGGCATCCACAACGGCCCGATGAAGCGCTCTGGTGGTTTGAGCGGACGTGAGTTCACGCCGACCATCGATGGCAACTTCGACCGCATCAGCTTCGATATCGACCCGAAGCTGGGCACCGAAGAGCAGATGCTGCAGCTCAGCCGGGTCGCCGCCGCGCACAACGCCATCGTCATCGACGACATCGTCCCGGCGCACACCGGCAAGGGCGCCGACTTCCGCCTCGCGGAAATGGCCTACGGCGACTACCCGGGGCTGTACCACATGGTGGAGATCCGCGAGGAGGACTGGGAATT
>DAMCQE010000006.1:0-60093 GCA_032105665.1 Pseudomonas sp. | reverse complement strand
GCGCCTGGCCGGCGTAGAGGCGCGCGGGGGGTCTGAAACGGGGGGGGGACACCCGCGAGGAGGACTGGGAATTGCTGCCCGAGGTGCCGCCGGGACGCGATTCGGTCAATCTCGAACCGCCGGTCGTTGATCGCCTGCATGAAAAGCACTACATCGTCGGCCAGTTGCAGCGGGTGATCTTCTTCGAGCCCGGCATCAAGGACACCGACTGGAGCGCCACCGGGGAAGTCACCGGGGTCGACGGCAAGGTCAGGCGTTGGGTCTACCTGCACTATTTCAAGGAAGGTCAGCCGTCGCTGAACTGGCTCGATCCGACGTTCGCCGCCCAGCAGCTGATCATTGGCGATGCCCTGCATGCCATTGATGTGGCCGGCGCCCGCATGCTGCGCCTGGATGCCAACGGCTTTCTCGGTGTCGAACGGCGCGCCGAGGGCACTGCCTGGTCCGAAGGTCATCCGCTCTCGGTCACCGGCAACCAGCTGCTCGCTGGCGCGATTCGCAAGGCCGGTGGCTTCAGCTTCCAGGAGCTGAACCTGACCATCGACGATATCGCCGCCATGTCCCACGGTGGCGCCGACCTGTCCTACGACTTCATCACCCGTCCGGCCTATCACCACGCGCTGGTGACCGGCGACACCGAGTTCCTGCGCATGATGCTGCGCGAGGTGCACGCCTTCGGCATCGACCCGGCCTCGTTGATCCATGCACTGCAGAACCACGACGAGCTGACCCTGGAACTGGTGCATTTCTGGACGCTGCACGCCTACGACCACTACCACTACAAGGGCCAGACGCTGCCCGGCGGACACCTGCGCGAGCTGATCCGCGAAGAACTGTACGAACGGCTGACCGGCGAACATGCGCCCTACAACCTCAAGTTCGTCACCAACGGCGTGGCCTGCACCACCGCCAGCGTGATCGCGGCGGCGCTGAACATCCGCGATCTGGACGCCATCGGCCCGGCCGAAGTGGAGCAGATCCAGCGCCTGCATATCCTGCTGGTGATGTTCAATGCCATGCAGCCCGGCGTGTTCGCCCTCTCCGGCTGGGATCTGGTTGGTGCCCTGCCGCTGGCGCCGGAGCAGGTCGAGCACCTGATGGGCGACGGCGACACGCGCTGGATCAACCGTGGCGGCTATGACCTGGCGGACCTGGCACCCGAGGCGTCGACGTCCGCCGAAGGTTTGCCGAAAGCCCGCGCCTTGTACGGCAGCCTGGCCGAGCAGCTGCAGCACGGCGGCTCCTTCGCCTGCCAGCTCAAACGCATCCTCAGCGTGCGTCAGGCCTACGACATCGCCGCGAGCAAGCAGATCCTGATTCCCGATGTGCAGGCGCCGGGGCTGCTGATCATGGTTCACGAGCTGCCGGCCGGCAAAGGCGTACAGATCACCGCACTGAACTTCAGCGCCGAGACCATCAGCGAAACCGTCTGCCTGCCCGGCGTGGCGCCCGGCCCGGTGGTGGACATCATCCACGAGCGCGTGGAAGGTGACCTCACCGAGAACTGCGAGCTGACCTTCAACCTCGACCCTTACGAAGGCCTGGCCCTGCGCGTGGTGAGCGCGGCATCGCCGGTGATCTGAAGGCCCTCTTCGCGAGCCCCGGGCGCACGGCTATAGTGCGCACCGGCCCGGGGCTCGCCCTCGCCTTCGAGGACTTCGCGTGTCGTTCACCCCGCTTCTTCGCCGCCTTTCCCTGCTGCTCGCCTGCATGGCATGGGCCGGCGCTCCGGCTCTGGCACAGACGGCCTGCCCGCCTGGCCAACAGCCAATCTGCCTGAGCGGCAGCTGCCTCTGCGTGCCCGGCTCTGCCAGCGACACCCAGGCCGTTTACGACCGTGTGCAGCGCATGGCCGCGCTGGCGCTGCAGAACTGGATTCAGCAATCGCGGGATCGTCTGATGGCCGGCGGCGTCCAGCTGATGCCGCTGCATATCCGCTCGCAGCTCGAACCCTTCTTCGATCTCGCTGTGCTGGAAAGCGCGAACTACCGCGTCGGCGACGAAGTGGCGCTGAATGCCGGCAACACCCTGCTGCGCAATCCGGACGTCAACGCCGTGACTCTGATCGACGTCATCGTCTTCCGCCACGCCAGCGATGCGCAGGACAACGTCGCGCTCTGGGCCCATGAGCTCAAGCACGTCGAACAGTATCTGGATTGGGGCGTCGCCGAGTTCGCCCGACGCTACACGCTGGATCATCGCGCCGTGGAACAGCCGGCCTATGCGCTGGAAATCGAGGTGGAAAAGGCGCTGGATGCGCGACCCTGAGCGGTCGCTCGCGTCGCAGCGGATGCTCGGCGCCCGGTTTCAGCGGATCGCATCGGCCGCGGCGCAGTCACATGCCAGACAGACACCGCCAACAGGAGCCGAGCCATGAGTGTGACCGTGACCAAGCTCGAAGGCGACGACATTCCCGAGCATCTGCGCCACCCGGATATCGCCATGGTCTATCGGGTCACCGATGCCAATGGCAACAGCCGCTACCTGACCGACGACGTCGAAGCCGCGCAGCTGGCGGTCAATATCAGTGACCGCCAGCAGCTGAAGCCCGACGCCTGACGCCGGGCCTTGGTCCTCAGCCGGCCAGCACCGAATCCACCAGCGCCTTGGCCTCGGCCTGAATGCGCGCCAGGTGCGCTTCGCCTTCGAAGCTCTCGGCGTAGATCTTGTACACGTCCTCGGTGCCGGACGGCCGTGCGGCGAACCAGCCGTTTTCCGTTTCCACTTTCAGCCCGCCGATGGCCGCGCCGTTGCCCGGTGCCTCGGTGAGGATGCGCGTGATCGGCTGGCCGGCCAGCTCCTTCGCCGAGACCTGCGATGCCGACAGCTTGCCCAGGCGTGCCTTCTGCTCGCGATTGGCCGCGGCGTCGATGCGCTGGTACACCGGCGCGCCGAAGCGGTCGGTCAGCGCCTGGTAGCGTTCGCTCGGGTCCTTGCCGGTGACTGCGGTGATCTCCGCCGCCAGCAGGCCGAGGATCAGCCCGTCCTTGTCGGTGGACCAGGCGCCGCCCTGCTTGTCGAGGAACGAAGCGCCGGCCGACTCCTCACCGCCGAAGCCCAGGCTGCCATCCATCAGGCCGTCGACGAACCACTTGAAGCCCACCGGTACCTCCACCAGACGGCGGTCGATGCCGGCGGCAACACGGTCGATCATCGACGAAGACACCAGCGTCTTGCCGATGCCGGCCTCGGCGCTCCAGCCCGGGCGATGGGTGAACAGGTATTCGATGGCCACCGCCAGGTAATGGTTGGGGTTCATCAGCCCGCCGGAGCGGGTGACGATGCCGTGGCGGTCGTGGTCGGTGTCGCAGGCGAAGGCCACGTCGAAGCGGTCCTTGTTCTCGATCAGCCCGGCCATGGCGTGCGGCGAGCTGCAGTCCATGCGGATCTTGCCGTCCCAGTCCAGGCGCATGAAGCGGAAGGTCGGGTCGACCACCGTGGACAGCACCTCCAGCGGCAGGCCGAAGCGCTCGGCGATGCGCGGCCAGTAGTGCACACCGGCGCCGCCCAGCGGGTCGACAGCGAACTTCAGGCCCGAGCCGCGGATGGCGTCGAGGTCGATCACCCGCTCGAGCCCGCCGACATAGGCGTCGATGAAATCGAAGCGCTGGGTGGTGGCGGCCTTGAGCGCCTGGCGGTAATCCATGCGCTTGACGCCATCGAGACCGGCGACCAGCAGCGCATTGGCGCGCTCCTGAATCCACTTGGTCACGCCGGTGTCGGCCGGGCCGCCATTGGTGGGGTTGTACTTGAAGCCGCCATCGCCCGGCGGGTTGTGCGACGGCGTGATGACGATGCCGTCGGCCAGCCCGCTCGTGCGGCCGCGGTTGTAGCTGAGGATCGCGTTGGAGATCGCCGGGGTCGGGGTGTAGCCCGGCTCGCCGCCGGTTTCCGGGCAACCGGCGTCGATGCGCGTCTCGATGCCGTTGGCCGCCAGCACTTCCAGTGCCGAGACGAACGCCGGCTCGGACAGCGCATGGGTGTCCATGCCCATGAACAGCGGGCCGTCGATGCCTTCCTGGCGGCGGTAATCGCAGATCGCCTGGGTGGTGGCGAGGATGTGCCACTCGTTGAAGCTGCCCTTGAGCGAGGAGCCGCGGTGCCCGGAGGTGCCGAACGCCACCTGCTGCGCCGGGTCGGACGGGTCCGGTCGGTCGCTGTAGTAGCGCGCCACCAGGCGCGGCAGGTGGGTCAGGGTGTGCGGGTCGGGCAGGCGTCCGGCGTTGGGGGCGATGCTCATGGGGCGGTCCTTTGTGAAGAAGGCGATGCGCCGGCCGATCCGGGCGCGGCGAAGAGCGAATGAAACGCCAGTCGGCGTCGTTTATCCAGAGCTAAGACCGCAGCGACGGTGGCGGTTCCCTGATCGGCAGGTTCCGCGCTGCTGCGTCCCGGCCAAGCGCGCTCGTCGCCCCGCCGGAACCTGTAGCGGGCCGGCCTTTCTTCTGCTTAACGGCCGGCAATTCGCCGGCCCGTTACCCGGAGATTTCAGCCATGAACGTCGACGAACGCATCCGCCAGCGCGCCTATGAAATATGGGAAGCCGAGGGCCGCCCCGAAGGCCAGGAAGCCGACCACTGGCAGCGCGCCCGGGACGAGATCGAGCCCTTCTACAAGGAAGGCAACGCCGAAGCCGGCGGCATCGAAAGCAGCGTGGCCATTCCGATGCCGAAATCGGGTGGCGACCGATAGCGGCGCCGGCAGGGCGGCGAGGACGCGGCACGCGTCGTCCCGCCCGAATCTGCTGCGACGTTCTCAGCCTTTTCATCCGGATGCCTGGTGCGCTGGAGCCTGTCGAGGCGCGCTGCTAGAGTGCCGCCGCTTGCCAACCACCGGCTGACAGGACGTCTGCCCAGCCGCCGCACAGGATGCTTCCATGAAAAAGCTCGCGCTCGCCGTAGCCGTACCCCTGGCCCTTTTCGGTGCCGCCACTTTCTACACCAGCACCCAGGTCGAATCGACCGCCCGCGATGCCGTCGACCAGGCCAACCTCAAGTTGCGCGAGATGGGCGTCGGCGCCGGTGCCGATGTCAGCCTCACCCTGCTCAGCTTCGAACGCGGCCTGCTGTCCAGCACCGCGCGCTATCAGATCGACATCGACGTAGCGGATGACGAAGGCAACACCGAGCACTACGCCCTGCTGCTGAACGATCGCCTCGAACATGGCCCCTTTCCCGTCTCGCGCCTGAGCCGCGGTCAGCTGATGCCGGTCGCAGCGCAGAGCCACTTCGAACTCGAACGCACGCCGCTGACGCAGAAGCTGTTCGACGCCGCCTCCGGCGAAGTGCCGCTGGTGGGCGAGGTGACCATCGGCTACGACGGCGGCCAGGCCGGCGATCTGCGCACGGCCGCGCTGAATATCGAAGACGAGGACGGCAGCGTGCGCATCGCCTCCGCCAACCTCAACTTCGAGGCGAACAGGGACGGCAGCGACGTACGCATGGACGGCGAGCTGGCGGAAATCGATATCGACCTGCAGCGCAGCGACAGTGGCCAGCCGGTACAGGTGAGCCTGCGCGGCATCGGCCTGAGCGCCGACAAGCAGGATTATGACGCGGGCTTCGGCTTCGGCCCGTCCGCCATCACCCTGGAGCGCATGGAGATCAAGGCCGGCGACGAACCCGCCGTGGTCATCCAGCAGGCCTCCGTCGAGGAGTCGCTGAGCCGCGGCAGCCGTGGCCTCGACCAGACCATCGCCTACGGCATCGGCGAGGTCAGCGCCAAAGGCCAGGCCTTGCGCAACCTCACCCTCGCCTTCAGCCTGCGCAACCTCGAGGAAAGCAGCCTCAAGGCGCTGGTCGCGAGCTACAAGGCAATCCTCGACAGCAGCGCCACGCCGGAGGAATCCTTCGTCGGCATGACCGCCGCCCAGCAGCAGGAACTCCAGGCGCACGGCCTGCAACTGCTGGAACACAAACCCACCCTGGCCCTCGACGAGTTCGGCTTCGAGACCGCACACGGTTCGGCCCGCCTGTCCGTCGTGCTCGACCTGCAATCGCCCAGCGCAGAAGCCTTCACCCCGGATGCGATGATCACCAGCATGCTCGCCTCGCTCAAGGCCGAAGCCGGTATCGACAAGGATCTGGTGCGCGACATCGCCGGGCTGGTCGCGCAGAACAACCAGCCTGACGGCCAGCTCGACAAGGCGGCACTGCAGCAGGAAACCGACGCCGCCACCGAGCTGTTCAGCGGCATGGCGCTGGACACCGGCTGGTCGCGCCTGGAAGGCGAACGCCTGGTCAGCTCGCTGCATTACGCTGACAACCGGGTGACCTTCAACGGCCGCGAAATGAGCGTGCAGGAATTCATCGGCTTCGCCTTCGGTTCGGCGCAGAACGCCGGTCTGCTCGGCCAGTAAGCGCCAGCCTGCGGATGCGTCCGCAGTGACAGAAAACCCCGCGGCCCTGTTCAGCACCTCGCTGGCAGGGCCGTGTCGCTTTGGGCCGCTTGCGGACGTTCCAATCACGCCCACCCCCTGAAACCGCCCTACCCCCAACCCCGGTTACGCGATCGCTGACTCTCATCCTCTCGCGGCCGCAACCTGCATCTACCCGCGCCCGCACGCCTGGGCGGATCGCCCATCGCCTCACGCTATTCCGATATTCTCCTGCGCTCCGTCCGGTTGCTGGAACCATCGTCGCCCTTGCCGCCTCTGCTGAATATGACCAATGCGCAAGGCCGAGTCGGGACATAGCCGATTCCGCTCTGACGCACTGAGAGAACGCACGCCCATTCACACTGTTAAACCTCTGGCAGATGGAAGCGCCCGGCCGAGGTTTCATTCAAGGGTTCCGCTAGTCCGATGACGCAGCCGCTCAACTATCAGGCGATATTCGAAGCCGTCCCCAACCTGCATCTGATCCTCGCGCCTGATCAGGATTTCACCATCCTCGCTGCAAGCGACGCGCAACTGCGCGCCACCCACACGCGCAGAGAAGAAAGCGTGGGCCGGCCGGTATTCGACGTGTTCCGCAAGAATCCGGACGATCCAACCGAGTTCGGCACCGGTGTACTGCGCGACTCGCTTGAGCGTGTGCTGCGCAGCCGTGCGCCGGATCGCATGGCGATCACCCGCTACGACATCCCCCGGCCCGCAGCGCTGGGCGGCGGTTTCGAGCTGCGCTACTGGCGGCCGCTGAATGTTCCGGTGCTCGATCAGCGGGGTGAGGTGCTCTACATCATCCACCAGGTCGAAGACGTGACCGAGGAGGTCCAGCGGGAGCACAGCGACAGTCTCAGCCACTTCGAGGAGCGTTTTCGCGCTGCGTTGCTCGCTTCCGGCATCGGCACCTTCACCTGGTTTCTCAGTGATGGCAGCCTCAGCCTGGACAGCTCGCTGGAGCAGATCTTCCATCTGCCGCTCGGGCTGAAGGTGACCAGCGTCGATACCTTCGTCGAGCAGGTCCATCCCGAAGACCGCGCCGATGTACGGCTGGCCTTTGCTCACTACGCCAGGGGCGATGATTACACCGCGGAGTTTCGTCTGCTGCGTGCCGGCGCGGAGTGCTGGCTGGCCTGCAAGGCCAAGGGCTTTCGCGATGCCAACGGCGCGCTCGCCTATGTCGCCGGCGCCTGCACCGACATCAGCGCCCGCCGGCGTGCCGAAGACGCCCTGCGGGTCAGCGAGAACAGCCTGCGCCAGCTCAACGAGACCCTCGAAGCGCGGGTGGCCACCGAGGTCGCCGAGCGCAGCCGCGCCGAAGAGGCCCTGCGCCAGGCGCAGAAGATGGAAGCGGTGGGCCAGCTCACCGGCGGCATCGCTCACGATTTCAACAACCTGCTGACCGGCATCATCGGCAGCCTCGATCTGATGCAGCGGCGTCATCAGTGCAACGAGTCGCTGGAACTGGAGCGCTACATCGGCGCCGCCGTGACGTCCGCCCAGCGCGCCGCCGCGCTGACCCAGCGGCTGCTGGCCTTCTCACGGCAGCAGGCGCTGGACCTCAAGCCGGTCGACGTCAACCAGCTGGTGGCCTCGCTGGAGGATCTGCTGCATCGCACCACGGGCGAGAACATCACCATCGAGACGCGCCTCAGCGCCGGGCTGCTGCCCGCCTGCATGGACGTCAACCAGCTGGAAAGCGCGCTGATCAACCTCGTCATCAATGCGCGCGATGCCATGCCCTACGGCGGTCGCATCAGCCTGTCGACCGCCAGTTTCACCATGGGCGAGACGCCCGATCCGAAGAAGCGCGGCATGAGCGCCGGCGAGTACGTGCTGCTCAGCGTCACCGACACCGGCACGGGCATGGCGCCGAACGTCATGGCGCGAGCCTTCGAGCCGTTCTTCACCACCAAGCCGATCGGCCAGGGCACCGGACTCGGGCTATCGATGGTGTATGGCTACATCAAGCAGGCCAAGGGCTACATCCAGATCGAGTCCGAGCCGGACATCGGCACGCGGGTGCACCTCTACCTGCCAGTGCATCAGGGTGAAGCCACCGCCCTCGCCCACGAACCCGAGCGCACGCCCACAGGCGCTGGCGAAACCATCCTGGTGGTCGAGGATGAGCCGGTGGTCCGCTCGCTGGTGGTCGAGGTGCTGAACGAGCTGGGCTACGAAACCCTGGAGGCCGGCGAAGCCAGCGAAGCGCTCTGCATCACCAAGAGCGAGCAGCGCATCGACCTGCTGATCTCCGACGTCGGCCTGCCCGGCATGAACGGCCGGCAACTGGCCGACATCGCCCGCCAGCAACGCCCCGGCCTGAAGGTGCTGTTCGCCACCGGCTATGCCGAGAGCTTTGCCGCCAATGATTTTCTCGGCCCGGACATGGCGGTGATCACCAAGCCCTTCGCCATCGACGTCTTCGCCAGCAAGGTCGGCGAGATGCTCGGCAACGGTTGAGGCGTGGCTGGCTACGCGCCCAGGCGCTCGCTGAGAAAGTCGATAAAGCAGGCGATGCGCGAGGCCAGCGCGCTGTTGCGGTAGTACACCGCATTGATCGGCTGGCGCACGTCGATACGCTGCGCCGCCAGCACCTCCACCAGCTCGCCGCGCTGGCGATCCTTGTCCGTCATGAAGTCGGACAGACACACCAGCCCCTCGCCGGCCAGCGCCAGTTCACGCGCCGTATCGCCGCTGGAGACACGCAGCGCCGGGGTGATCCGCCAGCTCTCCCCCAGCGCATGGCGCAGCGGCCAGTCGTTGAGCCGATCAGGCTCGGTAAAGCCGATCAGGCTGTGCCCGGCCAGCGCCTCGACGCTCTCTGGCACGCCATGCCGCTGCAGATAGGCCGGGCTCGCCAGCACCCGGCGCATGGTGTGGCACAGCGGCCGTGCATGCAGGCTGGAATCCGGCAGCGGGCCAATGCGGATGGCCAGGTCGGTACGCCGCTCCAGCAGGTCGATGATGCGGTCGTCGCTGTACAGCTCCAGCTCGATCTGCGGGTAGCGCGCGCGAAAGTCGCCGATCAGCGGTGCGATCACATGCAGCATGAACGGCGAAGCGGTGTTGACCCGCAAACGCCCCGCCGGTGTCTGCCGCCGCAGCGCCATCTGCTCCTCGGCCTCCTCCACGCTGGCCAGAATGCGCCGCGCCTGCGCCAGGAACACCTCGCCCTCCTCGGTCAGCTCGAGGCGCCGCGTGGTGCGGCGCAACAGCGTCACCGCCAGCTTGTCCTCCAGCCGACTCAACGCCCGGCTGACGCCCGAGGCGGTCTGTTCCAGCTGCTCGGCCGCAGCGCTGATCGAGCCACTGTCGACCACGCTGACAAAGGCGAGCATTTCGTCGAGGTTGGTTTTCATGGGTGGGAATCGCATCGAAGGGCGGGGAACAACGAGTCTGGCGGCAGCGCCGCGCGGCGGCAACCGGGCCGGCGCGAGCCCCCGGCGGCGGGCCCGTCGATCAGCCGCTGGCGAAAGGGGCCACGGCCTCAAACGCCCTTTTCGTTCGGCCCCGGCACATTCACCCCGTCCAGCGTCGAACGGCTGTCGCCGGCGCAATCGGTGATCACGCTGAAACTGCCATCGGTTTCCAGCACCACCGCCTCGATGCCATCCAGCGCGGCCAGCCCCTGACTGCGCGCGGCGGCCCGCACCTCATCCTCGGTCACCCGCGCCACACGCATGGCATCGCCGAGAAAACGCCCGCGAAAGAACAGCAGCGCCGGCTCGCCCGTCACCGTACGCCGCACCCACGCCACCCGCACGCTGGACCAGGTGACCACATACTGCAGCCCGATCAACAGCGCCAAGGCCAGCACCCCCTCGGCCAGCGACACATCGCGATTGAGCAGAATCGTCGCGAAGGTCGAACCCAGCGCCACCGTCACCACCAGATCGAACGCATTCATCTTCGACAACGTCCGCCCCGACAGGCGCAACAACAGCACCAGGCTGATACGGCCAGCGCGGCCACCACCCGCGTGCGTATCAACGTTGTTGCGCTACTGAAAAACCTGCCTTCCACGATCACCTCCGCAAATGAGCCATGCAGGGGTGGACAGGGTAGGTGGGCGGAACGTGCATACCGCGCGAGTGACCGCGCGCCTGGCGACCGTGTGAAAACCGAGGATTACTCCATCGTCTGCTTTACCCATACGGAAGCAGTGGCTAATGTGCCATCACGTGCAGGAATTGCGATTTGTTCGTGGTTCCGCTGTGACGCTACGAGCTACCGCTGCCCGTCGCGCTCGCGGCTTCATCATAAGGACCTGCACCGAGCGAAAGTTGGTGCATAAAAAGCAATACGGGCGCTGATATCGCTGTATTGCCCAAGCTAGAGCAGGTCTGTGCGAAACGAAGAGAATGTTATACACCACGCCCGTTCGGCGTGTTATGCACCAATTGGTGCCTAATTATAGTTGTGTGTAATTGAAGTAACGATGAAATCAATGGAGAGAGTTTAATGCGTAAGAAATGGTTAGGAGTAGTCATGTTACCGACAATGATAATAGGGTGCACTAGCATGCTTCCTCATTACCGATTCGCGGACCATGAGGTGACGGGCCAAGCACAGGGCATGGCAATTGCGATGAGCTGTGTTGAAAAAGGTTTGGCTCCCGGGGCACCTGTTTATGCTTATGGATATGCTGTTAGTCAGCTGTATTCAGTTTCCGTATACAACAAGAAATTATATGAAGAGACATATCAAAATACGAAATCACAGCTGGATGCCTATTTTCCAGATAAATATCTGTCAGGCTGTAGTGAGATTTCATCCCAATTCCCTCGAATGACAGATAACATACTCCAACAGTACAGAAGTATTTCCCAAGATCGGCAAGCTGCTCTGGCCGGAATGAGTCAATCAGCCGCATCTATTGGAAATAATCTGCCAACATACAGCCAGCCTTCCACAATCATGCCAAGTGGGCAGGTTACCTTTGGCTTGCCAGAAAACCAGTCGAATCACTACTTGGTTAATTTTGGAGGTGGTCAACGAATGTGTACGGCTACTTCCTCTGGTTACGTATTCTGCAATTAAACTGTCAATAGAAAGGGTTTAAAATGAAGTCAAAACTGAAGCTTCAGGCTGGGGATTCATTGAAGCTTGAAGGCTCGCGAAGCAAGGGAACTATGGGCCAAACAGAGATAGATACCTATTCAATCTTGAACGAAAAGGGGAAAGTTGTCGGATCAGTTGAGCATGAAGATCATATGTCCCTGAACGGGTTCAAGAGAACTCAGCATGTAACCCAAAGAGATAGCACTGGCCGAATCATAGTCCAAGAATCGTGGTAGTTACACATAACAAACGGCTGTTGTCGCCCCTTCGGGGCTGGGACAGCCTTTCCGCCGCTTCGCGGCTACAAGGCCGCCCCAAAGCCAGGCGTTAGATGAAAGCCAAAACCCGAGATCCGAATAAAACCTGAGAGGTCAGATAGTGAAGCTGAAAAACTTTCAACATACGCTCTAGTTATACTCACCACATCAGCAACTTCTGCCTCTGCTGATCAACAAGAAATAGATGCATGCTTTAATATTGCCCAGATAGCAGGAACAGCATCAATTCAAAGCCAATCAATGAACATCCCCGTCAGTTCCACGCCAAAATATAAAGAGTTCACATCTCAATTTGGCGAAGACTTAGGGCGCGTCATTTCTATACACTCCACTAGCATTCTCAAAGTTGCACCTGCAAAAATGGTAGCACCCTTGCTAATGCTAAACTGTGTAGATTACCCATTAGATGTTATTCAAGCGATAGCGCCACATGTGAGTAACAACAATAGCTGTGCTGTATATGCAGGCGAGAGCTATGACCATAGTGTCAAGACATTCCAATGCATTCGTGATCGCATGCGTGAAATTGGAAAAAACATGTAATCTCAAATCATCTATAACATACCTATCATCTAACAATTGATTCAAACCGTTCGCTTCGCTCACTGGGACGGGCTAAAGCCCGCCCCTTAACCAAACGTTAGCTTATTGCAAGGAATTTCCGTGAACTGGGAAGAAGCTTTTAAGGTTGTATTTTCGGCTCTTGGAGCAGTGGGTGGCGCAGGGTTTGTTATTGTCGCTTTAAGCACTTGGCTATCGAAAGTTTGGGCTAATCGTATTTTGGAGGCAGACAGAAGCAGATACGCAAATGAAATGGAGTCTATAAAATTATCAAATCAGAATTTTATCAACTCACTATCTCTAACTAATTCAGCGTATCTAGAGAATAAAAGAGTTTTTACTGAAAAGCGCATCGATGCCGTCCAAGTAATTTGGGAGCAAATCATAAAGCTGCGAGACGAAAGACCTTCCCCCATAATTTGGCTAGACATTTTTACACCGCAAGAATATTCAAAATTCACTACAGACCCTAAGCTCTCTTTCGCCAAGAAGGCAACTGACCCAGAGGCCATGAATGCACTGATTCATAGCGAGGCGGATTTAGCTCGTCCTTTTCTAGACGATCGGAGCTATCAATTGTATTGGGGCTATAGAAGTCTGACTGGAAGGTTGTGCTTTTATATTAATAATTTCTATACAAGCAACCCTCCAAACTATGACTGGCGTGACGATAACGGCGTAAAACAAATACTTCGGGCAATTCTTACAGGCGAAGAAATTAACTTGTTTCAGGACAAAATGTGGGCAACAACAGAGCTTTTCAATTACCTAGAAATGCTCATATCTAACCATCTAAAAAAATTATCGACTGGCGTTGACCTCGCGAATGAAACACTTGAGCATTCTCTTGGTTTCAATAAGGCAGCATCTGAAATCGTTAAAAGCGAGCTGCAAGCAAAAAGCTAATAACTGGTTCAAATGGAAAAAGGGGACAGATTTATTTTCCGCTGAACATTCTGAGCCCAGCGCCGCCGCATCGCGCCACGTCTCTTTATTCATGAGGTGACACTGAATGACTCAATCCTTTTCCGTACTCCCGCAAAGCTTCGCGATCGCACGGTTGGAGCCTGGTGCTGAGCTGCCGAGCGCGGTGTTGGCGTCACCGAGCTTTATATCCATCACCCGGACGGAGGATGAACTGTCGATCGTTTGCGCGGAGGATGCCGCGGTCGGGTTACCCCGGGTGGACAGCGGTTGGCGTGCGATGAAGGTGCAGGGGCCGTTTGCCTTTGATCAGACAGGTATTCTGGCGTCCTTCCTTGACCCGCTCGCGGATGCTGCTATCGGCATTTTCGCGGTGAGCACGTTCGATACCGATTACATCCTGGTCAAAACAACGAATCTCGAAAATGCCGTGCAGGTTCTGAAAGACGCGGGCCACCGCCTCTTGGACTGATCACTCGCACAGGGAAGGCGAACCGTTATTTACCTTTCAGTCGGTTAGCTTCATAACACCTGCACTGTCTTCGACGGCGCCTCCCAATCCCACCAGGTACGAACCCATGCAGCTAACGACACTCCTCGTCCCGACCTACACACAGATGCTCAAGACATTCGCCGGCTGGCTGAAGAAGGCGCAGGCCCAGTTACCGGAGGCAGATGCACAAGCCCTGTTATCGGCACGGTTGGCGCCCGATATGTATCCGCTGTCGACGCAGGTTCGCTTTGCCTGCGTACAGGCGCGAGAGGCCGTGTGTCGGTTGCGGGGAGAGGCGTTTCCGCCGGCTATTCACGAGCTACTCGATGAGGGGCGCCACGCTGTCAAAAGCCCCGGATCGCTCGCAGAGGCCTGTGCCCGTATCAATGCGACGGTCGCGTTGCTCGACGCCCTCGCCGCCGATGCGCTCGATGTAGAAGGGGATAAGCCCATCGCCCATGAACTCCCGAACGGAATGGTCCTGGATCTGACCGCAGATCAGTACGCCCGCGACTGGACGTTGGCTCAGTTTTATTTCCACGTCATGACTGCTTATTCGATCTTGCGCAAGGAAGGCATCAACCTCGGCAAGGCGGATTACGTGGCGCACATGCTGCCCCATGTACGCCCGGAAACGATTCCGAAGGGGTAGCGAGGCGGCCTGAACGTAACGCGTGGAAAAGCCCACCCTACGGTGCGGCCTGGGGCAAATGCGCGACTCCCGGAACGCGCCGCATTCGACAGGCGGAAGCCGCTTCGGCGCCGGTGTCGGAAACGCCGCCGGGCTGGCGGCGTCCAACGGAACTCAGCGCCACGCGGCGCTCATTCGCCACAAAGCAGACTTACCCATGCTGTTCCGCCGTTTCGAAAACCTCATCGATGTCTTCAAGCCCAGCCCGGACGTCGCGCCGCCGGCCGGGATGCTGCGCTTCTATGCCCATTACCTGAAGCAGGTCTGGCCGTTGATGACGGCCGTGCTGGTGGTCGGCTTTTTCGCGGCGCTGATCGAGGTGGCGCTGTTCAGCTTTCTCGGCCAGTTGATCGATATGGCTCAGGCGACCGATGACGCGCGGACCTTCTTTGCCGAGCACCGCAACGCGCTGCTGTGGATGGCGGCGGTGGCGCTGGTCATCCGGCCCCTGGTATTCGGCCTGCACAACCTGCTGACGCATCAGGCGATCAACCCGGGGCTGACCAATCTGATCCGCTGGCAGAACCATCGCTACGTGCTCAAGCAGAGCCTGAACTTCTTCCAGAACGACTTCGCCGGGCGCATCGCCCAGCGCGTGATGCAGACCGGGCCGTCGCTGCGCGATTCGGCCATGCAGGTGATCGATGCGCTGTGGCATGTGGTGGTCTATGCCGGCAGCGCGCTGTATCTGTTCGCCGCCGCCGACCTGCGCCTGATCGTGCCCTTGCTGCTGTGGATCGTCGGCTACAGCGCCGCGCTCTGGTACTTCGTGCCGCGTATCCGCGCGCGTTCGGCGGCGGCGTCCGCGGCGCGTTCGAAGGTGATGGGGCGGGTGGTGGACGGCTACAGCAACGTCGCCACGCTCAAGTTGTTCGCCCATTCGCGGGAGGAGGAGAGCTACGCCCGCGAGGCGATGCAGGAGCTGCTCGGCAAGTTCCGCCTGCAGTCGCGGGTGATCACCAGCCTGGATTTCCTCATCACCTGCATGAACGGCCTGTTGATCGTCGGCACCGGCGCGCTGGCGCTGTGGCTGTGGAGCGAGGCGCTGATCACCACAGGCGCCATCGCCCTGGCGCTGGGCCTGGTGATCCGCATCAACAACATGGCCGAGTGGATCATGTGGGTGGTCAACGGCATCTTCGAGAACGTCGGCACCGTGCAGGACGGCATGAAGAGCATTGTCCGGCCGCGCGACGTGCTCGACCCCGAGGACGCCAGGCCGCTGCAGGTGGAGCAGGGCGGCGTGCGCTTCGAGGATGTGCATTTCCACTACGGCAAGCAGGGCGGGGTGATCAGCGGGCTGACCATCGACATTCGCGCGGGCGAGAAGATCGGCCTGGTCGGGCCGTCGGGTGCGGGCAAGTCGACGCTGGTCAACCTGCTGCTGCGTCTCTATGACCTGGAGAGCGGGCGCATCCTGATCGACGGGCAGAACGTCGCCGAGGTCAGCCAGGAAAGCCTGCGCGCCAATATCGGCGTGGTCACCCAGGACACCGCGCTGCTGCACCGTTCCATCCGCGACAACCTGCGCTACGGCAAGCCCGACGCCACCGAGGAAGAACTCTGGGCCGCGGCGCGCAAGGCCCGCGCGGACGCGTTCATCAAGACTCTGGACGACAGCCAGGGCGGCACGGGCTTCGAGGCGATGGTGGGCGAGCGCGGCGTGAAGCTCTCCGGCGGGCAACGGCAGCGCATCGCCATCGCCCGGGTGCTGCTCAAGGACGCGCCGATCCTGGTGCTCGACGAAGCCACCTCGGCGCTGGATTCGGAGGTCGAGGCGGCGATTCAGGAGAGCCTGGATACCCTGATGGAAGGCAAGACGGTGATCGCCATCGCCCACCGGCTGTCGACCATCGCGCGCATGGATCGGCTGGTGGTGATCGACAAGGGGCAGGTGATCGAGACCGGCACCCACGCCGAGCTGATCGCCCGCGGTGGCCTCTATGCGCGGCTGTGGCGACACCAGACCGGTGGCTTTGTCGGGGTGGATTGATAGGAAACGGGCAAGCCAGGGGTTTTTCGTCCACTCTGCTTGTCGGCCTGTTGGAAGGCGCGGCGCGGCAGCGCTGAGCTGTCCCGCCGTGTTCTCAATAACCAGGGGCGGGTTGGGCGAGCCTGAATCCAGTCGAGCGCAGAGGTGCATATGAACATTTTCCTGACATCCTCCTTTGCTGAAGTCGTGGACTTGTTTGTCAGGTTCACCAAGGGCGAGTGCAGCGGTAAGACGGTTACGTTGATTCCTACGGCAAGTCTTGTTGAGGAGGTCAATTCCTACCTTGTTGCGGCCAGGGAGGCGCTCGTCGAAGCCGGTCTGGTGATCGATGAACTCGAGGTTTCAACCGCAACTCAGGACGAAATCGTCAGCAAGCTCGAACGCGGCGATTACATCTATGTGTCCGGCGGCAACACCTTCTTTCTGCTGCAGGAGCTGAAGCGCACAGGCGCGGACCTGCTGATCGCCGAACACGTCAGAGCCGGGAAGTGCTACATCGGCGAATCCGCCGGCTCCGCGATACTCGCCCCCAGCATCGAATACATAACGGCGCTGGACGATGTTTCTGCCGCGCCTGATCTCGAGTCCTTTGCGGCCTTGGGGTTGGTCGATTTCTACCCGCTGCCGCATTACCGAAACGAGCCGTTTGCCGAGGCTGTCGAGCAGGTGCTGAAAGAGCATGGGGATGCGCTGGATCTCCGACCATTCAGCAATAACCAGGCGATCGCCTTGTCGGGCGGCCATGCCGAGCTTCAAACCAGCGGTGATTGAGTTTCATACCCGGCCCGAGCCTACTTGCGGCCCACCTTGGGCGACTCGGCGCAGGGCGTTTCGTCGTCGATCCATCTGAACCCTCCCACACCGCGTCCACTCGTACCTCTAGCCACAGCCAAAGAACCGAGAGGGAATCTGCCATGACCGATAAACAAGCCAGCGTCCGCCACGATGCTGCACAGCAGCGCTATGAACTGCTGGTGGAGGGGCAGCCACTCGGCTTCGCTGCGTACAGCGAGCAGGGCGAGCGGATGGTCTTCACCCATACCGAGGTCGACCCCAGCCTGTCCGGGCAGGGGCTGGGTAGCGTGCTGGCCAAGGGCGCGCTGGACGATGCACGGCGGCGCGGCAAGCGCGTGGTGCCACAGTGCGAGTTCATCGCCCGCTACATCGAGCGTCACCAGGAATGGCAGGACCTAGTCGATCCGGCCTGACTGGCCGCTATCGCTCGGACGACCGGGTAAAGCGGTGGGCTGAAGCCCACCCTACGGGTGAGGTGGTCGATGCGCTGTAGGGTGGGCTTCAGCCCGCCAACGGTGGCCGGGGCGGCGGTCTTATCGAGTGCTAGCTGCCGCCGCCTGGTTTAGCAGAGGGCAATCGCATGGATGGTCGAGAGTTTGTCTGGGCGCATTTCAAGCTCAATGCCGAGCAGCGCCTGCGGGGCTTCAACTTCTTCGTGGTGCTGGCGATCTTTGCCGATGGCGGTGTGCTGGCGGCCCTGCAGCAGGGCTTCTCGCCGGGGCTGCTGATTCTGCTGGGCGCCTTCACCGTCTTGCTGGCGCAGGTGTTCTGGCTGGTGGACGCGCGCAGCCGACAGCTGCTGGAACTGACCATTGCAGCGCTGAAGGAAATGGAAGCCGACTATCCCGAGAGTTACCGGCTGTTCGCTGCCGATGCGCTTGGGCAGAGCCGGGTGATCAGCTACACCTTTGCCATCCGCGCGCTGTTGCTGGCGCAGATGGGCTTTGGCCTTGGCGTGTTCGCCTACGGGCTCTACCAGTGGTGAGTACTGCGAGCGTGTCATCCGTCGCTGGCTGCGCTGCGCAGCCGAACGCTGGGGGCGGGCGCCCGGTCGGTATTGGTAACCACCGGGAGATCTGACGATGTCGACTTCGAGCAATCTGTTATGGGCCGCCCTGGCGATCGGGGCGGTGACGGGCATGCGCAGCATGCTGGCGCCGACACTGGTCAGTCGGGCGTTGAGCGAGCGCGATGATCTCGTCGGGGCGGGGGAGGCCGCGCAACTGCTGACGTCGGACACCGCGCAGACCTTTCTGCCAACGCTCGCGGCCAGCGAGATGATTGGCGACAAGATGCCCTTTGCGCCGGATCGCACCATCGTGCCGTCGATGATGTTTCGCGCGCTGTCCGGCGGCGTCAGCGCGGCGGCGTTGGCGGGTGTCCGTCGCGAGCCGGTGCTGGTGCCGGCGTTGCTCGGTGCGACGGCGGCGCTGGTCGCATCCAAGGTCGGGCTGAGCCTGCGCAAGCCCTATCAGCCGAGGCCGCTAGTGAATGCGGCCCTGGGTGCGGCGGAGGAATGTCTGGCGTTGGTGATTGGCCGAGCCGGGCTGCGGCGGGCGTTGGGCGAGGGTCGGCGCGGGCGCTAGACGCCGTGAAATCCTCGCGTTTCGTGGTGCGGTGATGTGGACGCGTGGAAAAGGCGTTGCCGTTTTCCACCCTACGCGGGTTGCCCTCGGGACCCGTCAGTCCTGGCTGATCTCGGTCTTGTGCGGATTGCTCTGCAGCAAGCGCGCGTGGGCTTCGGGGTAGCGGTAGGCGAAGGTGGCGTGCTGCGCGGCCACTTCGGCCTGCATGGCTTCGCGCTCATGGGCCGGCAGCTTGGCCAGGTATTTCTGGGTGATGGCGTATTTGGCGGCCATCAGCTCGTCGTGGGCCTCGCGCAGCTCCACTTCGTACGCCTTGGCGCGACGCTCGCGCAGGGCCGCCTGGTCGGTGTGCATGTTGCCGCCTTCATGCAGGACGAAGGCGCTCTTCGAGTCGCCTTCCGTCTGCTCCATGGCCGGCTGTGCGGCCCAGGCGCTCGAAGCGGCAAGACTGAGCATCAGACAGGACGAGACGGTTCTCAGCGTAGGCATGGCGTGGCCCTCTGCATGCTTGGCAGCGCTCGGGCCGCCTGAAGCGCCAGAATACGCCAGGTGCATCCAGCACTCAGCAGTCCGGCCCTGCGCCAATCGTCGCAGCAGGCTATGGCCGTGATGGATTGCGCGTCGTCAGGGTGCGGCCGCCCGGCCGGGACATGACATAAAACGGGCCGCGTGATGCGGCCCGTGGTACTGCGCAGCAGCGGTCAGCTCGGCCGCTGGATCACGCAGATGCGGTCGCGGCAGAGGCCGGCGTCACGGGTGCCGGCGCCGGGTGCCACTTCCGGCGTGTCCGGGCTGCTGCCGTGGCCGGTCGCGCCAGCACCGGTGGGTGCCGTGGTGGCGGTGGTGTCCGGGTAGTCGGTGCCGGCGCGCTTGGCCGCGCCGCCGATGTCATAGCGACCGGTGTCGGCCGAGCTGCGGTCGTTGTAATCGGTCGGATCGGCGCCGGGCGCGGTTGTATTGCCGATGTGGGCACCGTCGCCGGTGTGCGCGCCACTCAGAGGGCGGTCGCTGCCAGCGGTTGCCGTGCCGGTTGCGCTGAAGTGCTTGTCGAGGTGGCTGTCGCCGCCGGTCGCGCCAGCATAGGGGCTGCTCGGGCCTGGATAGCCTTCGACTGTGCCGCTGCCGCCGCGCTCGTTGATGTCGATGGCACCGTTGTATTCCAGGGCATCGCGCGCCTTGGCCAGCTGATCTTCATCGTCGACATCCACAGCGATCACCAGCGCACCGCGGCGTACGGCATCTGGATAGGCGGTGGCGTAGTGGCGGTGCGTTTCGTGCGGTTCATTGCCGAACAGCGATTTGAAGAAGTGCGTGACCTTGGATTCGTGATGCGTACGATCCACCGGGATGTCGGGAGTGGTGGTGTAGGGCGCGTCGTAGGCATGGATATTGGCGCTCTCGGCACCAATGGCGTGAATCTGTTCGCGCGCTATGCCCCGCGACATCAGGTCGCCGCGAGTGCGGTTGGCGTCGGTCAGCGTTGCGAACGCTGCTACCAGTGTATGTCTCATGATCCACCTCACGTTGTGTTGAACAACCGGGATGTGAGCGCTGCGCGTGTCGCGATGATGGCGGCCCGAGTGCTGGCGAGGCCGCGCCGGTCGCGGGTTTCGCGGCGCCCATAGACATTGGGTCGGAGCGCATCGGCATAGTTCAGCGTGGAGGATCAGCGGTCGGAGGAGGGCAGTGCAGTCGCTGCGCGGAGGACGTGTGCGGCGATGAGGGAGCGTTGACTTAGGACTCCTCGGCAGACGGGCCGGGCAGCCTGCCAGGGCAAGATAGCAGGCGGTGGAAAGGGCTTCACCCCGGCCACCGCCCGCTCGGGTTGCGGTTCAGTCCAGGTCGGCAGCGCTGTGGCGCTCGGGGGCCTGTTCGGATTCATCGCCCCAGGTGCGATTGACCTTGCGTCCGCGGATCACGGCTGGGCGCTCGGCGACCTCCGCGGCCCAGCGCTGGACGTGCTTGTAGTCCTGCACGGAAAGGAATTCGCCAGCGTCGTACAGCTCGCCCCGCGCCAGCACGCCGTACCAGGGCCAGATCGCCATGTCGGCGATGCTGTAGTCGTCACCGGCCACGTAGCGGTTCTCCGCCAGCTGGCGGTCGAGTACGTCGAGCTGGCGCTTGACCTCCATGGCGTAGCGGTTGATCGGGTACTCGTACTTCTCCGGCGCGTAGGCGTAGAAGTGCCCGAAGCCGCCGCCGAGGAAGGGCGCCGAGCCCATCTGCCAGAACAGCCAGTTCAGCGTCTCGGTACGCGCACGGATTTCCGTGGGCAGGAAGGCGCCGAACTTCTCCGCCAGGTAGACCAGGATCGAACCGGACTCGAACACCCGTAGCGGCTTGCCGTCGACGCTGTGATCGGCCAGCGCGGGGATCTTCGAGTTCGGATTGATCTCGACGAAGCCGCTGCCGAACTGATCGCCCTCACCGATGTTGATCAGCCAGGCATCGTACTCGGCGCCGCTGTGGCCGGCGGCGAGCAGCTCTTCGAGCATGATCGAGACCTTCACGCCATTGGGCGTGGCCAGCGAGTAGAGCTGCAGCGGATGTTTGCCCACCGGCAGCACCTTCTCCTCCCGCGCACCGGCGGTGGGGGCATTGATGCTGGCGAACTTGCCGCCCGAAGGCGCGTCGTGGGTCCAGACCTTCGGCGGGACGTAAGGGGTATCAGGCATGAACAATCTCCTCGGTGGCTACTGGGGATGTGCAGGGCATGCTACGCCCTCGGCCAGCGCTGTCGAAATCAAGCGGGTCGATATTGGTCATCAATGGGCGATGGTTTGTTCTGCGAGGGGTTTTTTGAGACGAACTAGAAATTTTTTTCCCGATCGGTAAAAAATCCAGTGCACCGGCCAGCAGTGGAGAGTATTTTCCCTATTGGGAAAAAAGCGGAAGTGAGCTGTTTCCGAAGGACAAATTGTACGGAACGGGAAAATGGGTGGACCTACCGCATTTATATCAATGGCCGAGCTGGGCAAGATGATCCAGCGCACCCGCAAGGGTCAGGGGCTGCGTCTGGTGGACGCTGCCGGTCTATGTGGCGTGAGCGTTCGCTTTCTGAGCGAGCTGGAAAATGGCCGCGAGAGCTGTTCGTTCGGACGGGTGCTGAACGTGTGTCATACGCTTGGCATCGAGCTGTTGGCGGCTAGACGTGACGGGAGCGACCTGTGAGCGGACTGCTCGGCGTCTACCGGGGTGATTGCCGTATCGGTGAGCTTTGGCTGGGTGACGATGGCCGCAGCATGGGTTTTCGTTATAGCGAAGCAGCGCGGTTTGCAATCTCCAATAGCTTGCCGCTTGCAACCGGTATGTTTGCGCCAACGCTCGGCACGGCACACAACTGGTTTGCCAATCTGCTTCCCGAAGAAGCTTCGCGGCAGTTGCTGGTGAACCGGCTTGGGATCGCCGATGACGACTTTTCGCTGTTGGCCGCCATCGGTGGTGATTGTGCCGGTGCGTTGCGCATTGTTGACCCGGAGCGGGCCGATGCGTTGATCGAATCTGGCCAGGAGCCGGTCGACCCCAATCAGCTGGCGCGCTGGGCGCAGGGTAAGGAGCGCTACGCCTTATTTCAGCCGGGCAAGGCGACACGGCTTTCGCTTGCCGGCGCCCAGGACAAGATTCCCGTAATCCTCGAAGGCGGCCAGCTCTACCTCCCGCGCGGCGCCGCCGCTTCTTCGCATCTGATCAAGTTCTCGCTAAAGCCGGCGTTGGTTTTCAACGAACTCTATATGAACCGCCTGGCTCGGATCGTTGGGCTTGTGGTTCCCGACTCGCACGCAGGTCAGGCAGGGAAGGCTCACTATCTTGCTGTGACTCGTTACGATCGTGAGCGAGTGGATAACCAGATCGAGCGTGTGCACCAGGAGGACATGTGCCAGGCGCTTGGCTATCCGCGGCGGCTCAAGTACCAGGAAGAGGGCGGCCCGACGCTGGCTGCCTGCGCAGACCTGTTGCGCGCGGTGACGGCCATGCCTGCGCTGCAGGTGCGCCAGCTGCTGCGCTGGCAGATATTCAACGTGCTGGCCGGCAACAGCGATGGCCATGCCAAGAACATTTCGCTGTTACAAGACGCCAAGGGGCGCTGGTCATTGGCGCCGGCCTATGACCTGGTATGTACGATGGTGCTGCCATACAGCCCCAGTCTTGGTTTCGCGGTCGGCGGTAACTTCCATCCGCAGCAGCTGCGCAGAGCCGATTGGGAAGAGCTGGCGCGCCACATGGGCCTCGCGCCGCCGTTCGTACTGCGGGAGCTGCGGCAAATGCTGGATCTGCTCGAGCCAGCTGCCAATAGCGCCGAGTTGCAAGCTGAACTGCAGACGGTTGGCATGGATGAGGCGGGTTGGGCGAAGGTGCAGCATGTGCGCAAATACGTCGTTCAGCAGTGCCGCCGCTACCGCAAGCTGTAGCGCCCAGGGTCCTCCTTCGTGAATGCCTACAGCCCACGCTAGAGCCTCGCTGTGTGAGATTGCTGCGAGCGTGGCAACCATAGTCAGTAATCGATCAGTGGTACTGACAACAAGCGGTGCCGACGGTCCGGCATGCAGCGGTCGCGCTAGACTCCTTCCTACTGTCCCATCCACTCGGGGCCTAACCCGGATACAGGACGGCACGATGCCCCTCAGCAAACGCGACCAGACCCGTATGGAACGGCAACTTGCCAGTTGTCTGAGCCAGGCCTGCGAGGCGGGCAAGGCGGAGGTCGTCGGCTTCAGCTGGCTCACCCATGAGGTCGATTACGCGCGCTTTCCCGAGAGCCTGCAGGTCACCTGGGTATTCGTCACGGAGGTGCAGAGGGCTCTGGCGATTGGCCAAGGACAGGGCGCACGCATGCAGGCGCTCACCCGAGCGGCGCTCGCTGAGGCGGGTGTGGACATGGGTGCCTTGATTGCACCGGTGCGCTTCGACAGCGAGGAAGCCTGCAAGCGCGACGATGGCGGTGACTGGCAACGTCGCCTGGCCCGCAACGCCACGACACGGCACTGACCATGGGTAAGGACGTCGAGAATCCGTGCATTTCCGTCTGCAAGCTCACTGACGAACTCTGTACCAGCTGCGGCCGCACCAAGGACGAGATCCGCAAATGGAAACGCATGAAGCGCCCGGACAAGAAGGCCGTCGTGGAGCGCGCGGCGCAGCGGTTGAAGGCGCTGAAAAAGAAGAAAAAGAAAGGTTGAGCCGAGCGATGGGGCGCCTCTGCTGTCGATGGCGGTGCGATCGTCCACCGCGCATCTGCATCGCAGGCACTGATCCCGCGTCGTGCGCCTCAGGTTGCAGAGGCGACGCAATCAATCCACCACGAAAAGCTTTGCCCCCACTTCGGTAGATGAGCGATGCGGCTCGGCGCCGTCGGCGACCTGGTAGCTCATGCCCGGCGTAAGGATGAAGCGGCGCCCATCAGGAAGCTCGGTGTGCAGTTCGCCTTCCAGGCACAGCAGGATATGGCCCTTGCTGCACCAGTGGTCGGCCAGATAACCCGGGGTGTACTCGACCATGCGCACGCGGATGGGGCCGAACTGGCGGGTGCGCCAGTAAGCGCTGCCGGTTTCGCCTGGATGCACGCTCGGCTCGATGGTCGCCCAGTCGGTGGTGCCGAAGGGAAGGTTGTTGATGTCCATGTGCAAGGCCTTCAGGGCAGGAACGGGTGTGTCCGGATTGGCTGGCCAGCGATCCTGTCGCTGGCGTCGCGCCACGCATATGCAGCAAATAAAAAAGCCGCTGCATCGGGTCACCAACGCAGCGGCTCTGGCTTGCTGGAGCGGTCCGTCAGTTGCGGGCGCCGCGTACGCCGGCACTGAGCTCACGGCACAGGCCGAGCACGCCTTCAACCGCAGCCTCAGGGCTCTTGGCTCCGGCGATCTGGTCGATCAGCGCCGAGCCCACCACCACGCCTTCGGTCAGCCGTGCGATGGCGGCGGCCTGTTCCGGGGTGCGGATGCCGAAGCCGACGCACACCGGCAGGTCGGTGTGGCGCTTGAGGCGCGCTACCGCTTCTTCGACGTGTTCCAGGGTGGCGGAACCTGCACCGGTCACGCCGGCCACCGAGACGTAGTAGACGAAGCCCGAGCTGCCGTTGAGCACGACCGGCAGGCGCTGGTCGTCGGTGGTCGGGGTGGTCAGGCGGATGAAGTCGATGCCGGCGCTCTGGGCCGGGTCGCAGAGTTCGTCGTTATGCTCCGGCGGCAGGTCGACGACGATCAGGCCGTCGACACCGGCTTCTTTCGCATCGCTGACGAAGCGCTCGACGCCATAGGCGAAGATTGGGTTGTAGTAGCCCATCAATACCAGCGGGGTGCTGCTGTTGGTTTCGCGGAATTCGCGGACCATCTGCAGCGTCTTCGGCAGGTTCTGCTTCGCCGCCAGGGCGCGGATGTTGGCCAGCTGGATCGCCGGGCCGTCGGCCATCGGGTCGGTGAACGGCATGCCCAGCTCGATGACGTCGGCGCCGGCATCCGGCAGGCCCTTGAGGATGGCGAGCGAGGTGGCGTAGTCCGGGTCACCGGCCGTCACGAAGGTCACCAGCGCGGCGCGGTTTTCCTGCTTCAGCTGTGCGAAGCGCGACTGCAGACGGGAGTTCACCGAGCTCATATATGTTCTTCCTGTTCGTCGTAGTGGTGCATGACGGTTTGCATGTCCTTGTCGCCGCGGCCGGAGAGGTTGACCACCATCAGGTGGTCCCTGGGCAGCTTCGCCGCGCGCTTGAAGGCTTCGGCCAGCGCGTGGGCCGATTCCAGCGCGGGGATGATGCCTTCCAGGCGGCAGCACAGGTGGAAAGCTTTCAACGCTTCGTCGTCGGTGCAAGGCACGTACTCGACGCGCTTGATCTCGTGCAACCAGGCGTGCTCAGGGCCGACGCCTGGGTAGTCGAGGCCGGCGGAGATGGAATGCGCATCGGTGATCTGACCGTCGGCGTCCTGCAAGAGGAAGGTGCGGTTGCCGTGCAGCACGCCCGGCGCACCGCCGGCCATGCTGGCGGCATGCTTGCCGGTGTCGATGCCGTGGCCGGCCGCTTCGACGCCGACGATCTGCACGGACTCGTCATCGAGGAACGGGTGGAACAGGCCGATGGCGTTGGAGCCGCCGCCGATGCAGGCGACCAGCGAGTCGGGCAGGCGGCCTTCCTTCTGCATGATCTGCTCGCGCACTTCGTTGCCGATCACCGACTGGAAGTCGCGCACCATAGCCGGGTAGGGGTGCGGGCCGGCGGCGGTGCCGATCAGGTAGAAGGTGTTGTGGACGTTGGTCACCCAGTCGCGCAGGGCTTCGTTCATCGCGTCCTTCAGGGTGCCGGTGCCGGCGGTGACCGGAATCACTTCGGCGCCCAGGAGCTTCATGCGGAAGACGTTGGCCTGCTGGCGGTCGATGTCGGTGGTGCCCATGTAGATCACGCACTGCATGCCGAAGCGCGCGGCCACGGTGGCAGTGGCCACGCCGTGCATGCCGGCGCCGGTCTCGGCGATGATGCGCTGCTTGCCCATGCGCTTGGCCAGCAGGATCTGGCCGATGCAGTTGTTGATCTTGTGCGCGCCGGTGTGGTTCAGGTCTTCGCGCTTGAGGTAGATCTTCGCCCCGCCGAACTGCTCGGTCAGGCGCTCGGCGAAGTACAGCGGGCTGGCGCGGCCGATGTAGTCGCGCTGGAAATAGGCCAGCTCTTCAAGAAAGGCCGGATCGCTCTTGGCCTTCTCGTATTCGGCAGCCAGCTGGTTGATCAGCGGCATCAGGGTTTCGGCGACGAACTGGCCGCCGAAGCGGCCGAACAGGCCGCGGTCGTCGGGACCGCTGCGGTATGACGTCATGTGAGGCTCCTGTAACGGTTGCCGGGCCTGTGCTCGGGTACTTGTCCTGAACGCGTTTCGGCGCATTCGCGGTCAAGACCGCTGCCACAGGCGACGGATGATGCGATGGCCTCAGGGTACGGCTATGGGCGCCGGGTTAAAAGCGATAAGATCGCCGCGACCTGTCAGGAAAACTCACACTTATGGCTCAGGATTTTCCCCCGCTCAACGCGTTGCGCGCCTTCGAGTCGGCCGCCCGCCTGGGTAGTGTCAGCGAAGCGGCGCGCGAGCTGCATGTCACCCACGGGGCCGTCAGCCGGCAGGTCAAGCAGCTTGAGGAGCAGCTGGGCATAGGCCTTTTCATCAAGGAAGGTCGTGGCGTAAAACTCACCGATGCCGGGGTGCGCTTGCGCGATGCCGCCAGCGAGGCCTTCGAGCGCCTGCGCAGCACCTGTGCCGAGCTGCAGCGGCAGACGGCCGAGGCGCCGTTCGTCCTCGGTTGTCCCGGCAGCCTGCTGGCGCGCTGGTTCATCCCGCGGCTGGATCGGCTCAATCGCGACCTGCCCGAGCTGCGTCTGCAGCTGTCTGCCAGCGAGGGCGAGCTGGATCCACGCAAACCGGGGCTGGATGCCACGCTGTGGTACGCCGAGCCGCCGTGGCCAGCGGACATGCAGGTGTTCGAGCTGGCGGTCGAGCGCATCGGCCCGGTGCTCAGCCCCTACCATCCGCGCTGTACCGAACTGCGCAGCGCAACGCCCGCGGCGTTGCTCGACGAAGCGCTGCTGCATACCGCCTCGCGCCCGCAGGCCTGGCCGAGCTGGGCTCGCCGGCAGCAGCTGGACCCCACGCAGCTGCGCCTCGGGCAGAGCTTCGAGCACCTGTACTTCCTCCTGGAGGCGGCACTGGCCGGGCTGGGTGTGGCTATCGCGCCGCAGCAGCTGGTCGCCGACGATCTCAGATCAGGGCGGCTGCTCGCGCCCTGGGGTTTCGTCGAAACCAGCGCCCGGCTGGCGCTCTGGGTGCCGGCACGGCGGCTGGATCGGCGTGCCGAGCGCCTGGCGGAGTGGCTGCGAGACGAGCTGCGTGGTGCGCAGAAGCCTGTGTAGAGTCAGGCGGAAAGCACCGGCGTGGCTGTCGCGATCGAGATCGCTCCCACAGAACAAGCTCCTTTGGCTGCGGTACGTTCATTGAAATGAGTGCGGCGATTGGAAAGCGCAGATCGCTACGGGCGCGAACAGCGGGTGGTTACTCGCGCGTGCTGCATGACGCAACTCGCCCTGACCGCGCGCCCGTGGCGGCGTGAACTCGGTCGTCGCCATCGAGTCCTACGCCGCACGGCAGCGGAGCGATCAATGATCGCAGCGGTTTTCTCCGATGCCTTCTTCTGCCTCGAAAGGACTTAGCGAATGAATGCTTGCGCTTCTGCTGCGATGCTCGCGGCCGGCCTGCTGTTGGCGGCGGCTGCCCATGCTCAACCGATCGAACTGGATGGCATCGAGCTGTCACGGGATGTGCCCTGCCTTGGCAAGGACGTGAACATCTCAGGTAACGCCAACAAGATCAGCCTCACCGGGGACTGTGGTGTGGTGCAGGTCTACGGGACAGACCATGAGATCAGCCTGGAGAAGGCGTCTGCGCTGGAAGTGTCCGGCATCGGAAACAGCGTAACGGCGAAGTTCGTCGACCGTCTGACCGTGGACACCAACAAGAACCAGATCCGCTCCACCATCCTTGGCCGAGGCCAGACGGCAATCGTTGAGGTATTAGGCGCTGATCACGAGCTGGAACTGGTGTTCGACGGCCCGGCGCAGGTCACTGTGGCTGGCATCGACAACCGCTTGCAGTGGAGCGGGGATGAGCCGGCGATGTCCTTGTCTGGCGCTGGTCATCAGATCGACCGGCAATAGGGCGGACTTCGCCGTCCGGGCGACTAGGTCGTGCGGCGCGATTCGCCGCACGACCGGGGCTCAGCTGGCCAGGGCTGTCTGCGAAGCGACCTCTGCGGCGGCGACCTTTTCCTCGGCGTAACCGCGCGGATTGCGGCTCTGCCAGCGCCAGGCATCGGCGAGCATGGTGGTCAGGTCTTTCTCGGCACGCCAGCCGAGTTCCAGTTCGGCCTTGGTCGGGTCGGACCAGCATTGGGCGATGTCGCCACTGCGGCGCGGCTTGATCACGTGGGGCAGGGAGCGCCCGGTGACTTCCTCGAAGGCGGTGATCATCTCGCGTACCGAGTGGCCCTTGCCGGTGCCGAGGTTCCACGTGGAAACACCATGAATCAACTGCAGTCGCTCCAGCGCTTTCAGGTGCCCCTTGGCCAGATCGACCACGTGAATGTAGTCGCGCACGCCGGTGCCATCGGGTGTCGGGTAGTCGTTGCCGTATACGCTCAGCTGCTTCCGGCGACCGACTGCTACCTGCAGCATGTAGGGCAGCAGGTTGTTCGGTACGCCGTTGGGGTCTTCGCCGATCAGCCCTGACTCGTGGGCGCCGATGGGGTTGAAGTAGCGCAGCAGGCCGATGGACCAGCGCGGATCGGAGTCGGCCAGGCCCTTGAGCACGTTCTCGGCCATCAGCTTGGACTGGCCGTAGGGGTTGGTCGGCACGCCGGTGGGGCGGTCCTCGGTGATCGGCATCACCGGTGATTCACCGTAGACCGTCGCCGATGAGCTGAACACCAGCTTGAACACGCCGGCTTCGGCCATTGCCTGGCACAGCGCGATGCTGCCGCCGACGTTGGTTTCGTAGTAGCGCAGCGGCTCGCGCACGCTTTCGCCAACAGCCTTGAGCCCGGCGAAGTGCATGACCGCGGTGATCGGATAGGCAGCGAACAGCGCCTTGAGCAACGAGCGGTTGCGCACGTCGCCCTTGACGAAGTGCAGTGGGCGGCCGGCCAGGTGCTCGACGCGGTCCAGGGCCGGCGGCGAGCTGTTGCACAGATTGTCCAGCACCAGCACTTCATGCCCGGCCTGCAGCAGTTCGAGCACCGCGTGTGAGCCGATGTAGCCGGCCCCTCCTGTTACCAGAATCATCTGTCTACCTCCGCATTCGCTGTCTTTTCGACACGCTCGGGACACTGCGGCTGGCCAGTGAATGGCGCTGCATGAGTCTCCGCAATCTGGGATCGGCGAAACGGAACGGGACGGCGACGACGAGCTGCGCGCAGGGTTCCGATGCCGGATTGATCAGGCGTCCTGCTGATAGGGACGGGGCAAGGTTCGAACGAGTTCCATCCAACCGCTGGCCGGTCGACGGCCTGCACCAATTGATGATTGGCGGGAACCCGTACCGCTGAATGTCGTCCACTACCGGCAGGTGGCGAGGGTTGCAGGACGTTGCACGACCCGCGGCCACCGCGAGACGACACGCCTTACGCAGGGCAGCGCTGGCTTCAAGTGACGGGTGAGCGGGCATCGGAGGCCTGGGCGCCGCCAGCGAAAACGAGGTGCTACATGAGTTGGGCCGGCCCGTTCCAGTACGACATCGGTAAATCCCGCAATGCGCAGCAGGCGCCGGCCGAAGTGGTCTTCGACGATCAGATTCCAACGCTGCTGTGCCTCTCGCACCTGCGCTGGAGCTTCGTCTACCAGCGCCCGCAGCACCTGATGTCGCGCTTCGCCCGCGACTACAACGTGCTCTTCCACGAAGAACCCATCCCCACAGAAGACGCCGAACCCTGGCTGGAAGTGCGACCCGAAGAGAACGGCGTGCAGGTGCTGATCCCGCGGCTGCCCGCCGGTTGCGAGGGGGAGGATGCAACCCGCGTGCAGCGCCAGTTGCTCGATGGCTACCTGGAGAAGCTCGGCGTCAGCGAGCTGATGCTCTGGTACTACACGCCGATGAGCCTGGCGTTCTCCGATCATCTGGCACCGAACCTGATCGTCTACGACTGCATGGACGAACTCTCGGCCTTTCGCGGTGCGCCACCGCAGCTGATCGAGCGCGAAGTGGAGTTGATGTGTCGCGCCAATCTGGTCTTTACCGGCGGCTACAGCCTCTACGAGGCCAAGCGCCAGCGCCACGACAATGCGCATCCGTTCCCCAGCAGCGTGGATGTCGAGCACTTCGCCGCCGCGCGCCGGCCGCAGCACGACCCGGACGACCAGGCGGAAATCCCCCATCCGCGCCTGGGCTTCTACGGCGTGATCGACGAGCGTCTCGATCTCGAGCTGATCGAGCAGGTGGCGCGGATGAAGCCGGAATGGCAGATCGTGCTGATCGGCCCGGTGGTCAAGATCGACCCGGCCGAGCTGCCGCAACGCGACAACATCCACTACCTCGGCGGCAAGACCTACGACGAGCTGCCGCAATACCTGTCGGGCTGGGACGTGGCGATCATGCCGTTCGCTCTGAACGAATCGACCCGCTTCATCAGCCCGACCAAGACCCCCGAATACCTCGCCGGCGGCTGCCCGGTGGTGTCCACGCCGATCACCGACGTGGTGCGTACCTACGGTGACACCGGCATCGTGCGCATCGCCGACAGCGCCGAGGCGTTCGTCGCCGCCACCGAAGCCGCCCTGGCCGATGCCGAGGACCGCGATGCGCTGTTGGCCAAGGCCGACGAGATCCTCGGTGATATGTCCTGGGACCACACCTGGAGCCTGATGAAGGAGAAGATGCAATGCGCGATATGACCCCGCAAGACAGCAACCCGGAACGTCTCGGCGGTGGTGCCGGTGAAGAGCCGCAGGCGCGCAGGCGTGGCTTCGATTACCTGATCGTCGGTGCCGGTTTTGCCGGCAGCGTTCTCGCCGAGCGCCTCGCTACTGGGCTGAACAAGCGTGTGCTGGTGGTCGACCGCCGCCCGCACATCGGCGGCAACGCCTACGATCATTACGACGAAGCCGGCGTGCTGATTCACCGCTACGGCCCGCACATCTTCCACACCAACGCCCAGCGCATCGTCGACTACCTTTCGCAGTTCACCGAGTGGCGCCCCTACGAACATCGCGTGCTGGCACAGGTGGATGGGCAGGAAGTACCGATCCCGATCAACATGACCACGCTGAACAGGCTCTACGGTCTGAACATGACCACCGAAGAGGAAGCGGCAGATTTTCTCGCCAGCCGTGCCGAGCCGGTGGAGAACATCCAGACCAGCGAAGACGTGGTGATCAACGGCATCGGCCGCGAGCTGTACCAGAAGTTCTTCCGCGGCTACACCCGCAAGCAGTGGGGTCTGGACCCGTCGCAGCTGGACAAGTCGGTGACCTCGCGCATCCCCACCCGCACCAATACCGACGACCGCTACTTCACCGATACCTTCCAGCAGATGCCCAAGTACGGCTACACCAAGATGTTCGAGAAGATGCTCGCGCATCCGAACATCAAGGTGATGATCAACACCGATTACCGCGAAATCCGCGACGAGGTGCAATTCGACCATCTGATCTTCTGCGGCCCGATCGACGAATACTTCGACTATCGCTTCGGCAAGCTGCCGTATCGCTCGCTGAAGTTCGAGCACAAGCAGCTCGACCAGGAACAGTTCCAGGCCGTGGGTACGGTCAACTACCCCAGCGAGGACGTGCCCTATACGCGCATCAGCGAGTACAAGCACCTCACCGGGCAGGTTCACCCGAAAACCAGCGTCACCTACGAGTACCCCGCGGCCGAGGGCGACCCCTACTACCCGATCCCGCGTCCCGAGAACGCCGAGCTGTACAAGCGCTATCAGCAGCTGGCGGACGAGACGCCCGGCGTGACCTTCGTCGGCCGTCTCGGCACTTACAAGTACTACAACATGGATCAGGTGGTCGGGCAGGCGCTGGCGCTGTACAAGCGCATCGAGGAAGCCGAGCTGGCAACGCAGCCGCAAGCGGTGCCCGAGCAACTCGGCTGAAGCGCAGCGGCGGCTATGCCTGAGGCTCGCCGCGCGCCGGCGAGTCTTCGGCCACGCGGGCAGCCACCGAGTCATCCATGAGGTAGACGATGCACCATCCCTCCCTGTTCAAGAGTTTTTTCCTTGGCGGTTTCGAGTGTTCCAACCACCGACGTAGCGACGGTCGGCGTCTCGATCTGATCGCCGCGACCGGCCATGACCGCTGGGCCGCCCACGATTATGCCGAGCTGCACCGCTACGGCCTGCACAGTGTGCGCGACGGTCTGCGCTGGCACCTGATCGAGCGCCAGCCGGGGCAGTACGATTGGTCCAGCTTCCTGCCCATGCTGCAGGCGGCGCAGCGCCAGGGCACCCAGGTGATCTGGGATTTGTGCCATTACGGCTGGCCGGACGACATCGACATCTGGCGGCCGCAGTTCGTCGAGCGCTTCGCCCGCTATGCCGCGGCGGCCGCGCAGCTGATCAAGGACGAGACCGGCGAGGTGCCGTTCTATGCGCCGCTCAACGAAATCTCCTTCTGGGCCTGGGCCGGTGGCGACGAGGCCTATTTCAATCCGATGGCCCGCGGCCGTGGTTTCGAACTCAAGCACCAGCTGGTGCGTGCCACCATCGCCGCGATGCAGGCGATCCGCGCGGTCGAGCCACGGGCGCGCTTCGTCCAGGTCGATCCGGCCATCCATGTGGTCGCGGGCAACGACCGGCCCGGCCCACAGCGCGACGCCGAGCGTTTCCGCCAGTCGCAATTCGAGGCCTGGGACATGCTCTGCGGCGAGCAATGGCCGGGGCTTGGCGGCGCGCCGGAGTACCTCGACGTGCTGGGCATCAACTACTACTCGAACAACCAGTGGTACCACGGTGATGGCCGTACCATCGAGCGCGACAACCCGGATTACCGGCCCTTCAAGGGCATCCTGCGGGAAATCCATCAGCGTTATGGGCGGCCGCTGCTGATAGCCGAAACCGGCGCCGAAGGCGACGTGCGCGGGGACTGGCTGCGGTACGTCAGCGAGCAGGCCGGCCTGGCCATGCAGGCCGGGGTGCCGGTGGAAGGCATCTGCCTGTATCCGGTGCTCGACTATCCGGGCTGGACCGACGAGCGGCACTGCCCGGTCGGGCTGCTTGGCTTTCCCGACGAAAACGGCAAGCGCTGCGTGCATGAAGGGCTGGCTGATGAACTGCGGCTACAGCAGATGCGTTTCAGCCACTCCAGCCCGACTCTACAGCTAGCCGAAGCCACGCCATGAACCAGGCGGCCGCCGTGCCTCAGGCCAAGCCGGACGAGCTGCCGCTACCCAGCCGCCCGGTGGCCTTTCTCTGGCATTACATCTGTGCCCGGCCCTGGCATTTCGGTGGCCTGCTGGCGCTGATCATCGGTGCTGCAAGCTGCGCGGTGGCGGTGCAGTACGGCATGAAATTGCTGGTCGATGCCATGGCCCAGGGCACTGCGGATCGCGGTTCGGCCAACGTCTGGTGGCCGCTGGGGCTGTTCATCGGCCTGATCGTCACCGAGAACGTGTTCTGGCGCCTGGGTGGCTGGCTCGGCTGCCGCACCGTGGTCGCCAGCGTGGTGGATATCCGCGTCGACCTGTTCAAGCACCTGACCGGCCACCCGATGCGTTATTTCACCGAGCATTTCGCCGGCTCGCTGGGCAATCGCATCTCTGCCGTTGGCCAGGCGGCTGGCGCCATCTACGGCGGGCTGGCCTGGAAGATCGTGCCGCCGATCGTCGACTTTCTTGGCGCCGTGGTGGTGTTGCTCACGGTGGACGTGCGCATGGCCGTGGCGTTGATCATCTTCGTTGCCATCGTTGCCGTTTTGATCACCGGGTTCGGTATTCGTGGTCGTTACAAGCATCAGCGCTTTGCTGCGCAATCGGCACGGGTCGGCGGCGAGCTGGTGGATGCAGTCTCCAACGTCTGGACCATCAAGGCCTTCTCCGCCCGTGATCGCGAGGCCGAACGCCTGGCCCACGAGATCGGCTTCGAGGCCCGCGCCCAGCGGCGCAGCTGGATGTATCTGGAAAAGGCCCGGGTGATGCACGACATCTGCCTGTCGGTGATGGCCGGCGGCATGCTGATCTGGGCGATCCAGCTGTGGGTAGGTGGCGAGGTCACGGCCGGTGACGTGGTGCTGGTCAGCGCGCTGACGTTTCGCATCCTGCACGGCTCGCGGGATCTGGCCCTGGCGCTGGTGGATGCCACGCAGCAGATCGGCGCCATCGACGACACCCTGCGCATCATCGTCCAGCCCCACGGCCTCGACGACACCGACAACCAGCTTATGTTGGCCGAAGGCGATATCACCTTCGAGCGCATCAGCTTCAGCTACCCGGACCGCGGCGCCGTGTTCGAGGGGCTGGACCTGCACATTCCGGCTGGGCAGAAGGTCGGCGTGGTGGGTTCGTCCGGGGCCGGCAAGTCGACCCTGATCAACCTGATCCAACGCCTCGACGATGTGCAGAGCGGCCGCATTCTCATCGACGGCCAGGACATCCGCAGCGTCAGCCAGGACAGCCTGCGCGAGAAGATCGCCGTGGTGCCGCAGGAGACCGCGCTGTTCAACCGCAGCATTCGCGAGAACATCCGCTACGGGCGCCCGGACGCCAGCGACGACGAGGTGGTCGAGGCGGCGCGCAGCGCCTTCTGCGACGGCTTCATCCGCGAACTGCCGCAGGGTTACGACACCCTGGTCGGCGAGCGCGGCGTGATGCTCTCCGGCGGCCAGCGGCAGCGCCTGGGCATCGCCCGCGCATTCCTCAAGGACGCGCCGATCCTCATCCTCGACGAGGCGACCTCGGCGCTGGATACCCAGTCCGAGGGCGAGATCCAGGCGGCGCTGAACAACCTGGTGCACAACCGCACCGTGGTCGCCGTGGCGCATCGGTTGTCCACCCTGGCGAGCTTCGATCGCATCATCGTGCTGCGCGACGGCCGTATCGTCGAAGACGGCCCGCCGCAGGAGCTGCGCCGCCACGGCGGTGAGTTCGATGCGCTGTGGCGCATGCAGGCCGACGGCTTCGCCCAGCAAGCCGATCCGAGCGCATGAAACGCGCAGCGGTGACCTCGCGCAGCCTGCGCTCGCTCGGCTACGACCCCGAGCAGCAGGTGCTGGAAGTGGAATTCAGCAGCGGCGCGCTGTACCGCTACGAAGAGGTCCCGCCCGAAGCGGTGCAGGCCTTGCTCGAAGCCGACTCGCTGGGTCGGCATTTCAATCAGGTGTTCAAGCCGCAGCATTACCGCTATCGGCGCGTGGAGTGATCGTGCCGGGAACCGCGTGGATAAGCTGCGCGTTATCCACCAGGGTGATTCGCCGCTCGCCATCGGCGGATCGACCGCTCCGCTGAACTTCCGGGCCGCTCTGCGGGCCTCAATCAACAGGAAGCGTCATTACCGAGCGGAGGCTCTTCAGACCAGAAGGGGAAAGTTCTATGTCGGATCATCACACGTACAAGAAGATTGAAATCGTCGGCTCCTCGCGCAACAGCGTCGACGAAGCGATTCAGAACGGCATCGCCGAAGCCAGCAGCAAGCTGCAGAACGTCGAGTGGTTCGAGGTCGGCGAGATTCGCGGCCACGTCGAGAACGGCAAGGTCGGTCACTTCCAGGTGACCATGAAGGTCGGCTTCCGCCTCGAGAACAGCTGATCGCCACGCGCGGCCGCCGGTCAGTCGGAGGCGCCGCGGCTGCGTTCGTAGCGACGCAGCAAAGGCTGGGTGCTGAGCCCGTGCAGCACGATGCTCAGCGCTACCACCGATAACACCAGGCCGATGATGGTCTGCGCTTCGTCCGGCAGCAGGCCGTGGGTCACCGCGTAGCTCAGGTAATACAGGCTGCCGATGCCTCGTATGCCGAACCAGCCGGCCGTCAGGCACTGGCTGCGGTCGAGGTAGCGCCGCGGCATCAGCAGCATCACGCTCAGCGGCCTGATCAGCAGGAACAGCGCCAGGCCGAGCGGCACCGCGCGCCAGTCCCAATGCACCGAGACCAGCACCCCGAGCATGGTCACCAGCAACACTTCCAGGCTGCGTTCCAGCTGCCCGCCGAATGCCAGCACATCACCCATCAGCACGCCGGCGGCGACCCGTGGTTGCCCCAGCTGCCGGTCATCCAGCGACAACGCGCGAGGGGCCAGGCCTCCTTCGGCAAGGTGCGGCACGGCATCGTTGATCAGCTCTTCGGACGGTGTAGCCGAATCATCGGCAGCAGCGATTTCCGCGTGACGCAGACCGAGGCCCGCGGCGAACACCGCGAGAAAGCCCCAGGCACCAGCCAGTTCGGCGCCGACGTAGGCCAGGGCGATCAGCGCCAGGGCCAGCGAGTCGTTGGGCGACATCGCGGTATCGGTGTGCCGTGTGCGCAGGTAGATGGCCACGCGGCCGACCAACTTGCCGAGCAGAAAGCCGATCAGCAGCCCCGCCGGCACCGCCCACAGCAGCCGGTGCAGCGCCCACTCGCCGACCCAGTCGGCCTCCAGCTGGCCCTGGGCGATGAGCATCAGGCCGAAGACCACGAAGGGAAACGCGGTGCCGTCGTTGAAGCCCGCCTCGCCGGACAGGCCGTAGCGCAGGCGGTCGCTGTCGCGGGCATCGTTGACCTGCACCAGGCTCGCCAGCACCGGATCGGTGGGTGCCAGGATCGCCCCGATCAGCACCGCGACACCCCAGCTCAGGCCGAACAGGTAGTGGCAGAGCAGGGTGACGCCGCCGATGCAGGCGAGCATCACCGGCCCGGCCAGTACATAGGCGCTCTTCCACGCTGGATGCCGCAGCGGCATGCGCAGCTTGAGGCCGCTGACGAACAGCGACACCAGTACGGCGACTTCGGTGAGGTGTTCCATCCAGCCGGCGATATGCAGGAATTCCATCTCCCACAGGCCGATGCCGAGCTGGCCGATGAGCACGCCGAAACCGAGGTAGATCAGGGACGTGGTGATTGGCAGCCAGCGCAGGAAGGCCGAGGCGAGGGCGAGGATCAGCAGCAGGACGCCGAGCACGGCCATCCATTCGAGAAAATTCATGTGTGTTCCGATGGCGGCGCGCGGTGTTGCGCCCAGGGGTGTATGCCATTGGAACGGTGGCCGGCGGCAGGGTTCGCCGGCAGTGCCGCGTGAGTCCGCCGCCGGTCAGGGCAGCGGCCGGCTTGCTACTGGCGCAGCTCGGCGACGATCTCGAAGGCGCGATGGCGATCGGCGGTCTCGTAGAGGTCGCAAGTAAAGATCAGCTCGTCCGCCTGGGTCTGTTCCAGCAACACCTCGAGGCGCGCGCGAACCTTTTCCGGACCGCCGATCAGCGCCAGGCCGAGGAAGTCGCCCACCGCCTGCTGCTCGTGCGGCAGCCACAGGCCCTGCATGCTCTGCACCGGTGGGCGCAGGACCAGGCTCTGGCCACGAATCAGCGAAAGGATGCGCTGGTAGACGCTGGTCACCAGGTACTCGGCCTGTTCGTCGCTGTCGGCGGCGATCAGCGGCACGCCAAGCATCACATAGGGCTTGTCGAGCACCGCCGAGGGCTTGAAGTTGTCGCGGTAGAGCTTGATCGCCTGGTGCATGTAACGCGGCGCGAAGTGCGAGGCGAAGGCGTAGGGCAGGCCCTTGGCCGCGGCCAGCTGGGCGCTGAACAGGCTGGAGCCGAGCAGCCAGATCGGTATGTTGCTGTCGACGCCGGGCATGGCGATGACACGCTGGTTGGGCTGTCGCGGACCGAGCAGCAGCTCCAGCTCCTCGACGTCCTGTGGGAAGTCGTCGGCGCTGCCCATGCGGTCGCGGCGCAGCGCATGGGCGGTGAACTGATCGGCGCCGGGCGCGCGACCGAGACCGAGGTCGATGCGGCCCGGGTAGAGCGCTTCCAGCGTGCCGAACTGCTCGGCGATCACCAGCGGCGCGTGATTCGGCAGCATCACCCCACCGGCGCCGAGGCGGATGCGCGTGGTGTTGGCGGCCAGGTAGCCGAGCAGCACCGCGGTGGCGGCGCTGGCGATGCCGTCCATGTTGTGGTGCTCGGCGACCCAGAAGCGCTGAAAGCCAAGCCCCTCGACGTGGCGCGCCAGGGCCAGGGCATTGTGCAGCGCCTGGGCCGGCGTGCCGTCGTCGCGGATCGGCGCCAGGTCGAGAGCGGAAAAGCGGGTGTTTGCAATGCGGGACATCGTTTACCTCATGACGTAAGGCGGTCGGGTGCGAGCGGGCTCAGTGGCAATGCTCGGCCTCGGCCTCGACCAGCACGTTGCGCTGGTCGTCGCGCAACCAGCCTTGCGGGGTGAAACCCAGCGAGCGGGCCTGGAACAGGTAGCGCTGGCCGGGTTGGAAGTCGTCGTAGCGGATTACCAGGGTGCAGCGAATGGTGTGGGTTTCGCCGAACAGGCCGAAGTCGCCCCCTGTCACTTCGAATTCGTAGCGCGCTTCGAGTTCATGGGCGCCCGGCGGGACCTGGAAATAGCGGCCGTCGGGGGTGCGTTTGCCGTCCAGCTGGTCGGACATGAAAATGTCGCTGGGCTGCGCGGTCATGTCGACCCAGGCCATGTTCGGGTCGGGTTGCGGCAATGGCCCGGCGCAGCCGGCCAGGGCGAGAAGGGCGGGCAGGGCGAGGGGGAGTGCGCGACGCATGGCTGGATCCTCGGCGAATGGCGGGGTGAGACGCGCTGCGCCTCACCGATGCTGCCGAGGGTGCGCCAGATGACGGCGCATTTCAACGCGGACTCAGCGGCCGGCGAGGTCGCCGCAGCCCTTTTCCTCGGCGCGGGCCAGCACGTACTGGTGCTGGTCGTAGAGCTTGGCCCAGGGACGGAAACCATAGCCGCCCGCGACCAGACGATAGCGCGCACCCGCAGTGAACTTGTCGTATTCCAGGGTCAGCTTGCAGTCGCGGGCAAGCGCGCTGCTACCCGGACCGACGTTGGCGCCATTGACCTCGAAGCGGTAGCGCATCTCCAGCTTGCGACTGCCGGGCGGGACCTGGAAATAGCGATCGTCTTCCAGTGTCTTGCCATCCACGGCCACCGCCTGCAGCTGGGTTTCGCCATTCGGGTTGAGATCGACCCAGGCCTGCTCGGGGTCGGGCTTGGGCATCAAGGCAGAGCAGCCGGCCAGGCTGGCGAGGAATGGGACGAGAAGAAGACCGCGCATGTACAAGGCTCCAGCCGGTGATCAGTGGCCGGCAAGGGTTCTATTGAGGACGTCATGGGCTGCCGCAGGTTGCAATCGGCAGCACGGCCTTTGTAGGGTGCGCTACGCGCGCCGGCGCCAGCCCGACAACTGAGCGGTACACCCGATGCCCAAGCCCAACGCCGCCTCCATCGACAGCCGCAGCCTGCGCTGGGTTCCCCTGCTGCTTGCCGTCTGTCTGAATGGTTGCAGTTATTACGGCCAGCTCGCCGCCGGCCAGCTGGAGTTGCTGCGCCAGCGCGAACCCATCGAGGCGCTGATCGTCGATAAATCGCGCGATGCGGCGTTGCGCCAACGGCTGGGCGAGGTATTGCAGGCGCGTCGCTTCGCCAGCCAGGCGCTGGAGTTGCCGGACAACGATAGCTATCGGCTCTACGCCGAACTCGGTCGGCCCTATGTGGTGTGGAATCTGTTCGCCACCGAGGAGTTCTCGGTCAAGCCGCTGGAGCACTGCTTTCCCATCGCTGGCTGCGTGGCTTATCGCGGCTACTTCCGCCAGGGTGCCGCCCGCGGCGAGGCGGCGCGGCTGCGGCTGAGCGGGCTGGACACCCATGTGGCGGGTATCGAGGCCTATTCCACGCTGGGCTGGTTCGCCGATCCGCTGCTCAGCTCGATGCTGCGGCGCAACGACGAGCAGCTGGCGGCGCTGATCTTCCACGAACTGGCTCATCAGCAGCTGTATCTGCCCGGCGACAGCGCCTTCAACGAGTCTTACGCCACCTTTGTCGAGCGCGAAGGCCTGCGTCAGTGGCGTGCCCATCGCGACCTGCCGCAGCGGGATGAACAGGCGCGGGTGCGTTATCGGCAACTGGTTGAGCTGCTACTCGATACCCGCCAGCGTCTCGACCAGCTGTATGCCTCGGGTCGCTCGACAACCGAGTTGCGCGCGCTGAAGCAGGCCGAGTTCGCGACGCTGCGTCAGCGCTATCGACATCTGCGCGACAGCCAGTGGAACGGCGATGCGCGCTTCGATCGCTGGTTCACCCAGCCACTGAACAACGCCACGCTGTTGCCGTTCGGCCTGTATGACCGCTGGGTACCGGCCTTTGCTGCTCTGTTCGAGCGGTGCGAGCGGGACTGGGCGCGCTTTCACCAGGCGGTTGCGGAGCTAACGGAACTGCCTGCCGACGAGCGGGAAGCCAGGCTTTCGAAACTGGCTGACTGAACAAGCGAAACGGCGCGCCCTGTTGCCGTGGGCGTTACGCGCCGTTATGGCTCTTGCGTCGAAAATCACCGATCTGCCGTTCATCGGCTGCGATAACTCTGTCCGCTGAACGGTGCGAATCCTTTCTCCAGCTCTCCGGTCCTCTTTACTAGGTCGCCGATTCATACGGCGGCGATCCCCCATGCCTGATACCCACGCATAACAACGGAGGCTCCATGGAGACCATTTCCGGAATTTTCGACAACAAAGGCACGCCACTGGAGAAGCAGAAATTCACATGGAAGGAAATGGCCGGCAAGCCGATCAGCAAGCTCGATGATGATGCGTTTACCCGTGTGCGCATCATCCTCATGAACGGCGTCGAGACCGACGCCCTGCGCCTCAAGCACGGCATTGCGCGCTTCAACAAGGAGCTGCGCCTGCCGCTGGCCGAGATCCGCCGCGTCGAGCAGCACCAGGCAACCATGGTCAACTGGCTGATCGGCGCCGACCACTCGCCACTGGAAACCACTGTGGCCTACGAGCAGGTGGCCATCGAGGTGACCGCCGCTGTGGCGCAGAACGAGCCCGACCCCTACCAGGCGCAGACCTATCGCTTCGGCCTGCTGGAAGACTTCGATCACCTGTACCGCTACTCGGCGATGCTCGATCGCCTCGAGGGCAAGGATGCCAACAACATCCTGCAGGGCTATACCGACATCGTGCCCGGGCGGAAAACATCGGAACACCATCGTCATCCGGAAAACGACATCCGGGACAACTACGAGAAGAACTCCGCCGCGCTCATCACCAAGATCCACGCAGCGCTGATCACCGGCGCGGAATACCAGACCCACGACTACTACATGAACATCGGCCCGCTGTTCGCCGACCCGCTGGCGCGACAGCTGTATGCCGAGATCGCCTCGGTGGAAGAGCAGCACGTGACCCAGTACGGCGCGCTCTCCGACCCCAGCGAAAGCCATATGGAGAAGTGGCTGGTGCACGAGGCGATGGAGGTCTACATGTACGCCAGCTGCGCCGAGCAGGAGACCAACCCGCGCATCAAGGCCATCTGGGAGCGCTTCCTCGACTACGAGCTGGGCCACCTCAATGTCGCCTGCGAATGGTTCAAGAAGCTCGAAGGCCGCGACCCGGCCGAGGTCCTCGCCGGCCCGCTGCCGAAGATGGTCGAGTTCAAGAGCCAGCGCGATTTCGTGCGCCAGGTGCTGGCCGCCGAGGTCAACCTGCGTACCGCCGGCCCCGCCTACGTGGACAAGGCCAAGGAGCCGCAGTCCTCGCTGGATTACCGCAACCACCTCGCCTCGGAAGGGCTCGCCTCGGACATCGTCTCGGCGGGCTACCAGTGGGCGCCGGGCGGCGAACTGATGCGCAAGGCTTCCTGAGGAGACGATCATGGCTACAGCAGCGAAAGTGGGTTCCAACTTCACCGGCGTGCAGATGTCCCCGAAGGACACCAAGCGCCTGCTCGAGGCGGTCAACGAGATTCATCCGGACGTGCCGGGTGATGAGCGCGGCATGCTGGTCGAGCGCACCGAACGCGCCGCCGAGGCCGACCGCATCGGCTCCGTGCCGGTGCCGGGTTCGGCCAAGGGCATGCTCAAGACCGGCTTCGACATGATGCGCGGCAAGAGCCCCGAGGTGTTTCTCGACAAGCTGGGCGAGCGCCTGGCCTACGAGCGCAACGGGGTGCGTCTTTACGAAGCGATGATCGCCAAGGTCAAGGCGCTCGACACGCCGGACACCGCCCTGGTCGATACGCTCATGCACATCCGCAACGAGGAGCACGAGCACATGATGCTGGTGCACCAGGCGATCGAAACCCTCGGCGCCGACCCGACCGCGCAGACCCCTTGCGCCGATGTCGTCGGGGCCATGTCCCTGGGAATCGTCAACGTGCTGACCGACCCGCGGACCAACGTCGACCAGTGCCTGAATGCGCTTCTGACCGTGGAGCTGACCGACAACGCGGCCTGGGAGCTGTTGATCGAGCTGGCGCAGGCGGCGGGCCATCCGAACATTGCCGATAGCTTCACGAAGGCCAAGACCCAGGAAGACGACCATCTGGTGAAGATCAAGACGCTGATGCGCCGCGATCTGATCATGCAGACCAAGTAACAGCGTGCGAGCGGGACGCTTTGGCGCACACCGCCGAAAGGGGTGTGCGTCTTTTTTTTGGTCGGGGAAAAGGGTGGTGCGGCGTTAGGAGGGAACGATCTTGGGCTGTTGAGTGTTGAGTTTTTGGAACTATTTGCGAGCTGCTTGGGAGTTTGGTTTCGCCCTGCTGGGCGAGTCACTTTTTCCAGGCGCGGAAAAAGTAACCAAAAACGCTTTGCCCCTGCATCCGGCCCTGCGCTTCGCTCCGGGTTCGTTCACTACGCCGCCGCTCCGAGGGTCGCCGTACAAGGGCCATCCATGGCCCTTTACGGCTCTCGCCGCATCCCTGCGGCTCGCCCCTCTCCACGACGGCTTCGTTCACCCTCCTGAAGGGGCGTTTGGAGCCGCCTGGTGGATCGTACAAACAGAACAGATGTTCGGCGTTTAGGCGGTTGCTGATGGCTTCAAAGCTCCAAGTTCTGCGCGTGGGCTTACCCTCGCGCTCTCCATTGCGGGCATGAAAAATCCCTACGGCGCGCCCGCACAGCACAGTCGGTACGATCATTTGCTTTGCTTTGCTTTATTGCGCACAGGTCATCAGGCGACACCATTCGCCCCTTTCAGGAGGCCGAGTGCAATCGTTGCGTAGGGGAGTGAGCGGCATGGATGCCGCGAGAGGACTAGGCGTCCCCGCGATAAAGGGCCATGGATGGCCCTTGTACGCCGGCCCTCGGAGCGGCGATGGAACGAGGGAAGTCGAGCGCAGCGAACCGGGGACGCCCAGTCCGGATGGAGGGGCAAGCGTTTTTGCTTACTTTTTTCCCGGCCGGGCAGGCGCGACTGGAAAAAGTGGGTCGCCCAGCAGGGCGAAACTAAGCTTCCAAGCAGCTCGGAAATGGTTATGCGATCTGAGCGTGCATCCATCCAATCCAGCCATCGCTGCAGTTACTTCCTCGAACCAATCGAAGGACCAAAGAAAAAGGGGTGCCGCCTGCGCGAACACCCCTCTTCAACGATCACCGGCGAGCCGGTCAATCGTTCCCGACACTCGCCGTTTGCACGGTACAGCCCCAGACTTCCAGCGCCGGCTGGTCCGCTTGTGGCGGGCCGAGCCATTCGCTCATGGCGTGGCAACGCTGGTCAAAACACAGTTGGTAATCCCCTGCCTCGGGGGTTCGCCCCAGGCGCAGGAGTGGCAACGCAGGCATCTGGCGCTGGTAGTGCCAGGCCCCGTCGCGCAGTCCGGCGTCATCCGGGATTTCCATCCCGGCACCAGAACCCTTGACCCGCGCTTCGCCGAGCAGCAGCCCGTCCGGCGTCACGCGGTAATCCTCTTCCCAGCGGATCTTCTCGATGGTGTGGTTCCACGCCAGGGTGAAGGCGGGGGTGGGCACTTCGGCCCACACCACGCCTGCCAGCCCCAGGCACAGACCGATCACGCCGCCGCCGGCTCGGCGCGACGGGCGCGCCAGAAGTGCTGGATAAGGAACAGCGCGCCCAGGCCGAAGCCGATTTCATCGCTGATCGGCATCGCCAGCACCATCGAGGCGGCTGCGGCGAAGGCGAGGACCTTCTCCCACAGCGCCATGGGCCGTTGCAGGTAACCGGTGAACACGGCGCCCCACAGGCCGACGGCGAAGGCCGCCTTGAACAGCATGTACAGCGTGGCGCCCCAGTCGCCGCCCTGCATCATCAGCGCCGGGTTGTACACCGCCATGAACGGCACGATGAAACCGGCGATGGCGATGCGGATGGCCCACATGCTGATCTTCAGGCCCCTCTCCTTGGCGATCGGCGCGGCGGCGAAGCAGGCCAGCGCCACCGGCGGAGTCAGGTCGGCCATGATGCCGAAGTAGAAGACGAACATGTGCGAGACGATCAGCGGCACGCCCAGGTCCAGCAGCGCGGGCGCGGCGATCGAGCTGGTGATGATGTAGTTCGGGATTGTCGGGATGCCCATGCCCAGCACCAGGCAGGTCAGCATGGTCAGCAGCAGCGAAAGGAACAGGTTGTTCTCGCCGACGGCCAGGATGTAGCCGGCGAAGGTCGAGGCCACGCCGGTCAGCGAGACCACGCCGATGATCACGCCGACCAGGGCGCAGGCGATCCCCACCGGCACCGCATGGCGTGCGCCTTCCACCAGCGCGTGCAGGCAGATGACCAGGGTGTCGCGACCGCCCTTGATGAACCAGCACACCACCACCAGCGCGGCGATGACGCCGAAGATCACCCCGATGCCGAGCTGGAAGAACCCGGCGCAGAGCAGGCCGAGGGCGATCCAGAAGGCGATGCGCAGGCCGAACGACGAGACCTTGAGGATGATCGCCGAGCCGAGGATGACGATGGCTGTCAGCGACAGGCCAATGGTGCCGGCGAACATCGGGGTGCGCCCGGAGAACAGCAGCCAGACCAGTACCAGCAGCGGGATCAGCAGGTACCAGCGCTCCTTCACCGCGGCCCAGGCACTCGGGCATTCGTCTTTCGGCAGGCCCTTGAGACCGGCGCGCTTGGCTTCCAGGTGGACCATCCAGAACACCGAGCCGAAGTACAGCAGCGCCGGAATCAGCGCGGCCTTGGCGATCTCGACGAAGGGCACGTTGATGGTCTCGGCCATGATGAAGGCCACCGCACCCATCACCGGCGGCATGATCTGGCTGCCCATCGAGGACGTGGCCTCGACGCCGCCGGCGAAGGCCGGGCGATAGCCGAAGCGCTTCATCAGCGGGATGGTGAACTGGCCGGTGGTGACCACGTTGGCCACGCCGGAACCGGTGATGGTGCCCATCAATGCCGAGGACACCACCGACACCTTGGCCGGGCCGCCCAGCTTGTGGCCGAACAGGCCCATGGCGAAGTCGGTGAACAGCTTGATCATGCCCGCCTGCTCGAGGAACGAGCCGAACAGGATGAACAGGAAGATGTAGGTCGCCGAAACGTAGGTCGGCGTGCCGTACAGGCCTTCGGTGCCGAACGACAGCTGGTTGACGATCTGATCCAGGTAATAGCCGCGGTGCGCGAGATCACCGGGCAGGTACTCGCCGAACAGGCCGTAGGCGAGGAACAGCCCGCAGATGATCGGCAGCGCAATGCCCATGACGCGGCGTGCGGCCTCGAACACCAGCACGATCAGCGTCAGGCCGACCACCATGTCGGTGGTGGTCATGTCGCCGGAGCGCTGGATCAGGTCCGCCTCGAAATACCACTGGTAGAAGAAGGTGGCGAAACCGGCCAGGCCGAGCACCCAGGCCACTGGCTGGAACGGCTTGCCGGTGCCGCGCGCCGGGTAGCAGAGAAACACCAGCAGCAGCAGGAAACCGACGTGACCGGCGCGCAGCACCTGGCTGGACACCGGGTGGAAGGCGGCGGTGACGATCTGATAGATGGAGAACAGCAGGGCGACGTAGAACAGCGCCCTCGGCCATTCGCTGGGGCTGGCATGCAGCCCTTGGCTTTCGCTCATGGGTATCACTCTCTCACTGCAAGGGGATGCCTGTAGAAGCAGGCTTGCCAACGAGGCAACGCGGGCAAGCCTGCTGCTACAAGGAGCGGGCTGGAGCAGGCGCTAGGGCCTGCTCAGCCCGTCGTTCAGCGCTGGGTTACTTGAGAACCCCGGCTTCCTTGTAGAAGCGCTCGGCGCCCGGGTGCAGCGGGATCGGCAGGTTCTTGGTGGCGTTTTCCAGCTTGATGTCCTTGGCGGCGGAGTGGGCGTTACCCAGGGCGGCCAGGTTGTCGAACATCAGCTTGGTCATCTGGTAAGCCACTTCATCGGAGACCTTCTCGTGGGTCACCAGAATGTTGGTGATGGCCACGGTGGGGACGTCGGCGTCCTGACCGTCATAGGTGCCGGCCGGAATCACGCCCGCCAGGTAGGCATCGCTCTCGATCTTCTCGACCACGGCGGCCGGGATTTCGACGAAGGTCACCGGCATGGTGCTGGCCAGGTCGCGGATGGCGGCCATGCCCAGGCCCGAGGACTGCAGGGTGGCGTCAAGCTGGCGGTTCTTGATCAGCTCGACCGACTCGGCGTAGGGCAGGAACTCGACGCGGCCCATGTCCTTGTAGTCCAGACCGGCGGCCTTGAAGATCGCGCGGGCGTTCAGCTCGGTGCCGGATTTCGGCGCGCCGACGGAGATGCGCTTGCCCTTGAGGTCTTCCAGCGTCTTGATGCCGGACTCTTCGCTGGCAACGATCTGGATGTAGTTGTTGTAGGTACCGGCGATGGCGCGCAGGCGCTTGAGCGGAGCCTTGAAGCCGGCGTCCTCGACACCGTTCCAGGCGTCGGCAACCGAGTCACCCAGGGAGAAGGCCAGTTCGCCACGGCCGGCCTGCAGCAGGTTGAGGTTTTCCACCGAAGCCTTGGTGGCCTGCACGGAAGTCTTGGCGCCATCGATCTTGTTGTACTGCTGCGACAGGGCCACGCCGATCGGGTAGTACACACCGCTGGTGCCGCCGGTGAGGATGTTGATGAAGGTCGGCGCAGCGACGGCCGCGGTGCTGGCAGTGAAGGCCGCAGCGGCAGCGAGCAGGCCTAGGCGTTTGGTCAGTCTCATGGTGGATCTCCGTTTCGTTTTTATTGGTTGACGCAGCATGTTGACGATAGACGATGCCGCGTTCGGGAACGCGCCAGACGAACAAGCAGAGGGGCGATGACACCGGAGAGTCCGGAGGATGGATATCGCTGGTAGCTCTTCTTGTCGTTGGAATCGCATCGAGCACATTGCCATTAGCAGAAGCCGTGCCAGTCTGTCGCGACGCTCTGGATCGGCGCTTGCCGACATCCTTTGACGGGGATTCGGCAAGAAACCGCCTATGACTGTCGAGCGGTGGGCGGAAATCCGCTCATCGCTGTGCGAACCCCTGTCCGCCGTGGCCTTCGAATGAGTGAGTGAACGCGGAGGCCGTATGGCTGCAGAAATAGGCGCAGAGGATCTGGGCATCGACGTGACCCGCGGCGAGGCGGAGCTGTTCAAGTGGTTCGTCGCCAGCTTTCTATTCGGCAAGCGCATCCAGCGCGACATCGCCGCCGAGGCCTACCGGGTACTGGTGGAGCGCAGCCGGCTCGACACGCCGCACAAGCTGCGTGACTGGGGCCAGCGTCGGTTGGTCCAGCTGCTCGGCCAGGCGCGCTACGTGCGCTACGACGAGTCCACTGCCGCGCGCCTGCTGAAGCTCGGCGACAAGCTGCTGACCGAGTACGACGGCAGGCTGGGTCGCCTGCGTGAGCTCGGTGAGACGCGCGCCGGGGTGGAGAAGCGGCTGCTGGCGTTCGAGGGCGTCGGGCCGAAGACCGTGGAAATCTTCATGCGCGAGGCGGCGCGGGTCTGGTTCTGAGCGCGCCGGACGGCGCTTGCGTAGCGCGGGCGAAGGGTTAGAGTGGTGCCATCGCACCGCCGAAGTCCGCCATGCGCATTTTCCTGCTCGCCCTCAGTCTGTTCCTGCCCATCGCCGCCAGCGCCGCGCCGGCGCCCTATTACCAATGGCAGAGCAAGCTCGACGGCACCATCATCTGCCGCCAGACCTCGCCGGGGGAAGGCTGGGAGCAGCTCGACGGCCGGCCCTTCCGCGATCTCAACTGCAGCATGCCGGCCGCGCGGGTCGACCGCCCGAGCAGCGTGCCGGGTTTCCGTCCGCAGCCGGGGCGTTAGAGCCGTTTTCCACGCGTCGGAGGCCCTGCCCGACGTTTCGCCATGCAACGGACCCATGGTGGATAAGCTTCGCGTTATCCACCCTACGATCCCATCGCCATCGCCATCGCCATCGCCATCGCCATCGCCATCGGTAGGGTGGAAGACCGCGAAGCGTTTTCCACGCGTTGCGAGCAGGCGGCTCGGTGTTTCGTCCGCTGCTGGGCGATGGAAGCCGCAAGCTCGGTTTCTCTCCTAAGCGCTAGAGCGTCATCCCGTCGTATGCCAGGCATACGTTGTCCGGCAGTTGCCGTGACGCCTGCATGAACCAGGCATCCAGCTCGTGGCCGATATGGGTCAGCACGGCCTGCGCCGGTTGCAGCTCCTCGATGCTCTGCAATGCGCGGGTCAGGTCGTTGTGGTTACGCGGTGGCGTATCGCGCGGTGGTGTCGAGCAGTCCAGCACCAGCACGTCCAGCGCGGTGTCCTGCAGCAGTTCGCGCGTGCTGTCCGGCAGGCCGACGGTGTCGGTGAGGTAGGCGATGCAGCGGCTGTGACCTTCCAGCAGGTAACCGAAGGTGGGTTTCGAGTGCACCAGGGGCAGCGCGGTGACGCGCAGCGTGCCGAGCATGCGTTGTTCGAAGGCGGCGAATGGTTCGCTGAAATCGAGGATGCCGGGGTGTTTGTAGAGGTCGGCGAGGCCCTCTGCGTCGTCCGGGCCGAGCACCGGAATGTGCAGCCCGGTGCCCCAGCGCAGTTGCAGCAGGCCCTGGGCATGATCGGCGTGGTAATGGGTCTGCAGGATGCCGCTGAAGCTGCCCGGGGCGAAGCGCTCGCAGAGGTCCGGCAGGCCGCTGTCGAGCAGCCAGCGCTGGCCGCCGTATTCCACCAGGGCCGAACAGGCACGGCGGCGGCGACTCGGGTCGAGCTGCGCGGCGCGGCAGGCCGGACAGGCGCAGTTGTACACCGGCACCTGCGCGGCGCCGCCGGTGCCGAGCAGGGTCAGCCGCATTGGCGGTGCTCGTCGAGCAGCTGCAGCAGGCGCTCGACGCTGCGCTCCAGCGAGGCGGAATTGTCCAGGCGGATGTAGTCGTCCAGCTCGCCGCTGAACAGCGCGTTGCGCGCCAGGCGCGCCTCGATCTGCTCGGGCGTCTCCCGGCCGCGGGTCAGCAGGCGCTCGCGCAGCACGTCCTGTTCGACGGTCAGCAGCACCGCCAGCAGATCCGGGTAGCGCCTGCGCGCCTCGGGCAGATAACCACGCGAGCCATTGACCAGCACATCCTCGCCGGCCGCAAGCCAGGCGTCGATTTCGGCGGGGATGCCATAGGCCAGCCCGTTGGCGCGCCAGCTGAGGGCAAAGGCCTGCTCGGCCTCCATGCGTTCGAACTGCCCGGCGCTCACCGAATGCGCGGCTTCACCGATGGCCTCGGCCGAGCGGGTGATGACCCGCCGGGCGATGCGCACGCCACGCTCGGCGAGCGCTGCGCGTGCGGCATCGAGCAGACTGTCCTTGCCGGCGCCGGATGGCCCGGTCAGGTAGATCAAGCGGCCTTGCATGGGGTTACTCCCGATCATCGAAGCCAGCGCAGAGGCAGGCAGTATAGAGCCAGCCGGGCGACCCGCTGGCGCCTTGTCAGCTTTGTCGGAATGCGCCATCAGAACACCCGCCGGCCCTGGCGCCAGACCTGTCCGATCACCGGCTGGCCCTTGTGCACCTGTGCCTGGACCAGGTCGGCGCGCAGCCCGACGGCAATCTCGCCGCGATCATCCAGCCCGGCCGCGCGTGCCGGCGCCAGGCTGATGGTGGCGATGGCGCGCGGCAGGTCGTAGCCGTTGTCCTGCTCGGCCAGGCCCAGCGCGGCCTGCAGCAGGCTGGCCGGGTAGTAGTCGCTGGAGAGGATGTCCAGCACGCCGCGCTGCGCCAGATCGGCAGCGGCGATGTTGCCCGAGTGCGAGCCGCCACGGACGATGTTCGGCGCGCCCATCAGTACCTTCAGGCCACGCGCATGGCTGGCCTCGGCAGCCTCGAAGGTGGTCGGGAATTCGGCGATGGCCATGCCGTAGTCCGCCGATTCGGTAACGTGCTCCAGGGTCGCATCGTCGTGGCTGGCCAGCGCCAGTTCGCGGCTGCGGCAGATGTCGACGATAGCCGCGCGCTGCTGGTCGCTGTGCTGCGCCGAGTTGGCCAGCTGCTCGCTGACGAAATGATCCATCTCCGCCGGGCTCAGGTGGTACTTGCCCATGTAGTACTCGCGGTACTTCTCCATGCGCGCGAACTGGCGCTGGCCCGGCGCGTGGTCCATCACCGAAACCAGCTGCACCAGCGGCTGCTCGACCAGCTCGCGGAACAGCTCCAGGCACTGCGGGTGGCTGACTTCGCAGCGCAGGTGCAGGCGGTGTTCGGCGCGGGTCTGCCCGGCCGCCTCGGCCTCGGCGATGGCCTCGAGCATCACCCCGAGCTGCTGCATGCGCTTGCCCTTGGGATTGATATCGCCGATCGACAGCGCATCGAACACCGTGGTGATGCCGGCGGCGACGACCTGCGCATCATGGGTCAGCACTGCCGAGGCGGACGGCCAGTCCACGCCGGGGCGCGGGCTCATGTGCTTTTCCAGGTTGTCGGTGTGCAGTTCCACCAGCCCCGGCAGCAGAAGATCGCCGCCCAGGTCCTGGGCCTGCGGCAGGCTGCTGGCGCCTGCGGCGATGTCAGCGATCACGCCGTCGCGGATCAGCAGGCTGCCGTGGATCACCTGATCGGCCAGCACCAGTCGGGCGTTGCTGAGTATCTGTTCAGCTGGCATGGGCCAGGTCCTCCTGCGTCATGTCCAGGTAACGGTCGGCGACTGCCTCGCGGATCGCGCGGTCGTGGAAGATGCCGATCAGCGCGCTGTCGGCCGCCTTGGCTTCGTCGATCAGTTCCAGCACCACGGCGGCGTTGGCTTCGTCCAGCGACGCGGTGGGTTCGTCGAGCAGCATCACCGGCCAGCTCACCATGAAGCCGCGCGCCAGGTTGACGCGCTGCTGCTCGCCGCCGGAAAAGGTGCCGGGGGCCAGCTGCCAGAGCCGCTCGGGAATATTCAGCCGGGTCAGCAGCGCCTTGGCCCGCGCCTCGGCGTCGGCACGGCTCCAGCCGCGCGCCAGCGCCGGTTCCATCACCACCTCCAGCGCCGGCACCCGCGGGATCACCCGCAGGAACTGGCTGACATAGCCCAGCGTCTGCCGGCGCACGGCGAGCACCTGGCGCGGCTCGGCGCCGACCAGCTCCAGCCAGTCACCGGCATGGCGGATACGGATGCTGCCGCCGGCGGGCAGGTAGTTGCCGTACAGCGTGCGCAGCAGGGTCGACTTGCCGGCGCCGGACTGGCCGTGCAGCACCAGGCATTCGCTGGCGGCGACGGTGAAGTTCAGCCCGCGCAGCACCTGCAGGCTGACGCCGTGCTGCTGGTGCAGGGTGAAGGTCTTGGCGAGGTCACGGACCTCGATCAGCGTGTTCATGGGGGATTCCTTCATGGCTGTAGCACCGAGGACACCAGCAGCTGCGTATAGGGATGCTGCGGGTCGTCGAGAATCTGGTCGGTCAGACCGGACTCCACCACCCGCGAACGGCGCATCACCATCAGCCGGTCGGCCAGGAGGCGCGCCACGGCGAGGTCGTGGGTGACGATCACCACCGCCAGGTCCAGCTCGCGCACCAGCCCGCGCAGGAGGTCGAGCAGGCGTGCCTGCACCGACACGTCGAGGCCGCCGGTGGGTTCGTCCATGAACACCAGCTTCGGGCTGGAAACCAGGTTGCGGGCGATCTGCAGGCGCTGCTGCATGCCACCGGAGAAGGTCCGCGGCAGGTCGTCGATGCGCGCCGGGTCGATCTCCACCTGTTGCAGCCAGTCCAGCCCGGCGGCGCGCAGCTGACCGTAATGCCTGACGCCCTGGGCCATCAGCCGCTCGCCGATGTTGGCGCCGGCGGAAACGCCCATGCGCAGGCCGTCGCGCGGGTTCTGTTCGACGAAGCCCCATTCGGTGCGCAGCAGCGTACGCCGCTCGGCTTCGCTGGCGGCGTAGAGGTCGAGCCAGTCGCCGGCACCATCGCGGTACTGCACGCTGCCGCGATCCGGCGGGCAGCGGCCGCAGAGCAGCGAGAGCAGGGTAGACTTGCCCGAGCCGGACTCGCCGACGATGCCCAGCACTTCTCCGGGGTAGAGCTCGAAGGACACGCCCTGGCAGCCCTTGTCCGGGCCGTACAGGCGGGTCAGGTCGCGCACCGCGAACAGCGGCTCGGTGCCGACGCTCGTGGCGGGCAGCAGTTGTTCGGCGGCGCTCATGGGCGGCTCTCCTGTTGCTGGTCGCGCTGCGCGCAATAGTCGGTATCCGAGCAGACGAACTGCTTGCTGCCGGCGTCGTCGACGATCAGCTCGTCGAGGTAGGAATCGCCGCTGCCACAGATGGCGCAGCACTGTTCCCACTGCTGGATCTGGAAGGGGTGATCCTCGAAATCCAGGCTGACCACGCGGGTGTACGGCGGCACGGCGTAGAGGCGCTTCTCGCGGCCGGCGCCGAACAGCATCAGCGCCGGGCTGCGGTCCAGCTTGGGGTTGTCGAATTTGGGAATCGGCGAGGGGTCCATCACGTAGCGCTCGTCCACCGTCACCGGGTAGGCGTAGCTGGTGGCGATGTGGCCGAAGGTGGCGATGTCTTCGTAGAGCTTCACGTGCATCACGCCGTAGTCGCCCAGCGCGTGCATGGTGCGCGTCTCGGTTTCCGACGGCTCGATGAAGCGCAGCGGCTCGGGGATCGGCACCTGATAGACCATGATCTGCCCGGCGGCGAGCGGGGTTTCCGGGATGCGGTGGCGGGTCTGGATCACCGTCGCCGCGGGTGTGCGTTCGGTGGTGGCGACCCCGGCGGTGCGGGCGAAGAAGCGGCGGATCGACACCGCGTTGGTGGTGTCGTCGGCGCCCTGATCGATCACCTTGAGCACGTCGTCGGCGCCGAGAATGGCCGCGGTCAGCTGCATGCCGCCGGTGCCCCAGCCGTAGGGCAGCGGCATCTCGCGGCCGCCGAAGGGCACCTGATAGCCGGGTATGGCGACCGCCTTGAGCAGTGCGCGGCGGATCATGCGCTTGGTCTGCTCGTCGAGATAGGCGAAGTTGTAGCCCGCCTCGCTGGCGGGAATGGCCTGGGCATTCATGCGCGTTTCTCCTTCGCTGGCGTCTCGGCGTCGGCTTCGGTCTGCTCGGCCTGCGGCTGGCGCAGCTTGCGGATCAGCTCCAGCTCGGATTGGAAGTCGACGTAGTGCGGCAACTTCAGGTGCGAGACGAAACCGGCGGCCTCGACGTTGTCGCAGTGCATCAGGACGAATTCCTCCTGCTGCGCCGGGCCCTGCACTTCCTCGCCGTACTCGCCGGCACGCAGCGCGCGGTCGACCAGCGCCATGCCCATCGCCTTGCGCTCGGCATAACCGAAGGTCAGGCCGTAGCCGCGGGTGAACTGCGCCTGCTCGGCGCTCTCGCCGACGAACTGGTTGACCATCTCGCACTCGGTCAGCTCGATCTCGCCGAGGCAGACCGGGAAGCCCAGCTCCTGCGGCTCGATCCAGACCTCGGCGGTGCCGATGCGAATCTCGCCGGCGAACGGGTGGTTGCGGCCGTAGCCACGCTGGGTCGAATAGCCCAGTGCGAGGAGGAAGCCCTCGTCGCCGCGCGCCAGTGCCTGCAGGCGTTCGGCGCGGCTGCAGGGCAGCTCCAGCGGCTCGCGGGTGAGGTCCGGCACCGGCTCGCCGCGGTCGATTTCCGGCGTCATCAGGCCTTCCTCGCCGAGCAGGCCGAGTACCCGCGGGCAGTTGCTCAGCGTGGTGTTTTCATCCACCGGCGGGCCGGGGTGTTGGCCTTCGGCGAGCAGGGCGAAATCGAGCAGGCGGTGGGTGTAGTCGAAGGTCGGGCCGAGCAGCTGGCCGCCGGGCACGTCCTTGAAGGTCGCCGAGATGCGCCGGCTGAGCTGCATGGCGCCGGTGTCCAGCGGCAGGCTTTCGGCGAAGCGCGGCAGCGTGGTGCGGTAGGCGCGCAAGAGAAAGATCGCCTCGACCAGATCGCCGGCGGCCTGCTTGATCGCCAGCGCGGCGAGCTCCTCGTCATACAGCGAGCCTTCGCTCATCACCCGCGCCACGGCGAGCGGCAGCTGCTGGCGGATCTGCTCGACGGCGAGCTCGGCGATAGCGGTGTCACCGCGGCGCTTCTTCGCCAGCAGCGCGTGGGCGTTGTCGATGGCCTGTTCGCCACCCTTGACTGCGACGTACATCAGGCCACCTCCTGCAGCGAATCGCCGATGCGGGTGCTGCGCGGCAGGCCGAGCACTTCGCCGTCGGCGCAGAACAGCGCATCGAGCCCGCGCGGGAAGTCGTTGCGCGCGGCGCGCTGCTGCCAGAACGCCGGTTTCAGCGGCAGGCCGACCAGGCGGCTGCCGTCGATGCCCGGGCCCTGCCAGCTCAGCGCCGGGCCGCGGTCGAGACGGTCGAGCTGGATCAGCAGCGTGCAGGACTGGTCCGGATAGCGCTCGCTGCCGGCGTAGAAGCCGGAGAGGTCGTCCAGGGCGGCGGCATCGAGCAGGGCGAACATGGCGTCCTCGCGCGTCTCGACGATTGGGCAGCCACAGTGGAAGGCCAGGTTGGCGCGGATCGCCGGAGTGTCGAAGGCCGGCGCCAGCCACAGCGGTGTGTCGTTATCCAGCAGGCTCAGGCACAGCGCGTAGCCGGCGGCCTGCAGCGGCTCGATGGCGGCGACGCTGACCAGCGGCTGGCGCGTGCCCGGCTCGGACAAGGCCTTGAGCGCGGCGCGGAAGCACTTCTGCGCGTCCAGCACCGGGTCGGCGAAGGCGGCCTGCAACAGGTCGGATGGGGCGCGATTCATCAGTCTTCTCCTCGCAGCAGCGTGAAGAACTCCACGCGGGTAGTAGCGGTTTCGGCAGCGTTTTGCGCGGCGCGACGGGCCTGCGCAGCGGCCAGCGGTTCGATCAGTTCATTCAGCCAGCGGCTCTGCTGGGCGCCCTGCAGATGGGCATCGGCGAGGGCGGCGAGCTCGGCCTGGCGCTTGTCGCGGCCGGCACGGTAGCTGTAGCCGGTGCTGCCATCGGCCAGGCGCACCACGCAGCGGGTGACGCTCATCTCGCCGAGGTTGAACGGCGCGCCGGTGCCGCCCATGCGGCCGCGCACCAGGGTCATGCCGATTTCCGCGGGACGGATCAGCTGGTAGGCGCAGTCGCGCAGGGCGCTCTCGAAAGGCGCCAGGTCGGCGGCGCTGGCGCGGGCCAGCACGGCCATCCAGCGCTGGCGGGGGGATTGTTCGCGGGTGTGCATGGGGTTCTCCATCAGGTGGCGACCTGGTACTGGAAACGGTCGGAACGGCTGGCCGAGAGGGCGATCTCCACCGGTCGCCCGGCGGTATCGCAGGACAGGGTGAACACCGACAGCAGCGGCATGCGCAGGGGCATCAGCAGCTGTGCGGCCTCGTCGCGATCGGCCAGGCGTGCGCCGATCAGGCTGAAACGGCGCGTCAGCGGCAGGCCGCGTTCGCCGAGGTAGCGGCGCAGCGAGCCGCCCTGGTAGTCGGCGAGGCGTTCGGCGTGGCTGGCGCAGTAGCGGTGGCGGATCAGGCTGACCGGCTCGCCGTCGAGCAGGCGCAGGGTGCTCAGCTCGATCAGCGCAGCGCCCTCGGCCAGTTGCAGGTGGCGCGCTTCCTCGGCGCTGGCGCTGAGCTGGCGACGTGCGAGCAGGCGCGCTTCGGTGCGCACGCCGAGGGCGGCGAGCGCATCGCTGTAGGCACTATCGGCCTGCAGCGGATACACCAGCGGGCGTCGCAGCACCTGGGTGCCCTTGCCCTGGCGGCGCAGCAGGCGGCCTTCCTGTACCAGCTCGTCGACGGCGCGGCGCAGGGTGTGGCGGTTGACCGCGAAGCGGCGCGCCAGCTGCATCTCGCCGGGGAGGAAGTCGCCGATGCGGTAGTGGCGCAACTCGCCGCGCAGCACCTGGGCCAGTTCGAGGTAGAGCGGTTCGCTGGGTTGTCTAGACAACTGCATGGTTTTTTCGAAGGCCGCGCAGGCCCTCACTCCGTCAGATGAAGAGCTTGCGCAGGCGCTGGGAGAGCAGGTCGATCAGGCTCACCACGGCGATGATGATCAGCAGCAGGGCGGCGGTCTGGCCGAACTGGAAACCGCGGATGGCTTCCCAGAGGATCACGCCGATGCCGCCGGCGCCGACCATGCCGACCACCGTGGCCGAGCGTACGTTGGATTCGAAACGGTACAGCGAGTAGGAAATCCACAGCGGCAGCACCTGCGGAATCACCCCGAAGATGACTTCCTGCAGCGCACTGGCTCCTGTGGCGCGCACGCCTTCCACCGGGCCCGGCTCGATGGCTTCCACGGCTTCAGCGAACAGCTTGGCGAGCACGCCGGTGGTGCTGATCCACAGCGCCAGCACGCCGGCGAATGGACCGAGGCCGACGGCGACGACGAAGAGCATGGCAAAGACCATCTCGTTGATCGACCGGCAGGCGTCCATCAGCCGGCGCACCGGCTGGTAGACCCACCAGGGCACGATGTTCTCGGAACTGAGAATGCCCAGCGGGATGGCGCAGACGATCGCCAGCAGGGTGCCCCAGAGGGCGATGTGCACCGTGGTGACCATCTCCTTGAGGTACAGCTGCCAGTTGCTGAAGTCCGGCGGGAAGAAGTCGGCGGCGAAGGTGGCCATGTTGGCGCTGTCGCGGATCAGCAGCAGCGGATTCATCTCCGCGCCCTGCCAGGACCAGGCCAGCATGGCCAGGCACAGGCCCCAGCCGAGCAGGCGCAACCAGCTGCGCTTGTCGTTGCCCGCCAACGGCGGTGTGGTGCTCAGAGTGGTCATGTTCGGTTCTCTAAAACGACTCGGACGGGAGCGTGGCGCCAGCGCGCCACGCCCGGCGTTGCTCAGCTGGCCTTGGCGGCGGCGTTCTTCTGCTCGCGCTCGGCCATGCGCTGCTCCAGCTTGGCCAGCTCCTGGTCGATGCCCTGCAGCTGTGCCTGGCGGTCGCTGTCGGAGAGCTTGCTGTCGGCGGCGACTTCGCTGCGCTTCTTGAACAGTTCCAGCTGGCGGATCGGCAGCAGCTGGTCGTTGTCGGAGGCGCGGAACGGTGCCCACTGCAGGCCGGCGAGGATTTCCTTCTCGGCCGGCTTGGCGCCGTAGCTCATGAAGAACTCGCGCAGCCTGTTCTTCTGCTCGTCGCTCAGGCTCTTGCGCCACACCAGCGGGTCGGCCGGGATCAGCGGCGAGGTCCAGACGATCTTCAGTTGCGCGGCCTTGTCCGGCGCGGTGATCTCAAGACGCTCCATGCCTTCGCTGTTGAAGGTGCCGACATCGACCTGCTTGTTCGCCACCGACAGCGCGTTCACTTCGTGGCTGCCGTTGAGGCTGCGCTTGAAGGCCTGGCCGGCGTCGACCTTGTTCTTGGCGAACACGTAATAGCCGGGCACCAGGTAGCCGGAGGTGGAGTTCGGGTCGCCGTTGGCGAAGGTCAGGCTCTTGGCGTTCTTCAGCACGTCCTCGACCGAGTTCAGCGCGCTGTCCTTGTGCACGATCAGATGGCTGTAGTAGCCCGGGCTGCCGTTGGCGGCGACGGTCTGGGCGAAGATTTCGCCGCCGGCTCGATCCACCGCTTCCATCGCCGACTTGTTGCCGTACCAGGCCAGATCGACCTTGTCGAAGCGCATGCCCTGGATGACCCCGGCGTAATCGGGGGCGAAGAAGGCCTTCACCTCGTAGCCGGTCTGCTTGCTCATGTCGGCTAGGAAGGGTTCCCAGACGCTGCGCAGGTTCTGCGAGGACTCGGTGGAAATGATGCCGAAGGTGATGGTCTCGGCGGCTTGAGCGGTGCCGGCGAGGGCACCGGCCAGCAGCGTGGAAGCGGCGAGAGCGCGGCTGAAGCGTTTCAACATGGAGGTCACTCCTTGGGTGTGGCGTTGGTTGTCGGGTGGCGTGGGGCTCAGCCGTTGACCAGCTGCAACGACCGCGGCTCGGCATTGCGGGCGCGGTCGGAGAACAGCAGGCTGGCGTCCAGATCAGCGCCGTAGAGGTCGTTGAGCAGGCGGTCACTGAGCGCCGCCGAAGGGCCGTCGTAATGGATGCGCCCGCCCTTGAGCGCCACGGCGCGGGAGCAGTAGCGCAGGGCGTAATCGACCTGATGCAGGGTCACCACCACGGTCTTGCCGTCCTGGCGGTTGATGTCGGCGAGGATTTCCATGACCTTGCGCGCCGACTCCGGGTCGAGCGAGGCGATGGGTTCGTCGGCGAGGATCACCTCGGCCTGCTGGGTCAGCGCACGGGCGATCGCCACCCGCTGCTGCTGACCGCCGGAGAGCGTCGAGGCGCGCTGCGCGGCGCGCTCGGCCAGGCCGACGCGCTCCAGTGCGGCCATGGCCTGGCGCTTCTGCGCGTCGCTGAACATGCCCAGCGATCCGCGCCAGCGCGGCATGCGGCCGAGAAAGCCGAGCAGGACGTTGTCCAGCACGCTTAGGCGGGTGACCAGGTTGAACTGCTGGAAGATGTAGCCGATGTCGGCGCGCAGGCGGCGCACCTCGCCATGCAGGCGGCCGGTGGCCTGTACCTCGCGGCCGAGCACCTCGATGCGCCCGCCGGCGGAGCGGTCGCAGCACGCCAGTCCGGCCAGGTGGCGCAACAGCGTGGACTTGCCGGAACCGGACGCGCCGATCAGCGCCACCATCTCGCCCGGCTGTATCGCCAGGCCCAGGTCGAACAGCGCCTGCTTGCCGGCGAAGGTCTTGTTCAGTCGCTCGACTCGAATAGCCGCATTCATGTCTTGCCCTCTCGTCTGCGCGGCCGGGGAGGTCGGCCAACTTGTCTAGACGAGAAGGTAGTCAGGCTCTGTTGCAGTCCCGCTAAGCGTCCGTGAATCTGCGATGACCATTCGGTGAAGTTTCGATGGTCAGCGCAGCGGCGGCCGGCTGGTGCGCGATCAGCGCACGCGGCGCTTTGCCTTCGCGGCGCGGCCCCCTAAGCTGGACGCCGTCATTGCGCCCCGTGCTGGCGCGTCGTCTACGCGACCGTCAGGCATCGAAGAGAAAGAGGAAGAGCATGAAACAAAAGATCGTATTCATCACCGGCGCCACCTCCGGCTTTGGCCGCGCCACTGCCCGCCGCTTCGCCGAGGCCGGCTGGGCGCTGGTGCTCACCGGGCGGCGCAGCGAGCGCCTGGAACAGCTGCAGAGCGAGCTGTCGGCGAAGGTGCCGGTGCATATCGCCACCCTCGACGTGCGCCATGCCGGCGCGGTGACGGAGGTGGTCGAGCAGCTGCCCGCCGAGTTCCGTCAGATCGATTGCCTGGTCAACAACGCCGGCCTGGCGCTGGCGCCGCAGCCCGCGCAAAAGGTTGATCTGGCCGATTGGCACACCATGATCGATACCAACATCACCGGCCTGGTCAACGTCACCCATGCCCTGCTGCCGACGCTGATCGCCACCGGCAAGGGTGCCAGCATCGTCAACATCGGCTCGGTGGCCGGCCACTGGCCGTATCCGGGTGGCCACGTCTACGGCGCGACCAAGGCCTTCGTCGAGCAGTTCGGCTATAACCTGCGCTGCGACCTGCTCGGCACCGGCGTGCGCGTCACCGACATCGCCCCGGGCAT
>DAMCQE010000005.1:0-123753 GCA_032105665.1 Pseudomonas sp. | reverse complement strand
GAGAGCAGGCTGAGGATATGCGGCTCGTCTTCGACGAGCAGAACGATTTTCGGCAATGCCTGGTTCATGGTGGTCTCGATGTTGCGTTTCGCTGCATTCCAGCCGTTGTAGAGCCGGACAGGATTTCGACAGGTTACGCGCTGCAAGTTTCAGTCCTGCAGCCGGACGGTCGTCGCTTTCCGCCGGCTACTGTGCGCTGGCGCACGTTGTGAGTGGCATCCTCGCCGTTCCAGGCGCAACGCTCAATGCCTACCTTAGCCGGGGGCGCCCAGCCGGGGGCGCCTAGCCGGGGCGCCTGACCAGCAGTACAGGTCTGTCGCAGCACTGGCCCTAGGCTCGAGGCCGCGCTAGGGTTGCGCCATTCTCATGCTGGAGTCGCCCATGAACGATACCGAGGCCGCCGCGCAGCGCACGCTCGATTACTACCGCCTCAATGCAGAGGCTTTCCGCGAGGGTACGCTCGACCACGACGTCAGCCAGAACATTGATGCCCTTCTGCGTCACATTCAGGCAGAACCGCCGCTGCGCATCCTCGACCTCGGCTGTGGTCCAGGTCGTGATCTGAAGACCCTGAGAACCCGTGGGCATGTGGCGATAGGTCTCGATGGAACAGAGGCGTTCGTCGAGATGGCTCGCGCCGACAGTGGCTGTGAAGTCTGGCATCAGGATCTGCTGCAACTGGAGCTTCCGGCCCAATCGTTCGATGGGATCTTCGCCAATGCGGTGCTGTTTCACGTGCCTAGCACCGAATTGCCCAGGGTCCTTTTGCAGCTGAGCGATAGCTTGAAGCCGGGTGGGGTGTTGTTCTGCTCCAACCCGCGCGGTCAGGACCAGGAGGGCTGGAGTGGAGATCGCTACGGCGTCTGGTATGCCTGGCCGACCTGGTGCGAACGCCTGCTAGCCGCCGGTTTCGTCGAACTGGAGCACTACTACCGCCCCGCCGGGCTGCCACGGGAGGAACAACCTTGGCTAGCGAGTGTCTGGCGTAAGGGCTGAACGGCCAATGCATACCGCAGAATGCAACCTGCGTCACGCTTCGTATTGCGTTTTGCACGGCTTAATGCCTGGGCATAATTTCATAAGTTATTGTTTTTGCTAGATTAAAAATCATTGGTCAGGTTGGCACGAACGCTGCTCCGTTAGGTTCGCTGGAACTTATTGGAGTACAGAACAATGACCGCTGCACAACAATTCCTCACTGCCGCATTCCCTGAGTTCGAAGTGCTCACCGAGCCCCGCCCGGATGGCGGGCTGCTGCTGACCCTGCGCAACGACGACCGTGTTCTGGTCAAGCGAGCGCTTTCCAAGGGCCAGACCCAGACCCGGATGCAACTGGAATGGGTCGTCAGCTCGGTACGCCGGGACCTCGCGCTGGAGGCGGGGATGTCGCCTTCCATCGCGCATCTGCAGAGCCAGAGCCGTACCGCACTGCCGACCTACGAGTACGCCTGAGCCGCCCGGCTGCGGGATGACCGCAGCCATATTTTTCGACACGGGCCGTAGAGCCCGGTTCGTTTGCCGTGAAGCCGAAGAGGATAGCCACATGAACGCCATCGACCTGTTGATTGAGGATCATGAGCGCGTGAAGGACCTGCTGACGCGCCTGACCGATTCCACCGAGCGTGCGGTGAAGACACGCACCGAGCTGCTGAGCAAGCTGGAAATGGAAGTGACCATCCATACCCAGCTGGAAGAGCAGATCCTCTATCCCGCCTACAAGGAAGCTGGCGGCAAGGAAGAAGCAAAGATGTACCACGAGGCCAAGGAAGAACACCGTGCGGTGGATGCTCTGGTACTGCCGGATCTGAAGGCAACCGATCCCGGCAGCCTCGAATTCTCCGGTCGCGCCAAGGTGTGCAAGGAGCTGCTCGAGCACCATATCGAGGAAGAGGAATCGGAAATGTTCCCGCAGGCACGCGAGCTTTTCGATGCCAAGCGCCTCGAGGAAATGGGTGAGCAGATGAGCGAACTGCGCGCCCGCCTCAAGAAGGAGCTCACCGCCAAGCTGGCGGCCTGAGTACCGGATGGGCTGCCGGGGCGTCCTGCCTCGGTGCGCCCGACTATCGTCTGTCCCCGGACCCATCGCTTCGCTGACTTGCATCAATAATGCGACGAAGCGCCGCTGCGACCCTAGATGGCTTTATGGCATCAACTGGTACCACACCTGATCGTCGCCCCTGACTGGCAGAACGCCAAGCGAAGGTGGGCGCGCCGGGCGGGCCATCGCATCGGGAAAGGCATGGAAGACGAGCTGAAGGCGCTGTTGCAACGAGTCGGGCTGGGCCTCGACCAGATCCTTACGCGCAAGCGTTTCCTGCAATGGCAGGCCAGCGATGCGCTGCGCCTTAACCGGGCGGCTGCTGAGCTCGAGCCGGCGCATCGGGTCTTCATCGAAAAACTCTACGAACACCTTGCGGACTTCGGCCAGCCGTCAGCGATGCGCAGCGATCGCGCCGGTCTGGCACGCCTCAAGCAGCGCCAGCAGGAGTACTACCGCCGCCTCTGGAACGGGCCATATGAGCGCGACTATGTGCGTGATCGTCTGCTGGTCGGGCTGGTGCATCAGCGCGTCGGCGTCGATCTGGAGTGGTATCTCGGGGCTTATCGGCTGTATCTGTCGGAAATGCTGCGCGCCCTGGTAGGCGACGACGAGCAGCATGCGGTTTACGACAGCCTGCTGAAGATCGTCTTTTTCGACATGATTCTCGCCATCGACACCTACAGTGCGGCGCAGCGACATGCGCTGGAGGACAGCGAAGCGCGCCTGACGCGCGCCTTGCGCGGCTCCGAAGACGGCATCTGGGAGTGGGACGTCGAGCATGACCGGCTGCACCTTTCCGAGCGCTGGACCGCCATGCTGGCAATGCCAGCACAACCCAGCTACTGCAGCCGCAGCTGGTTCGAACGGGTGCACCCGGACGATCTGCCCGGGTTGCGCGAGGCCATCGCCGACCACCTGAACGGCCGCAGCCCTTCGCTGGTTCGCGAGTACCGCGTCCGTACCGAGCGCGGTGAGTACCTCTGGGTGCTGGTGCGCGGTGTGGCCGAACGCTGTGAGCTGGGGACCTTGCGCATGGCCGGTTCGCAGACCGACATCAGCGCGCGCAAGGCCGCCGAAGACTGCTTGCGTCACGCGGCACGTCACGATGCGCTGACTGGCCTGGCCAACCGCCTGCACCTCGAGGAGCTGCTCAAGGAGGTGCAGCAGCGTCCCCATGGACGCGCTGCCGCGCTGCTGTTCGTGGACCTGGACCGCTTCAAGCTAATCAACGACAGTCTCGGGCATGGCGCCGGCGACCAGGTGCTGGTCGAGGTGGCGCAGCGCTTGCTGCGCTGCCTGCGCCCCGGCGATCACCTTGCACGCTTCGGCGGCGATGAGTTCGTCGCCCTGCTCGGCGATCTGGCATGCGAAGCTGATGCCGAGCGTGTGGCGCAACGGATGCTGGTCGAGCTGCGTCAGCCGCTGCAGCTCGGCGAGCGAACGCTGTCGGTCAGCGCCAGCATCGGCATCGCGCCCTTGCAGCGCGATGGCCAGGCGCTGAACGCGCTGCAGGCGGCTGATCTGGCGCTGTACCGGGCCAAGAGCGCCGGCAAGGACCAATTCGCGCTGTTCTGCGATGGCCTGCATTCCAAGGCAGCGCGCCAGCTGGAGCTCGAGAGCGCACTGGCGCAGGCGCTGACGCGCTGCGAATTCACCTTGCACTATCAGCCGATCTGCCGTGTAGCAGGCGATCAACCCTATCTGGTCGGCGTTGAAGCGCTGCTGCGCTGGCGCTTTAACAACCAGCCGGTGGCGCCCAATGAGTTCATTCCGGTGCTGGAAGAGTCGCGCGAGATCGTCCGGGTTGGTGAGTGGGTGCTGCGCGAGGCCTGCTGTCAGGTGCGCCGCTGGCAGCTGGCGGGGCAGAGCCAGCTGTACTGCGCGGTCAACCTGTCGATTCGTCAGCTGCAGCAGCCCGGTTTCGCCGCGCTGCTGGCCCGTGTGCTGCGTGAAACCGGCCTGCCACCCGCGAGCCTGCTGCTGGAGATCACCGAGACGCTTTTGATGCAGGACAGCGAGCTGATGATGGGCGCGCTGCACGAGATTGCCGCGCTGGGTGTTCGCCTGGCGCTGGACGACTTCGGTACTGGCTATTGTTCGCTCGGTTACCTCAAACGTTACCCGCTGCATGTGCTAAAGGTCGATCGCAGCTTCATTGCCGCCGCACCGGACGATGCCGACTCCGTGGCGATCAGTCGTGCCGTCATCGGCCTTGGCCAGAGCCTCGGCCTGGCCGTCGTCGCCGAAGGCGTGGAGCACCCCGAGCAGGTGGCGTTTCTCGTGGCCGAGGGCTGCCAGCTGGTGCAAGGCTATTGGTTCAGCCGGCCGCGGCCGGCTACGGAACTTCAGGCATTGTTCGACGGCGAACGCTGTGTCGACGGGCTCTGGCGGCTGCGTTCCGCGCAGCCGGCGGTCGCGTAACGATCACGACGGCCGTCGAGCCGATCGGTGGGGGATGGGCTCTGACGGGGCGGTCAGGGCACTCTTACGGCAAACGGGGGTCAACCTTCTGTGAATCTGCTGGATTCAAGAATTCGCCGGCCACTGCCGGACCACTCTGAAGGAGGTTAACCATGCGTCTTACCTATCTGCTGCCCCCCGTACTCGGGCTCCTGTTGGTCGGTTGCGGCCCGGATGAAGATCGCGAGCGCGAGCCGACCCCGCCGCCGGCGACTACCGAGCAGCCTGCCGCACCCTCCACTGATACCACCACTCCGCCTGCAGGCACCGGCACCGGGACCGGCACTGCGCCGAGCACCGGAACTGGTACCGGCACCTCCGGTGGCATGGCAACTCCGCCAGCCGACAACGGCAGCGGCCTGGGCACCGAGTCCGGCTCCGGCACCGCGCCGAGCACTGGCACCGGTACTTCGCAGTAAGTTCGGCACCACCTGATCCGGGCACTCCGCGCTAACTGCGGGGTGCCTTCAGCAGGAGACAGCGATGAAGTGGAAATTTGCATTCGCCGGTGCGCTGACGGCGCTGGCTCTGGCCGGTTGCTCGCCGGATGACGAAAGATCGGCACTGGACAACAACACCCGCAACCAGCAGGAATACCAGAACACGGCGACCGATCCCGCCGGGCCGCGGGAAATCTCGCCACCGTCCAACCGGACCAACGAGTAAGCGCCGATTCGGCGTTGCGCAGGCTAGACGAACTGGCCTGCGGCGTAGGCCGATGCCCAGGCCCACTGGAAATTGAACCCCCCCAGATGACCGGTAACGTCCAGCACCTCGCCGATGAAGTACAGCCCTGCTGATTTCTGCGATTCCATGGTCTTGGATGACACTTCCCGCGTATCTACCCCGCCCAGCGTCACCTCTGCCGTGCGATACCCTTCGGTGCCGGCCGGTACCAGCTGCCAGTCCGCGAGCTTCTCGGCAATCGCTTCCAGTTCGCTGGGTACGTATTGCTTCAGCGGTTTGGATACGAACCAGTGCTCGCAGAGCAGCCCGGCCATCTTGCGTGTGAAGACCTCTCCGAGCAGCGTTTTCAGCTCCGCATTGGGACGCTCCTGCTTCTGCGCCACCAGCCACTCGCCGAGGTCGAGATGCGGCAGCAGGTTGATGTGCACCACATCTCCCGGTTGCCAGTAGGACGAGATCTGCAGGATCGCCGGGCCAGAGAGTCCGCGATGGGTGAACAGGATGTTTTCGCGAAAGCTCTGGCCGTTGCAGCTGACCAGGCAATCGTCCACCGAGGTGCCGGACAGCTCGGTGCAGATCGTCTTGAGCTGCGGCTCGGTGATGGTGAAAGGCACCAGTCCAGCGCGTGTCGGCAGCACGTTGTGGCCGAACTGCCGCGCGATCTGGTAGCCGAAACCGCTGGCACCGAGGGTGGGAATCGACAGGCCGCCGGTGGCGATCACCAGCGATTGGCAGCGCACCGGGCCGACGCCGGTGTGCAGCAGATATCCCTCAGCATGCTTCTCGATCGACTCGACCGGGGTGTTCAGACACAGATCCACGCCGGCCTGCGCGCATTCGTCCAGCAGCATCTCGAGGATGTCGCTGGATTTGTTATCGCAGAACAGCTGACCGAGCTTCTTCTCGTGATAGGGCACGCCGTGACGGCTGACCATCTCGATGAAGTCCCACTGGGTGTAGCGCGCCAGCGCCGACTTGCAGAAATGCGAGTTGCTGGAGAGGAAATTCGACGGTTCGGTGTACATATTGGTGAAGTTGCAGCGGCCGCCACCGGACATGAGGATTTTCTTGCCGGCCTTGTTGGCGTGGTCCAGCAGCAAGACCTGTCGACCCCGTGCAGCGGCGGTGAAGGCGCACATTAGACCGGCCGCACCGGCACCGATTACCACCACGTCAGTCTGCACCAGCGCTTACCTCGTCGGAAAACGCGCGATGGTACTCCTGCCGCGTTTCCGATGCAGCCCGACATCCGACGAGACGCTGGCGTCAACTGGCGGGCTTTGTGCTTTGATTGGAGCTGATAGCGTTTCGCCAGAAGAGCGAGAGAATTTGTCGGGCACACGGCGGGTCATCGGGTTGATATTGCTGCTGGCAAGCGCATCGTTGCCGGCCGAAGTGCTTCGTCTGGCCGGCAACGTCTGGCCGCCTTACACCGATCGCAGCCTGCCCGGGGAAGGGTTGTCGGTCGAGCTCATCCGCACCGCGCTCGGCCGTGGGGGTTATCAGGTGGAATACATCGAAGTGCCCTGGGAGCGCGCTCTGCTGGGCCTGCGCAACGGCAGCTACGACATGATCAACGGCTGGCCGACGGTCAAGCGCGTCGACTACACGCTCAGCTCACGCCCGTTTCTGAGCAACCGGATGCGCTGGGTCCAGCGTCGCGAGAGCAATTTCCGCTACGACGGGCTCGACAGCTTGGTTGGCCATCCGATTGCGCTGAGCCGGGGCTACATGTACAGCGACGAGCTGAACGAGGATACGCGCCTGGAGAAGGGCTATGCCGCCAACTTCGTCCAGGCGGCAAAGATGGTGATTGCCGGGCGCGTCGACCTGACGCTGGAGGACGAGCGTACTGCGTTGTTCCATCTCGAGCGCGAACTGGGACATGAGCGGGATGCACTCCGCTTCGTGCCGGGCGAGTTCCGGCGGGTGGAGCTTTCGCTGGTGGTGCGCAGCGATCATCCTCGGCTGAGCGATATCATCGCCACCTTCAACCGGGAGATCGCTGCGATGGTCGAGGATGGCAGTTACGCGGTGATCTTCGCGCGCCACGGAATGCCGGTCCCCACGGCGTTGCCTTAGTGGCCTTTTTGGTAAGTTCAGCTGGTCAATTTCGACGCCCATGGCCCCGATACTGCGTTGCTGCGCCTTGCCAATAGCCCGCTATGACTCGTCGCAGCGCCTTGTCTCGGAGCCATGTTCATTCGAACTTGCTTCAACCAACTCACCGCGCAGGCCACTAGCGCGAATCCTGTCCCTGGCCTGCCGGTTGTTGCTTGATCAGGTGGGAGGCCATGCTGCGCAGCGGTGCCAGCTGCCGGCAGATGAGCCCCAGCTGGGTCTGTACCAGACGATGGGCATCGTCCATCTCGTCCGGGGTCTGCTCCAGCTGCTGCGCCAGCGCCTCTTCATCTTCGCTGTAGATGGCGACAGGCTTGTTCTGCGCCAGCGCGGTGGCCAGGTCGTCGAGGCTGGTCGCCAGTTGCTGCGCGGCGCGCTCCAGCAGGGCATCGCTGGCATCGTCCGGCAGGCTCTCGCGATGGGCGCCAAGGCCGGAGAGGTAGTTGAGCAAGGTGTGCGAGAGGATCAGGAAGCGGAAGCCGGTTTCGGCATCCTTGCGGAAGTGTCCGGGCTCCAGCAGCATGTTCGACAGCGTGGTGGATAGCGCTGCGTCGGCGTTGTGCGCGTTGCGCCGGGCCAGGCGATAGGCGAGGTCGTCGCGCTTGCCACTGTCGTACTGACGCATGATCTGGCGCAGGTAGTCGCTGTTGCAGCTGAGGGTGTTGGCGACCACCTGATTAAGGCGACGACCCTGCCAGTCCGGCAGGATGAGGAACACCGCGGCAGCGGCGATCAGGCTGCCGAGCAGGGTATCGAACAGCCGCGGCCAGATCAGCCCGTAGCCATCGCCGACCTGGTTGAAGCAGAAAAGCACCATCAGCGTGATCGCCGCCGTGGCCAGGGTGTAGCGCGTGCTGCGGGTGGCGAAGAACACCACGCCGGCGACCACCGCGAACAAGGCCTGGATCGGCTGGCTGGGGAACAGATCGAACAGTGCCCAGCCGGCGATGAGGCCGAGCAAGGTGCCGCTGATGCGTTGCACCAGCTTGATTCGCGTGGCGCCGTAGTTCGGTTGGCAGACGAAGACCGTGGTCAGCAGCACCCAGTAACCCTGTTCGGGATGGATGGCATGCAGCACCGCGTAGCCGCAGACCAGGGCGATGGTCATGCGCAGGGCGTGGCGGAACAGCAGCGAAGTCGGCGTCAGCTGCAGGCGAATGCGATTGAATGCCTCGCGCAGGGACTGCGGCTGGCGGTCCAGCAGGCTGCTGTCCTGCTCGCCTTCCAGGGTGCCGGGGTCGCTGGCGCTGGCGAGCTGGCGCTGCAGCGTGGAAAGGTTGCCTGACAGCGCACGCAACGAGCGCAGCAGGCCGCGCCAGGCCGGATTGTTCTGCTCACGCAGGTGCTCCAGCGAGGCCTGCAGGTCCTCCAGCGCCTGCCCGTTGGCCTCGCTGTAGCGAAACACCTGGCGCATCTGGATGGCCTCGCCGAGGTCGGCGCAGGCGCTGGCCTGCAGCCGCAACAGGCGCTGGCAGCGAAACAGCACATCGCTGTGGAAGAAGGCCTCGGCCAGCGCCTGGTAGGGATAATGCGACGAGCTGACCCGCTCGTGCAGATCCTGGGCAAGGAAATACAGCTTGAGGTAGTGATTGATCTTGCCGCCGCCGCGGCCGTTGCCCAGGCGATTCAGCAGCGTTTCCTTGGCTGCGTTGAGCGCGCTGACGACCCGGCCGTTCTGCTGCGCAAGTTCCAGGCGGCGCTGTTCCACATCCAGCTGACGCACCGGCTCGAACAACGCGGCCTTGTAGCGAAAATACAGGCCCAGCTCGCGGTACAGCCGCGCCAGACTCTGCTGCACCGGCTGATGGGCGAACAGCGCGTTCCAGCCCACCGACAGCAGGCCGTACCAGGCCGCACCCGCCACCAGCAGCATGGGGTCGCGCCACAGATGCTGCAGTGCACCATCGCGCTGATCGGCCGCGATCATGCTGTAGATCGCGAGTATCAGGGTGGCCTGGGCAATGGCCCCGTAGCGCTCGCCGAGCGCGCCGAGCATGACCAGCGCAAAGGTGGAAAGCGCCAGGCCGGCGACGAACAGCCAGGGGTATGGGAATAGCAGCTCCACCGCGACGGCGGCAATGCTGAAGCACAGCAACGTTACCAGCAGCGCGTTGAGACGTCCGAGCCAGCTGTCGTCGGTTTCCGCCAGCGCGCTGGCGATGATGCCGAGGAACAGCGGAATGATCAGTGTCGGCTGCCCGAGATACCAGCTCAGACCCATGCTGCCGGCCATGGCGATCAGTACGCGCAGGCTGTAGCCGAACTTCTCCAGCGCCCACAGGCGACGTAAAAACTGGCTGAGCGAGGGTTGCGGCATGGAGCGTTCCGTTGGGGGAGGCCAGATTGGACGAAGCTGCCACGAACACTGTCACGGCCGGCTCGTGCGTTCAATCATCCGGGCCGCAGAAGGTCGGCCCGGATACGCGCGTTCAGCAGCAGGCGAACCTTCTCAGAGGACGCGGACCTTTAGTGAGCGGCCCTTGATCTTACCTTCGTTCAGGCGTTTGAGTGCCTGCTTGGCGACGCCGCGCTCGACAGCGACGAACGCCTGGAAGTCGAAGATGGCGATCTTGCCGACCTGGGTCCCGGGGATGCCGGCATCACCCGTCAGTGCACCGAGGATATCGCCCGGGCGCAGCTTGTCCTTGCGGCCCGCGCCAATGCACAGAGTCGCCATTGGTGGTTGCAATGGCGCGCCGGTCTTGGCCTTGAGCCCGTCCAGTGGCTGCCAGTTGAGCGGCGCCTGCTGCAGCTTTTCGATGGTTTGCGCGCGATGGGCTTCGGCCGGGGCGACCAGGCTCATGGCCAGGCCCTGGTTGCCGGCGCGGCCGGTCCGACCGACGCGGTGTACATGTATCTCCGGGTCGCGGGCCAGCTCGACGTTGATCACCATGTCCAGCGCATCGATATCCAGGCCGCGCGCGGCGACATCGGTCGCCACCAGCACCGAGAGGCTGCGGTTGGCGAACATCGCCAGCACCTGGTCGCGGTCACGCTGCTCCAGATCGCCATTGAGCGCCATGGCCGAGATGCCGTTGGCAATCAGGTGATCGACCAGCTCCTGGCACTGCTGCTTGGTGAAGCAGAAGGCCACGCAGCTTTCCGGTCGGAAGCTGGCGAGCAGGCGCAGGACCGCGTCCATGCGCTGCTCGGGGTCGATTTCGTAGAAGCGCTGTTCGATCTGTGCATCGTCATGCAGGGCTTCGGCACGCACTTGCTGCGGGTCGCGCATGAAGCTCGCGGACAGCTGCTTGATGCCGGCGGGGTAGGTGGCCGAGAACAGCAGGGTCTGCCGCTTGGCCGGTGTCTGGCCGATGATGTCGGCGATGGCGTCGTAGAAGCCCATGTCCAGCATGCGATCGGCTTCATCGAGCACCAGGGTGTTCAGCCCGTCGAGTTTCAGCGTGCCTTTCCTCAGATGTTCCTGGACCCGGCCCGGCGTGCCGACGATGACGTGCGCGCCATGCTCCAGCGAAGCGATCTGCGGTCCTATGGAGACGCCGCCGCACAGCGTGAGGATCTTGATGTTGTCCGCCGCGCGCGCCAGCCGCCGCAGCTCCTTGGCGACCTGGTCGGCCAGCTCGCGCGTCGGGCACAGCACCAGCGCCTGGCAGCCGAAATAACGCGGATTGAGCGGGTCGAGCAGGGCGATGCCGAATGCGGCGGTCTTTCCACTGCCGGTCTTGGCCTGAGCGATCAGGTCGTGGCCTTTGAGCATGACCGGCAGGCTCTGCGCCTGGATCGGCGTCATCGCCGCGTAGCCGAGGGCTTCGAGGTTCGCCAGCATGGCGGCAGAAAGGGGCAGAGAAGAAAAAGCGGTACTGGGCACGGGAAGAGTCTTCGGACGGGGAACGGCCTGCAGTCTATCAGGCCGACGTTGCACGCGCCGGTTGGCGGGCACCGAGATGGCTGTACGCCTGCACGGTGAAACGTTTTGCAAGACCGGCAGACGGAACCCCAAGGCATCGACCTGATCGAAATTTGTCCATTACTCGCTCCCAGGAGGTTGTTTTGTCTCGTGTTCTTTTCCTCGCCGGGCTGTTGGCGCTACCCGCTTTTGCCGATGAGCCCACCCTTTATGGACGTTATGAACAAATCAAGGTCGCGGAGATCGGCAAGACCCTTCCCGCCAAGATGGATACCGGTGCCATGACCGCATCCCTGTCAGCGCGCGATATCGAGCAGTTCAAGCGAGATGGCGAGGACTGGGTGCGTTTCCGCCTGGCCGTCGATGGCGCGGATGACACCCTTTATGAGCAGCGCCTGCTCGGCATCAGTCGAATCAAGACGCGCGCGGAAGAGGCCGGCGATGTCGATCCCGACAGCGAGCCGCCACGGGCTGAGCGACCAGTGATCGGCATGCAGCTGTGCATTGGCGATCGCCAGCGTGAGGTCGAGGTCAATCTCACCGACCGCAGGCACTTCAGTTACCCGTTGTTGATCGGCGCCGAGACGATTCGTGATCTCAACGCGGCGATCTATCCAACCGAGAAGTACACGGCGGGTCGCCCGACCTGCTAGCGCGGCATTGCCAGCCCCCCCATCCGGGCCGGACGGCATCGCCTCCGGCCCGGTCCTGGGTATTCCTGCGATCGCACCTCCTCACTGCAGCATGAGCCACCATGCGCCATCTTCCTCCCGCTCCTGAGCTGACGAGTACCTGCTTGATACTGGCAGTCACCCACGCGGCGAGATCCGCTTCGGCTGTTGCCCGAATGCTGACGGTCTGGACGCGCCCGCCTGATCGAAACCCTGCCCGACAGAATGGGTTCGCAAAATAGCGCTTGCGATCCGCAGGAAAAATATAAGCGGTAGTTTAATTGCCGCTATTTGCGTTTTGGGGATTAACGATAATTAAGAAGTTGAGTTTCCAATATATAAGGCTGCATCTTTCTTTATTTAAATCCGGGCTTTTTATTTATTTGTTATTTGATCATCTGGTGCATATGAGCCACGTGACCGACCGGTCTCGCAAGTGCGCCAGCGAGTCGTTCGACCTCGGTACGAGTCTCCGCGTCACCCCGCCGCACCGGTCGGCGTCAAAACCGTCTGCCGCGAAGGTTACGGCGAGCAGGCTGCACAATGGCTCTTGGCCACCCGAGACCCTCTCACCAAGGGGCTTCTAGCGACTGAATTGGTCTTCTCTTGTTGTTCGTCAGACTAAAGTCGGGGCTTTCATTCATTAACCCACCCCTGTTAAATTCAGGATGTGGGTTCCCTTCACACGCAATAAAAATAAGGCGGAGAACGTCAATGGCCGACAACGATAAAGAAAATGCTGCTGCGTACTGGAAGGCGAATGTTCGCCTTATCACTTGGAGCTTAGTGGTCTGGGCTCTTGTCTCATATGGTTTCGGTATCCTCCTGCGTCCGCTGGTATCCGGTATCCCTGTAGGGGGAACGGATCTTGGCTTCTGGTTCGCTCAACAGGGTTCCATCATCGTGTTCATTGCGATCATCTTCCACTACGCGTGGCGGCTGAACAAACTGGACAAGGAATTCGGGGTTGAGGAGTAACCACCATGAGCCAATATTGGATCAACATGTTGTTCGTGGGCGCCTCGTTCCTGCTCTATATCGGGATCGCGGTCTGGGCTCGCGCCGGGTCGACTAAGGAATTCTACGTCGCCGGCGGTGGCGTTCACCCTGTAACCAACGGTATGGCGACTGCGGCAGACTGGATGTCTGCGGCATCCTTCATCTCCATGGCCGGTATCATCGCCTCCGGCGGTTATGCCACCTCCGTGTACCTGATGGGCTGGACCGGTGGCTACGTGCTGCTGGCCATGCTGCTGGCCCCCTATCTGCGCAAATTCGGCAAGTTCACCGTACCGGACTTCATCGGTGACCGGTTCTACAGCCGTGGTGCGCGCCTGGTAGCCGTCATCTGCCTCATCCTCATCTCCGTTACTTACGTAATCGGTCAGATGGCCGGTGCTGGTGTGGCGTTCTCCCGCTTCCTGGAAGTGAGCAACTCCGCTGGTATCTGGATCGCTGCCGCGATCGTGTTCGCCTACGCGGTATTCGGCGGCATGAAGGGCATCACCTACACCCAGGTGGCTCAGTACATCGTTCTGATCATCGCCTACACCATTCCGGCCGTGTTCATTGCCATGCAGCTGACTGGCAACCCGATCCCGATGTTCGGCATGTTCAGCACTCATACCGAGTCCGGTCTGCCGCTGCTCGAAAAATTGAACCAGGTGGTTACTGACCTCGGTTTCACCGCGTATACCGCTGACGTCGACAACAAGCTGAACATGTTCCTGTTCACCCTGTCGCTGATGATTGGTACCGCTGGTCTGCCGCACGTAATCATTCGCTTCTTCACCGTACCGAAGGTAGCTGATGCCCGCTGGTCCGCTGGCTGGACCCTGGTCTTCATTGCCCTGCTGTACCTCACCGCCCCGGCCGTTGGCTCGATGGCGCGTTTGAACTTGGTGAACACCATCTATCCGGAAGGCCCGGCTGCCGAAGCAATCCGCTACGAAGATCGTCCTGAGTGGGTGCAGACCTGGGAGCGTACCGGTCTGATCAAGTGGGAAGACAAGAACGCCGACGGTCGTGTGCAGATGTACAACGACGCCAACGCCGCCTTTACTCCGACCGCTACTGAGCGTGGCTGGACCGGCAACGAGCTGACCGTGAACAATGACATCATCGTTCTGGCCAACCCGGAAATCGCCAACCTGCCGGGCTGGGTCATCGGTCTGATCGCTGCGGGTGCTATCGCTGCTGCGCTCTCGACTGCTGCGGGTCTGCTGCTGGCGATTTCGTCTGCCATCAGTCATGACCTGATCAAGACACTCATCAATCCGAAGATCAGCGAGAAGAACGAAATGCTGGCCGCTCGTCTGTCCATGACGGCAGCGATTCTGCTGGCAACCTGGCTGGGTCTGAATCCACCGGGCTTCGCCGCGCAGGTGGTGGCACTGGCGTTCGGTCTTGCGGCAGCGAGCCTGTTCCCGGCACTGATGATGGGTATCTTCTCCAAGCGCGTGAACAGCAAGGGTGCTGTTGCGGGGATGTTGGTTGGTGTGATCTCCACCGCCGTGTACATCTTCCTGTACCTGGGCTGGTTCTTCATCCCTGGCACTGCAAGCATCCCGAACACGCCTGATCAGTGGTGGATGGGCATCTCCCCGCAGGCCTTCGGTGCCGTGGGTGCCGTGCTGAACTTCGCTGTTGCCTATGCTGTTTCGATGGCTACCGAAGCTCCGCCGCAGGAGATTCAGGATCTGGTCGAGAGCGTTCGTACCCCGAAGGGTGCTGGCGTTGCACTTGATCACTAACTGATAATGCAGCCGGACGTCAGACCTGCTCTGACACAAGGTTGAGGTAGAAGTCGGGCTTCCATATGGAAGCCCGATTTTTTTAGGGGGAGTTGTATATGTTCTGGCATTTAATCGCGGCAATCGTCGCAGGTGTGGCGGGAGCCGGTATCGGCCTGCTGTTGCGCTCACTGACGCGTAAGCGACTGCCGAAATGGATCATTCCCGTCTGCGCCGGTCTGGGCATGCTGAGTTACACCATCCATTACGAGTACACCTGGTTCGAAACCAAGCAAGCACGTCTGCCGGAAGGGTCGCTGGTGGTCATGGGCGAAGAGGGCGAAATGCTCTGGCGCCCGTGGACGATGATCTATCCGATGCCGCTGGCCTATACGGTGCTGGACGGCGCGAACGCTCAGGTGCAGGACACCGAACAGGGCCGTCTCGGCCGCTTCGTGCTGTACCGTTTCGAGAAGCAACACCTGACGTCGATCGTGAAGAGCGCCAGCTATCAGCTGATCTGCACCGAGCGGGCGATGTTCAGACTGAATGAAGCCGGCCAGGCGAAGATCGAAACGCTTACCGAGCTGGAAGCCGATTCACCGCTTTATCAGGCTATTTGCGAGGCCGGGCGTTAACCGAACGCCTACGAGCTGCGGGTTCCGCGCATCAGCATTATCTGATGCGCGCCGCGAAGAAGAATTGATCGGTTCCGCAATGGGACCGAGTAGCCGGCATATGCGTCTGACAACCCGTCCGGTAGACGATGCTCCGTTCTGTCGCGAGCAGCCGTCGGCATATCACCCACGCAGTGAACTGCCACCCAGCCCGTTCAGATCGAGTTGAAGGCCGCCTTGCGCGCGCGTTGCCAGCAGCGCAGCCGCTGAGCCAGCTCGTCTAAGCTGGTCAGACCCACGCGTTGTGCGCGATTCATCAGGATCAGAGCGATTTCCGCGGTGGCCATGGCATCGGCGGAGGCGTTGTGGCGCTGCGGGATATGGATGTTGAAGTAGTCGAGCCAGTGATCCAGTCCGCCGCGATGGATCATCGCCTCGGGAAACAGCATGGGCGCCAGGTCGGCCACATCGAGGAAGGTGTGTTCCAGCGAGTAGCCCAGTTCGTTCTTCAACGCGCGACCGAGCATGCGCTGATCAAAGGGCGCGTGAAAGGCGAGGATGACGCTGTCCGCGGCGAACTCCATGAAACTGAGCAGCGCTTCGGACGGTGGCAAGCCGTTGGCCAGCTCGCTCGGGGCGATCCCGTGGATCAGCACGCTTTCAGTGACCTTGACCTGACGGCAGAGGGTGCATTCGAACTGCTGGGAATAGTCGATGGCGCCGTCTTCGATGACCACTGCGCCGATGGCGATGACCAGATCGCGCTTGAGGTGCAGTCCGGTGGTTTCCAGATCCAGCACCACCAGACGCTGCTGCCGCAACGGGACCGCCTGTGGCGGCAGCGGGCGCGCCAGCTCGGCAACACGTTGCTGCTGCTCGGGAGGCAGCTTCGGACCGCGGGGGTTGAACCAGAACATACTCATAGTTGATAGCGCACCGCGAGACTGGCCTGTAACCGCTGGGCCTGGCGGAAGGACTCGCGCAGGATTCGGCGGTCCAGCACGTTGAGAGTATCCGGATCCAGGCGGTTGGAATAGGGCAGTCCATCGCGTGCCTGCTGTTGGTGGTGCTGCATGCGTGTCTGCTGGATGAAATGGTAGGCCTCTTCATAGGCCGCGCCATCCTTCGCTTCGATGACGCCTTTCTCCACCAGCTTGCGCAGCCGCTCCAGCGTGTTGCAGGTGCCGATGTCGTTGCTCAGTGCAAGCAGGCGGGCGCCATCGACGAAGGGTGTCAGGCCCTGCACCTTGAGGTCGAGCGTGTCTTTGCCTTCGCCCTTGCGCGCCACGACGAAATCACGGAAGCGGCCCACCGGCGGGCGATGACGCAAGGCGTTTTCGGCCATCATGCGCTGGAACAGGCGGTTGTCGTTGATTTCCTCGAGCAGGTCGCGGCGCAGCTGTTCGCAGCCTTCCGAAGGTCCCCAGATGCTGCGCAGATCGAAATAGATGGTGCTGCCGAGCAGATTTTCCGGCGTTGCCTCGCGCACGAAGGAGCTGAAGCGGCGGCTCCATTCCTGGCGCGACAGGCACAGCTGCGGGTTGCTGGCCATGATGTTGCCTTTGCACAGCGTGAAACCGCAGGTGTCTAGGTCACGGTTGATGCGTTCGGCGAGCGGCAGCAGACGTCCGCGGATATGCGCGGCCTCCGCGGCGTCGGCAGCCTCGAAGAGGATGCCGTTGTCCTGGTCGGTGTACAGGGTCTGTTCCTGGCGGCCTTCGCTGCCGAAACACAGCCAGGTGAAGGGCACGCCCGGATCGCCAATGTGCTGGATGGCCAGCTCGATCACCCGGCATACGGTGTGATCATTGAGCAGCGTGACGATATGGGTGATCTGGGTCGACGAGGCGCCGTGGGCGAGCATGTTGTCGACCAGTTGCTTGATGCGATCGCGGATGACCACCAGCGCATCGACGCGATCGGCGTGACGGATGGTCTGCGCCAGGTGCACCAGATCCACGCGCTGCAGGGAAAACAGGTCGCGCTCGGAAATTACGCCACGCAGCAGGCCATTCTCCACCACGCAAACATGGGCGATGTGCCGTTCGGTCATGGCGATCGCCGCGTCGAAGGCTGTGGCGTCCGGCGGCAGGTAGAACGGATCGTGCGTCATGAACTGGGAGATCGGCTGGCTCAGGTCGGTGGTGCCGGTACCGATTACCCGTCGCAGATCGCGCAGTGTGAAGATGCCTTGCGGGTGCAAAGCTTCATCGACGATGACGATGCTGCCGACATTGCTCTCCTGCATCATCGCGACCGCCTCGTTGATCGGCTTGGACGGTAGGCAGGACACCGGGTGGTGAAGCGCCAGCTCGCCGATGCTTGTTTCGAGCGAGTACTGCTCGCCGAGGTTTTCCACCGCGCGCATCTGCGCCTGCTGGTTGACCAGGTCGAGCAGGCTGCTGACGCCACGCATGGCGAAATCACGGAACACCGGAGACTTGGAAACCAGCTGGACGAAGGCGGGCTTGCCGAGCAGGAAGCAGAAGGTGTCTTCGGCGGCCAGATGCGCGGTGCGGGTCGCTCGTTCGCCCATGAGCGCGGCCATCGGGAAGCATTCGCCGACGATGACCTCGAAGGTGGTGTCTGTGCCGCGCTTGGCGGTATGCGGGCGTTGACCATGCACGCGGCCCTGCTTGACGATATAAAACTGCTGCACCACGCCGTCTTCGGGGGAAATGATGCAATCGCCTTCGGCATAGAAGCGCAGCGCACAGTTCTCCACCAGGTAGGCCAGGTGGGCGGGCTCCATCTGGTTGAACGGGGCGTACTTGCGCAGAAACTCCATGGTGCCGTGGATGTTCTGCAGTACAGCCGTCTTCCCAGCGTCGGGTGTGCTCATGGTTGGCTTCCATTTTTTGGTAATGGTGGGCTGCAGGTCAGTCGGACCCAATTGGACGTAAGTCTAGTCAGCTCAAGGGGCGGGGGAGCTGATCAGGGTCAGCCTCATGTTTCGCGCTGTTGCGGTGAAACTCAGGAATGAAAAAGCCGGCCACTGGGGCCGGCTTCCTTTGTATCGTCGTTCCGCTCAGGGCAGGGTGAACAGGACCTTGACCGAGTTATTGACGGCCGCACTGTCGACGTAGCCGATGGCATCGGCTTCGGCCGCGACCCTGGCTACTACTGCGGCGTCATCGGCGACGCTCGGCAGCGGCTGGCCCTTGCCGGTGAAGATCAGGCCCGACCAATAGGACTTGAGCTGCGACTCGTTCTTGTTGGTCACGCCGGCGTAGAAGGCTTCCTTGGCCGGGTTCCAGCCTGCCTGGTCGACGCCCTTCAAGGACTTGTCCTTGCCCAGGAAGATGTTGGCGACCTCGGACTGTGACGGTGCCTTGGCTGCGCCGGGATTGACGATCACGGCGACCTCGGCCTGAGCCAGCGAAGCCAGGCCGAACAGCGCGGCAGCGCCGAGGATGCGAATGGATGCTTTCATCGGGACGCTCCTCAGAATACGAAATCGACGCCGACGGAAACGATGTCACCGTCGTAGTTGCGGGCCGGAGTGCCGGCTACACCGGTTCGCTCGAAGGCTTCGTTCTCGTAGAGCTCTTGAGCATTACGAGTGAACACGCCGTCGTAGCCATTCTTGGTGTCTACGCGCTTGTACTCGCCCTTGACCACCACGGTCGGCGCGGCCTGGTAGTTCAGGCCCAGGGTCCAGGAGCTCTGACGGCCACCGTTGTCGTCCAGCTGTGCGTAGGTGACATGCGGCAGGAAATCGCCGAAACGACGGCCGCCCATCAGGTAGAAGGAGTCGATCGCTTCCATGTCATCATTCTCGATCATGCGCGAGGTCCACTCGTTGCTGCTTACCCAGGTGCCGTTGTCGTACTGGTAGCCGATCGAGGTGAACTTGCCTTTCTCTTTGTCCAGATCCAGCAGCGAGCGCTGCTGAGCCACTCCGACGCCGGGACCGATAGGCGCAGGCAGAACACTAATCACATTGCCAATGATATCGGTGGTGATATCCGCCTCGACATAACCGATGCGCAGCATGCCGAAATCGTTGGTGGCCAGGCTGACGCTGGCGCCGAACAGGTTGCCGTAGTCGATATCGAACTGCTCGTCGTAGGCGTAGTAGTCGCGGTTCTTTGCTTGGCCGCCGGCAACCTGGAAGGTCACCGAGCCGTACGACAGCGGCACGGTGTAGACCGCATCAACGCCTTCGTAGTTGGTCACCTGGACCTGGCTGTAGACCTCGTCGGGCAGGCGCAGCCAGGGGTAGCTGTAGCCGACGTCGAGGCTTTCGGAATACATGTACACCGGGCTGCGCAGGCGGCCGGCGCGGAGCATCAGCTGGTCGTTGGCCTGCAGCGACAGGTAGGCCCATTCCAGGTTGGCTTTCCACTCGTCCTGTTGCGCCTTGGCCGTGGCCTGAACAGTCACCCCCAGGGTGTCGGTGATGCCGTAGCTCAGCTGCGCGCCGAACTTGGACAGCTGATCGCCGCGCCAGGAATCGTTGGTCTGGCCCTGGATGCCGTAGCTGCGACCGTCATCTTCGCCGCTGAGGTGGGTGAAACCGACGGTACCGAAACCGTTGAAGCGATGTTCACCCTGTTCGAGGGCGAAGGCAGGGGTGACGGCCAGGCAGATAGCTGCCAGACCGGCGACACGAAGTGCAGTCATTGGATGCTCCAGAAAATCGTTAAACACGGAATTGGCCCGTAGCCGCGCGCAGGTGGTCTCCGGTACTCACCAGTTGCTCGCCAAGGCGGGCGGTGGCTTCGGCGCCGTTTGCGGTTGCTTGTGCGTCCTGCTGCAACACTTGAGTTTCTTGTCTGATGGAACTCGACAGGCCGATCTGCTCCTGAGTGAACTGGGCGATGCCGGCGTTGAGTTCGTCGATCTGGTTGACCGTGCCGGCGATGGCTTCCAGCAGCTGAGTGGCCTCGATGGAGCGCTCGATGCTGGCGCGGGACTTCTCGCCATTGCTGGTCATCACGTTGAGCACGGTGTTGGCGCTGTTCTGCAGGCGCTGGATGATCTGCTGGATCTCGGCGGTGGACGCCGCGGTCTTCTGCGCCAGATTGCGCACCTCGTCTGCGACGACCGCAAAACCGCGGCCCTGCTCGCCGGCGCGGGCGGCTTCGATGGCGGCGTTGAGTGCCAGCAGGTTGGTCTGTTCGGCGATGCTGCGGATGACGGTCAGCACCGAGCCGACTTCCTGGGTTTCTTCCTCCAGTTGTTCCATGGCCTTGACCGCGCCCATCACGCTGTCGCCCAAGTCACTGATGCCGGTCGACAGGCTGCCGACGTGCTCGCGCGCAGTGGCCGCCTGCCGCGCCGCAGAGTTGGCTTCATCGGATGCCTGCCGCGAGCGCTGCGCGACTTCCTGAATGCTGCCGGTCATGGTGAGGATGTCGCGGGTTATCGAATCGGTGTGGTGCTGCTGCGACTTGGCGTTCTCTTCCGAACCCTGGGTGAGCTTGTACAGCTCCTTGGAAACCTGGCCCAGCGGGTTGGCGGCCTCGATGATCTGGCGGATGGTGCGCTGCAGCTTGTCGAGGAAGCTGTTGAACAGCTCGATCATCGCGCCGATCTCATCGTTGGACTCGACGTTCACGCGCTGGGTCAGATCGCCGTCGCCGCGGGCGATCGACTGCAGCGAGGTGATCACGCCGCGGATATTGACCATCACGCTGCGGATCACCAGCCAGGCGCCGAGGCTGACCAGCACCACCAGCACCAGGCTGAGAATGATGCCCAGGCGGGTGGTCGCCGCGTTGGCTTCGCGGGTCTGCACCAGGGTCTGCTGGAAATCGTCGTAGGCCTGGGCGCGGAAGTCGCTGCCGAGCTTCTGCGCCTGCGCCAGATCACTGGCCATACGATCCAGGCTGGGTCGCAGGTCGTCGAACGAGGCGCTGCCGTCGATCAACTTGGTCGACGCGGCGAGTGCATTGTCGGCGTAGTCGCGCACCGCCTTGCGCCAGTCGCTCAATGCCTGATGCTGCTGCCGCTGCTCGCTCAACAGCGACGCCAGGGCCTGTTGCTGGCTGTCGATCTGCTGCAGGACCTCGCGCGCTTCGTCGAGAATGCCCGGCTCGCCCGCCGCCACTGCGTTATTCAGCAACGCCGGCACGCGGGAGAACTGGAAGATCACCGCGTCGGCTTTTTCCAGGGTCGGATAGCTGCGGGTCTCCAGCAGAACCAGCCGTGAGTCGGTTGCCGAGAGCTGTAACGAGGTGTAGACCACATACAGCACGAGTCCGACCAGGGCGACGGCGGGTACCAGGGAAAGCTTGGCGGTCAGCGAGAGGTTCTTCAGCATGCATCGAATTCCAGTGCAGGGGCTACGGGTACTACGAAGAGCACGTTGATGGCCAAATGCCAGTTGCTGGGGCAATTGTGACCGAAAACCGCATTCGGGTCACGTTATCGGTTGTAACAGAGTTAACTTGAGGGCCGCCGGGCGGATTGCGGGCATAAAAAAACCGCCCCGAAGGGCGGTTCCTGTGCAGCTCGGACGCGGGTTACAGGCCGTTTTTGGCCTTGAACTCGCGGCGACGGCGGTGCAGTACCGGCTCGGTGTAGCCGTTGGGCTGCTTGGTGCCTTCGAGGACCAGCTCCAGGGCAGCCTGGAAGGCCACGCTGTTGTCGAAGTCCGGCGCCATTGGGCGGTACAGCGGGTCGCCCTGGTTCTGACGGTCAACCACCGGCGCCATGCGCTTGAGGCTTGCGAGCACCTGATCCTTGGTAACGACGCCATGACGCATCCAGTTGGCTACGTGCTGGCTGGAGATACGCAGGGTGGCGCGGTCTTCCATCAGCGCGATGTCGTTGATGTCCGGTACCTTGGAGCAACCGACGCCCTGTTCGACCCAGCGGACCATGTAGCCGAGGATGCCCTGCGAGTTGTTGTCCAGCTCGTTCTGCTTCTCTTCCTCGCTCCAGTTGGTGTCTTGCGCCAGCGGGATGGTGAGGATGTCGTCGATGGAAGCTTTTTCGCGCTTGGCCAGTTCCACCTGACGCGCCTGCACGTCGATCTTGTGGTAGTGCATGGCGTGCAGGGTGGCAGCGGTCGGCGACGGTACCCAGGCGGTGTTGGCGCCGGCCATGGGGTGGCCGACCTTCTGCTCGAGCATCGCAGCCATCAGGTCAGGCATGGCCCACATGCCCTTGCCGATCTGCGCCTTGCCCTGCAGGCCGCAGGCCAGGCCCACGTCCACGTTGTTGTTCTCGTAAGCGCTGATCCATTTCTCGGACTTCATGGCCGCCTTGCGCACCATCGGGCCGGCTTCCATGGAGGTATGGATCTCGTCGCCGGTGCGGTCGAGGAAGCCGGTGTTGATGAACACCACGCGCTCGCGCGCTTCCTTGATGCAGGCCTTGAGGTTGATCGTGGTACGACGCTCCTCGTCCATGATGCCGACCTTAAGGGTGTTGCGCGGCAGGCCGAGAACGTCCTCGACCCGGCCGAACAGTTCGGTGGCGAAGGCGACTTCTTCCGGGCCGTGCATCTTCGGCTTGACGATGTACATCGAGCCCGTGCGGCTGTTGGCGCGGGTGGTGTTGCCCTTGAGGTTGTGGATGGCGATCAGGCTGGTGAACAGGCCGTCCATGATGCCCTCCGGCACTTCGTTGCCTGCCTTGTCGAGGATCGCGTCGTTGGTCATCAGGTGACCGACGTTGCGGATGAACAGCAGCGAGCGTCCGTGCAGGGTCAGCTCGCCGTTGCCGTCGGCCTTGGTGTAGACGCGGTCCGGGTTCATGGCGCGGGTGATGCGCTTGCCGCCCTTGTCCAGCTCCTCGACCAGATCGCCCTTCATCAGGCCGAGCCAGTTGCGGTAGACGATGGTCTTGTCGTCGGCGTCGACGGCGGCGATGGAGTCTTCGCAGTCCATGATGGTGGTCAGTGCCGATTCCATCAGGATGTCCTTCACGCCGGCGGCATCGGTCTGGCCGATCGGGCTGGCCGGGTCGATCTGGATCTCGAAGTGGATGCCGTTGTTCTTCAGCAGCACGGCGATCGGTGCGCTGGCGTCGCCCTGGAAGCCCTGCAGCTGGGCCGGGTTCTTCAGGCCGGTGGTGCTGCCATCCTTCAGCGAAACGACCAGCTTGCCGCCTTCGATGCGATAGCCGGTGGAATCGACGTGCGAGCCGGTTTCCAGCGGTGCAGCTTCGTTGAGGAAATTGCGCGCATAGGCGATGACCTTGTTGCCGCGGATCTCGTTGTAGCCCGGCCCCTTGGTGGCGCCGTCCGCTTCGGAGATGGCGTCGGTGCCGTAGAGCGCGTCATACAGCGAGCCCCAGCGGGCGTTGGCGGCGTTCAGGGCGAAGCGCGCGTTCATGATCGGCACCACCAGCTGCGGGCCGGCCATGCGGGCGATTTCTTCGTCGACGTTCTCGGTGGTGGCCTGGAAGTCTTCGGCTTCCGGCAGCAGGTAGCCGATTTCCTGAAGGAAGGCCTTGTACGCCACGGCGTCATGGGCCTGGCCGGCGCGGGCCTGGTGCCAGGCGTCGATCTTGGCCTGCAGCTCGTCGCGCTTGGCCAGCAGGGCGCGGTTCTTCGGCGCCAGGTCGTGGATCACGCTGTCGGCGCCAGCCCAGAAGGCGGCGGCATCGACGCCGGTACCGGGAATCGCCTCGTTGTTCACGAAGTCGTACAGGACTTTGGCGACCTGCAGGCCACCGACTTGAACGCGCTCAGTCATTACTCGCCTCACTTGGTTCTTCTAATTCGCCGGACGGTTTCGCTTTTTGTAGTCCGAGGTCGCCGGATACTACATGAAGCGTCGGGGAAAATCAGTCCGCTGAAAGGGCCGGTTGCCTCGGCCGTGCGAAGCGGCCCGCCAGTGCCGCGGCCTGCCGTTGCCCGGCCCGCCTGCTATACCTAATGGGCTGTCGCCTGCGCAGGCGCTTTCTTCACTACAGGAGCCCGTCCATGGATCACCTCGTTCTCACCGTCATCGCCGACGATCAGCCCGGTCTGGTCGAACGACTGGCCAAGTGCATCGCCGATCACGGCGGCAACTGGCTGGAGAGCCGCATGTCGCGCATGGCTGGGCAGTTCGCCGGTATCCTGCGGGTGGCGGTGCCAGCGGACGCCCATGCCGAGCTGACCGCCGCGCTGGAAGGCCTGCAGGCGCAGGGCATACGCGTGCTGCTGGCTCACAGCGGCGCGGAACCGACGGCGAGCTGGCAGGAAATCCAGCTTGAGCTGGTGGGCAACGACCGGCCGGGCATCGTCCGCGACATCACCCACCTGCTCGCCGAGCACGGCGTCAATCTGGAGAGCCTGGATACCGAGGTGCTGCCGGCGCCGATGAGCAGCGAGCTGCTGTTTCGTGCCGAAGTACGGTTGGCGGTGCCCAGCGACCTGTCGCTGGAGCGGCTGCAGGAGCGCCTGGAAACCCTCGCCGACGACCTGATGGTGGAGCTCAAGCTGCAGCCGGCCGAGCAGGCGTAGCACTCAGCCGGTGCTTTTGCGCATCACCCGCCAGGCGTCCAGGCTGTATACCGCGAGGCCGGCCCAGATGCAGAAGAATGCCAGCTGGCGATCGACCGGAAATGGCTCGCCGAACAGCTGCACGGCGAGGATCAGCAGCAGCGTCGGCGTCAGGTATTGCAGGAAGCCCAGTGTCGAATAGGGCAGGTGGCGCGCGGCGGCGTTGAAGCCGAGCAGCGGGATCAGGGTCACCGGGCCTGCCGCCATCAGCCAGAGCGCATCGGTGCTGGTCCAGAACGCCGGTTCCGTGCTCGCGCCGTTGCCGAACCAGAACAGCCAGATCAGCGCCACCGGTAGCAGCAGCCAGGTTTCCACTACCAACCCCGGCAGCGCGGCCACCGGTGCCTGCTTGCGCAGCAGGCCGTAGGTGCCGAAGCTCAGCGCCAGCACCAGGGAAATCCAGGGAAATTCACCGAGCATCAGCAGCTGCAGGCTGACGCCGACGGTGGCCATGGCCACGGCCAGCCACTGCAGCGGACGCAGCCGCTCGCGCAGCACGAGCATGCCGAGCAGCACGTTGACCAGCGGATTGATGTAGTAGCCAAGGCTCGCCTCGACCATTCGGTCGTGGTTCACCGCCCAGACGTAAATCAGCCAGTTGGCCGCGATCAGCACGCTGGAGATGCCGAGCACGCCGAGGCGACGTGGATGCGCCAGCAGTTCGCGCCACCAGCCCGGATGACGCCAGACCAGCAGCACCAGCGAGCCGAACACGGCCGACCAGATCACGCGCTGGGTGACGATCTCGAGCGCGCCGTATTGTTCGAGTGCCTTGAAGTAGAGCGGGAACATGCCCCAGATGCTGAAGGTGGCCAGCCCCAGCAGATAACCCTTGCGCAGATTGGCGGTAGCCATGACGTCCTTCGACGAGCAGCGGAGAGCCGGCCATTTTGCGCCTTTGTCCGGAGGAGAGAAAGATTAGGCGGCTAACGTAAAGCCACGGCGCGACCAGCTGCACCGATCCGGCGGATGAGGGAACGCGCGAAGGCTCGCTCCGTCTCATCTGCATCGCCAATCGAAACGGCGTCGCGTTCAGGCGACGTGCGTACGGAGGTCGCAATGCGCTTGCAGAATCAGGTGGCTCTGGTCACCGGCAGTACTCACGGCATCGGCCTCGGCATCGCCGTGCGCCTGGCCGAGGAGGGGGCCGACGTGGTCATCAACGGTCGCGAGGAAGATGACGAGGCCCGTGCGAGCCTTGAGCAAGTACGCGCCGTGGGGCGGCGGGTCTGCTTCATCGCCGCGGACGTCAGCCAGGTCGAGCAATGCCAGCGGCTGGTGCGCGAGAGCATCGAGCAAATGGGCCGGCTGGATATCCTGGTCAACAACGCCGGTGTGCAGAGGCACGCTGCGTTTCTCGATGCGCAGCAAGACGACTACGACCGGGTACTCGACGTCAACCTGCGCGGGCCGTTCTTCCTCGCCCAGGCCTTTGCCCGCTATCTGCGCGAGCAGGGCCGTGGCGGGCGGATCATCAACAACAGTTCGGTGCACGAGGAATTGCCGCACCCCAACTTCACCGCCTACTGTGCGAGCAAGGGCGGGCTGAAGATGCTCATGCGCAACATCGCCATCGAACTCGCGCCGCTGGGGATCACGGTGAACAACGTGGCGCCGGGCGCAGTGGAAACGCCGATCAATCGCGAGCTGATGAACCAGCCGGAGAAACTCGCCAGCCTGCTGCAGAACATCCCCGTCGGACGCCTCGGCAGGCCACGCGATGTGGCCGGGGTCGTCGCCTTTCTGGCCTCTCCGGATGCCGACTACATCACCGGGACTACCCTGGTGGTCGATGGCGGTCTGTTATGGAATTACAGCGAACAATGACCAGTAGCCAGTCGTACCAGCCGTTCAGCCATGACGTCAGCGCCATCTCGCTGGCCGATACCCTAAGCCCCGCCGATCGCTATCAGGAGCTGTTCGTCGCAGTGCAGATGCAGCGCATCTTTCCCGACAGCAAGACCTTCGTCGACTGCGCGCCGCGGCGCCATCCCGAAGTCATCCTCGAGGCTTACCGCGCCCGCTGCAGTGAGCCCGGCTTCGATCTCGGCGCCTTCGTCCACGAGCACTTCAGCCTTTACGAGATGCCGGTCAGGGAATTCGTTGCCAACCCCGACGACAGCCTGGCCGAACACATCGACCGGCTCTGGCCGGTGCTCACCCGGCAGCCGCAGGACCATCCCGTGCATTCCTCGCTGCTGCCGCTGCCGCACCCGTACGTGGTGCCAGGCGGGCGCTTCACCGAGCTGTACTACTGGGATTCCTACTTCACCATGCTCGGCCTAGACGAGAGCGGGCACTGCGACCTGCTGCGCTCGATGGCGGACAACTTCGCCTACCTGATCGACACCTACGGCCATGTGCCCAATGGCAACCGCACCTACTACCTCGGCCGCTCGCAGCCGCCGGTGTTCGCCCTGATGACCGAGCTGTTCGAGGAAAACGGCGTGCACCGGGCCAGCGATTACCTGCCGCAGCTGCACAAGGAATATGCCTTCTGGATGGAGGGTGCCGATGCGCTGCGCCCCGGTGAGCGGCACCGGCGCTGCGTCTGCCTGGCCGACGGCGTGGTGCTCAACCGTTACTGGGACGAGCGCGATACGCCGCGCGAGGAATCCTATCGCGAAGACGTCGAGACCGCCCGCGCCAGTTGCCGGCCGCGGCACGAGGTCTACCGTGACCTGCGCGCCGGTGCCGAATCGGGCTGGGACTTCAGCTCGCGCTGGCTGGACGATGCGCACCGGCTGGCGACCATCCGCACCACCAGCATCCTGCCCATCGACCTCAATGCGTTGCTCTACAAGCTCGAGCGGCAGATCGCCGAGCTGTCGGCGGTGAAGGGCCAGCAGGCCTGTGCCGAGAATTTTGCGCGGCGCGCCGAAATTCGCCTGGCAGCGATCGACCACTACCTGTGGAATCCGCGCGCCGGCGCCTACTTCGACTATGACTGGCGGCGCGGCCGGCAGCGCGACAACCTCACCGCCGCGACCCTGGCGCCGCTGTTCGTGCGCATGGCCAATGCCGAGCAGGCGGCAGCGGTCGCGACAACCGTGCGTGCCCGCCTGCTGGCCCCGGGCGGGCTGGCCACCACCGAGATCAGCGGCAGCGGCGAGCAATGGGATCGACCCAACGGCTGGGCGCCGCTGCAGTGGATCGCCATTCGCGGCCTGCAGCACTACGGCCATGACGCGCTGGCGCTGGACATCGAGGAGCGCTGGCTGACCATCGTCAGCCACCTGTTCGAGCGCGAGAACAAGCTGGTGGAAAAATACGTACTGCGGCCCTGTACCGAGCACGCCGGTGGCGGCGAATATCCGCTGCAGGACGGCTTCGGCTGGACCAACGGCGTCACGCGCAAGCTTATGCAGCAGGACCCCAGCCATCAGGCCAACCGCTGCCGGGCCGGCCACTGTCGCCCGCCGCCCTAGGACATCTGGCGCGATGGTTGCGCGTAATCTCCCTACAAATGCAATGGATCAATAGTTATCGTACAACTGCTGGGCTATGATGAGGGTTGCTTCCGCTTCTCAGAGATCGCCGTCCATGGATAACCAGAGCGCCCAGCCACGCGCCCGTCGCAAACACCGCAGCCTCGCCCAGGAGCTGGTCGCCGAACTGTCGCAGCAGATCCGCGACGGCATGTTGAAGCGCGGCGACAAGCTGCCGACCGAGTCCGCCATCATGCAGACGCAGGGTGTGAGTCGCACGGTGGTGCGCGAGGCGATCTCGCGCCTGCAGGCCTCGGGGCTGGTGGAAACGCGGCACGGCATCGGCACCTTCGTGCTGGATACGCCGAGCACCACCGGGCTGCGCATCGACCCGGCGACCATCGGCACCCTGCGCGACCTGCTGGCGATTCTGGAATTGCGCATCAGCCTGGAAGTGGAATCGGCGGGGCTGGCTGCGCAGCGTCGCTCGCCCGAGCAACTGGCGGCCATGCGCGCCTTTCTCGATCAGCTCAACCAGAGCGCGGCGCACTCCAGCGATGCGGTGTCATCGGATTTCCAGTTCCATCTGCAGATCGCCGAAGCCACCGGCAACCGCTACTTCACCGACATCATGAGCCACCTGGGCACCACGCTGATCCCGCGCAGCCGGGTCAATTCCGCACGGCTGGCCCATGACGATCAGCAGCATTACCAGGCGCGCCTGGGCCGCGAGCACGAGCAGATCTACGAGGCCATCGAGCGCCAGGACCCGGAATCCGCGCGGGCGGCCATGCGGCTGCACCTGACCAACAGCCGCGAGCGGCTGCGCCAGGCCCACGAAAGCGCCGAAGCGGAAGTGCTGCAGAACTGATCGCCGCCCCGGCGCAGCTGGCGCCGGGTACGTCGACAGCCCTAGCGGCGGTAGGCCAGCAGGACGATACCGCCGACCACGATCAGACCGCCGACCACCTGCATGGCTCCGAGTACCTGCCCGAGGATTAGCCAGCCCAGCACCATGCCGGCCACCGGCTCCATGTTCATCACCGGCGCATTGCGCGCGATGTTCAGCCGCGGCATGCAGATGAACAGCGTCGAGAACGCCGCGCCGTAGAGCAACACCAGGCAGGCGAGGGCGATCCAGCCGGCGGTTGCATTGGGCAGGCCGAGCCCACCCGGAATCAGGTCGCTGGCGCCGAGCAGGGCGGAGGCGGTGAATACCACGATCAGCGTCAGCATGCTGCGCACCGGGCCGGCCATGCTCGACAGCTTGTGCTCGGTGACCCACAGCGCCACCGCGAAGACGGCGGCAGCGGTCAGGCTGAACAGGATTCCCGCGGTCCATTGTTCATCCGCTGTCGCGCTGCTGAGCAGGCGTCCCGGAACATCCAGCACCAGCACCAGGCCGAACAGGATCAGGCCCATGATCGCCAGCGCCACGCGGGTCGGCCGCGGCCCGCCCAGCGCCCAGGTGAGCAGCGCCAGGAGGATCGGCGACAGGTTCACTACCAGCAGCGCCAGCGCCACCGGAATGCGCGCCACCGCCGAATAGATGCAAAAGCTCTGCACCGCGATCAGCAGACCCAGGAGGATCTGCCAGCGCCAGGTGGTCGGGCTCAGGCGCAGCGATTCGCGACGCCAGAACACCAGCGCGGCCAGCGCCAGCAGCGTCACCCCGGCGCGACAGAGCATGGCCAGCAGCAGGCCGGTGCCGTGATCGAAGGCGATCCGCGCGGCGATGTGGTTGGCCGCGAACGAACAGGCCAGGGTGGCCAGGACCAGTACAGCGATGTGGCGTGGAAACGGCGTGGCGGTTTGCATGGGATAAACCAGTCCTCTGAGGCCCTGTACGGAATACGTTGCGTTCGGTTACCGGGGTATCCCGGTAAGCGGCGGCCAGTGCATGCCTGGTCCGCGAATTCGTCGGTCGGCAAAGTAAAACGCCGCCCGGGTGGGCGGCGTCCTCGTTCCCCGTCTCTGTGCAGTCAGAGCACTACGCTCGGCAGCCACAGCGAAATCATCGGGATATAGGTCACCGCCATCAGCACGGCGAACAGCGCGGCGTAGAACGGCAGCAGCGCCTTCACCGTGTTCTCGATGGTGACCTTGCCGATGGCGGCACCGACGAAGAGTACCGCACCGACCGGCGGGGTAATCAGGCCGATCCCCAGGTTGACCAGCATGATCATGCCGAAGTGCACCGGGTCGACGCCGAACGACGTCACCACCGGCAGCAGGATCGGCGTGAGGATCAGGATCAGCGGCGCCATGTCCATCAGCGTGCCCAGTACCAGCAGCATCGCGTTGACGCACAGGAGGATCACGTAGCGGTTGTCCGACAGGGTCAGGAACGCGGTGGTGATCTTCGACGGGATCTGCATCAACGTCATGATGTAGCCGAAGCTGGCGGCGAAGGCGATCAGGATCATCACGATGGAAAGTGTGCGCACCGTGCGGTGCAGCATCTTCGGAAGCTCGCGCCACTTGTAGTCGCGGTAGATGAACATGGTGACGAAGAAGGCCCAGACCACCGCCACCGCGGCGGACTCGGTGGCGGTGAACACGCCGGAGAGAATGCCGCCGAGGATGATCACCATGGTCATCAGGCCCCACAGCGCCTCGACGCAGATCTTCAGCGCCTGGCGCAGCGGCACCACTTCGCCCTTGGGGTAGTTGCGCTTGCGGGCGAACAGCAGGCAGAGCGCGGCCATGGCGGTGCTGAGCAGCAGGCCCGGGCCGATGCCGGCGACGAACAGCGCGGAGATCGACACGGTGCCGCCGGCGGCCAGTGAGTAGATCACCGAGTTGTGACTGGGTGGGGTCAGCAGTGCCTGCACCGAACCGGAGATGGTCACCGCGGTGGAGAACTCCCGCGGGTAGCCCTTCTTTTCCATTTCCGGGATCAGCACCGAGCCGACCGAGGCCGTGTCCGCCAGGGACGAGCCGGAGATGGCGCCGAAAAAGGTCGAGGCGGTGATATTGACCAGTGACAGGCCGCCGCGGACGAAGCCGACCAGCACCCCGGCGAAGGCGACCAGGCGGCGGGCCATGCCGCCTTCGGCCATGATCGCGCCGGCCAGGACGAAGAACGGAATGGCCAGCAGGGAGAATTTGTTCACGCCGCCGGCGATCTGGATCATCACGGCGTGCAGTGGAATATCGATCCACCAGGCACCGACCAGAGTGGCCAGGCCGAGGGAGTAGGCTACCGGAACGCGTAGCAGGATAAGGACGATGAAGCTGCCCAACAGGACGACGGCATCCATTACACGGACTCCTTGGACTCTTCGCGGGCTTCGTAGTCGACGACACGGCGCTTGCTCTGGTCGCCGTACAGCAGTTGCTCGATGACGAACAGCAGGGTGATGAAGCCGCCCAGTGGAATCGGCGCATAGCTGAAACCGACGCGCATCCAGGGCAGGGTGCTCAGGTACTGGTTCCAGGTGGCAACGCACAGCTTGTAGCCCCAGATCAGCATGAACAGGCTGATGGCCGCCATGGCCAGGCGCACGAACAGGATGATGAAGGGCTGGGCCAGCGGCGGCAGGCGATCGCTGAGCACCTGCACGGCCATGTGCGCGCCGGCGCGGTAGCTGGCGGCGGCGCCAACGAAGGTGAACAGCACCATCAGCAGAATGGCGATCGGCTCGGGCCAGCCGAGGCCCTGGCCCAGTGCGTAACGGCTGAACACGCCCCAGGGGATGATCGTCGCCATGATCACGATCGCCGTGGCCGCGGCGATGACGCAGGAGCGATAGATGGCGTCATTGACGCCCAGAACCAGGTTTTTCATGAGAGTCCACCGGTTGCAGCGCGACGGCACGGGCCGCCGCGATGCGCTTGCACGAGGATTACTGAACGGCTTCGATGCGCTTGATCAGTTCGGCGTAGGGCGCGCCGTACTTCTCGCGGATCGGCGCGGTGGCGTCGAAGAAGGGTTTCTTGTCGATTTCTATGAACTCGACCCCGGCTTCCTTGAGCTTGGCTTCGCTGGCGGCGGACTTTTCGTCCCACAACTTGCGCTCTTCGAACTGCGCTTCCTTGGCAAACTTCTTCACCAGGTCCTGCTGCTCGGCACTGAGCTTGTTCCAGGTGGTCTTGGATATCACGATCGGCTCGGGCAGGATCAGGTGGCCGGTCAGGCTGTAGTACTTGGCGTTGCGGAAGTGGTTGTGCTCAAGCATGGTCGGCGGGTTGTTCTCGGCACCGTCGATCACGCCGCTCTGCAATGCGCTGAAGATCTCGCCGGTGTCCATGGCGATACCGCTGGCGCCCAGGGCGTTGAAGGTTTCGATGAACATCGGGTTGCCGATCACGCGGATCTTCATGCCCTTGAGGTCTTCCAGACTGCGTACCGGCTCCTTGGTGTAGAGGTTGCGCACGCCGCCATCCATCCAGGCCAGGCCGACCATGTTGAATTCGGAGTTGGTGATCTTGTTGAGGATCTCCTGGCCGATGTCGCCATCGATGACCTTGCGCATGTGTTCATGGTCGCGGAACACGAACGGCATGTTGAACACGTTGACGTCCGGGACCACCGGTCCGAGGGTGCCGAGGCTTACGCGGGTCATCTGTACCGCGCCGAGCTGCACCTGCTCGACCACTTCCTTTTCCGAGCCGAGAACACCGCCGGCGAACATGCGGTAATCCAGTTCGCCCTTGGTGGCTTCGGCGATCTTCTTGCCCATGTTCTCCTGCGCGACCACCGTGGGGTAGCCGGCCGGGTGGATCTCGGCAATCTTCAGCGTCATGGCATGTGCCAGCCCGCTGACGCAGAAGACGAAGGGTAGGGCGGTAACGAGCAACTTGCGTTTGAGGTTCATGACACTCTCCATCTTGTTTTTGTTGGTGTGCAGCGTTGCGAGAAGCGAGGTTGGGCACGCAGCGGCCCTTCCCTGGTGAGTCAGTTGAAAGCGGGTTCCTCCAGTCCGGTGACGCCTGGGTTCAGGGCGAAGACGCCACCGGCCAGCGGCTGGTCGCTCAGATCGCCGCCGGGGCGGATCGAGGTGACGAACAGGGTGTCCAGGCGCGAGCCGCCGAACGCGCACATGGTCGGTTTCTTCACCGGTACCGCGAGCGAGCGGTCCAGGCGGCCATCCGGGGTGAAACGGTGGATCAGCCCGGCGTCGTTGCCGCAGATCCAGTAGCAGCCGTCGGCATCCACCGCGGCGCCGTCGGGCCGGCCGGGGTGATCGAGCATGTCGACGAACAGGCGTCGGCCGGTCGGCGTGCCGCTGTCCGTGTCGTAATCGAAGGCCCAGATCTTCTGCACGCTGGGGTGCGAATCGGACAGGTACATGGTCCGTCCATCCGGGCTGAAGGCCAGGCCGTTGGGCACGATGAAACCGTCCAGCTGCGGCCGCAGCGGCTCATCCTTGGCATCGTCATCCAGCCGGTACAGCGCGCCCACCGGATGCCCGGCGGCCATGTCCAGCGCCATGCTGCCGGCCCAGAAACGGCCCTGGCGATCGCAGCGGCCATCGTTCATGCGCATGTCCACCAGCTGGTGCTCGATAGTCGCCAGCGCGTGGCTGTCGAGCCGGCCGTCCGGGTGCGTCTGCAGGGCGAAGAAGCCGCTCTCCATGCCGGCCACCCAGCCATCGCCATGGCGCGCGATGCAAGCCAGCATCTGCTCGCCCTGCCAGCGGGAAACGTGGCCGTCGGCAGCGTTCCAGCGCAGCAGTTCGCGATTCGGGATGTCGACCCAGTACAGCGCCTGTTCGGCGGCGACCCAGACCGGGCTTTCGCCGGTGGCGCAGCGCAGGTCGGCGATGAGTTCAGCTTCACTGGCCATTGCGTTTCTCTTTGTTGTTGTACGCGGGCGTAGGGGGGCGATCAGTCGAAGGGGCCGGCCGCGACGAACGCGCCGCCCTGATAGATGCCGGCCGGGTCGTCGGCGCTGTAAGGCGGTTGCTGCTCGACCTTGTCGCGGAACGCTTCGGAGCTGTCCTGCGCCTGGAAGCTCAGGTGCGCGGCCAGATGGTTGTCCCACCACACATCACGGTTGGCGGACATGCCGTAGACCACCGTATGGCCGACCGCTGGCGTGAACAGCGCGCAGCGCATCAGCTCGGTGAGGTCACGAAAACTCAGCCAGGTGCTCATCATTCGGCGGTTGGCCGGCTCGGGGAATGAGGAGCCGATGCGGATGCTGACGGTCTCGATGCCGTAGCGATCGTGGTAGAAGCTCGCCATGTCCTCGCCATAGGACTTGGACAGGCCGTAGTAGCCGTCCGGGCGCCGTGGTGCGTGGGCGTCCAGGGTTTTGGTCTGCGGGTAGAAGCCGATCACATGGTTGGAGCTGGCGAAGACCACGCGCTTGATGCCGTGCAAGCGGGCTGCTTCATAGATGTGAAAGGTGCCGCGGATATTGGCGTCGAGGATTTCCTCGAACGGCCGCTCGACGGAGACACCGCCGAAGTGGGCGATGGCGTCGACACCTTCGCACAGGGCATGCACGGCCTCTTCAAGGATTTCTTCACCCTGCGGCCCAAGGGCAAGGGCCAGCGTGCCTGGCTCGATGCGCACAACCTGTTCGGCGTGGTCGGTTTTCCGTTCCATCTGGTGCTGGCCTACACCGGCGTGGCGATCTTCGTCGCGTCCTACATGCCGGCCGCCGCGCAGGTGAGCTATTCCGGCAACGTCATGCAGTACTTCGGCGAGGTGATGGGCAGCTTCGAGCGCGAAGAGGTGGGCCAGCCGCCGCCGGCTCCGGTGTCCCTCGATGCGCTGATCGCCGAATCGCGCCAGCAGTGGGGCGGTGGCGAGGCGGGCTGGGTCAGCGTGCATCATCCCGATGATGCCTCGGCGGTGGTCGACGTCCGTCGTCAGGACCGTTCGCGGATCGGCTCGCCGCAGGACACCCTCAGCTATGACGCCGGCACCGGCGAGCTGCTCAATCGCCAGGACGCATCCACCGGCTACCGCGCCTACCTCTGGCTGGCGGGGCTGCACATGGCGCAGTTCGGCGGCACGCTGGTGCGCCTGCTCTATTTGCTGATGGGCCTTGCCGGTTGCGCCATGCTGGTCGGCGGGCTGCAGGTCTGGCTGGCCAAGCGCGAACAGCGCGGCGACCGCAGCGTGACCTGGGTGCGCGCGCTGAACGCCTCGGTGTTCGCCGGCCTGCCGCTGGCCAGCCTGGCGCTGCTGTGGGGCAATCGTCTGATTCCGGCAACAATCGCCGAACGCGCCGTGGCCGAAGGCTGGGTGTTCGTCGGTGCCTGGTTGCTAGCTGTGCTCTGGGCCATTCTGCGCCGCCATCAGAGCCGCCGCCTGCTGCGCGAGCAGCTGCTGCTCGGCGCCGTGCTCGCGCTCGGCTTGCCGATCATCAACGCGCTGACCACCGATGGCCACCTGATCGCCAGCCTCGGACGTGGCGACTGGGCCCTGGCATCGGTCGATCTGTTCATGATCGTCGCGGGGCTGGTCTGTGCGGCCTGCGCCTGGCGCCTGAACGCAGCGCCGGCTGCCGCTGCGGTGCGCGGTCGCTCAACCCGTGTACAGGAGGCCTGATCATGCTGCTATTGGCGTTCGCGCTGGCCTACCTGGGCATGACGCTGCTCTGCCTGACCATGAACCGCCACCGTGGTGCGCTGCTGCGCGCCGATACGCGCCTGCCGGGCCCGGCCATCATCCGTTCGCTGGCCGTTGGCTGCTTTGGCTTCGCGCTGTGGCTCGGCGTCAACAGTCAGGGCGGCGAGATTGGCACGGTCATCTGGCTGTGCCTGGTCATGCTCTCCGGCTTGCTGCTGGTGCTGCTGCTGGCCTGGCGTTCGCGCTGGGTACTGCCAGCGGTACCGCTGCTGGCGGCATGCGGGGTGGTGCAGACCGTGCTGTAAACAACCCATGGGCTGCGGCCCGCCAACGCGCAGAGGAATATCGATGAGCTGCATTCTCCAGATGGGCCCCTTGTCCGAGCGAGTCCAGCAACGCCTGAGCGGGCATGAGGTGCTGGCCTACTGGCAGGGCGACGCCGAAACGCTGCTCGCCGAGCATGCCGGGCGCATCGAGATCATGCTTACCTCTGCGCGCTTCGGCTGCCCGGCCTCGTTGATCGAACGGCTGCCCCGGTTGAAGGCGATCTGCAGTTTTGGCGTCGGCCATGACGCCATCGCCGTAGAAGCCGCCAGGGCGCGCGGCATTCCGGTGAGCAATACGCCGGATGTGCTCAACGAATGCGTGGCCGATCTGGCCTTCGGCCTGATCATCGACAGCGCGCGACAGCTCGCCCTGGGCGACCGCTTCGTTCGCGAGGGGCGCTGGGCCGAGGCTAACCTCCCACTCGGCCGTCGCGTCAGCGGCAAGCGGCTGGGCATCGTCGGGCTGGGCCGCATCGGCGAGGCGGTGGCCAAGCGCTCGACGGGCTTCGACATGACCGTGCGTTATCACAATCGTCGGCCGGTGACCGGCAGCCCGTACGAGTACGAAGCGAACCTGCTGGAACTCGCGCGCTGGGCGGACTTTCTCGTGCTCAGCTGTCCCGGCGGGCCGCAGACGCAGAACCTCATCGACCGGGCCGTGCTCGACGCGCTGGGTGCCAAGGGCATCCTGATCAACGTCGCGCGCGGTTCGGTGGTGGACGAGCCGGCACTGGTCGCGGCACTGCGGGAGGGCCGGCTCGGCGGTGCCGGACTGGACGTCTTCGCCGACGAACCGAGGGTGCCGGCGGCTCTCTGCGAGCTGCCCAATGTCGTGCTGCTGCCGCACATTGGCAGCGCCACCCATGAAACCCGCGGCGCCATGGAGGATCTGCTGCTGGACAACCTCGACAGCTTTCTTCGCGAGGGACGGCTGCTGACGCCGGTCTGACTACGGCACTGCGCCGCTGGGTGGCGGCAGTTGGTCTACGCGAGAGATCGCAGCCTCATTCGCAAGCAACGTCGCTCCATGGCTGAGCGGCCACCATCAGGAGCGCGCATGGCTTCCCTCGATGAAGTGCACCTCGCCCACGCCGGTTTCCGGCTCTCGGTCTGCCCGGCGCTGGGCGGCGCAATTACCCGCTTCGCCCTGGATGATTTCGACCTGCTACGCCCCTGGGATGGCAGCGAGCAGGCGCGTCGTACCAGTTGTTTCGTGCTGGCGCCGTACTCCAACCGGGTTGGCGGCGGCATGTTCCAGGCGGACGGCGAGTCGCACCGCTTGCGGCTGAATTCCGCGGAGCATGCCTTGCCGATTCACGGCGTGGGCTGGAAGCGGTCGTGGACACTGGCTGCGCAGGAGGTCGACCGACTGCTGCTGACACTGCTGCATCGGGCCGAAGGCGATGCCCGGCAGGACTGGCCGTTCTCCTTCGAGCTGGAGCATGAGCTCGGGCTCGACGAGCAGGGCGCCTGGCTGCGGCTGGCGCTGATCAACCGCAGCGAGCGGGTGATGCCGGCCGGGCTCGGCTGGCACCCGTACTTCCCGCGCCATGCAGGCGTGACGCTGCGTTTCGCTGCCGAGCAGGTCTGGCTGAGTGACGATCAGCAGTTGCCGAGCGAGGCGGTGGACATACCGCCTCGCTGGGACTTCCGTCAGACGCGGGCGCTGGGCGAGCCCGAGCTGGATCACTGCTTCGCCGGTTGGGATGCCACGGCAACCTTGCAGTGGCCGACGGCAGGCGTCCGGCTTGAGCTTGAGGCGGACCCGTCGATGACGCATCTGGTGGTCTATACGCCGCCGGCCGTGCAGGGCTTCTTCGCCGTGGAGCCGGTGTCCCACCGCAACAACGCGCTGAATGCGCCGGACCCGGCCAGGCATGGCGTGGTGCAGCTGCAGCCGGGCGGGCGACTGGAGCGCCGCTGCCGCCTGCGCGTCACGCGTCGTTGAAGGCAGACGAAAAAAGGCCCGTCAACTGACGGGCCAAAGAGTTACCGCAACCGGAGCGAGGAGGGTTGCGTACAGCGCTACCGCTTACAGCAGAGACAACGGGTAGTTGAAGATCAGGCGGTTCTCGTCGAACTCGGTGGAGCTGTAGTCGCGACGTATGCTGGAGTTGCGCCACTTGATGTTGAGGCTCTTGAACAGCCCGCTCTGCACCGTGTAGGCCAGCTCGGACTCGCGGCCCCATTCCTTGCCATCGTCCACGCCACCGGCTTCGATCTGATCGCCACTGATGTAGCGGTTCATGATGGTCAGGCCCGGAACGCCCATGCCGGCGAAGTTGTAGTCGTGGCGCAGCTGCCAGGAACGCTCGTTGGCGTTGTCGTAGGCGGAGTTGAACGAGTCGTTGGCGAGGGTACCGCCGCTGGTGCCGTTGACGCGCATCCAGCCATTGTCGCCGCTGACCTTCTGCAGACCGACATAGAAGGTGTTGCCACCGACCTGCAGGCCGAACAGGCCGGAGTAGGTCTTGTTGTCCAGATCGCCAGCCAGCGCACTGCCTTCTTCCTTGCCGGTGAAATAGCCGAGGTTGGCGGTCAGCGCCACGTCTTCGCCGAGCGGCTGGGTGTGCAGCAGCTGGAAGTAGTTCTGCTGGTAGATGTCTTCCAGGCGAGCATGCCAGGCGCCGACCTTGGTCTTCGCGCCCAACTCGTACTCACCGCCGACGAAGTTGAAGCGATCTGAAGTGACGCCGCCGAAGCCTTGCAGGGACATGTCGTCCATGCTGCCGTCGTCACGCGGGCTGTTCTGCCGCATCTGGCCGCCATAGAGCGACAGGCCGTTGATTTCCTTGGAGGTGATCATGCCGCCCTGGAAGGTCTGCGGCAGCGAGCGACCGTCGTCCGAGCGCAGGATCGGCAGTACCACCATCCATTCGCCGACTCGCACCTCGGTTTCGGAGAACTTGGCCTTCGCTGCGACTGCCAGGCGCGCGAAGTCATCCGGCGGATGCCGGTCGCCGGGTGCGCCATGCACCGGCAGCAGGCCAGTGCCATAGGTACCGCCACCGCCATCGAGCTTGACCGCCAGCAGGCCCAGCGCGTCGACGCCGAAGCCCACCGGGCCGGGCGTGTAGCCGGATTGGAAATTGAGGATGAAGCTCTGCGTCCACTCTTCGCCCTTGCTCTGGGGGTAGTCGGAGTCGACGAAATTGCGGTTGATGTAGAAGTTGCGCAGGTTCAACGAAAAGTTCGCATCTTCGACGAAGCCTTCGGCTTGGGCGCCGGCCGTGAAGCCGAGCGATGCGAGGGTCATGCAGCCGCCCGCGAACAGTGCGACGGACGAGGGTGTGCGTGGGGTCATTATTGTTGTGCTCCCTTGCTTGATGGGCCGCCCCGGTGTGGCCACCGTGGGGGCGGTGGTCTATGCCTGATCGGCAAGTCTAATGACGTCAGTTGTCATATGACTGCAGGGATTATGACCATGAGCACGTCGTTGTCAATGTCGCTGAAAGTCGAAGGTGTCCCGCATGCACACACCGCTATTTCAGGCTATAAGCCGAATTCGAGGCGATAGGAGGAGATTTTTAGCGCGTCGAGGAAGCACTGGCGCCGCTCGTACAGCGCCTAGGAGATCCTCATAGTTTTTGGTGGTGATCGTATGACTCAGGGGCGCTGGTAGGGAGAGCCTGTTACCGGCGACAAGTCGAATGTGCCCTTCTCGACGAAACGCTGGGTGCCGAACAGGCCACCGGCGAGCTTGCCACGCAACACATAGGGCACTTCATCGAGACCGATGTGCTCCGCCAGCCCCAGCGCCTGGCGCGCGGCCGAGAAGGCGGAAATGGTTACCGGCACGCTGAGTACGCTCTCGCCAAAACGCGGCACCGTGCCGCGCTGGTCGCTGACGCCGCTGGCCAGCCGGCGACCGTTGACCTCAAGGTCCAGCGCGACGCCGTTGTAGTCGATGGCGCCGTCGTTGGGGTTCTGCAGGCGCAGCTTGACCATGAAGCGCACCTCCAGCCCTTCGCCTTGCAGCGGCTGGATGCCGGCGACCTGAACATTGAGCGGGTCGCGCGGTGAAAATGCCGCGCAGGCGCCCAGCGCCGAGGCAAGCAAGGTGATCAGCAGCAGGCGCAGCGGTCGATGAAACGTGGGGAAGATGTGCACTCAGGGTTTCCTGTCGAGGTTCTTGATGCCCTGCAGCAGCTCGATGGGCAGCGGAAAGACGATGGTAGAGCTCTTGTCACCGGCGATGTTGCTCAGTGTCTGCATGTAGCGCAGCTGCATGGCGCCCGATTGCCGGCCGAGCATCTCGGCGGCCTGCATCAGTTTCTCCGACGCCTGCAGTTCGCCCTCTGCATGAATGACCTTGGCCCGCCGCTCGCGTTCCGCCTCGGCCTGCCGGGCGATGGCGCGGATCATCGATTCATCGAGGTCGACGTGCTTGATCTCGACGTTGGCCACTTTGATCCCCCAGGCGTCGGTCTGCGCATCCAGTACCTGCTGGATATCGCTGTTGAGCCGCTCGCGCTCGGCCAGCATGTCGTCCAGTTCGTGCTTGCCGAGCACCGCACGCAGGGTGGTTTGCGCCAGCTGGCTGGTGGCCGAGTGGTAGTCCTCGACCTCGATGATCGCCTTTTGCGCATCCAGCACGCGGTAATACACCACCGCGTTGACCTTCACCGAGACGTTGTCGCGGGAGATCACGTCCTGGGTCGGCACGTCGAGTACCAGTGTGCGCAGATCGACCCGTACCATCTGCTGGATGCCAGGAATCACCAGGATCAACCCTGGTCCCTTGACCTTCCAGAAGCGGCCGAGCATGAACACCACGCCGCGTTCGTATTCGCGCAGGATGCGAAAGGTCGAAGCCAGCAGGCCGAACAGCAGCACCAGCAACACCAGAAAACTCATTTCATAGCCCATGGTTCAGCTCCTCTCGATGGGTGGATGGCTGTGCGGTGACCTCCAGTTGCAGGCCGTGTCGGGCGATTACCCGTACCTGCTGGCCGGCCTGCAGCGGCGAGGCGCTGCGCACCTGCCAGTTCTCGCCGTGCAGATGCACCCAGCCGCTGTGCGGGTTCTGTGGCGGCACCGCGTCGACCAGTACCACGCTGCCGATCAGTACGCTGTCGCCGCTGACCAGGCGCTGCCGCCGCGCCTTCAGCGCCATGGCGACGATGCCGAACACCAGCAGTGCGCTGACCATGCCCAGCGGCACGATCAGGCTCAGCGGAATGCCGAAACCCGGCACCTCGGTATCGATGAGGATCACCGCGCCGGCGACGAACGCCGCGACTCCGCCGATGCCGAGCACGCCGAAGCTCGGCAGGAACGCTTCGGCGACCATGAAAGCGATGCCGAGCAGGATCAGCGCCACGCCGGCGTAGTTCACCGGCAGCAGCTGCAGCGAATACAGCGCCAGGATCAGACAGATGCCGCCGAGCACGCCGCCGGCGCCGATGCCGGGGTTGGAGAATTCGAGGATCAGCCCGTAGATGCCGATCATCATCAGGATCAGCGCCACGCTGGGGTTGGTGATCACTGCCAGCAGGCGCACCCGCCAGTCGGGTGCGTGCTCGATGAGCGGGGCGTCGGCGGTGCTCAGCGTGGCGTCACCCTCGACGGTGGCGAGGGTTTTGCCGTCGAGCTGGCGCAGCAGGTCGGCAACATCGCGCGCCAGGTAGTCGATCACCTTCTGTTCCAGCGCTTCGCTCGCCGACAGGCTGACCGCCTCGCGCACGGCCTGCTCGGCCCACTCGGCATTGCGTCCGCGCAACTGGGCGAGGCCGCGGATATAGGCGGCGGCGTCGTTGACCTGCTTGCGGCTCATGGCATCGCCGGGGGGCTTGGATGGCTCGTCCCGCTCGCCTTGCGGCTGCTCGGGCGGTGCGCCGGGCATGCCACCGATCTGCACCGGCGTCGCCGCGCCAAGGTTGGTGCCCGGCGCCATCGCCGCGACATGGCTGGCGTAGAGTATGTAGGTGCCGGCGCTGGCCGCCCGGGCGCCACTGGGGGTGACGTAGGTAGCGACTGGGATCGGGCTGGCGAGGATCGCCTTGATGATCGCGCGCATCGACGTGTCCAGCCCGCCGGGGGTGTCCAATTCCAGCACTACCAGCTGTGCCCCCTCGTCACGGGCATGTTCGAGGCCGCGCAGCAGGTAGTCGGCGCTGGCCGGGCCGATGACGCCGTCGGCCCGCAGCAGCGTGACCGGCGCCGCAGCCAGTGCGGTGCCAGCCAGCAACAGCAGCAAGGCCAGCGACCAGCGTAGCAGGCGCATGGAGCGGAGCATGGCGCTCTCCTCGGGCAGTGCAGGATACTGCCGGTCATTTCAGCGTAGACGACGGCTGCTCGCGCGCCGATTGCTGCGCGAGTGTGTCGCGGTGCGCCGCAATCGCTGAACTCTGCTCGGCGTTAACACCTCACAGGTGCAGAGGGATGGTTGTCCGTCGCCTGCAGAAAGAGGAGATATGCCGATGATTCCTTGCCCCGACAAGCGCTCCGCGCCCGTATCGAGAAGCCGGCAGGATGGGCTGCGCTGATGCCCGCACCGCGCAGCAAGACCGTGGAGAAGATGATGGGCGCCGTGCGCTGGATCGGATTCGCCGCCTGCTCGCTGGCGGCCGTCGGCTATGCCGCCATCGGCAACTACAACATGGCCGGTGCGATGCTGGCGCTGGCCGTGCTGTCCTGGCTCAACATCCGTCGCAAGCGTTCGCCGCGGCCGCCTGAGCGCTAGCGTCGGCCTCGGCCCAATGCCCAACCCGCACCCAGTGCCAGCAGGGCGCCGGCGCCCAGGGCCAGCTTGCCTACATTCGCCGCGCTGATGGTCAGCGCATGTGACTGCGCCTGATCGCCGAAGCGGCCGTCGGCCGAATGCAGGCCTTCGACTGGCTCGAACAGGTTGTCCGGGCGGTTTTCCGGCACGCGTTCGGGCACCAGCTGTCCGTCCCAGGCCTGCCGCGCGAGCATGCGATCGAGCAGGCCGGGCATGAACAGCGTACCGATGATCGCCTTCAGGCTGGCCGTGCCGACCCATAGCTCCCGGGGTGCGTCACGCGCCGCACGGAGGATGGCCCGCGCTGCGACTTCCGGTGTGTGGATCGGCGGCACCGGCTGCGCGCGCCAGCCGATCTTGTTGCGTGCCCAATCGAACTGCGGGGTATTGTGCGCCGGCAGCTGAACCATGCTCAGGCGAATGGCGCTGTTGTCGTGGATCAGCTCGCAACGCAGCGAATCAATAAAGCCGCGAATGGCGAACTTGGCGCCGCAATAGGCCGACTGCAAGGGGATGGCGCGGTAGGCCAGTGCTGAGCCGACCTGGACGATGGTGCCGCTGTTGCGTGGGCGCATGTGGCGCAGCGCAGCCAGCGTGCCGTGCACGCTACCGAGGTAGGTCACCTCGGTGACGCGGCGGATTTCCTCGGCGGTCAGGGACGCGAAGGGGCCGAACACTGTCGCCATCGCCGCGTTGACCCATACATCGATCGGCCCCAGCTCCGACTCGATGCGGCTGGCCGCGGCATCCAGCGCCTTGGCATCGGCGACATCGGCGGAGATCGCCAGCACCGTCGCGCCCAGTGCTTCGAGTTGATCGCGGGTGTCGCGCAGGCCCTGTTCCCCCCGGGCGATCAGCGCGACCCGGTAGCCGGCCGTGGCAAAGGCCTCGGCGGTCGCGCGGCCGACGCCAGCGGTTGCGCCGCAGATCACCGCGATTGGTTCTGGCATGAGAAGTCCTCTGATCGTTGCAGTTGGCGGTCGCGCTCGGCGGCCCGCGGTCTGCTTAGACGACCCGTGCGGGCATGGGGGAGTTCGGATGAACCCCAGCGAAATGCGCGGCTATCGACCAATGGCCAATGGCGTCTACGCCTTTCGTCTGGGATTGTTAGCAGGCTAAGCGATACGCTCGGCGCCGCCCCTTGGCTCAAAAGGCGAAGCGGCATGACGCAACGATGCCCACGTGAAAGACGGGCTGCGTCTTCCCCCTCCGTGCATCTAACCGATGCCCTCGGCGGCTTATCCGGTCGCCCTCGGACTTCAGCCCGCTGCCCTTCGGCAGCGGCGCTCCGCCAGCAGCGGGGAAGGAACCCCTCTGCGCTGTTCCGGTCGATTCAGGTAAGCCGCATATGGCCACACTTACCTGACGGAGACCATGATGGACCTCATCCGCATCATTATCGCGATACTGCTGCCACCGCTTGGCGTGTTCCTCCAGGTAGGGTTCGCCGGCGCGTTCTGGCTCAACATCCTGCTCACCTTGCTCGGCTATATCCCCGGCATCATCCACGCGGTCTGGATCATCGCTCGCCGTTGATGGTCAGCGGCCCGGCTCGACCGGGCTGCTTTTGAACTCCTTCCCCTGGCCGTGTAGAGTCGCGCTTCCTGCGCTACGGAACCAATCACGCGCGAAACACTCAAGAAAACGCCGCTAACCGAGCGCGATCACCCGTGGGTGACGCCAGCGCTCAGCCGCCCGCGCCAGGTATACGGAAAGGAAACCAATGAGCGAGTCCTTCATCGATCAGAGCAATTTCAGGCGAATACTCAACCGCAACGTGGCCGTGCCACTGGGGTTCGGCTTTCTCAGCGCCTTCTTCTTCAGCGCCATCGTGTATTACCTGCTGAGCGTGAGCCAATGGGTCGAGCGTTCGGTTCAGGGCGTGGCCTACGCCCACGAGGCACAGAAGATGCTCAACGACATCGAGTCCTCGATGCGCGGCTACCTGATCGCCGGCGAGACGCGCTTTCTCGATCCCTACAAGCGCGAGTTGCCGCTGTTCGAAGAGCAGCTGGAACTGATGCGCGACTACTCTGCCGAGGACGCCGAGCAGCTCGAACGCATCGAGCGTATCGCCATGCTGCACAGCCAATGGCTGGTCTTTGCCGAGGATCTGATCGGCCAGCGCGGCCAGGAGCTGTCGATTATTGAGGAGGTGCAGAGCAAGCGTGGGCTCGAGCTGAAGGAGGATCAGCGCCGCCTGCTCAACGACTTCATTGCCCGCGAGCGTCAGCTGCGCAGCGAGCGCACCGACGTTTCGGAAGTGATCACCACCGCGCTGATCGGCGGCTTCCTGCTGTTCAGCCTGATCTTTAGCGGCATGCTCGTTTATCTCGGTCGTCGTGACCTGACCTCGCTGTCGGAGAGCTACTCGCAGTCGCTGCAGCGCCAGCAGGCGCATGCCGAGGCGCTTGAGCAGCAGGCCTGGTACCGCACCGGGCAGACCCAGCTCAGCGAGTCGATCATCGGCGAACTGGCCCTGCCAGCCCTGGGTCAGGGTGTGCTGAATTTTCTTTCGCGCTACATCGATGCGGCGGTCGGCGCGCTCTACGTGGTGCAGGATGGCAAGCTGCAGCGCGTCGCCGAATATGCCTACGACCCCGATCATCTGCAGAGTGCGCGCACGCTGGACATCGGCAACGGTCTGGTCGGCCAGGCCGCGCTGGAGCGGCGGGTAATGGCGCTCGAAGACCTGCCCGCGGACTACCTCAAGGTGACCTCCGGACTGGGCAACACGGCGCCGCGCTCGGTGCTTATCGTGCCGGTGGAAGACAGCGGCATGCTCAACGGCGTGATCGAGCTGGGTTTCCTGCGGCCGCTGCGCGAGCAGGACGGCGAGCTGCTGCGGCGCATCGTCCCCAGCATCGGTTCGGCCATCGAGGCAGCGCGCTATCGTCAGCGCCTGCAGAAGGTGCTCGCCGAAACCCAGCAGCTCAACGAGGAGCTGCAGGTGCAGCAGGAAGAACTGCGCGCCGCCAACGAGGAGCTGGAAGAGCAGTCCAACGCCCTGCGCGAGTCCCAGGCGCACATGGAAGAGCAGCAGGCCGAGCTGGAGCAGACCAACGAGCAGCTGGCCGAGCAGACCGAGGAACTGGCGCGCCAGCGCGACCAGATGGACGAGAAGAATCAGCGCCTGAACGAGGTGCAGCTGATGCTCGAACAGCGCGCCGACGAGCTGCAGCGCGCCAGCCGCTACAAGTCCGAATTCCTTGCCAATATGTCCCATGAGCTGCGCACGCCGCTGAACAGCTCGCTGATCCTGGCCAAGCTGCTGGCCGACAACCCTGAGGGCAATCTCAGCGACGATCAGGTGCAGTTCGCCCGTTCCATCTATTCGGCGGGTAACGATCTGCTCACGCTGATCAACGACATCCTCGACATCTCCAAGGTGGAAGCCGGCAAGCTCGAAGTGCATCCCGAGCTGACCATCCTTTCCCGCCTGGTCGACGGCATGAAGAATCTGTTCCTGCCGCTGGCCATGGAGAAATCCCTGCAGTTCAGCGTGGAGCTTGCCGATGACCTGCCGGCCAGTCTGTTCAGCGATCGCCAGCGCTTGGAGCAGATCATCAAGAACCTGCTGGCCAATGCCTTCAAGTTCACCGAGAAAGGCTCGGTGACGCTGCGCGTCGAACTGCGCGACGACGACCTGCTGGCCTTCGCCGTGCGCGACACCGGCATTGGCATCGCCCAGGAGCAGCAGGCGGCGATCTTCGAGGCATTCCGCCAGGCCGACGGCACCACCAACCGCCGTTACGGTGGCACCGGTCTGGGCCTGTCGATCTCCCGCGAGCTGGCCAATCTGCTCGGCGGAGAAATCGAAGTGCAGAGCCAGCCGGGCGCCGGCAGCACCTTTACCCTGGTCGTGCCGCAGAACTACAGCGAAGCGCTCGTCGCCGAGCCGGAAGTGGCGCAACCGAGTCGCCAGCCGGAGCCGAGCAGCAAACCGGCGCTTGTGCCGAGCAAAGCCCCGATCCGTCACGACGAGCGTGAGCTGCTGAATCGTGCCGCCGCCGCGGTACCGCAGCGCCTGGCCGATGACCGCGACAGATTCCCGTTCAAGGAGCGCTGCGTGCTGGTGATCGAGGACGAGCCGCAGTTCGCGCGCATCCTCCACGATCTTGCGCATGAACTGCAGTACAGCTGTCTACTGTCGCAGAACGCCGACGACGGCTTCGATACCGCACTGCAATACAAGCCGGACGCGATCCTGCTCGACATGCGTCTGCCGGATCACTCCGGTCTGACAGTGCTCGAACGGCTCAAGGAAAACCCCGCGACCCGGCATATCCCGGTGCATGTGGTATCGGTGGAGGATCGCAAGGAAGCGGCGCTGCAGATGGGCGCGGTGGGCTACGCGATGAAGCCGACCACCCGCGAAGAACTCAAGGATGTCTTCAGCCGGCTGGAGGCCAAGCTGGCGCAGAAGGTCAAGCGCATCCTGCTGGTCGAGGACGACGCCCTGCAGCGCGAGAGCATGTCGCGGCTGATCGAGGACGTGGACATCGAGATCACCGCCGTCGAGTTCGGCGCGCAGGCGCTCGAACAACTGCGCGATACGGTATTCGACTGCATGATCATCGACCTCAAGCTGCCGGACATGGACGGCAGCGAACTGCTCGAACGCATGGCCAAGGAGGACATCTGCTCCTTCCCGCCGGTGATCGTCTACACCGGGCGCAACCTGACCCGCGACGAGGAAGCGGCGCTGCTCAAGTACTCGCGCTCGATCATCATCAAGGGTGCGCGCTCGCCGGAGCGCCTGCTCGACGAGGTCACCCTGTTCCTGCACAAGGTCGAGTCGGACATGCCGCCCGAGCGGCAGAAGATGCTGAAAAGCGCACGCAGCCGCGAGAAGGCCTTCGAGGGCCGCACGATCCTGGTGGTGGACGACGACGTGCGCAACGTCTTCGCCCTGACCAGCGCGCTGGAACAGAAGGGCGCGCTGGTGGAAATCGCCCGCAACGGCCTGGAGGCGATCGACAAGCTGCAGCACGACGAGACCATCGACCTGGTGCTGATGGATATCATGATGCCGGAAATGGATGGCTTCACCGCCATGCAGGAAATCCGCAAGGAGGCGCGTTTCGCCAAGCTGCCGATCATCGCGGTGACCGCCAAGGCGATGAAGGACGATCAGGATCGCTGTCTGCGTGCCGGCGCCAACGATTACCTGGCCAAGCCCATCGACCTCGACCGATTGTTCTCGCTGATCCGCGTCTGGCTGCCGAAAGTGGAGCTGCTGTGACATGCCCGACCGTAACGTCGAGATCGAACTCAAGCTGCTGATCGAGGCCATCTACCTCAAGTACAGCTACGACTTCCGCGACTACTCCAGCGCCTCGCTCAAGCGCCGGGTGCTGCTGGCGCTCAAGCAGCTCGACTGCGGCAGCATCTCGGAACTGCAGCGCAAGATCCTCTACGACCCGCACGCCTTCATGGACCTGCTGCAGTACCTCACCATCCCGGTCAGCGAGATGTTCCGCGACCCGAGCTACTACCGGTCGCTGCGCGAGCACGTGGTGCCGGTGCTGCGCACCTATCCGTCGCTGAAGATCTGGGTCGCCGGCTGCAGCACCGGCGAGGAGGTCTACTCGATGGCCATCCTGCTCAAGGAGGAGGGGCTGCTGGAGCGGACGATCATCTACGCCACCGACATCAACCCGCGCTCGCTGGAGCAGGCACGTCAGGGCATCTTCGCCATCGACCACCTGCGCCAATACACCGCCAACTACCAGCAGGCCGGCGGCACCCGCAGTTTTTCCGACTACTACACCGCCGCCTACGACTCGGCGATCATGGACAAGTCACTGAAAGAAAAGGTTACGTTTGCCGATCATAGTCTGGCGACCGATAGCGTATTTTCCGAAACGCAATTCATCTCGTGCCGCAACGTCCTGATCTATTTCAACAAGCCGCTGCAGGATCGCGCCTTCGGTCTGTTCCATGAGTCGCTCTGTCACCGAGGCTTCCTCGGCCTGGGCAGCAAGGAGACCGTCGAGTTCTCGGGTTACGCCCGTCTCTACGAGCCGTTCGACAAATCGGAAAGGATCTTCCGCAAACTATGAGCAGCTCCGATCAGGCGATCCTGCAGGCCAGACGCCAGCCGCCCATCGAGGCCGTGGTGATCGGCACCTCGGCTGGCGGGCTGGAGGCGCTGGGCGTGGTGCTCGAGGGCCTGCCAAGCACCTATCGCCCGCCGATCTTGGTGGTGCAGCATGTGCCAGCCCACGGCCGAAGCCAGCTGGTGGAAATCTTCGCGCGCAGAACCCGGTTGCGGGTCAAGGAAGCAGAAGACAAGGATCCGCTAAGCTCGGGCATGCTGTGTTTCGCGGCGCCCGGTTATCACCTGCTGGTCGAAGGCGACCGCAGCCTGTCGCTGAGCCAGGATGATGCCGTGCACTTTTCGCGGCCTTCGATCGACGTGCTGTTCGAATCCGCGGCCGATGTCTGGGGGCCGCAGGTGGCTGGCGTGCTGCTGACCGGCGCCAACGAGGACGGCGCTGCCGGCCTCGAGGCGATCCATCGGGTCGGTGGCCTGACCGTGATCCAGGACCCTGCCGAAGCGGCGGTGCCGACCATGCCGCGCGCGGCGCTGCAGCGCTTCGCACCGGACTACATCTTGCCCCTACGTGACATTCACCGACTGTTGCGAGAACTGGAGTGACCATGCCCGACCGTAACGACGAGGTGAACCTGCTCATCGTCGATGACCTGCCGGAGAACCTGTTGGCTCTGGATGCGCTGCTGCAGGCGCCGGGCGTCCGGGTGCACCAGGCCGAATCGGCCGAGCAGGCGCTGGAGCTGTTGCTGCGACATGAGTTCGCCCTGGCCATTCTCGATGTGCAGATGCCGGGCATGGACGGCTTCCAGCTGGCCGAGCTGATGCGCGGCACCGAGCGTACCAAGCAGATCCCCATCGTCTTCGTCAGCGCCGCCGGCCGTGAGCTCAACTACGCCTTCAAGGGCTACGAGAGCGGTGCGGTGGACTTCATGCACAAACCGCTGGATGCCCATGCGGTGCGCAGCAAGGTCAGCGTGTTCGTCGACCTGTACCGCAGCCGCAAGCGCCTGGCCCGTCAGCTCGAGGCGCTGGAGCAGAGCCGCCGCGAGCAGGAGGTGCTGCTCGACGAATTGCGGCAGACCAAGGGCGAACTGGAAGATGCGGTGCGCATGCGCGATGACTTCATGTCCATCGTTTCCCACGAACTGAAGACGCCGCTCAATACCCTGATCCTCGAGGTTCAGCTGCGCAAGCTGCAGCTCAGCCGGAACAACCTCGCCGCTTTCAGCGAAGAGCGCCTGCGCGGCATGGTGGACAAGGACGAGCGACAGATCCAGAGCCTGATCCGGCTGATCGACGACATGCTCGATGTCTCGCGCATCCGCACCGGCAAGCTGTCGATCCGCCCGAGCCGCACCGATCTCGCCGCACTGGTGGGCAACGTGGTGGAAAGCTTCGCGGCGCAGATGGAAGCCTGCGGCTGCGAGCTGCGGCTGGAGCGCAACGAGCCCATCGTCGGCGTCTGGGACGCCTTCCGCATCGAGCAGGTGCTGGCCAACCTGCTCACCAACGCCATGCGCTACGGTGCCGGCAGGCCGGTGCAGGTGAGCGTCGCCGCCTGTGCCGAAGGTGCCTGCATCGAAGTGCGTGACCATGGCATCGGCATCAGTCCGAAGAGCCTGGAACGCATCTTTCACCAGTTCGAGCGGGCCGAAGGCAGCGAAAGCAGCGCCGGGCTGGGCCTGGGGCTGTTCATCGCCGATCAGATCGTGCGTGCGCACCAGGGGCGTATCCAGGTGCACAGCGAGGAAGGTCGCGGCTCCGTGTTCCGCGTGCTGCTGCCGCTGGGCGAATAGCCAGCCTCGCAGCCCCAGGGCGGCGGTCTCAGGACGAGCAGCTGATTTCCAGATGCTTGCCCCACTCGGGCGGTCGCTCGGCGTAGCGCTCCATCCCGGGCTGTTCGTCGAAGGGGCGGCTGAGAACCGCATGCAGCTCGCGCACCGGCGCGTAATCGCCTTTCTCCGCCGCCTCGATCGCTTGCTGCGCCAGGTAGTTGCGCAGGATGTACTTCGGATTGACCGCGTGCATCCGTGCCTGCCGCGCGACCGGATCGCCGCCCTCGCGGGCGCTGCGCGCGCAATAGTCCGCCGCCCAGGCATCGAAGCCCTGCAGGTCGATGAAGTCCTCGCGCAACCGCTGCACGGCCTGTTCGGCCGGGCGCTCGCCGAGTTCGCGGAAGAAGCGCGTGTAGTCCACCGCGCTGCCCTGCATCAACTGCAGCAGGCGGCGGATCAGCTCGGCGTCGCCATCCTCGGCATGGCTGAAACCCAGCCGGCGGCGCATCAGATCGAGCCATTCGGCCTCGTACAGCGGCAGGAACAGCTCCATGGTTTCGCGCAGCACCTTGACCTCGACGAAGGGCGTTAGCGCCTGGGCCAGCGCGGCCAGGTTCCAGTGGGCGATGGGCACCTGATTCTCGAAGGAGTAGCGGCCGGTATCGTCGGAGTGGTTGCAGATGAAGCGGGCATCGAAGTCATCGAGGAAGGCGTAGGGGCCGAAGTCGAAGGTGATGCCGAGGATCGACATGTTGTCGGTATTCATCACTCCGTGGCAGAAGCCGTAGGCCTGCCAGCGGGCAATCAGCGCGGCGGTGCGTTCGAGCACCGTGCGGAAGAACATGTGGAACGGTTCGGGATGTTCCAGCAGTTCGGGGAAGTGCGCCTCGATGACATGCTCGAGCAGCTGCTTCAGTTCGCCGTGCTGGCGGGTGTAGTAGAAGAACTCGAAGTGGCCGAAACGCACGTGGCTTGGCGCCAGGCGCAGCAGCATGGCGCCACGCTCGGGGCGTTCGCGGTAGACCAGGGTGTCCGAACCGGTGACGCACAGCGCGCGGGAACTGGGGATGCCGAGGGCGTGCAGATGCTCGCTGGCGAGGAATTCGCGGATCGACGAGCGCAGGACCGCGCGACCATCGCCCATGCGCGAATAGGGCGTCTTGCCGGCGCCCTTGAGGTGCAGGTCCCAGTACTCGCCGGCCTCGTTCACCACCTCGCCGAGCAGCAGGCCTCGGCCGTCGCCGAGCTGCGGGTTGTAGCTGCCGAACTGGTGGCCGGAATAGACCATCGCGCGCGGCTCGGCGGTGGACCAGATCTTGTGCCCGGAGAACAGTTCGGCGAACAGCGGCTGCTCGGCTTCGGCCGGGTCGAGATCCAGCAGGGCCATCGCCGCCTCGCTTGCCACCACCAGGCGCGGCGCTTCCAGCGGCTGCGGCGATACCTGGGTGGAAAAGGTATCGCCGAGACGGGCGAAGCGATTGTCGAAATGGAGCTGGGTCAGGGTCTTCAAGTCGCCTCCGGCGCGGCATGCGGGCAAGCATGGCCCGGCCGGAGCCGAGCCTGTTCAGGACGTTGGAGGACGACGGACGCCTGGACGTTCCTCAGGCGCGATCGTCGGTTGCCGGCTTGTCGTCATCGGCCGGCTTGGTTGCGGCGCTGAGCTGCAGCTGCTGCCCCGCAAAGTTCTTGAGGAAGATATCCACCTGACGGAAGGCGATGCTGATGCCCGCCTTGTTGAACTCGCGATCGATGAAGCGGTTGATCTCGTCGGTGGCCGGGTTGCGGTCGCCGAGGTCGCGCACGTGGATGCGCAGCTCGTGGTCCAGCGTGCTTTCGCCGAAATTGAGGAAGAACACCTGCGGTTCGGGCTCCTTGAGCACACGCGGGTTGTCCTGCGCTGCCTTGTAGAGCAGCGCCTTGACCTTGTCCAGGTCCGATCCGTAGGCGACGCCGACCTTGATCGTCACGCGCGTTACGGTGTCGCTCAGCGACCAGTTGATCAGCTGGCCGGTGATGAAGGTCTTGTTCGGGACGATGATGTCCTTGCGGTCGAAGTCGGTGATGGTGGTGGCACGGATGCGAATCCGGCTGACCGTGCCCGACAGGTTGCCGATGGTCACCACGTCGCCGATTCGTACCGGGCGTTCGAAGAGGATGATCAGGCCGGAGATGAAGTTGGCGAAGATCTCCTGCAAGCCGAAACCCAGGCCCACCGATAGCGCGGCTACCAGCCACTGCAGCTTGTCCCAGCTGACGCCGAGGGTGGACAGCGTGGTGACGATGCCGAAGCCGGCCAGCGCATAGGACAGCAGCGTGGTGGTGGCGTAGGCGCTGCCCTGGGCCAGACGCAGCTTGGACAGCACCATGACTTCCAGCAGGCCGGGCAGGTTGCGCGCCAGGGCCACGGTGATGGCGATGATCAGCAGTGCGCCGAGCAGGTTGTTCAGGCTGATCGCCGCGGTGGTCAGGGCATCGCCGCTGCCGGTGGTGTATTCGTACAGGGTGATGTTGTCCAGGTAGGACACCACCGAGATCAGGTCGGACCAGACCCAGTACAGCGCCACGAGGAACACGCCGAACATGGTCAGGCGGGTCAGGCGCAGCGACTGCTGGTTGACCTGTTCGATGTCCAGCCCAGGTTCGCCCTGGGTTTCCACCGTGTCGCTGCCATCGTCGCCCTGCGCCTGGCGTTTGGCCAGGGCGCGCTTGTAGGCCAGCCGCCGCGCCGCGACGGTGAGGCCGCGGACCAGCGCCGCTTCGACGACGATCCAGATCATCAGCAGGTAGAGCGTGTCGATCAGGCGGTCGGTCAGCTTCAGCGCCGTGTAGTAGTAGCCAAAGCCGACTGCGACGATCAATGCGATCGGCAGCACGCTGAACAGCAGCCCGATCGTCAGCCGCAGCGGCGGGGCGTTCTGGCTCGACGGGCCCTTGAGCAGCAGGCGGTTGAGGCGCCAGCTCATCAGGGCAAAGCAGGTCAGCACGACGAGAATGCCGAGCACGTCGTCGGCCAGCCGCGCCGGCTGATGTTCGGCGACGCTGACCACGGCAACCAGGGCCATGACGATCAGCCCCAGCCGGCGAATCTCGTCACGCAGGAAGGCCACCTGCGGCCGCGACCAGCCGAAGTGCAGCTCGGCCACGCGCCCTGGCGAGAGCATGCGGTAGGCGCTGTAGAACACCAGCCAGGCCTGGGCCATTTCGTACAGGGCGGCGCCGAGGACGTAGTTCTGCCCGCGCGCGTCCATCTGCAGCAGGTAGCCGCAAAGGGTCAGGAATAGCGCGCCGGGCAGCGCCAGCAGCAGGTTGAGCAGCAGCGCCAGCGGGGTGTGCAGCTGGCTGTCGTTGCGGAAATGGCCGATTTCCTCGCTCAGCGAGCTGAGCTTGGCGTCGATCTTCTTGCGCCACCAGAGCAGCGCGGCGATCAGCAGCAGCAGCGGCAGGAAGAACAGCGGGCGTTCCTTCAGCCCGGCACCCAGCTCTTGCACCGCGGATAGCCAGGGCATCGCCGCGAGCTGCGCCTTGAGTCGGCGAACCGAACCCTGCAGCCAGTCGAAGTCCAGCGGCTTGTTGCTGGGAATCCAGAACATCTGCTCGTCGAGGGTATTGCTAAGCGCGCTGGCGGTGTCCTGCAGCTGCTTCTGGTTGAGCTGCAGGGTGATCGAGGCGTTGAGCAGTGAGTCCAGCTCACGGTTGAGTCGGTCGAGCAGCTCGCTGCGGGTGGTGGCCAGGTCGAGCAGGGTGCGGCGCAGTTCGGGGGTCACTTCCTCCTCTTTCTGCTCGGCCAGCAACTGGTCGACATAGGCGGCGGCATTGCCCGCGGCTTCACGGCGCTGGTTGAGCTCGAACTGATAGAGACGGATATCGGCGATTTCGTCGGCGAGGTCCTTGTCCAGCTGCAGGCTCGGCAGCGCCTGTTTCTGCTGGTAGAGGATGCGCGACAGCAGCAGGCTGCCTTCAAGTACGGCGATCTGTTCTTCCAGCGCCTGGTCGGTTTGGTTGAGGGTATCGAGCTGCTGGCGGGTCTGCAGGTTCTGCTGGTTGAGGCGGTTGAGGCGCTCGGTGGCCCGCAACAGGTAGTCGGACAGCTTGAGGTTCTCGGCGCTTTCGGCGGCGAGCAGCTTGTCCGAGCCGGCCTGCTGCACCCGCGCGGAGAACTCGGCGACGGTCTGCTCCGATTCGGCACGGCGCTTCTCGTTGATCAGCCCTTGCAGGGCCTGGGTGTCCTGCTCGGCACGGGCGATGCGCTCGGCCAGCAGGTCGCGGCGGGCCTTGCCCAGGTCCTGCAGCAGGCTGTTGCCGGCCAGTTCCTGGCGGCGCAGTTCGATCTGCGCGCCGAGCGAGGCGATCTCCGCTTCCAGCAGCGCGCGACGTTCTTCGCTGAGCGGCTTGCCGGATTCGCGTCCGCCCTTGAGCAGGTTGTTGATTTCCTGGATGCGCGTCTGCGCCGTGCCGATCTGCGCCTGGGCGCGCTCGGGACGGGTCTGCGCGCTGATGATCATGCTGTTGGCGGCACTGAACTGCTTCTGCCATTCGGACAGCTCCTCGACCCGTGCGCTCAGGCGCTGCTCGAGTGCCTCCACCGACTGGCTGGCATAGCGCTTGGCGGGGTCTTCGTCCGGGCTGGCCTTGAGTTTCGCCAGCTCGCGCTGAGCCTCGGTGATTTCCTTCGGCGCCTGCGCCAGCTGCGCTTTCAGTTCGGCCAGGCGGGTTTCGCTGGTCGCGGCCTGCTCGCTCATGCGCCGGGTCTGCTCGTCCAGCGAGGGTTGTGCGGATTTCGTTTCGCCTTCGCTGGCGGGCGGGGTGCCCGTCAGGCTGTCCAGTGATTGAGCATGCAGGGGGGCGACAAACAGGCAGAACGTCGAGAGCAACAGGGTGCGCAGAAGGGACATGGGGGCAGTGACGCAGCGGATGACCAGAAAGTGCGAAAGTCTACGGGCTGCGCCTGCCCAGCGCGAGTACCGCGCAACCGGTCGAGTGATGAGCGGTGAGGCTGCGTCATCCGCCGGCCATGGTGGCTTTAGAACATCAGCTGTGGGCCTGGCTTGTCACCTTCCGGAAACTTCAGGCCGACCTTGCGCACTTCGCCGGCTTCCATTGCTGCCACGGTCCAGGTCAGCCCATTCCATTCGATCTGGTCGCCCACCACCGGATTGCCATTGACCTGCTCGGCCATGAAGTTGCCGATGGTCTGGTTGCCGTCCACATCGCCGAGCTTGAGGCCGTAGAGCGCGGTGATGGCGCTGAGCTGGGCGTCGGCCTCGAGGATGAAGTCGCCGAAGAAACGCAGGTCCTGGCCGCGCTTGGGTGCCTGGCTGAACAGCTTGCCGAGGGCTGGCAGGTCTTCGTCATGACCGATCACGCAGAGGATATCGTCCACCTGCAGCCGCGTGCTGCCGGACGGGTGCAGCAGATTCTTGCCGCGGAAGAGGGCGGCGATGCGCGTGCCGGGTGGCATCTTCAGTTCGCGCAGAGCGGCACCGACGCACCATTTGCTGGCGCTCAGGCGGTAGACGAACATCTCCCACTGGCTGGTGGTGTGCACCTGCAGGCCGGTGCGCGAGACCGGCATCGGCGACGGCGGGACTTCCACCTTGGCCTTCTTCGCCGCCCAGGCCAGCGTCGAGCCCTGCAGCAGCAGCGATACGAGGACGATGAAGAACGCCACGTTGAAGAACAGCTGGGCATTTTCCAGCCCGGCCATCAGCGGGAACACCGCGAGGATCACCGGCACCGCGCCGCGCAGGCCGATCCAGGAGATGAACAGGCGCTCGCGCAGGTGGAAGCTGCGAAACGGCAGCAGGCTGACGAACACCGCCAGTGGCCGGGCGAAGAGGATCATCCACAGCGACAGCAGCAGCGCCGGGATGGCAATGGGCAGCAGCTCGCTGGGCGTTAGCAGCAGGCCGAGCACCAGGAACATGCCGATCTGGCTGAGCCAGGCCAGGCCATCGAACATGTGCAGGATGCCGTGACGGTTGCGGATCGGGCGGTTTCCCAGCAGCAGGCCGCAGACATAGATCGCCAGGATGCCGCTGCCGCCGATGGCGCCGGACAGGGCGAAGATCATCAGGCCGCCGGCCACCGCCAGCAGCGGATAGAGGCCGTCGGCCACCGACAGACGGTTGATCAGCTGCAGCAGCAGCCAGCCGCCGAGCAGGCCGAGCACGGTGCCGATGCCGAACTGCTGCAGCAGGCTGAGCAGGAAATCCCAGCCAAAGGTGGACTGGCCGGCGAGCAGCATCTCGATCAGTGCGACGGTGAGGAACATCGCCATCGGGTCGTTGCTGCCCGATTCGATTTCCAGCGTCGAACCGACCCGCTCGTTCAGGCCCTTGCCGTTGAGAAGATTGAACACCACGGCGGCATCGGTGGAGCCGACGATCGCACCGATCAGCAAGCCCTGCAGCAACGGCAAATCGAAAAGCCAGGCCGCGGCCAGTCCGGTGAAGCCGGAGGTGATCGCCACGCCCAGGGTTGCTAGCGAGAATGCCGGTTTCAGCGCGACGCGGAAGGTAGCGGTGCGGGTGCGCATGCCGCCATCGAGCAGGATTATCGCCAGCGCCAGGTTGCTGATGATGAAGGCCAGGCGGTAGTCCTCGAAGACGATACCGCCGACGCCATCGACCCCGGCAAGCATGCCGACGCCAAGAAAAATCACCAGGATCGGCACACCAAGACGCGCCGAAAGGGAACTCATCAGGATACTCGCCGCCACCAACAAGGCACCGATAAAGAACAGGTGGTTGATGCTGCCGACGTCCAAATGAAGTCTCCACTAGAGAAAGCTGCCGCGTGCCCATGCACGGGATATGCCAGCGATTCTAACCTGATGATTTGACTGCCTGTCAAAAAAACGCCCCGCATGAGCGGGGCGCTGTAACAGCATGTATGGCGTACGCTAGAACCAGGCGTCCTGCATGGAGAGGCAGGTATCGTCGCGTGTTTCGAGGATGGCCAGCTCGTGCTCGCAAGCCGGTACTTCCCAGCTGAGGAAGTAGCGTGCGGCCTGCAGCTTGCCGCGGTAGAAGTCGGCATCTGCCGGATTGCCCTCGGCCAACCCGCGCTCGGCACGCAGTGCCTGTTCCAGCCAGCGCCAGCCGATCACTGCGTGGCCGAACACCTTCAGATACAGCGCCGAGTTGGCCAGTGCCTGGTTGACCTTCCCTGCCATCAGGTCGCCCAGGAGCGCCTGGGTCACGCTGGTCAGCCGGGCGACGTGCTGTTCCAGTGGCTGGCGCAAGGCACCGAGCGAGTCGTATTCGGCGGCGCGCTGGCAGCAGTCCTGGATCAGCCCGAGCAGCTGGCGCAGGCCGGCGCCCTTGTTCTGCATCAGCTTGCGGCCGAGCAGGTCCAGCGACTGGATACCGTGAGTACCTTCATGGATCGGGTTGAGGCGGTTGTCGCGGTAGTACTGCTCCACCGGGTACTCGCGGGTGTAGCCGTGGCCGCCGAGGATCTGGATCGCCAGTTCGTTGGCCTTCAGGCAGAACTCCGATGGCCAGGACTTGACGATGGGGGTGAGCAGGTCGAGCAATTCCGCCGCACTGCGCCGCGCCTCCTCGCTTTCCGCAGTGTGCTCGTCGTCCACCAGCCGCGCGGAATACAGGCCGAGGTCGAAGGCGCCCTCGACGTAGGCCTTCTGCGTCAGCAGCATGCGCTTGACGTCGGTGTGCTCGATGATCGGCACCTGGGTCGACGCCGGGTCCTTGCCGTCCGGCAGGCGGCCCTGCGGACGCTCGCGGGCGTAGTTCAGCGAGTAGAGGTAGCCGGCGTAGCCGAGCATGATCGCGCCCATGCCGACACCGATGCGCGCCTCGTTCATCATCTGGAACATGTAGGCCAGGCCCTTGTGCGGCTCGCCTACCAGATAGCCGACGCAGTTGCCGTTGTCGCCGAAGTTCAACGCCGTGCTGGTGGTGCCGCGCCAACCCATCTTGTGGAACAGGCCGGCCAGCAGCACGTCGTTGCGTTCGCCCAGCGAACCGTCGTCGTTGATCAGGAACTTCGGCACGATGAACAGGCTGATGCCCTTAACCCCGGGCGGTGCGTCCGGCAGCTTGGCCAGCACCATGTGCACGATGTTTTCCGACAGCGGGTGGTCGCCGCCGGAAATGAAGATCTTGTTGCCCTTGAGGCGATAGCTGCCGTCACCGGCCGGTTCGGCGCGGGTGCGGATGTCCGACAGCGACGAGCCGGCATGCGGCTCGGTGAGTGCCATGGTGCCGAAGAAGCGGCCCTCGAGCATCGGCTGCAGGAAGCGCTGCTTCTGCTCGTCGGAGCCGAAGGCCTCGATCAGGTGCGAGGCGCCCATGCTCAGCATTGGGTAGGAGCTGGTGGCGATGTTGGCCGACTGGAAATGCGCGAAGCAGGCCCGCGACAGCAGGTTCGGCAGCTGCATGCCGCCGTCGTCGAAGCTGCGCTGCGCGTTGTGAAAGCCCGCCTCGATAAAGGCGTCGACCGCCGGCTTGACCTCGGGAATCAGCACCGCTTCGCCGTTGACGTACTGCGGCTCGTGCTCGTCGGACTTGCGGTTGTGTGGTGCGAAGTATTTTTCGGCGATGGTGCGCGCGGTTCCGATGGCGGCGTCGAAGGTCTCGCGGCTGTGATCGGCAAAGTGCTCGCGGCGGGTCAGGGCCTCGGCGTCCAGCACTTCGTAGAGTTCGAATGCCAGGTTACGCGGGCAGAGCAGGGTCTCGGTCATGGTCAACCTCCATTTTTATCGGCCCGAGTCTAAGGACCGCGGTTTTCCATTGCCTAGCTTCATCCATTGCACTGATGAAGCGTCAACACGGGGTCGCTTCATTCAGCCGAACAGCTGGCGCATGAGCGCGGCCAGTTCGCCATCGCCCAGGCCGGCGGCATCAAGATGGGTGAGGGCGGCATCTCGATGGGTTGCCAGCTGCTGCTCTGCCGCCTGCTGGCCAAGCAGCGAGACCACGGTCGCCTTGGCCCGGTCCTGCTGGCAGTCCTTGCCGGTCTGTTCGGGCGTCAGGCCATCGGCGATATCGTCGAGCAGCTGAAACGCCAGGCCCAGTTCGTTGGCAAAGCCTTGCAGATAGCGTGTCCGCGTCCGCTCAGCCCCCGCGAGCAGGGCCGCAACTTCCAATGCGGCGGTGAACAGTGAGCCGGTTTTCAGCTGATTGGTGGCAATCACCGCATCGAGCTGCTGTGCTTCTTGTGCGTCATGCAGGTCGCGAAATTGCCCACGCACGAGGCCCTGCGCACCGACCGCTCGCGCCAGTGTGGCCACCGCGTCGTTGCGCTGCCTGGGGGTGAGCCTGGGCGCGGTGGCGGTTATGCCATAGGCATGGCTGAGCAGGGCTACTGAGGCGAGAGGACGGCGACATCCTCGCCGAACCGCAGATGAATGGTCGGCTGGCCGCGCCGCAGGCTGGCGTTGTCCATGCATGGCATGTCGTCGAGAAACAGCGAGGCGGCGTGGATCATCTCCAGCGCACATGCCGGGTCCAGGCCGATATCGGGGTCGACGCCGAGATCTCCCAGCGCCAGCAGCAACAACAGTGGCCTGATTCGTTTGCCGGGAGCGAGGGTGCCTTCACGTAACGCCAGCGTGACCTTGTCCAGCTCCGACTCGGGTCGCGGCAGGCGCATGGCCAGGCGCTCGTCGACCTGTCGCCGCAGGCGCAGCAGGCTGTCGCATTGCGGAAGCGGGAGGGTGGAATTCTGCGTTTGCATGGCGGTGCCCTCGCTGGCGCCCCAGTTCGAGCACCAGGGTTGTGCAATGTTGTACAACGATTGGACGTTATGACAAAAACCTGTACAACTCGTTGCCATCGCATAGCACTTTTTTCAGGGCGTCACGTCCAACCAAGTCTTCCCGGGAGCCGATTTCCATGAGCAAACAATCGTTGGTCAGCCGCAAAAACGATCATCTGGATATCGTCCTGAACCCGACGCGGGCAGCCGGTGCGACGGGTACCGGTTTCGGCGCATTTCGCTTTGAGCACTGCGCCCTGCCCGAGTTGCACCTTGATGAGATCGACCTGCATAGCGCGCTGTTCGGGCGCCAGCTGCGGGCGCCGCTGCTGATCAGCTCGATGACCGGCGGCGCCGCGCGCTCGGCCGCGATCAACGCGCACCTGGCGGAAGCTGCGCAGCACCTGGGTATCGCGATGGCGGTGGGTTCGCAGCGGGTCGCGCTTGAAACCGCGGGAGATCAGGGCCTGACCGGGCAGCTGCGCCAGCTGGCGCCGGACATCCTGTTGCTGGCCAATTTCGGTGCCGCGCAGCTGGTACGCGGCTACGGTGTGGACGAGGCGCGGCGGGCGGTCGAGATGATCGATGGCGATGCGCTGATCGTGCACCTGAACCCGCTGCAGGAAGCGGTTCAGCCGGGTGGCGACCGTGATTGGCGAGGCGTGCTGCGGGCGATCGAAGCGCTTGCCAGCCGCCTGGCCGCGCCTGTGGTGATCAAGGAAGTCGGTGCCGGCATATCCGCGACGGTGGCACGGCAGCTGGTCGACGCCGGCGTCGCCGCCATCGATGTCGCCGGTTCCGGCGGGACCAGCTGGGCCGCGGTGGAAGCCGAGCGCGCCAGCGATGTCAGCCAGCGTGCGATCGCCCAGGCCTTCGCCGATTGGGGCATCCCCACCGCGCATGCGCTGCAGGCCGTGCGCAAGGCCTGCCCGGATACGCCGCTGATCGCCTCCGGAGGCATTCGCGACGGCGTGGAGGCGGCCAAGGCGATCTGCCTGGGTGCCGATCTGGTAGGGCAGGCAGCGGGCGTGCTGCAAGCCGCGATGCTGAGCAGTGAGGCGGTGGTCAAGCACTTCGAAGTGCTGATCGAGCAACTGCGGGTCGCCTGTTTCTGTACAGGTTCGGCCGGCCTGGCCGAGCTGCGGCAGGCGCGGCTGCTGCAAGTGCCCACTGCCTGAGGCCGGGCGGAGCCGCCAGATGACTCATTTCGCGGCAATCGCGCCGCCCTTTCTCAGCCACCTGCGCGCGTTCGAAGCAGTCGCCTGGGCGCTGACGCAGCGAGGCCACCGAGTGACCTTCGTCCAGCAGGCCGATGTCGCCGAGCTGTTGACGTTGCCCTCGGCCGGATTCGCCGCCATCGGCGCCGATTCCCATCCGCCGGGCAGCCTGGCTGCGGTGGTCCGCCGCGCCGCGCAACCGGGGCCGTTTGGCATCCGCCGGGTCATCGTCGACATGGCGGCGAGCACTGCATTGTTCTGTCGCGAGGCGCCGGGCATGCTGCGTTCGCTGAAGGTCGACGCCGTGCTGGCCGATCAGATGGAGCCAGCGGGTGCGCTGGTGGCCGAGCATCTTGGCCTGCCGTTCGTATCCATCGCCTGCGCCTTGCCGTTCAATCGCGAGCCGCTGGTGCCCTTGCCGGTGATGCCCTGGCGCTACCGGGCGACCGACTGGGGCGAGCAGCTCAACCTGCACAGCAGTCGTGTCTACGACCGCCTGATGCGCCCCCACGCCGAGGTGATCCAGCACTACTGTCAGGCGTTCGGCCTGGCGCCGCGCTCGACCTTGAGCGAGTGCCTGTCGCCCCTGCTGCAGGTCAGCCAGACGGTGCAAGGCTTCGACTTTCCGCGCCGCCAGCTCCCTGCGAATTTTCATGCTGTCGGGCCGTTGCGGCGCCCGCTGGAAAACGAAGCCGAGCTGAACCTGCCAATTGATCCGGCGCGGCCGTTCGTCTTCGCCTCGCTGGGCACCCTGCAGGGACATCGCTATACCTTGCTGCGCAATATCGCCCGCGCCTGCAAGCCGCTCGGCGTACAGCTGTTGATCGCCCATTGCGGCGGGTTGAATGCCGCGCAAGCGGCGCGGCTGCAGGATGAGGGCGCGTATTGGGTCACCGACTTCGCGCCCCAGCGGGGGGCATTGGCCAGGGCTGCGGCGGTCATCACCCATGCCGGGCTGAATACTGTGCTCGATGCGCTGGAGGCCGGTGTGCCGATGCTGGCGCTGCCGATTGCCTTCGATCAGCCGGGTGTCGCGGCGCGTATCGAACATGCCGGCGTCGGCCTGCGCCTGCAGCCGCAACTGGCGAGCCCGACGCGGATCGGCCACGCGTTGCAGCGGCTGTTGAACGAAGGCGAGTTTCGCCAGCGGGCGGCGCAACTGGGAGCAGAAGTGCGTGAGGCCGGTGGTGCGGTGCGTGCCGCCGAGCTGATCGAGGCTGCGCTCGGGACAGATGGACTACGACCGGAGGTGGCGAGTGGCGCTTGATGCGGACCTGATCCTGGTTGGCGGCGGGCTGGCCAACGGGCTCCTGGCCCTGCGCCTGCGTCAGCAGCGGCCCGATCTGCGCCTGCTGCTCGTCGAGCAGGGCGACACCCTGGGCGGCAATCACACCTGGTCCTTTCACCAGCACGATCTGACGCCGGCTCAGCACCGTTGGCTGGAGCCTATGGTGGGCAAGCGCTGGCCCGGCTATGAAGTGATCTTTCCCGACCTGCAGCGCCGGCTGGGCAGCGGTTACGCGAGCATCTTCTCGGAGCGCTTTCACCAGTACCTGATGCCAGAACTGAGCGATGGCGTGCGTTTGCGCACGACCGTCGCCAGCGTGGAGTCACAAAGGGTGCGTCTGGGCTCGGGGGACATCCTGCAGGCCGGCGCGGTGATCGATGGACGCGGCGTGCGGCGGACCGGTCAGCTGGCGCTCGGCTTTCAGAAGTTTCTCGGCCAGGAACTGCGCCTGCAGCAGCCGCACGGCTTGCGCGAGCCGATCATCATGGACGCCAGCGTCGCCCAGCAGGACGGTTATCGCTTTGTCTACGTGCTGCCGCTGAGTGCGGACACCCTGCTGATCGAAGACACCTACTACGCCGACGGCGATGCCGTGGCGCTCGATAAGCTGCGTGACAACATCGCCAGCTACGCCAGTACGCGCGGCTGGGCTACCGCCGACGTGTTGCGCGAGGAGCAGGGCGTGCTGCCCATCGTGCTTTCCGGTGATCTGCCGGCGTTCTGGGAGGAGGCGCGCGGCGTGCCGCAGACCGGGCTGTCCGCGGCGTTGTTCCATCCCACCACCGGCTACTCGCTGCCCGACGCGGTACGTCTGGCCGATCACCTGATCGCGCTGGATCGCTGGGATGCCGCCGGCCTGTTCGAGGCGATCCGCGACTACTCGCTGGCGCAGTGGCGCCAGCGCGGCTTCTTCCGACTGCTCAATCGCATGCTGTTCTTGGCCGGTCCGGCGGATCGCCGCTGGGCGGTGATGCAACGTTTCTATCGCCTGCGCGAACCGCTGATCCAGCGTTTCTATGCGGCCAAGCTGACCACCCGCGACCGCTTGCGCATCGTCTCGGGCAAGCCTCCTGTTCCGCTCGGCGAAGCGCTGCGCGCGCTCGCCGCCCATGATCTGCATCGCAAGGATTACCGATGAACCAAGCTAAACGAGCGGTGGTAATCGGCGCCGGCTTCGGCGGGCTGGCGCTGGCCATCCGTCTGCAGCGTGCCGGCATCCAGACCACCCTGTTGGAGAAGCGCGACAAGCCGGGTGGCCGCGCCTACGTCTATCACGACCAGGGCTTCACCTTTGATGCCGGCCCGACGGTGATCACCGATCCGCCAGCGCTGGAAGAACTCTTCAGCGGCGCCGGCAAGCGCATGGCCGACTACGTCGAGCTGCTGCCGGTCAGCCCCTTCTACCGGCTGTGCTGGGAGGACGGCTACAGCTTCGACTACGTCAACGACCAGGCCCAGCTGGACCGGCAGATCCACGCGCTCAACCCTCGCGACGTGGCCGGCTATCAGCGCTTTCTCGCCTATTCGCGGGCGGTGTATGAGGAGGGCTACGTCAAGCTCGGCACCGTGCCCTTCCTGTCGTTTCGCAGCATGATCGGCGTCGCGCCGCAGCTGGCCAAGCTGCAGGCCTGGCGCAACGTGTACAGCATGGTGGCCAAATTCGTGGAGAACGACCGGCTGCGCCAGGCGCTGTCCTTTCACTCGCTGCTGGTGGGCGGCAATCCGTTCGAGACCTCGTCCATCTACGCGCTGATCCATGCCCTGGAGCGCCAGGGCGGTGTCTGGTTTCCCCGCGGCGGCACCGGGGCGCTGGTGCAGGGGATGGTCCGGCTGTTCGAAGATATGGGCGGCAGGCTGGAGCTGAACGCCGAGGTCGCGCGGATCGAGCTGGAGGCTGGACGCGCGAAGGCCGTGATCACCGGTGACGGTCGCCGCTTCGACACCGATGCGGTGGCCTCCAACGCGGATGTGGTCAACACCTACAAGCAGCTGCTCGGGCATGAGGAGCGTGGTCGCGACGAGGCCAAACGGCTCTCCGGCAAGCGTTTCTCGATGTCGCTGTTCGTCATCCATTTCGGCCTCAAGTGCCGCCATGAGCACCTGCAGCATCACACGGTGTGCTTCGGCCCGCGTTACCGCGAGCTGATCGACGAGATCTTCAAGCGCGAGACGCTGGCCGACGACTTTTCCCTCTACCTGCACGCGCCCTGCGTCACCGATCCTTCGCTGGCGCCGGAAGGCTGCGCCAGCCATTACGTGCTGGCGCCAGTGCCGCACCTGGGCACGGCGGATATCGACTGGGCGGAGGAGGGGCCGAAGTACCGCGACCGCATCTTCGAGTACCTGGAGCGGCACTACATGCCGGGGCTGCGTGGCGATCTGGTGACTCACCGGATCTTCACGCCGCAGGATTTTCGCGACGAGCTCAACGCCCATCTGGGCTCGGCGTTTTCGCTGGAGCCGATCCTCACCCAGAGCGCCTGGTTCCGCCCGCATAACCGTGATGACGTGATTCCCAACCTCTATATCGTCGGCGCCGGCACCCATCCGGGCGCGGGCGTGCCGGGCGTCGTGGGGTCGGCCAAGGCCACTGCCGGGCTGATGCTGGAGGACTTTCTATTGAAGGAGCAGGCCGGATGAACGACAAGGTCGTCGATCACTCGACCCAGGCGATCAACGTCGGCTCCAAGAGCTTCGCGGCGGCGGCCAAGCTGTTCGACGAGCGCACCCGCCAGAGCGCCGTGATGCTCTACGCCTGGTGCCGTCACTGCGATGACGTGATCGACGGGCAAACGCTGGGGCATGGTCAGGTCGAGGGTGATCGATCGACTGGCAAGGCGCGGTTGGCCGAGCTGGTTGACCTGACCGAACGCGCCTATGCCGGCGAGCCGATGAGCGATCCGGCCTTTGCTGCGTTTCAGCAAGTGGTTCAGCGGCACCAGATTCCCAAGCGATACCCGCTGGAACATCTCGCCGGCTTTCGTATGGACGTGCAGGACTACCGCTACCAGACCCTCGATGACACCTTGCTCTACTGCTACCGGGTTGCCGGCGTGGTGGGGCTGATGATGGCGCGGGTGATGGGCGCCGAAGCGGAGCCGACGCTGGATCGCGCCTGTGACCTGGGCTTGGCCTTCCAACTGACCAACATTGCCCGCGATATCGTCGAGGATGCACAGGTCGGCCGCGTTTACCTGCCGGCCGAGTGGCTGGCCGAAGTGGGCATTCCTGAAGATGAAGTCGCGCTGCCTGGGCATCGTGCCGCGTTGGCGACGCTGGCGGCGCGACTGGTGGATCTGGCCGAACCCTACTATCAATCGGCATCTCAGGGCCTGCGGGACCTGCCGTTACGCTCGGCCTGGTCGATCGCCACGGCGCATGGCGTCTATCGGCAGATCGGCGTCGAAGTGAAAGCGCGCGGCGCAGCGGCCTGGGATGCGCGGGTGTCGACGAGCAAGGCGCAGAAGCTGCAGTTCCTGCTGGGGGGGGGGCGTGTTGGCGCTGGCCTCGCGGCGGATGCAGGTCAGGCCGCGTCCTGACGGTCTCTGGAGGCGTCCTCGCTAGCGCTAACGCTCGCCTTGCGCAGCGGCCCATCGTGCAGCTGGCGCAATTGGCGCTTGAGCACCGGCAGCGGCGGTGAATAAAGAAAACCGAAGGACACGCAGCGCTCCTTGCCCTCGACGGCATGGTGCATGCGGTGCGCCTGATAAAGGCGCTTGAGATAACCGTTGCGCGGCACGTAGCGCAGCGGCCAGCGGTGGTGCACCAGCCCGTCGTGGGCGACGAAATATAGAAAGCCGTAGGCCGTCATCCCGGCGCCGATCCATTCCAGGGGGTGATAACCGGCCGTGCCGAGGGCGATCAGCAGGATCGCCACGCCAGCGAACACCACCGCATACAGGTCGTTCTTCTCGAACCAGCCGCTGCGTGGCTCGTGGTGCGACTTGTGCCAGCCCCAGCCCCAGCCATGCATCACGTACTTGTGTGCCCACCAGGCGAAGACTTCCATGCCGGCGAGGGTGGCGAGGAAGACGAGCGTATTGGTCAGTGGACTCATTGGCGGCGTTCCGTGTGACGTGCGGTCGATTCTACGCCCCGTCGCGACGGCTCAGGACTCGCCGCGACGGAATGCGTAATGACTCAGGCCCGCCAGCCGGCCGCAAGTTCACGGGTCAGCTGGCCGGCCGGGATCTCCCGGCAGCCGCTGACATTTTGCCCGGCCCACAGCGGCGTGCAGTGATCCAGGCCCTGCTTCTCGGTCTGGGCGCGCAGCGCGCCGATGGCGTTGCCGGCCAGCGGAAAGGGCGGAACCCCTTCGGGCAGCGGACCCAGTTCGCGCATGATGCGGTTGACGATGCCGCGCGCCGGGCGCCCGCTGAACAGGGTGGTCAGCGCGGTATGCACTGCCTGCGGGCTCTTCAGCGCGGCGCGATGCAGCGCATTGGTGCGGCTCTCCGGGCACAGCAGGTAGGCGGTGCCCAGTTGCACACCAGCGGCGCCCAGGGCCTGCGCTGCCGTCACGCCCTGGGCATCGGCGATGCCGCCGGCGGCGACCACCGGTACGTCCAGCGCGGCGACCAGTTGCGGCAGCAGGGCGAAGGTGCCGAGTTGGGTGGTCAGGTCCTCGCTGAGGAAGATGCCGCGGTGGCCGCCGGCCTCCAGGCCCTGGGCGATCACCAGGTCGACGCCGTGCTGCTGCAACCAGAGGCCTTCGCCGACCGTTGTCGCGCTGGAGGCGATCTTCGCCCCGGTGGCGCGGGCGCGCTGCAACAGGTCGGGGCTAGGCAAGCCGAAGTGGAAGCTGACCAGTGCGGGCCTGTGCCGCTCCAGCACCGCGGCCATTGCCGCGTCGAACGGCTGGCGGGTGGCGCCGGCCGGAATGTTGGCTGGGTCGACGTCGAATTCGGCGAACAACGGTGCGAGCATCCGGTGCCAGGCGTCGAAGGCCGTCGGGTCGGCTGCTGGCGTCTGGTGACAGAAGAAATTGACGTTGTAGGGTCGGTCGGTCAGCGCCTCGATGGCGGTCAGCTCGGCGTCCAGCGCTGCCGCATCGAGCATGCCGGCCGGGATCGAACCCAGCCCGCCGGCCTCGCACACCGCCGCGGCCAGCAGGTGATTCTGCGCACCGGCCATGGGTGCCTGGATGATCGGGTGCTCGATGCCGAAGAGATCGCGCAGGTCCATGGGGCAGCTCCGTTCAGTCGTCGTGGGGCGCCACTGTAGCCCGTGTCGGTGATTGGGAAAAACGACGCCGGTCATGCCGGGCCTGCGTTGGGCAGGGCCGACAGGTAAACTGCGCCGCTCTCCAGGAGGATCAGATGAACTACCGCCACGCCTTCCATGCCGGCAACCACGCCGATGTGCTCAAACACCTGGTGTTGAGCCGGATCTTCGCCCTGCTGTCGCGCAAGGAGGCCCCGTTCGCCTACCTCGACAGCCACGCCGGCGTCGGCCTCTACGACCTGGCCGGCGACCAGGCCAGCCGCACCGGCGAGTGGCTGCAGGGCATCGCCCGCATCTGGCAGGCCGAGGCGCACCCGGCGCTGCTCGATGACTACCTCGGCGTGATCCGCCAGCTCAACCCGGGCGGGGCGCTGCGCTATTACCCCGGCTCGCCGGAGCTGGCGCGACAACTGACCCGCGAGCAGGATCGTCTGCAGCTCAACGAAAAGCATCCCGAGGACGGCGCGCTGCTCAAGGACAACATGGCCGGCGACCGCCGCGTGGCCGTGCACCGCGGCGAGGGCTGGCATGTGCCGCGGGCCCTGATGCCGACGCAGGAAAAGCGCGTGGTGTTGTTGATCGATCCACCGTTCGAACAGGCCGACGAACTGAGCCGCTGTGTGACGGCGCTGAAGGAAGCGCTCGGCCGTATGCGCCAGACCATCGGCGTGATCTGGTATCCGATCAAGGACGAGCGCCAGCTCAAGCGCTTCTATCAGGACCTGGCGCGCAGCGGGGCGCCCAAGTTGCTGCGTGCCGAACTGTTCGTCCACCCCGCCGACGACGCCAGCCGCCTGAGCGGTTCGGGTCTGGCTATCGTCAACCCGCCGTGGGGGGTGGAGGAAGAGCTGCGTGAGCTGTTGCCGTGGCTGGTCGAGCAGCTGGCGCAGAGCCAGGGCAGCTGGCGGCTGGACTGGCTGATCGAGGAGGCCTGAGTCGCGGAGACCGCCACCGTGTGGACGTCCACACGGTGGATCGATAAAGCGCGATCCACCCTACGCAGACGCCGGGATTCGTAGGGTGGATGTCGCTTTTCACATCCACAGTCACGGGTCCGCAGCCACACCATGCCTCAGAACAACCTGAGCGGCTCTTCCTGCAGCGCCGATATCTGTTCGCGCAGGATCAGCACCTGGTCGCCCCAGTAACGCTCGCTGCCGAACCAGGGAAAGCTCATCGGAAAGGCCGGATCGTCCCAGCGGCGGGCGAGCCAGGCGCTGTAGTGCATCAGCCGCAGCGCGCGCAACGCCTCGATCAGCGGCAGCTCGCGCGGGACGAAATCATGAAATTCGTTGTAGCCGTCGACCAGTTCGGCCAGCTGACCAAGACGTTCATGGCGCTCGCCGGCGAGCATCATCCACAGGTCCTGCCCCGATGGGCCCATGCGGCAATCATCGAGATCGACCAGATGAAAGGCATCGTCGCGGGCGAGGATGTTGCCCGGGTGGCAATCGCCATGCAGGCGGATCGGGGTGAAGTCTGTGTTGGCGAAGACGTCTTCGACCCGCTTGAGCAGATCGCGTGCCACCGACTCGTAGGCCGGCAGCAGGCTTTTGGGCACGAAGCCGCCTTCCAGCAAGCTATTCAGCGAATCGTGGCCGAAATTCTGTACGTCCAGGGTTTCGCGATGCTCGAACGGCCGGTTTGCACCGATCGCATGCATCCGCCCCAGCAGCTGGCCGAGACGATAGAGCTGGTCGAGATTGCCCGGCTCCGGCGCGCGACCACCGCGGCGTGGAAAGAGCGCGAAGCGGAAGCCCGCGTGCTCGAATAGCGTCGTGCCGTTGCGTTCCAGCGGCGCCACCACCGGCACCTCGTGCTCGACCAGTTCCAGGCTGAACTGGTGCTCCTCGAGAATCGCCTCGTTGCTCCAGCGACCGGGCCGGTAGAACTTGGCGATCAGTGGTGTCTCGTCTTCGATGCCCACCTGATAGACGCGGTTCTCGTAGCTGTTGAGCGCCAGCACGCGGGCATCGCTGAGATAACCGATGCTTTCCACAGCGTCGAGGACCAGGTCCGGCGTGAGTGTATCGAAGGGATGAGACATGACCGGCTCCGCAGAATAGACCGATCAGTGTATTGCACCGGGGCTTTTAAACAACCGCGCGTCCGCCGCTATCAGTCGCCTGGCTTGGGCGTGCGTGCCAGGCAGTAGACGTCCACTCGCACCGCACCCGCACGCTTGAGCAGTCGCGCCAGCGCCTCGGCGGTCGCACCGGTGGTTAGCACGTCGTCGATCAGCGCCAGATGGCGGCCCTTGATGTCGGTACCCGGCGCCAGGCAAAACGCCTGGCGCAGATTTCGCCGTCGCGTGGCGGCGTCCAGTTGCTGCTGCGGGGGCGTATCGACGACGCGTTCCAGCAGATGCGCGACCGGCAGTTTCAGCGCGCCGCCCAGCCACTGGGCCAGCATCTGCGCCTGATTGAAGCCGCGTTGGCGCAGGCGACGGCGGGCCAGCGGCACCGGCACGATAAGATCAGGCTGCGGCAGCCCGTCGGTGAAGGCATGTTGCAGATGCAGCGCCAGGCGCTCGCCAAGCAGGCGGCCGAATGGCCAGCGCGCCTGGTGCTTGAAGCGGGTGATCAGCGCATCCACGGGAAAGGCGAAGCGCCAGGGCACCTCGACGTGGTCATAGCTTGGCGGCCTTTTCTGGCATTCGCCGCAGACCAGCCCGCGTGTCGGCAGTGGCACGGCACAGGTTGCACACCGGCCATCGAGCCAGGGCAGTTCGGCTTCGCAAGGGCCGCACAGTGGGTGACCGTCGCAAGGTTCATCGCACAGCAGGCAGTGCTGTATATTAATTGACCAGTTGTAAACCATGATTCCTTTCCTGGTTGACAGCGTATCGAGCTTGGCTAAACATTCCGCATCCGTGCCAGGCCGCCGAGCCGCTATTAATTACAAGGAATGCCCATGAGCGCCACCTCCGCCTCTACTACGCGTCACGATTGGACCCTCGCCGAGGTCAAGGCGCTCTTCGAGCAACCCTTCAACGATCTGCTGTTCCAGGCGCAGACCGTGCACCGCCAGCACTTCGATGCCAACCGCGTGCAGGTGTCCACGCTGCTGTCGATCAAGACCGGCGCCTGCCCGGAAGACTGCAAGTACTGCCCGCAATCCGGGCACTACAACACCGGCCTCGATAAAGAGAAGCTGATGGAGGTGCAGAAGGTGCTGGAGGCTGCGGCCGAAGCCAAGGCCATCGGCTCGACACGTTTCTGCATGGGCGCCGCCTGGAAGCACCCGTCGGCCAAGGACATGCCCTACGTGCTGAAGATGGTCGAAGGGGTCAAGGCCATGGGCCTGGAAACCTGCATGACCCTCGGCAAACTCGATCAGGAGCAGACCAAGGCGCTGGCGGCGGCGGGGCTGGACTACTACAACCACAACCTCGACACCTCGCCGGAGTACTACGGCAACATCATTACTACCCGCACCTACGGCGAGCGTCTGGAGACGCTGAGCTACGTACGCGAGGCCGGGATGAAGATCTGCTCCGGCGGCATTCTTGGCATGGGCGAGTCGCTGGACGATCGCGCCGGCCTGCTGATCCAGCTGGCCAACCTGCCTGAGCACCCGGAATCGGTGCCGATCAACATGCTGGTCAAGGTCAAGGGCACGCCGCTGGCCGAGGAACAGGACGTCGATCCGTTCGACTTCATCCGCATGCTCGCCGTGGCGCGGATCATGATGCCGAAATCCCATGTGCGTCTGTCGGCCGGGCGTGAACAGATGAACGAGCAGATGCAGGCCCTGGCGTTCTTCGCTGGCGCCAATTCGATCTTCTACGGCGAGAAGCTGCTGACCACCGCCAACCCGCAGGCGGACAAGGACATGCAGCTGTTCGCGCGTCTGGGCATCAAGCCGGAAGAGCGCCACGAGCATGCCGACGAAGTACACCAGGCGGCCATCGAGCAGGCGCTGATCGAACAGCGCGACAGCAAGCTGTTCTACAACGCCGCGGTCTGATGATCGGGTCCGGTGGATGAGTGCGGCATCGGTTGCACGCGTCCGCCGCTGGCCTGGTCAACCCATTTGCAGGCTGGATGACCCGCGCGTGGTCATCCACCTCCTCTCGGTGCACCCATGAGCTTCGATCTCTCCGCCCGTCTCGCCGAGCGCCGCGCGGCCCATCTCTATCGTCAACGTCCGCTGCTGGAAGCGCCGCAGCAGCCGGAGGTGATGGTCGATGGCGACCGCCGCCTGCTGGCGTTCTGTTCCAACGACTATCTGGGCCTCGCCAATCATCCCGAGGTGATTGACGCCATGCAGCAGGGCGCTGCGAAGTGGGGTGTGGGCGGCGGCGCCTCGCATCTGGTGATCGGCCACAGCATGCCGCATCACCAGCTCGAGGAAGCCCTTGCCGAATTCACCGGCCGACCACGGGCGCTGCTTTTTTCCACCGGTTATATGGCGAATCTGGCTGCGGTGACGGCGCTGGTCGGGCAGGGCGATACGGTGCTGCAGGATCGCCTCAATCACGCCTCCCTGCTCGACGCCGGTTTGCTCTCCGGCGCGCGCTTCTCGCGCTACCTGCACAACGATGCCGAAAGCCTCGCCAAGCGCCTGGAGAAAGCCAGCGGCAATACTCTGGTGGTGACCGATGGCGTATTCAGCATGGACGGCGATCTCGCAGAACTGCCGGCGATCTGCGCCACGGCGAAGCAGCGTGGCGCCTGGGTGATGGTCGACGATGCACATGGCTTCGGTCCGCTGGGCGCGACTGGCGGCGGCATCGTCGAACATTTCGGTCTGGGCATGGATGACGTGCCGGTACTGGTCGGTACGTTGGGCAAGGCGTTTGGCACCGCAGGCGCCTTTGTCGCCGGTAGCGAGGAGCTGATCGAAACGCTGATCCAGTTCGCGCGCCCGTACATCTACACCACCAGCCAGCCGCCTGCGGTGGCCTGTGCCACACTCAAAAGTCTGGAGCTTTTACGTAGCGAGGGCTGGCGCCGCGATCAGCTGAACCGGCTGGTGGCACGTTTCCGCGAAGGCGCAGTGCAGATCGGCCTGACACTGATGGACAGCCCGACGCCGATCCAGCCGGTGCTGGTCGGCAGCAGCGAACGGGCGTTGAGGCTGTCGGCATTGCTGCGCGAGCGCGGCATCCTGGTCGGCGCGATTCGCCCACCAACCGTTCCGGCCGGCAGCGCACGGCTGCGGATCACCTTCACGGCGAGCCACAGTGAGGCACAGCTGGATCGCCTGCTGGAAGCGCTGGCCGAGTGCTGGGCCCTGTTGCCCAAGGAGAACGAGGATGCGTGATCGACTGATTCTTCTGCCGGGCTGGGCGTTCAGCTCGGCCGCCCTTGAACCCCTGGCCGAGCTATTGCGCGACCGCCAGCCACGGCTGCAGGTCGACATTGCCCCGCTGCCGACGCTGGATCGCCCCGAGGCCTGGCTCGATGAGCTGGATGCGCGGCTGCCCGTCGACAGCTGGCTCGCCGGTTGGTCGCTTGGCGGCATGCTGGCGACGCAATTGGCCGCGCGGCGTGGCGACAACTGTCCGGGGCTGATCACTATCTGCAGCAACCCCTGCTTTCGCAGCCGTGACGACTGGCCGACGGCGATGCCTGCCGAAGTGTTCGATGCCTTCGAGGAGGCCTTCCGCCTCGGGCCGGATGACACGCTCAAGCGCTTCAGCCTGCTGTGCAGTCGCAGTGCCTACGATCCGCGCACGCTGGCGCGGCAACTGCAGGTTAGCCTGCTCGAGCAGCCGCAGGCGGTGTCGGCCGCGGGTCTGCGCCTGCTCGCCGAGCTGGACGGCCGCGAGGCGCTGCAAGGTTATGTGGGGCCACAGCTGCATCTGTTCGCCGATGGTGATGCGCTGGTGCCGTCTTCAGCGGCAGATGCGCTGCTGGCCTGTCTGCCGGATGTGGAAGTCGATGTGCTGGCCAATGCCAGCCACGGCCTGCCGCTGGAGCGTGCCGACGACGTGGCGACGGCAATGCTGGCGTTTATGGGTGATGGCGAGGATGACTGAAGCATCGCTCAGCGAGCGTTCGCCGGCGCAGTTGCCTGATAAGCGCCAGGTCGCGGCATCGTTTTCCCGTGCTGCGGGCAGTTACGACAGCGTCGCCGCGCTGCAGCGACAGGTCGGCAATCAATTGCTGGCCCGACTGCCCTCCACTCGGCAACCCGGCCGCTGGCTCGATCTCGGCAGCGGCACCGGCTACTTCTCCCGCGTCCTGGCTGCGGCCTTTCCGGAGGCCGATGGCCTGGCACTGGATATCGCCGAGGGCATGCTGCGCCATGCACGGCCGCAGGGCGGCGCACGGCATTTCGTCACCGGTGACGCCGAGCGGCTGCCGCTGCGTGATGGCACTGTCGACCTGATCTATTCGAGCCTGGCCCTGCAGTGGTGCGAGGATTTCGCCAGCGTGCTGAGCGAAGTGCGGCGGGTGCTGCGTCCGGGCGGCATCTTTGCCTTCACCAGTCTGTGCAGCGGTACCCTGCAGGAGCTGCGGGACAGCTGGCAGGCGGTGGACGGCTTCGCTCACGTCAACCGCTTCCGCTCGCGGGAGGCCTATCAGACGCTGTGTAGGGGCTGCGGTCTTGGATTGGCGAGTCTCGAAGTGCGCCCGGAAGTGCTGCATTTCCCCGATCTGCGCCAGCTGACCCATGAGCTCAAGGCGCTGGGGGCGCACAACCTGAACCCGGGTCGCCCGGATGGACTGACCGGGCGTGCACGCATCCGCGCGCTGGTCGAGGCCTACGAAGGATTCCGCCGTCCCGAGGGGCTTCCGGCGACCTACCAGGTGATCTACGGCATTCTGCACAAGGAGCCATGATGCATCGCGCTTTCTTCATTGCCGGCACCGATACCGATGTTGGCAAGACCACTATCGCCGCGGGCCTGCTGTATGCAGCGCGCCTGGCGGGGTTGTCCACCGCGGCGGTGAAGCCGGTCGCCTCAGGCTGCGAAAGGACCGAGCAGGGTTTACGTAACAGCGATGCGCTGGCCCTGCTGGCCGAATGCAGCCTTGCGCTGGACTATGCGACGGTCAATCCGTTCGCGTTCGAGCCGGCCATTGCCCCGCATATAGCCGCCCGCGAAGCGGGTGTCGAACTGACCGCCGCTCGTCTGATCGAGGCCGTGCAACCGGTAATGGCCCGGCAGGCCGGCGTCACTCTGGTCGAGGGCGCGGGAGGCTGGCGAGTCCCGCTGAATGCGCGTGAGCATCTGTCGGCATTGCCCGCGGCGCTGGGTTTACCGGTCATTCTCGTAGTAGGGGTGCGCTTGGGTTGTATCAACCATGCGCTGCTCAGTGCTGAAGCGATCGCCCGCGACGGGCTGGCGCTGGCTGGCTGGGTGGCGAATATCATCGACCCTGCCACGTCGCGGCTGGATGACAACCTCGCCACGCTCGCTGAGCTGCTACCGGCACCCTGCCTTGGCCAGGTGCCTCGCCTCGCTGCGCCAACGGCGCGTCAGGTCGCGCGCTACCTGACGTTGCCCGCGTTGCAGCCGGTGTGAGCGGACGCGCATTGCGGCGACTCGCGCCTTGCGGTACGTGTCGGCATCTGCTTGAATACTGGCAACCTGATAGCGCGTGGAGTCACCATGCAAATCACCAATAACCTTCTGGGCGCGGGCCTCAGTGCCTTCCAGGGCGGTCAGCAGCGCGTCGAGCAGGCCGCTTCTTCCATCGCCTCCGCCAACGCGCCAGTGCTGGGCAACTCCCAGGCGGTCACCGAAATCACCGAAATCACCGAGCAGCTCATCCAGTTGAAGGTCGGTGAACACAGTGCCAAGGCAGGTGCCCGTATGATCCAGAGCGCTGACGAAGTCCTCGGCACGCTGATCGATACCCAGGCCTGATCGCGTCCTCCGGCGCTCATCGATTCTCCTTGCTGATTCGAGTCGTCATTCATGCGCTCGGCCAGCTTCGTTTTTCTCCTTCCTGCATCTTCGTTCCTGCCAATCAGCTCGGCAGGCGCCGGGCTTGCTGCGTCTTTGCAACATCAGAGTTCCTATTCCCGAATTTCGCCAGGCGTGGCCTTCGCTCGACCTGAATTTGGCTGATTCAGCCGATAAGTGGTGCCCTGTTCCGCGCTTGACATCGCTCAGGTCGAAACGTATGTTTCAAACGCCTGTTTGACCCTTCGGGCTGGTAGTCCGACGGTCGAAATCGAATTCAGATGGCTGGGTCGCCCGGTCAGCTTGTTACAAGAACTCACCGCTGAGGTTTACGCTATGCCCGACTACAAGGCCCCCTTGCGCGATATCCGTTTCGTACGTGACGAGCTGCTCGGCTACGAAGCGCACTATCAGAGCCTTCCGGGATGTGAAGACGCCACCCCGGACATGGTCAACGCGATTCTCGATGAGGGCGCGAAGTTCTGTGAGCAGGTACTCGCTCCGCTGAATCGCGTCGGCGACATCGAAGGCTGCACCTGGAGCGAGTCGGGCGTGAAGACGCCGACCGGTTTCAAGGAAGCTTATGAGCAGTACGTGGCAGGCGGCTGGCCGAGCCTGGCCCATGACGTCGACCACGGCGGTCAGGGTCTGCCCGAGTCCCTCGGTCTGGCGATCAGCGAAATGATCGGTCAGGCCAACTGGTCCTGGGGCATGTACCCCGGCCTGTCTCATGGCTGCATGAACACCATCGCTACCCACGGTACCGACGATCAGAAGCACACCTATCTGAGCAAGCTTGTGTCCGGCCAGTGGACCGGCACCATGTGCCTGACCGAGCCGCACTGCGGTACCGATCTGGGCATGTTGCGCACCAAGGCGGAGCCCCAGGCCGACGGCAGCTACAAGCTGAACGGCACCAAGATCTTCATCTCCTCCGGTGAACACGACATGGCCGAGAACATCGTCCATATTGTTCTGGCTCGCCTGCCCGATGCTCCGGCTGGCACCAAGGGCATCTCCCTGTTCATCGTGCCCAAGTTCCTGCCCAACGCCGAAGGCGAGAAGGGCGAGCGCAACGGTGTGAACTGCGGATCGCTTGAACACAAGATGGGCATCCACGGCAACGCGACCTGCGTCATGAACTTCGACGGCGCCACCGGCTTTCTGATCGGTCCGCCGAACAAGGGCCTGAACGCGATGTTCACCTTTATGAACACCGCACGTCTGGGTACCGCACTGCAGGGTCTGGCACATGCCGAGATCGGTTTCCAGGGCGGCATCAAGTACGCTCGTGAGCGCCTGCAGATGCGTGCGCTGAGCGGCCCCAAGGCGCCGGAAAAGCCAGCCGACCCGATCATTGTGCATCCGGACGTGCGTCGCATGCTGTTGACCATGAAGGCGTTCGCCGAGGGCAACCGCGCGATGGTCTACTTCACCGCCAAGCAGGTCGACATCGTCAAGAACAGCCAGGATGAAGAGCAGAAGAAGCAGGCCGACACGCTGCTGGCCTTCCTCACGCCGATCGCCAAGGCGTTCATGACCGAAGTAGGCTTCGAAGCTGCCAACCACGGCGTGCAGATCTACGGTGGTCACGGCTTCATCGCCGAGTGGGGCATGGAGCAGAACGTGCGTGACGCGCGTATCTCCATGCTGTACGAGGGCACCACCGGTATCCAGGCGCTGGACCTGTTGGGCCGCAAGGTGCTGATGACCCAGGGCGAGGCGCTGAAGTCCTTCACCAAGATCGTGCACAAGTTCTGCCAGAACCAGGAAGGCAACGAAGCCATCAAGGAGTTCGTTACCCCCCTGAATCAGCTGAACAAGGAGTGGGGCGAGCTGACCATGAAGATCGGCATGGCGGCCATGAAGGATCGTGAAATGGTCGGTGCGGCGTCGGTCGACTACTGCATGTATTCCGGCTACGCCTGTCTCGCCTATTTCTGGGCTGACATGGCTCGGGTTGCTGCCGAGAAACTGGCTGAGGGCACCTCCGAGGAGGCGTTCTACAAGGCCAAGCTGCAGACCGCGCGATTCTACTTCCAGCGCATCCTGCCGCGTACCCGCATGCATGTCGACGCCATGCTGTCCGGTGCCGACAACCTGATGCAGATGGCTGAGGAAGACTTCGCTCTCGGTTACTGACGGGTTGAGGTTGTAAAGAAAAGCCGCTGCTTTGCAGCGGCTTTTTTGTGCCCGATCCAGACGTTGTACTGCTTTTGCCGCATCTTCGCCGGTATTTCGGCTGCACAACTGGGAGCAAGAAGGCAAAATGCTAGCTTTTCTCGGCAGCATGCCGGAGTTGCCGTGTCGCGTACCGTTCCGCCTCGCTCCAGCCATTTTCTCGCGCCATTGGCCCTGTTGCTCGGCGGAGAGGTCATCGCGCGTCAGGTTTCGCTGAACGAGTTCTTCACGTCGCTCTATAACGTCCTGCCGACCGTACTGCTGTTGCTCGGCGGTGCGCTTTGCATGATGTACGGCCGCATCCGCGAGCTGTTTCTGCTGCTCTGCGTCTATCTTGCCTATTTCCTCCTCGATATCCACGCCGATCACTACCGGGCGCATGGCACTCTGCTGGACGATGCTGCACTGACCTTTCATCTCTGCAGCTTGCTGCTGCCGCTGCTTTACGGCCTGTATGGCGTGTGGCGAGAGCGCAGTCACCTGGCGCAGGACGGCCTGGCCCGTGCCGCGGTGCTGTTTGCCGTCGGCGTCGTCGCCGTGGCGCTGGCAAAGCGGTTTCCGGAAGCGTTACATGCCTGGCTGGTGGTGATTCGCTGGCCCGCGCTCAAGGCCGACTGGCTACCGCTCATCCAGCTGGCGTATCCGGTGTTCCTCGTGGCGCTGGTATTGCTGATCGTCCAGTACCTTCGCCAGCCGCGACCTTCCCATGCGGCGCAGATCATCGCGCTGCTCGGCATTCTGCTGATGCTGCCGCAGACGTTCAGCCGCTATGCCGCCCTCAACATTCTGAGCAGCCATGTGCTGCTGATGCTGGTGACGGCAATCGCTCATGAGGCTTATCTCATGGCCTTTCGTGACGAGCTGACCGGCTTGCCTGGGCGTCGCGCTCTGAATGAGCGACTGCAGCGCCTGGGGCGGCAGTATGTGCTGGCGATGGCTGATGTGGACCACTTCAAGCGCTTCAACGATACCTATGGTCACGACGTCGGTGATCAGGTGCTGAAGATGGTTGCCAGCCGGCTGCGCAAGATAGGGGGCGGTGGACGTGCATATCGCTACGGGGGTGAGGAGTTCACCCTGGTTTTCCCTGGGCGCAGTATCGAAGAGTGTCTGCCGCATCTGGAGGAGGTACGTCAGTCGGTAGAGAGCTATGCGCTGCAACTGCGTGACGAAGACAATCGACCGAAGGATGATCGTCGCGGCCGTATGGCTCGAGGAGCGGCGTCGGCGAAACAGGTCTCGGTGACCATCAGTATCGGGGTGGCTGAGCGACAAGGGGAGCAGCGCAGCCCGGAGGAGGTGATCAAGGCCGCCGACCAGGCGCTGTACAGTGCCAAAAAAGCAGGCAGAAACTGTCTGCGAGTGCACGGCAGCGGCCGCGGTGCGGTGCGTATGGCCGAGCATTCGCGTTAGGGTTGCAGTGGTATTGATAGTGACCGGTAAAAACTATCTGGTCATAAAAAGACGCTTAATCCTGTCCTGGTTATTCGGTTAGACTCGCTGGAAACGGCCCATAGTGGCCGCAACCCAGTGTCTTGCGAGGAACCTTGCCATGGCCGACTATCAAGCGCCGCTGCGCGACATGCGTTTTGTCCTGAATGAAGTCTTCGACGCGCCGAAACTCTGGCAGTCGCTGCCAGCGCTAGCCGAAGTGGTCGATGCCGAGACGGCCGATGCAATTCTCGAGGAAGCTGGCAAGATCACCGCCAACAGCATCGCGCCGCTCAACCGCAGCGGTGACGAAGAAGGCTGCCGCTGGGACGCCGGGGCGGTTTCTACGCCCGCCGGCTACCGCGAGGCTTATCAGCTATACGCCGAAGGCGGCTGGGTCGGTGTCGGTGGCGATCCGGCGTTCGGCGGGATGGGTATGCCCAAGGTCATCTCGGCTCAGGTTGAGGAGATGATGAACTCCGCCAGCCTGGCCTTCGGCCTCTATCCGATGCTGACGTCCGGCGCCTGCCTGTCGATCTACGCGCACGCCAGCGAGGAGCTCAAGCAGAAGTACCTGCCGAACATGTATGCCGGTGTCTGGTCCGGCTCCATGTGTCTGACCGAACCTCATGCCGGTACCGACCTGGGCATCATCCGCACCAAGGCCGAGCCGCAGGCAGACGGCTCCTACAAGATCAGCGGCACCAAGATATTCATCACCGGCGGCGAGCATGACCTGACCGAGAACATCATCCACCTGGTGCTGGCCAAGCTGCCGGATGCGCCAGCTGGCTCCCGCGGCATCTCGTTGTTCCTGGTGCCGAAGGTGATGGTCAACGAGGACGGCACCCTGGGTGAGCGCAACTCGCTGTCCTGCGGTTCCATCGAGCACAAGATGGGTATCCAGGCCTCGGCGACCTGCGTGATGAACTTCGACGGTGCCACCGGCTGGATGGTCGGCGAGCCGAACAAGGGCCTCGCAGCGATGTTCACCATGATGAACTACGAGCGTCTGGGCGTCGGTATTCAGGGCCTGTCGACTGGAGAGCGCTCCTATCAGAGCGCCATCGAGTATGCCCGCGAGCGTATCCAGAGCCGCGCACCGACCGGACCGATTGCGCAGGACAAGGCAGCCGATCCGATCATCGTGCATCCGGATGTGCGCCGCATGCTGCTGACCATGAAGGCGCTGAACGAGGGTGGTCGCGCGTTCTCCAGCTATGTCGCGCTGCAGCTCGATATCGCCAAGTTCAGCGACGACGACGAGGCGCGGCTGCGAGCCGAGGCGCAGGTGGCGCTGCTGACACCGGTAGCCAAGGCCTTCCTCACTGACATGGGGCTGGAAACCACGGTACATGGGCAGCAGATTTTCGGCGGCCATGGCTTCATCCGCGAGTGGGGCCAGGAGCAGCTGGTGCGTGACTGCCGCATTACTCAGATCTACGAGGGCACCAACGGCATTCAAGCGCTGGACCTGGTTGGGCGCAAGATCGTCGGCAGTGGTGGCACCATGTATCAGGCCTTCGTCGATGAAATTCGCGCATTCATCGCTGATGCCGGTCCGGAGCTGGCGGAGTTCGCCGAGCCCCTCAAGGCTGCCATGGACAATCTGGATGAGCTGACCGCCTGGGTCATCGATCAGGCCAAGGTGAATCCGAACGAAATCGGCGCCGCCTCGGTGGAGTACCTGCACGTGTTCGGCTACACCGCTTATGCGTACATGTGGGCACGCATGGCGGCGGCGGCATTCGCCAAACAGGATGAAGGCGACTTCTACCAGAGCAAGCTGGGAACCGCGCGTTTCTACTTTGCTCGCCTGTTGCCGCGAATTCATTCGCTGAGCGCTTCGGTCAAGGCCGGAAGCGAGTCGCTGTACCTGCTCGACGCTGCTCAATTCTGAGAAGCCGCGGCTTAATCTAAAGGCAATATGAAATTATTTGGCCATGACGCGGAACGATTAAGCCGGGCCTCAGGTCATAAAACTCGCGCAATGTAAGCCTGGACTTACAGCCTTGCATCATGGATGACGCGGTGTAGGAAAAGGCTTACAAAGCGTGATGTAAAATGGCTACTACTGGCTCACAAGGCCTGGCAGTAATCTTCCGCATCAGGAATGTGGCGCAGGAAGCGCGATCAAACAACACGGACCACACAGGGAGCGGTGCCAGGACGGCGCGCGATCAAGGATGTCAGGATTCAGTCTGCAGAGCCCCGCTTCGGCGGGGTTTTTCTTTTCTGCTTAGTTCTTATACCAGTAGTCAGCCATTCAAGCGGCCTTGCGACCGCTTAGGCTTAGGCCGATGTCCCGGCATCAACTCGGCAGGCACACACCGGTGCCGCCCAACCCGCAATATCCCCCAGGATTCTTTGCCAGATACTGCTGGTGGTAGGCCTCTGCGTAGAAGAACGGCGGCGCGTCGTCGATCTCGGTGGTGATGGCCGGAAAACCCGCTGCGCTCAGTTGCTGCTGGAAACGTTCACGGCTCGTCTCCGCCTCGCTGCGCTGCTGTGCATCCATGCAATAGATCGCCGAACGATACTGGCTGCCGACATCATTACCCTGCCGCATTCCCTGAGTCGGGTTGTGAGCCTCCCAGAAAACGCGTAACAGCGTACCGTAGTCGATCTGCTGAGGATCGAAGACCACCAGTACCGCCTCCGTATGCCCGGTAAGCCCAGAACAGACTTCATCGTACGTCGGGTTCGGGGTCAGGCCTCCGGCATAGCCGACAGCCGTCGTCCAGACTCCCGGCTGCTCCCAAAACCGGCGTTCCGCTCCCCAGAAGCAGCCCATGCCAAACACCGCCTGGCAAAGCCCTGCTGGAAAGGGTGGCTGCAGCGGGTTGCCATTGACGTAGTGGGCGGGGGGGACCGGTATGGGTGTCGAGCGGCCGGGCAAGGCCTGCTCGGCGGTGGGCAGTGCCTGTTTGTTGATCAGAATCTGCGAGCGTAGCGACATGCGAGCCTCGAGCGGGGAAGGTGGCTGACGAGCTAGGCTACAAAAGCCCGGGAGTCAGTGAAAGCGCCACGGCTACCACGCGTCGCAGAGTTCTGCGCAAACGACTGGCGCTCAGCACCATTGGGGATAGCGGCGCAGAGCCTCGGTCAGGATGTTGCCGGGGATCGGCTTGTCGAACAGGTAGCCCTGACCGATATCACAGCGATGACGACGCAGGAATTTCAGCTGCTCCGGTGTTTCGATTCCTTCAGCGACGACCTTCAGGTGCAGCTTGCGGGCCATGGCGATCACTGCCGAGGTGATCTCCACGTCGTCCTGGTTGCCCGGGATGTCCTTGATAAAGCTGCGATCGATCTTGATCACGTCGATGGGGAATTTCTTCAGGTAGCTCAGTGAGGAATACCCAGTGCCGAAGTCGTCCATGGCAAGCGTCAGGCCGAGCGCCTTGAGGCCGATCAGCTGCTGTCGGGTTTCCTCGGTGGCTTCGAGCAGGAGGCTTTCTGTCAGCTCCAGCTCTAGCTGCGCGGTGGGAAGTTGCTCTTCGAGCAGAATTGCGGCGATCGTGCCAAGCAGATCAGGATCCGAGAACTGCTTGGGTGAAAGGTTGATTGCGATCTGGGGTGTGCCAAGGCCTAGCGCGGAAAGGGTGACGCCCATCCGGCAAGCTTCCCGCGCGACCCACTTGCCGATCGGGATGATCAGCCCGGTTTCTTCCGCGACGCTGATGAACTGATCCGGGCGGATCATGCCCTTTTCCGGATGGTTCCAGCGCAGCAGCGCTTCCAGCCCCTGCAGCCGGCCGGTATGCAGGCATAGCTTGGGCTGGTAGAACACCTCCAACTCGTTCTGCAGCAGCGCACGGCGCAGGTTGTTCTCGACGAACAGCTTGTAGTTGGCTTCGGCATGCAGGGCTTCGGTAAATATCTGCACCTGGTTCTTGCCGTTCGCCTTGGCCTTGTGCAGCGCTTGCCCGGCATGCTTCATCAGCATTTCCGGGTCACGCCCGTGCTGGGGCGAGCACGCCAGCCCCAGGGACCCGCTGACGCTGATCAGCTGCTTGTCGACGAATAGCGGCTTATCGAGGATGCGCAGCACCTGGTCTGCCAGGCGGACGCCTTCGTCCAGTCCCTTGTCATCGAACAGCAGGGCGAACTCGTTGCTGGCAAAGCGTGCCAGTACGGCCTGCTGGCTGAGTCCGTTGCGCAGTCGCCGGGCAAGGCTGGTGAGCAGCTTGTCGCCGGTCTGGTGGCCGAGGCTGTCGTTGATGCGCTTGAAGTTGTCGATGTCCACCAGCAACAGGCAGAGCCTGGGCTCGGCCCCGGCGGCAAAGCGCTCCTCGATGCTACGAATGAAGTACGGGCGATTGCCCAGGTTGGTCAGGTTGTCGGTATAGGCCAGACGCTCGATATGCTGATGCGCCAGTTTGCTGCGGGTGATGTCCTCGTAGATGCCGATGTAGTGGGTCAGCGCGCCGTCTTCATTGAAGACCTTGGAGATGGAAAGCTGACCCCAGTACGGCTCGAGGTTCTTGCGTCGGGAGCGGAACTCGCCCTGCCAGCTGTTGCTGTGGGCAAGTACCGAAGAGGTGTCGAACAGTAGCTCGCCGAGGTTTTCCAGAGCCTTCAGATCGGCCAGACGCTGACCGCGTACCTCGGCTGAGGAAAACTGGCTGATGACGGTGAATGCCGGATTCACATATTCCACCCGGCCTTCTCGGTCGACCAGGATGAAGGCGCTGGCGCTCTGTTCCACGGCGCGCTGGAACAGGCCGAGCATATGGGTTGCGCTGAGCCGCTGCTGATTGGCCAGCACCTGCGCATACTGATCGGCCAGTTCGCCGGCGAAGGCGATCTCGTCGGCCTGCCATGCGCGCGGTTTGCCTGTGTGTTGCAGGCTGAGAACGCCGATTACCTCCCCACCGACTCGAATGCTGGCGTCCAGGATCGAGCGAACGCCCTGCGGGCGATAGATAAGCTGGTCAAGTTCGCAGGTGCGGTGATCCTGGGACACGTCCTGCGCATCGACGGCGCGACCGCTCTGCAGCGCCTGCAAGTAGCGGGGAAAGGGTGCGAGTTCCAGGGCTGAGGGCGTTTCGTAATGGTCGCTGTCGAGTCGGTAGCACGACACTGGCTCCAGGCGCGTGCCGTCCAGATGCCAGATTGTCGCGCGGTTCAGCTCGTAGACTTCGCAGGCGGCCTGGGTGATCAGCTGTGCCGCTTCCAGTTCCGGATTGGCGGAGCCGTAGCGATGCCGAGCCAGCCTGACGATCAGGCTCTGCTGGGTGCGCGAGCGCAGCATGTGCTCGATGTGTTCGTCCTGGGCTTGCTGATGTTGCTGCAGCGCCGTGCGCAGTCGGGCGTTCTGCGCCCTGAGATCCTGATCCGATTCAGGCTGGCGCCCGGGCATCAGATAGCCCCTGAGCAGCTCGCGACCATACTGCTGGCAAACTTCGCCGAGTTCGGTGATGTCCTGCACGCCGTCAGGCGTGTGCAGTCGATAGCTGACTGAATAGTGGCTGCGGCCTGTCAGCTGTTGCTGAATCTCTTCGTGTAGCTGGTGACGGACGCTGGGCTCCATCAGGCTGGCGTAGGGGGCGTCGACCAGGGAGCAAAGGTCGCCGGCGGAAACACCGAGATAACGCTCGCACGCGGGATCGAGAAACAGCAGTGTCCAGCTGGACTCGTTCAAGCGCTCGAAACGCAGCATGCCGAGCCGTGAAGGCACTGGCAACTGCGTCACAACCTCGGTCGCCAGACGGCTGGCGGCATCGGTATGTATTTTCATCGAGCGGTTGGCTTCCAGTATGCTCCACGGAGTCGGGCTGGCCTGTGCTCCAGGCGCCGTTCCAGCGAAGGACGATGGCTAAATAATACTAATTTCGGCAAGGGTGCATCATGCGACAGGGACTGACAAGTCGGCTTGCAAAGTTAGTGATGGTCTCGGTTCTCTGCGTGATCGGAACACCTCTGATCGCGAGTGAAGTGGTGGAGTTCGGCTCGGATGAGTCGGCTCGCTATCTCACTGAATTGAAAAAGCTTTATCTCACCAGCAGCGATCGCGAAGCGCTGCTCGCGCATAGTAACGGATTGCTCGATACCTACGCATTGCGAGCGGGTTATCAGGTTGGCCAGGCCAATCCGCAGGACTTTCTCTACGAGCTGAGCGTGGCCACTCCTGGCGAGTTGCGCATACGCGAGGAAGTCCGCAGCAGCAGCGGCGGTGTTGCCGTGCGCAACCGCAGTCTGTCGGTATTCGGGCTTGATCCCTATCTGCAATATCAGTGTCCTGCGCAAGGGTTCAGTTGTTCGATCAGCAGCCCCATCGACGGCCTGCCCTTGCTGGTCATTCTGCGCGACCCCCAGGGTGCCGAAGAGTTGGCCAAGGCACTGTCTTTTCTGATTCGTAATCTGCAGAAGGGTTGACGCAGCAGTTGGTGCCGTGATCCCTGCACAATAGAAAACGCCGCATCTTCTTCAGAGGATGCGGCGTTTTTCGTTTGGCTCAGCCGTTACAGCAGCAGCGTGCGGATATCCGCCAGCAGCTCCGACAGCCGTTTGGTGAAGCGTGCGGCAGCAGCCCCGTTGATCACACGGTGATCGTAGGACAGCGAGAGCGGCAGCATCAGGCGCGGCTCGAATGCCTTGCCGTCCCAGACTGGCTGCATCGTCGCCTTGGATACCCCGAGAATCGCCACTTCCGGCGCGTTGACGATCGGCGTGAAGCCGGTGCCGCCAATGTGGCCAAGGCTGGAAATGGTGAAGCAGGCACCCTGCATGGCGTCAGGCGAGAGCTTCTTGCTGCGCGCTTTCTCTGCCAGCTCGGCCGCTTCGCCAGCCAACTGCAGCAAACTCTTCTGATCCACGTTCTTGATCACCGGGACCATCAGGCCATCCGGCGTATCCACAGCGAAGCCGATGTGCACGTACTTCTTGCGGATCAGTGCCTTGCCGCTTGGCGCCAGCGAGCTATTGAAGTCCGGCAGCTCCTTGAGCAGGTGCGCACACGCCTTGAGCAACAACGGCAGCACGGTGAGCTTGACGCCGGCCTTCTCGGCGGCAGCCTTCTGGGAGACGCGGAAGGCCTCCAGTTCGGTGATGTCGGCCGATTCGAACTGGGTCACGTGCGGTACGTTCAGCCAGCTTCGGTGCAGGTTGGCTGCGCCGATCTGCATCAGGCGCGACATCGCGACTTCTTCGACTTCGCCGAACTTGCTGAAGTCCACGGCCGGGATCGGCGGAATGCCGGCACCGCCCGAGGCACCTTCGGCCGGAGCCTGCTTTGCCTTGTGCAGCATGTTTTTGACGTAGGCCTGGACATCCTCCTTGAGAATCCGACCCTTGGGACCGGTGGCCGGAACATCGGCCAGGTCGACGCCGTACTCGCGCGCGGTCATGCGAACCGCCGGCCCGGCGTGAACCTTTGTGCCGGCCTTGCTCGGACCGCTGACGGCCGGAGCCGGCGTCGCCGCGGCCTTCGCCTCCGGTACGCCCTGCTTGTTCGGTGCGACGGCCTGCTGCTGGGAAACGGCCTCCTGCGGCCTGCTCTCGGCCTTTTTCGCTGGCGTCGAGCCCTGGACCTTGAGGGTCAGGATCAGGTCGCCGGTCTTGGCATCGTCACCCACCTTGATCGACAGCGACTCCACCACGCCCGCCTTGGGCGCCGGAATTTCCATGCTGGCCTTGTCGGATTCCAAGGTGATCAGCGACTGGTCCGCCTCGACGCTGTCGCCAGCCTTGATCATGACTTCGATGACCTTGGCGCTGCCGCTGGAGCCGATGTCCGGAATACGAACCTCCTCCACGGACTCGCCTGCAGTTTCGGCCGGTGCTTCTGCGGCCTGCTCGGTCAGCTTCTCCTTGGCCGGGCTTTGTGCCTGGCTGGCCGGAGCACTGGCCGCTGCCGGCTTGCTCGAGGCGGTACCCTTGAGGATCAGGATCAGGTCGCCGGTACCGACTTCGTCGCCCACCTTGACCGAAATGCTCTCGACTACGCCAGCGGCTGGAGAGGGGATCTCCATGCTGGCCTTGTCGGACTCGAGAGTGATCAGCGGTTGCTCGGCGGCGATGGTATCGCCGGCCTTCACTGAAATCTCGATCACGCTGGCCTTGCCGGAGGAGCCTATGTCCGGAACCTTGATTTCCTGCGACTCGCCTTCCTCGGCGGAGGCCGAAGGCTTGTCATCTCCCGGAGGCGTAGGTGCTTCGGCTTCATCAGTCGGGCCGCCAGTGCTGGCAGTGGCAGGCTCGGCTGCGGCTTGCGCTGGCGCTTCGCTGTCAGTTCCTTCTTCGCTTTCCAGCTCGAGTAGCTCGTCACCTTCTTTCAGGCGGTCGCCGAGCTTGACCTTCAAAGCCTTCACGACGCCAGCCTTGGGTGCCGGGATTTCCATGCTGGCCTTGTCGGACTCCAGCGTCAGGATGCTCTGGTCCGCTTCGATACGATCGCCGACCTTGACGAACAACTCAATTACTTCACCCTCACCGCTGCCGATGTCGGGTACGCGTATGGTTTCACTCACAATAGGTTCTCCTGTGCGCACGCATCAGCAATCCAGCGGATTGCGCTTCTCGGGGTCGATACCGAACTCGGTGATGGCGTTGGCCACCACGGTGCGTTCGATGGCGCCGCGATCGGCGAGTGCTTGCAGTGCGGCCACAGTCACCCAACGACGGTCGACCTCGAAGAAATCACGCAGCTTGGCGCGCGAGTCGCTGCGGCCGAAGCCGTCAGTGCCGAGCACCTGGTATTCGCGCGACGGCACCCACTGACGGATCTGGTCGGCGAACAGCTTCATGTAGTCGGTCGAGGCGATGACCGGGCCTTCGCGACCTTCCAGGCACTGCTGGACGTAGCTCTTGCGCGGCTCCTCGGTCGGGTGCAAACGATTCCAGCGATCCACCGCCAGACCGTCACGGCGCAGTTCGTTGAAGCTGGTCACGCTCCAGACGTCGGCGCCCACGCCCATCTTGGCGAGGATGTCCACCGCGGCGCGGACTTCCCGCAGGATGGTGCCCGAACCCAGCAGCTGCACACGGTGCTTGAAGTCGCCCTTGGCTTCTTCGAGCAGGTACATGCCCTTGATGATGCCGTCCTCGACACCCTGCGGCATGGCCGGCTGCTGGTAGTTCTCGTTCATCACGGTGATGTAGTAGTAGACGCTCTTCTGCTGCTCCATCATCTCGTGCATGCCGTGATGCATGATCACCGCCAGCTCGTAGCCGTAGGTGGGGTCATAGCTGCGGCAGTTGGGGATGGTGCTGGCGAGGATGTGGCTGTGGCCGTCCTCGTGCTGCAGGCCTTCACCGTTGAGCGTGGTGCGCCCGGAAGTGCCGCCCAGCAGGAAGCCGCGGGTCTGGGCATCGCCGGCCGCCCAGGCCAGGTCGCCGATCCGCTGGAAGCCGAACATCGAGTAGAAGATGTAGACCGGCAGCATCGGCTGGTTGTAGTTGCTGTAGGCGGTACCTGCGGCGATGAACGAGGAGAACGCACCGGCTTCGTTCAGACCTTCCTGGAGGATCTGGCCGTCTTTCTCTTCGCGGTAGTACATCACCTGGTCGCGGTCGACCGGCTCGTACAGCTGCCCCACCGGTGAGTAGATACCCAGCTGGCGGAACATGCCTTCCATGCCGAAAGTGCGCGCCTCGTCGGCGAGGATCGGCACGATACGCTTGCCGAGATCCTTGTCCTTGACCAGCTGCGAGAGGATGCGGCCGAAGGCCATGGTGGTGGAAATCTCGCGGTCACCGGAGCCGTCGAGCACTGCCTTGAGGGTCTCCAGCGGCGGTGTCGGGATGCTGAAGCTCTTCGGCCGGCGCTGCGGCAGATGCCCGCCCAGCTTGTCGCGGCACTTGCGCAGGTACTTCATTTCCGCGCTGTCTTCGGCCGGGCGATAGAACGGCAGCTCTTCGAGTTGCGAGTCGTTGACCGGGATGTCGAAGCGATCGCGGAATTTCTTCAGGCTGTCGATATCGACTTTCTTGGTGTTGTGGGCGATGTTCTTCGCCTCACCGGCACCGGTGCCGTAGCCCTTGATGGTCTTGGCGAGAATGACCGTTGGCTGGCCTTTGTGGTTGACCGCCTGGTGATAGGCCGCATAGACCTTGTACGGATCGTGGCCGCCGCGGTTGAGCTTCCAGACTTCCTCGTCGGACATGCTCTCGACACGCTTGAGCAGCTCGGGGTCAGCACCAAAGAAGTGTTTGCGCACATAGGCGCCGTCTTTGGCCTTGTAGTTCTGGTATTCCCCGTCGATCGCCTCGTCCATGCGCCGCTGCATGCGACCGTCTTCGTCGGCGGCGAACAGCGGATCCCACAGGCGACCCCAGACCACCTTGTTGACGTTCCAGTTGGCGCCTTTGAACACGCCTTCCAGTTCCTGAATGATCTTACTGTTGCCGCGCACCGGGCCGTCCAGACGCTGCAGGTTGCAGTTGATGACGAACACCAGGTTGTCGAGATTCTCACGGCCCGCGAGGGAAATGGCGCCGAGGGTTTCCGGCTCGTCGCATTCGCCGTCACCGATGAAGCACCAGACGCGCTGCTTGCCTTTCGGAATGAAGCCGCGGTTTTCCAGGTACTTCATGAAGCGTGCCTGGTAGATCGCAGTGATCGGGCCGAGGCCCATGGACACGGTCGGGAACTGCCAGAAGTCTGGCATCAGGTGCGGGTGCGGGTAGCTCGACAGACCCTTGCCATCGACTTCCTGGCGGAAGTTGAGCATCTGCTCTTCGGTCAGGCGGCCTTCCAGGAAGGCGCGGGCGTAAATGCCGGGGGAGGCGTGGCCCTGGTAGTAGATCAGGTCGCCGCCATGCTCTTCGGTCGGCGCCTGGAAGAAGTAGTTGAAGCCGATGTCGTAGAGCGTCGCGCTGGAGGCAAAGGTGGAGATGTGGCCGCCCAGGTCCGGATCCTTCAGATTTGCACGCATCACCATGGCCAGAGCATTCCAGCGGACCAGGGAGCGGATTCGACGCTCCATGAACAGGTCGCCGGGCATCTTGGCTTCACGGGTGACGGGGATGGTGTTGCGGTACGGCGTGGTGATGCCGTAGGGCAGCGGAGTACCGCTACGTGTGGCCAGTTCGCCCATCCGGGTCATCAGGTAGTGAGCGCGGTCTTCACCCTCGCGGTCGAGGACGGACTCGAGGGCGTCCAGCCATTCCTGGGTTTCGACGGGATCGAGATCTTGCATGGCTTGCTCCATGGCGGAAAGGCTTCCAGAATCGGTCGCCTGTTCGCTACCGGCTTTGTGGGCCGGTGCGTGTAATGTTCTTGGATGAGTGCCGGGGGTAGGGCCGGGCGTCTGTAGTTTTACTACAAAACGGCGCCGGGATCAGCCCCCTGAAATACTCTTTAGTAGTAAAACTACAGATCAGCGGCACTGGCATTTCCCTGTGAAAGGTACTTGCGAGGCTCTGAATCGCGCCGTCCATCGTATTCGCTGTTGTGAAGGAAACCTCAATGAGTCTGCCGTCGCTGGTTGCATTGCCGCCCTCACTCCTGCCTTTTGTCAGTCGTGCCGAGGAGTCGTTCCTCGCGGCTGCCGGCAACCTGTCGGAAGCGCTTGCGGCACGATGCCGCGCCTGGCTGGCCGAGCATGGCGAGGCGTTCGCCCGGGTCTGCGCGGCGAGTGACTTCGTCAGCGAACAGGTTAGCCGAGATCCACAGATGCTGCTGCAGCTGGCCGAGCTGGGCTGGCTGGATCGGTCGCTGGAAGCCGGCGAACTGCGCGATGCGCTGAGTGAGCTGATTGCCGCCTGTGACAATGAGGACACCCTGGCGCTGACGCTACGGCGCTTCCGTAGCCGCCAGCAGGTGCGCATCATCTGGCGCGATCTGACCCGCCAGGCGGCCCTGGCCGAGACCTGCCGCGACCTCTCCGATCTGGCCGATGCCAGCGTCGATCTGGCCTATCACTGGCTCTACGCCCGCCATTGCGAGCAATTCGGCGTGCCCACCGGCCGGCGCAGCGGCAACCCGCAGCACATGGTGATTCTCGGCATGGGCAAGCTGGGCGCACACGAACTGAACCTGTCCTCCGACATCGACCTGATCTTCGGCTATCCGGAGGGCGGCGAGACCGTCGGCGCCAAGCGCTCGCTGGACAATCAGGAATTCTTCGTCCGCCTTGGCCAGCGGCTGATCAAGGCATTGGACGCCATCACCGTCGACGGCTTCGCCTTCCGCGTCGACATGCGTCTGCGTCCGTACGGCTCGTCCGGGCCGTTGGTCTACAGCTTCAATGCGCTTGAGCAGTACTACCAGGATCAGGGGCGCGACTGGGAGCGCTACGCGATGATCAAGGCGCGGGTCATCGGTGGTGACCAGCAGGCCGGCAAGGAGCTGCTGGAGATGCTGCGACCCTTCGTCTACCGGCGTTACCTGGACTTCTCCGCCATCGAGGCGCTGCGCACCATGAAGCAGCTGATCCAGCAGGAAGTGCGGCGCAAGGGCATGGCTTCGAATATCAAGCTGGGTGCCGGCGGCATCCGCGAGGTGGAGTTCATCGCCCAGGCGTTTCAGCTGATTCACGGCGGCCGCGATCTCAGCCTGCAACAACGGCCGTTGCTCAAGGTGTTGGCGACCCTGGAAGGGCAGGGTTACCTGCCGGGCGCGGCGGTGAAGGAGCTGCGCGAAGGCTACGAGTTTCTGCGCTATACCGAGCATGCGCTGCAGGCCATCGCCGATCGCCAGACGCAGATGCTGCCGGAGACCGAAGTCGACTGTGCACGGGTCGCCTTCATGCTCGGCTTCGACAACTGGCAGGCCTTCCACGAGCAGCTGTTGCACTGGCGTGGGCGTATCGACTGGCATTTTCACCAGGTTATCGCCGACCCGGACGAGGACGAGAATGCCGAAGGCGAGGCGCTGGTCGGCGGCGAGTGGCTGCCCCTGTGGGAGCAGGATTGGGACGAGGAGTTCGCCTGTCGACAGCTGTCCGAAGCCGGATTCCATGATGGCCAGGTTGCCTGTCAGCGCCTTGCCGCGCTGCGCAATGCCAGTCAGGTCAGGACCATGCAACGGCTAGGTCGCGAACGCCTGGATGCCTTCATTCCTCGTCTGCTGGCGCAGGCTGTCGAGCAGGACGACCCGGATCTGGTGCTCGAGCGCGTGCTGCCGCTGGTCGAGGCGGTGGCCCGGCGTTCGGCCTATCTCGTATTGCTGACCGAAAATCCCGGCGCGCTGCAGCGCTTGCTCGAACTCTGTGCGGCCAGCCCCTGGGTCGCCGAGCAGATCGCGCGGTTCCCGCTGCTGCTCGACGAGCTGCTCAATGCTGGACGACTGTATAGCCCGCCGCTGGCGCCGGAGCTGGCCGCCGAGTTGCGTGAGCGGCTGATGCGTATTCCCGAGGATGACCTCGAGCAGCAGATGGAGGCGTTGCGTCACTTCAAGCTGGCGCACCGGCTGCGCGTTGCCGCCTCGGAGATCGCCGGCACGCTGCCGCTGATGAAGGTCAGCGATTACCTGACCTGGCTGGCCGAGGCCATCCTGCAGGAAGTGCTGGCCCTGGCCTGGCGCCACACCGTCGCGCGTCACGGTCAGCCGCAGCGCAGCGACGGCACGCTCTGCGATCCGGCGTTCGTCATCGTCGGTTATGGCAAGGTCGGCGGGATCGAGCTCGGTCATGGTTCGGATCTGGATCTGGTGTTCATCCACGACGGCGACCCTGCCGCCGAAACCAATGGCGCCAAGCCCATCGACACCGCGCAGTTCTTTACCCGCCTCGGTCAACGCATCATTCATCTGCTGACCACTCAGACCACCTCCGGCCAGCTGTACGAGGTGGATATGCGCCTGCGCCCGTCCGGCGCTTCCGGGCTGCTGGTCAGCTCGCTGGGCGCCTTCGAGCGCTACCAGGGTCAGGAGGCCTGGACTTGGGAACACCAGGCGCTGGTGCGTGCGCGGGTGCTGGTTGGCTGTCCGCAGCTGACCGCCGACTTCGAACGGGTACGCGCCGGCGTGCTCGGGCGTGAGCGTGATCTGGACGCGCTGCGTCGCGAAGTCAGCGACATGCGCGCGAAGATGCGCGACAACCTCGGGACCCGGGCGACGCATGCGGGGACCGCCGAGCAAGCCTTCGACGGCGCGGCCGAGTTCAATCTCAAGCAGGACGCCGGTGGTATCGTGGATATCGAATTTATGGTGCAATACGCGGCTTTGGCGTGGTCGCACCAGCATCCCGAACTGCTGCGCTATACCGATAACATCCGCATTCTCGATGGGTTGGAGCAGGCCGGGTTGATGACCGGCGATGAGGTGCGGCTGCTGCAGGACGCCTACAAGGCGTACCGTGCCGCGGCCCACCGGCAATCACTGCAGAAGCAGCCCGGAGTGGTGAGTGGGGATCAATTCCACGACGAGCGTCGCGCAGTCATGCGGATCTGGCGCGAGCTGGGGCTCAGCTGAGCCCGCGTCGGGCTACCGAGCAATATCGAATTCTGAGGAGCTGGCAAGATGTCGATGGCCGATCGTGATGGCGTCATCTGGTATGACGGCGAACTGGTGCAGTGGCGCGATGCGACCACCCATGTGCTGACCCATACCCTGCACTACGGCATGGGCGTGTTCGAAGGTGTTCGCGCCTACAACACCCCGGACGGCACGGCGATCTTCCGCCTGCAGGCGCACACCGACCGCCTGTTCGATTCGGCGCACATCATGAACATGCCGATGCCGTACTCGAAGGAAGAGATCAACGAGGCGACCCGCGCCGCAGTGCGCGAGAACAACCTGGAAAGCGCCTACATCCGCCCGATGGTGTTCTACGGAAGCGAAGGCATGGGCCTGCGCGCCAGCGGCCTGAAAGTGCACGTGATCGTCGCGGCCTGGCACTGGGGTGCCTACATGGGCGACGAGGCGCTTGAGCTGGGCATCAAGGTGCGCACCAGTTCCTTCACCCGTCACCACGTCAACATCACCATGACCCGCGCCAAGTCCAACGGTGCCTACATCAACTCGATGCTGGCCCTGCAGGAAGCCATTTCCGGCGGCGCCGACGAAGCGCTGATGCTGGACCCCGAAGGCTATGTGGCCGAGGGCTCGGGCGAGAACATCTTCATCATCAAGGATGGCGTGATCTACACCCCGGAAGTCACCGCCTGCCTGAACGGCATCACCCGCGGCACCGTGCTGACCCTGGCCGCCGAGCACGGCCTGAAGGTGGTCGAGAAGCGCATCACCCGCGACGAGGTGTACATCGCCGACGAAGCCTTCTTCACCGGTACCGCAGCCGAAGTCACGCCGATCCGCGAAGTGGACGGCCGCGCCATCGGTATCGGCCGTCGCGGCCCGATCACCGAGAAGCTGCAGAAAGCCTACTTCGATCTGGTCACCGGCAAGACTGATGCCCACGCCGAATGGCGGACCCTGGTCAAGTAAGCCTGGCGCTGGAAGCTGGCAATGCAACTCGCTTGCCGGCCACGCTTCCAGCCCCTCAGCTTATGGCTTAGAGCTTATGAACATACTGATCGTAGGACCCAGCTGGGTTGGCGACATGGTGATGGCGCAGACGCTGTTCGTCTGCCTGAAACAGCGCCATCCCGACTGCCAGATCGACGTGCTGGCGCCTGAGTGGAGCCGGCCGATTCTCGAGCGCATGCCCGAGGTGCGCCAGGCCCTGAGCTTTCCGATCGGGCACGGCGTGCTCGACATGGCGACCCGGCGCAAGGTCGCGCAGAGCCTGCGCGGTCAGTACCAGCAGGCGATCCTGCTGCCCAACTCTCTGAAGTCGGCGCTGGTGCCGTTCTTCGCCGGGATTGCCAAGCGCACCGGCTGGCGCGGCGAGATGCGCTTCGGCCTGCTCAACGACATCCGCAAGCTCGACAAGCAGCGCTACCCGCTAATGATCGAGCGCTTCATGGCGCTGGCCTTCGAGCCGGGCGCCGAACTGCCCAAACCCTACCCGCACCCCGCGCTGCGCATCGATGCCGGGACGCGCGATGCGGCGCTGGCGCGCTTCGAGCTGAGCCTGGACCGGCCGGTGCTGGCGCTGTGTCCCGGCGCCGAATTCGGCGAGTCCAAGCGCTGGCCGGCGGAGCACTTCGCCAGGGTCGCCGAGGCGAAGATCCGCGAGGGCTGGCAGGTCTGGCTGTTCGGTTCGAAGAACGACCACGTGGTCGGCGAGGACATCCGCGAGCGGCTGATCCCGGGCCTGCGCGAGGAAGCGCTGAACCTGGCCGGCGAAACCAGCCTGGCCGAGGCCATCGACCTGCTCGCCTGCGCCGAGGCGGTGGTGTCCAACGATTCCGGGCTGATGCATGTCTCCGCAGCGCTCGGCCGGCCGTTGGCGGCGATCTATGGTTCCACCTCGCCAGCCTTCACCCCGCCGCTGTCCGAGCGGGTGGAAGTGGTGCGCCTGGGGCTCGACTGCAGTCCCTGTTTCGAGCGCACCTGCCGCTTCGGCCACAACAATTGCATGCGCGAGCTGAAGCCGCGCGCGGTGATCGAGGCGCTGGATCGCCTGGTCCCGCAGTCGGTCGAGGTACGCTGATTGAAGGTCCTGCTGGTCAAGACCTCGTCGCTGGGCGATGTCGTGCATACCCTGCCGGCGCTGACCGATGCGCAGCGGGCGCTGCCCGGCATCCAGTTCGACTGGGTGGTGGAGGAGGGCTTCGCCGAGATCCCGGCCTGGCATCCGGCGGTGGCACAGGTGATCCCGGTAGCGATCCGTCGCTGGCGCAAGCACCCGCTGCAGACCCTGCGCAAGGGTGAATGGCAGCGCTTCAAGGCACGCCTGCGAGAAGGCCGTTACGACCTGGTGATCGACGCCCAGGGCTTGCTGAAGAGCGCCTGGCTGACCCGCTACGTCAAGGCTCCGGTCGCCGGATTGGACCGGGAGTCTGCGCGTGAGCCCATCGCCGTACGCTTCTATGACCGATGCTACGCAGTGCCGCGTGACCAGCATGCGCTGGAACGGGTGCGTCAGCTGTTCGCCCAGGCGCTCGCGTATCCGCTGCCGCAGGATGTCGCCGACTACGGGCTCGATCGCGAGCAGATGGCGGCGCCTAGCGACCAGCCCTACCTGCTGTTTCTGCACGGCACCACCTGGCCGAGCAAGCACTGGCCGGAAGCCTACTGGCGCGAGCTGACCGAGCGCATGAGCGATTTCGGCTGGGCGATCCGCCTGCCGTGGGGCAATGCCGAGGAGAAGGCGCGTGCCGAACGCATCGTCAGCGGCATAGCCAACGCCGCGGTGCTGCCGAAGCTCAATCTTGCCGGTGTCGCCCGGGTTATCGCCGGTGCGCGCGCCTGCGTCGCGGTGGATACCGGCCTCGGCCACCTGGCTGCGGCGCTGGATGTGCCGAGTATTTCTCTCTATGGTCCGACCTTGCCCGGGCGGGTCGGTGCCTATGGCCGCTCCCAGGTGCACCTGTGTGCCAGCGGACCGAACGCTGGTCGCGGTGACCGGCACAAGCCCTGTTTCGACGACCTGCTCCCCGAGCGCGTCGTCACCGAACTGAAAGCCCTGCTGCGGGCCCCGGAGTCCGTCTGATGCAACTGGCCTTCATTCTCTACAAGTACTTTCCGTTCGGCGGTCTGCAGCGCGATTTCATGCGTATCGCCCTGGAATGCCAGCGTCGCGGGCACAGCATTCGCGTCTACGCGATGATCTGGGAAGGCGAGGTGCCGGACGGCTTCGAAGTGCTGATCGCGCCGGTCAAGGCGTTGTTCAACCACACCCGCAACGAGCGCTTCACCGCCTGGGTCGAGGCCGATCTGGCCAAGCGGCCGGTGGACCGGGTGATCGGCTTCAACAAGATGCCGGGGCTGGACGTGTACTACGCCGCCGACCCTTGCTTCGAGGACAAGGCGCAGACGCTGCGCAACCCGATCTATCGGCGCTGGGGCCGCTACAAGCACTTCGCCGAGTACGAGCGCGCAGTGTTCGCGCCGGAGGCGAAGACCGAAATCCTGATGATCTCCGAGGTGCAGCAGCCGCTGTTCGTCAAACACTACGGCACGCCCGCCGAACGCTTTCACCTATTGCCGCCGGGCATCGCCCAGGATCGCCGCGCGCCGGCCAATGCTGCGCAAATCCGTACCGAGTTTCGCGAGGAATTCGAGGTGCGGCCCGAGGAGCTGCTGCTGGTGCAGATCGGTTCCGGTTTCAAGACCAAGGGTCTGGACCGCAGCCTCAAGGCGCTCGCCGCATTGCCGCGCGAACTGAGTCAGCGCACCCGGCTGCTGGTGATCGGCCAGGATGATCCCAAGCCGTTCAAGCTGCAGGCCAAGACGCTGGGCGTTTCCGGCATGGTCGAATTCCTCAAGGGGCGCAGCGATATCCCGCGGTTCCTGCTCGGCGCCGATCTGCTGATCCACCCAGCCTACAACGAGAACACCGGTACCGTGCTGCTGGAAGCGCTGGTCGCCGGGCTGCCGGTGCTGGTCACCGATGTATGTGGCTATGCGCACTACATTACCGATGCCGACTGCGGTCGCGTGGTGCCCAGCCCCTTCGAGCAGCACGTGCTCGACCAGATGCTGGCGCAGATGCTGGCCGATGATCAGCAACGCGCGGTCTGGAGTCGCAATGCGCTGACGTTCGCCGACACGGCGGACCTTTATTCGATGCCGCAGAAGGCGGCAGACGTGATTCTCGGGGCAAGCGCATGAGCGCTACAGCTCGGTCAGCGCCCTGCCGATTGGCGGAGGCTGCATGCGCCTGATGCTATTGGAGCCGTTCAAAAGCCTCTGGCACGGCGAGGACCCGTTCGTCGAAGTCGAGCGTCTCGACGGGCAGGTGTACCGCGAGCTGGAGGGGCGACGCACGCTGCGTACCGAAGTCGAAGGGCAGGGTTACTTCGTCAAGATTCATCGCGGTATCGGTTGGGGCGAGATCGCCAAGAACCTGCTTACCGCCAAGGCGCCCGTTCTCGGTGCTGGCCAGGAATGGCGAGCGATCCAGCGGTTGCATGAAGTGGGTGTGCCGACCATGACCGCGGTGGCTTACGGCGAGCGCGGAGCCAATCCGGCCAGCCAGCATTCGTTCATCATCACCGAAGAACTGGCCCCGACCGTCAGCCTCGAGGACTTCACGGCCAGCTGGCTGGAACAGCCACCGGCACCGGCGCTCAAGCGCGCCCTTATCGCCGAAGTCGCCCGCATGGCCGGCACCATGCATCGCGCCGGCGTCAATCATCGCGATTTCTACATCTGCCACTTTCTGCTGCATACCGAAAAACCGGTGACAACAAGTGATTTCCGCCTGTCGCTGATCGACCTGCACCGCGCGCAGACCCGCTCCCGGACGCCTCGGCGCTGGCGCGACAAGGATCTGGCCGGGTTGTACTTCTCGGCGCTCGAGATCGGCTTGACCCGTGGTGACAAGCTGCGCTTCCTGCGCGATTACTTTCAGCGTCCGCTGCGGGAGATTCTGCGCGACGAGTCTTCGCTGCTGGCATGGTTGCAGCGCAAGGCCGACAAGCTGCACGCGCGCAAGTTGCGCTATGGGGATGCGCTGTAATGGCCTGCTGGACATTGGACCCGGCCTACGCTGATCTGAATGCGGATTTCGGCACTCTCGCGAGCGTATTCGCGCTGAAAGGCGAGCGGCTGACCCTGGATCTGCTGTCGGAGGTCATCCGTATCGAGCGAAACGGTGTTCGCTATTATGTGAAGCGGTATTCCGGGGCCGGCAAGGGGTTGCGTCGATTCGTCGGCCGGCCGCGGGTCAAGGCGGAATGGCAGAATCTGATGCTTTTCCGCCGCTGGGGCATTCCAACCGCCCCGATCGTGGCGTACGGCCTGGAGCGTCGCAGTGGTGCCTTTTTGCGGGGGGCGATGATCACCCGCGAGCTGGAGCAAACGGAAGATCTGGCGTTGCTGGCCAACACGGGCGATGCGCGTCTGCGTGACCGTCGCTGGGTCCAGGATGTCAGCCTGCAGTTGGCGCGCTCGACGCGGGCAATGCACGACCGGGGCTTTGCTCACAACGATCTCAAATGGCGCAATCTGCTGGTCGATCCGCAGCGTCGTCTTTATCTGATCGACTGTCCGACCGGTGCGTTCTGGCGGGGACCGTTCCTGCAGCGGCGTATCGTCAAGGACCTGGCCTGTCTGGACAAGGTCGCCAAGTACCAGCTCAGCCGAACCCAGCGCCTGCGGTTCTATCTGCAGTACTGCCAGCGCAAGCGGCTGGTAGACAAGGACAAGTCGCGCATTCGGCAGATTCTGAATTATTTCCAGGGGCGGGAATGAAGGACTTCATTGCGCAGGCTGATCGGGCGGCGCTCGAGAGACATGGTCTGGCGGGTTTTGATGCACTCTGGTCGGTGCAGCTGACTGCTGTGGATGAGCCCAATGTCGAGCGCGGTGGCTGGAGCAGTGTCTTCCGGCTCGAGCTCGATGACTCGGCGTTCTACCTCAAGCGGCAGAGCGATCATCTGACTCGCACACTGGCGCACCCCTTTGGCGAGCCAACCTTCGCCCGGGAGTTTCGCAATATCCGTCGTTATGCGCGGCTTGGCGTGCCGGCGCTGCAGGCCAGCTTCTTCGGGCAGCGCAAGGTCGGCGGCGAACGGCGCGCTGTTCTGCTGACGCGTGCGCTGGATGGATGGATGGATTTGGACGAATTGCTGAAGCGATGGCCGGAGCTTGGCGAATCAAATCACCAAGCGATCCTCGTTGCAGTCGGCGGATTGGCGCGTACGTTGCATCAGGCCGGACAGATGCATAGCTGCTTCTATCCCAAGCACATCTTCCTGCGTGAGCAGGGCGGTTGTTGGCAGGCCTGCCTGATCGATCTGGAGAAAACCCGCCCTCTATTGTTGGGGCGGCGCGACCGGGTCAAGGATCTGGAACCGCTCGTGCGGCGTGCAAGCGTTATCGGTAAGCAAGGCGTGCGGCATTTGCTGGAGGCCTATCTGGACGACTCTCGCCTGGTCGAGCCATGGCTGCGGCAGCTGCATCAGCGGCGCGAAGCCAAGGAGGCCCGTTAATGAGGTTGGTCGAGCTGGCCGGAGCCGGGCGAGAGCCTGCCTGCCCGTTGCAAGTCGAGTTACCGGATGGGGCGAGTCTGCAGGTCGATCTTTGGCTGCGCATCCTGCCCGGGCAGCGCTATGTCGGCCGCGCGCTTTGGAACGGTCGCCAGGTACTGGCCAAGCTTATGGTGGGTGGCAAGGCGCAGCGTCACCATCGGCGCGAGGTGGCTGGCGCACAGCTGCTCGCGGATCAGCAGCTGCCAACACCTGCCCTGGTTGCTCAGGATTGGCGGGAGGGCGAGGGCGGCTGGCTGCTGTTCGACTGGCTCGATTCCTGCGAAAGCCTGTGGGAAGTCTGGTGCTCCGTTGAGGCGGAACCTGGCCTGTCGGATGCCCAGCGCGACGTGCTCGGCGAGGCGCTTGAACTGATCGCCAGGATGCATGCGCAAGGCCTTTGGCAGGCGGATCTGCATTTGGACAACCTGCTGAGAGCCGCCGGGCAGCTCTATGTGGTCGACGGCGGCGGCGTAAAGGCAGAGACGCCCGGGCAGCCGTTGTCGCGCGAGCGGGTGCTGGAGAACCTCGGCGTTTTCTTCGCCCAGCTACCGGCAGAGATCGAGCCGTTCATAGAAGAACTGCTGGTGCACTATCTGCTCGCCAACAGCGAGCATGCGTTGCCGCTGGAAGCGCTGCTGAAGGAAATCCGCAGGACGCGCGCCTGGCGCCTGAACGACTACCTGAAAAAGGTGGCGCGCAATTGCAGCCTCTTCAGCGCGCACATTGGCCCGTTCGGCGCGCAAGCGGTTCGGCGTGACGAGGCGCCTGCCTTGCAGCCGGTACTGGCTGATCCGGACGCTTTCGTTTCCCGGGGGCGGCTGTACAAGACCGGTGGCGCAGCCACCGTTGCGCAATGCGAGCTGGACGACCGGCCACTGCTGATCAAACGGTACAACATCAAGAATCCGCTGCATTGGCTCAAGCGCTTCTGGCGCCCTAGTCGCGCCTGGCATAGTTGGGTTGAAGGCAATCGCCTCGACTTTCTCGGGATCGCTACTCCACGTTTGCTAGCCGTCATCGAGCGCCGCTGGCTGTGGATGCGTGGGCCGGCGTGGCTGATTACCGAATTGCTGCGCGGAGAAGATATAATTGCGCGTTTTCAGCCGTATCTGGATGGCTGTCCTCCAGAGCAGGAATTGGTTGCCCTGGACCGGCTGTTCGCGGCACTGATCCGCGAGCGAATCAGTCATGGTGATCTCAAAGGGCACAACCTGTTCTGGGAGCATGATCGCTGGTCGTTAATCGACCTGGATGCCGTGCAGCAGCATGGCAGCGATGCCAGCTTCGCTCGGGCGTATGCCAAGGACCGTGCGCGATTCCTGCGCAACTGGCCGACCGACAGCGCCCTGTACCGGCTGCTTGACCAACGTTTACCCGCGGTGCCCGGCACCAGCATCGAAGATTAAGAGGCAATACCCGTGGCATTGACGATTCTCGGCCTTTCCGGCGCCCTCAGTCATGATCCTTCCGCCGCCCTTTACATTGACGGGAAGCTGATTGCCGCCGTTGAAGAAGAGCGCTTTGTGCGTGACAAGCATGCCAAGAACCGCATGCCGTACGAATCCGCCAAATTCTGCCTTGAGCAGGCCGGCATCAAACCGGCGGACGTCGACGTAGTGGCGATTCCGTTCGCACCCATCAGCATCTTCGAGAAGGCCCGCTGGCACTATGCCAAGCGCTACTGGTACGCGCCGGATCGTGCGCTGGATGCCATTCTCATGGGCAACCGCCGCTACTACCGGTACAAGAAGCGCATTGAGTGGTGCCTCCAGCAGCTCGGCTTCGACTTGAAGAAGGTCAAGCTGCAGCCGGTTGAGCATCATCTGGCCCACGCCTCCAGCGCCTACCATTGCTCGGGATTCACCGAGAAGACCGCCATTCTCGGCATCGACGGTAAGGGTGAGTACGCCACCACGTTCTTCGGCTGGGGCGAGAACGGCAAGATTCACAAGATCAAAGAGTTCTACGACCCGGATTCCTTAGGCGGACTGTACGGAGCGATCACCGAGTACCTCGGTTTCGAGATGCTCGATGGCGAATTCAAGGTGATGGGCATGGCGCCCTACGGCGACGCCGCCAAGTATGATTTTTCCCGCCTGGCGACGTTTGAGAACGGCGAGCTGACCATCAACACCGATTACGCCAACGTCATCGGCTTTCGTCGCTACAAGGAGAAGGGCAAGGGCTACTACTTCTCGCCGAAGCTGATCGAATGGCTGGGCCCCAAGCGGGAAGGTGACATCGCCGACGACCCCTACATCCATTACGCGGCCGCCATGCAGGCGCTGTTCGAAAAGCTTGCCCTGCAGATGATGGACTACTACCTGGGCGACATCATCCGCGAGACTGGCAAGATTGCCTTCGCCGGCGGTTGCGCGCTGAACGTGAAGCTCAACCAGAAGATCATCGCCCGTGACGACGTCAAGGAGCTGTTCGTTCAGCCGGCCTCCGGTGACGCTGGTACCGCGGTTGGTGCTGCGGCCTATGTCTCGGTGCAGCGCGGCGTGCCGGTGGAGAAGATGGAGCACGTCTATCTCGGCCCGTCTTATTCCAACGAAGACGTCATCGCTGCCTGTGCCAAGCATCCAAACAAGCCGGTGTTCAAGCAGATCGCCAACACGCCCGAGCGCATCGCCAGGATTATGGTCGATGGCAACCCCGTGGCTTGGTTTCAGGGGCGCATGGAGTTCGGCCCGCGTGCCCTTGGCGGCCGCTCGATCATTGGCTGTCCGAGCGTGCCCGGCGTGGCCGATCGCATCAACGAGCAGATCAAGTTCCGCGAGCGCTGGAGACCCTTCTGCCCGTCCATGCTCGATACCGTTGCTCCGCAGATGCTGAAGGTCGACCATCCTAGCCCGTTCATGACCTTCACCTTCGAAGTGAATGAAGGCTGGAAGGAGCGGGTCGGCGAAGTGGTCCACGAAGACGGCACTTCGCGCGCCCAGGTTCTTGAGCGTCGGCATAATCCGCGCTGGTACGACCTGATGCTGGAGCTGGAAAAGCTGACCGGCAACGGCGTGTCGTTGAACACCTCGCTGAACCGCCGCGGCGAGCCGATGATCTGCTCGCCAACCGATGCGCTGAATATGTTCTACGGCTCGGATCTGCAATACCTGATCATGGAGGACATCCTCGTGGTCAAGGAAGGCAAGGGTTGGTATGAGCACATCTGATTTGCTGATCAGTATCGTCATTCCAGCCTACAACTATGCGAAGACTTTGCCTCGCGCGGTCGAGTCCGTAATCGCTCAGTTAACTGAGCGTAGCGAGCTGTTGGTAATCGATGACGGCTCGACCGACGAGACACCTGCGGTACTTGCCGATCTGCAAGTCAAACATGCTGGACTTTTCCGTGCTATCCGCAAGCCCAACGGCGGGCTTTCCTCGGTCCGTAATCGCGGCATAGTAGAGGCCACAGGGACGTATCTGGTGTTTCTCGATGCCGATGACGAGTTGGCGCCGGATGCCCTGAGGTTGTTGAGTGAGCACCTCGCGCAACATCCGCAAACACGCATGGTAATCGGCGGCCATTGGGCTGTCTGGCCCGATGGCAAGCGCCGTGAACATCTGCCAGCGGCGCTTCCTGATGAACGGCTGGAACGGTTGCGTGGATATCTATTGGACAAGACCATCGGCCTTGCCAACGGGGCGTCCGCCATTCATCGCGACGTTTTTCGGCTCGGAAACTACCCCGAAAGCTTTAGAAATGCCGAGGACATTCCGGTCTTCAGTCAAGCACTCGCAAACTTTGAGTGCACGGTGCTTGCCGCGCCCATGGCGCTGATCTACAAGCACGATGACAGCATGAGGCACGACATCGAGCAGGATTGTGCTGTTGGGCTTGCCGTCGTCGAGGAGATATTCAACAAGGGGCGGGTGCCTGCTGCCATGTCGTCGTTACGCAGAGCATTCAAGGCTCAGCGTTGCCTTTCGCTGTTTCGTGGGCTTTTGAGCGCAGGGCGGTTTGCCGAGGCGCGTGGAATGTATCGGCAAGCGATCAGCAATGATTGGCGGGTAATTTTCAAGATGTCCTATACCCGCAAAGCGTTGCGGCTTTGGTTGAGCGGAAGACACTGAGCGTGGGACCTCCCATGAACGTGGCGTTGCGCCAGCTGCGTGACTTCGTAGTCAGCGCACCATTGCGCCGCGGGAAGGGGCGATTGGCGTCCTGGCGACTGCGCTGTCGGTTGGCAGGTAGGGGGCTGTTGGCTTTCTTTTTGTCCATAGGTCGGCGTATCCCAGCAACGTCATGCGACGTTTTGCTGATTCATCCTTCGCGTAAATCATACGAACAAGGCCGAAAAGGCGCTTTGCTACAGGCGTTGCGGGCTAACGGTCTCCACGTCGAGGAATTTGTCGAAGAGTCGGATGGCGTACTGATTCGCGCTCGGCAGTTCGTCAGACCTGCCAAGCCCGTCCCGTTCCTGCTGTATTGGCATGCTGCGCATGCGGCGTTCTTGCTGCGACGTTATCGGGCCAAGGTGGTGTTGGCCGAGCGAAACGGCTGGATAATTCCAAGTTTCATCAAGGCGCTACGCACCGAGGGCATGCGAGTAATGCATCTGGCGCATTCCGTGCCGTCTGGGCAGTCCAGTCGCTATGACTATTTCGATTACGACTACTATCTGATGTTTGGCAGAAGTTCTTACGACTACCTTTCTTCGCTTGGGGAGGCTTTTGGTGAGTGCCGCGCCGTGTATGCGGGGCCATATTTTCTGACAGACGAAAAGAGAGCCGTTTGGCACGAGAGTAATAACAGAAGGACGCCACGTTTGTTGTTTCTCGGTTCTGGCCCGGATTACGAGCATACCGAAACCTATCAACAATATTGCAGGTGGGTAGTGACTTGGCTCGAACAGCATCAGGATGCAAGGATCTCAGTGAAACTCCACCCCCGTGGACAAGGCTATCCTTGGCTGGACTATGCAGCGGGTTCCGAGCGAATCGCTCTCTTGTCTGCAGATGAGACGCTCGAGCGATGTGCCGGGCACTTCGATCTAGTGCTGTGTGGTTATACCAATGCTGTCTTGGATGTTGCCCGTGCCGGAGTTCCTTTCGTGCTTCTTGGGCAGGGCGAGGACTATTTTTCGGTCGCGCGATTCGGGCTGCCAAGAGTCGTCGCTGAGGCGCAGTTGGCGCCCTGTATCGAAACAGCTCTGTCTGAACCGGGAAAAATAAAAGAGCGCTTGTTGGAGTTTCTGAACTACCACATCTGTCACGCAGACAAGCCGCTTAGCACCCTTATCGGCAGCGTGCGGGTGGTAGCGAACGCCGCGGAGCCTGTTGGTATTCAACTGTCTGCTCCGCCCCAAAAATATTAATAAGCATACTTATGAAAGTCGTATTTCTCGGATTGGCTAAGCATCAAATCAACTACTTCAGTGGCCTACTTGAAAATTCAGAGTTGACTGGCACTGTCGTCACGCCTGCGACATTGCCTCTTCCATCCGTCTGCGGATTACAACAGGCGCTACGTCGGGTGGAGTGGAGTCGGTTGGTGCAAGAGAAGTGCACCGAGCGGGCGACGAAAGGTCGTTATCACGGCGCCTTATATCGACTTCTGCTGAGGTTGGAGATGTTGGTGATGGCTCTTCGTTTCGGCCGGTTGCTGCGAGAAGAGAGGCCGGGCGCGGTAGCGGTGTGGAACGGTAGCCACCGTTATTGCGCATTGCTCACAAGCATGTGTGAAGCTGGCGTGCTGCGATTGCATTTCGAGAACGGACTGCTTCCAGGTACTACAACCCTTGACCCTCAGGGCGTGAATTATCGCAACTCCGTGCCGAGGGATGCCGCTTTCTATAGGAACTATGCAGAGCGATACCCTGGCCGGCTACGTGGTGCTGGCTCGGTCGCGCTGGTTCCACGAGAAGCGAAGCGTCAAAGCCAGTCCGTTGAGCTACCTAGCAGCTATATATTCATTCCCTTTCAAGATGATTGGGATACCCAGATTCGGCTGTATTCGCCCTGGATAAGCGGCATGCGCGAGCTTTTCTCCTTTGCCGAACTGGTCGCGCAGCGCAGCGGGAGAGTCGTGGTTCTGAAAGAGCATCCATCGAGCCGGGTAAAGTATCCGGATCTAGCCAGGCGCGCCTCAGACAGGGTCATTTTCGCGAACGGCAACTCGACGCAGGAATTGATCGAGAAGGCTGACTGTGTCGTTACGATAAATTCGACAGTGGGCCTTGAGAGCATTCTCTTGGCGAAGCCCGTGCTGGTTCTGGGGGAAGCTTTCTATGCGATCGAAGGCATTGCGGCCAGCGCGCGAAATGCGACAGAGGCTCTCGCTTTACTGGAAAAGCTGCCGGCCTGGGGCCTAAGCGAAGACCTGCGACAGGCATTCATAAGTTATCTTCGAGATGAATACTGCGTGCCGGGCCGTTGGCAGGATGCCGTAGCGGAGCACTGCGCGGCGGTAGCGACGAAAATTGAGGCTTTGGCAGCATGATTCTACCTTGGTCGCTCCCTACCTCCCTGCGGGTGTTGCTCGCGATTGGACTATATCTGCAGCTCGCAGGGATTTGCTTTATTCCAGACGGCAGTCGTTACGCCACCATCACCAACCTAACTCTGTTCGCCCCCGCACTCGTCGCGCTCCTTTTCAGGCAATCATGGCCGTCGTTCAATAAGACTGCGTTTGGCATGTTGTTGGCCCTGTGCGGGTGGGTTGCTTTCGTTGCTGTGTTTAACGAGGGGAGCGTTGGCACACCTTGGAGATGGCTGCGGCTGCTTCTATATGTAGGTCTCTACGTTGTGGCCATTGGTCTTGTGATGCAAAGCAGGAACATCTGGCGAGTCCTGCTTCTGGCGGTGGTTGGTACTGCGGGACTATTTGCATGGCTCAGCTTGTTTCAAGCGCTCTTCATCGATAACCGAGGCTTCGGTTTCAGAGAGTTCAGGCTAGATTCTTGGGCTGGCCACACAATGGCAGATTTTAAGAACCCTATCGTGTCCGCCTTGTACTTTGGCGTGGCAGCAGTCATGGCGCTTTGCATGTCTTTACGCGAAAAAGGTTGGCTCAGAGTATTGCCCCTGCTGGCGTTCCTTGGAGCCTCTACGTACTGCTATTTCACTTATTCGCGAGGGGTATGGGTTGGCCTGTTGGCTGCGGTTATGGCTTGTCTGGCAGTTTCGCTCACTGCTCGGCAGTTTCGCTTGCTGTTATGCGGTATTCTCCCGCTAGCCATTGCCGGGATATTTCTTCTCGAAACGGCCGGCGGAATAGACGCCAGTTATCGAGACGAAATCTTCTGGCAATGGTGGTCAAAGATCGGTTCATTCTGGTGGTGGGGGGCCGGCGCGGGAGCAGAACCGAATATCTGTATTGAAGGAGCCGGGCGCTGTTTCAACCAAGCGCACAGCCTCTATCTGCAGTTCTTCTACGAGTATGGGATTCCCGGCCTGCTGCTCCTGCTGGCGTTGATCGCCATTCTTTTGCTAGGTGGGTGGCGTTATCGTTCTGGGCAAAGCTTCGCGCCTCTGGGATTGGCGCTTATGGTGTTTGTCATTTTCGTGTCCGTTGCAAACTACTATGTGATTTTTCTGCGTCCGGGTGTGTTCTGGATTGTTTTTTGGTTGCCGGCCGCAATCCTCCTGCATGAACACTCGGGGGGCGAGCGGCCAGAAGTCCGATGATGTCGATGTTCAACAGTATGAAGCGGTACTGGTGCCTGGAGATTCTAGGCGCGAGTCAAAAAGAATTTTCATGGCGCAGACTCAGGCAGAAATATAAGAGAAGCAATCGCTATGCTTACTTGTTCTGGTTTCGTCTTGCCTACGTACTTCACGCTGAAGGCGGTCGTTTCTGGAAGCGGCGAGCCAAAATGCTCAACGAGCGAATAAGCCGTAAGTACAACGTCGAAATCATGCTGGGCGCGACGGTCGGCGAGGGGTTATGGATTGCGCACCCGTCGGGCATCGTGATTAGTGCTTATGCCCGAATCGGGAAGAATTTCAAGGTTTGGCAGGGTTGTACCGTCGGCATAAAAGGCGGAACGGGAGAAAAATCGATACACATAGGTGATAATGTCAGTCTTTGTGTCAATTCATGTGTAATTGGCGATGTTATCTCGATTTCCGATAATGTGGTGGTCGGCGCGATGACCTTGGTGAATAAGGATATTCCAAAGCCTGGGACCTATGTTAATAAGCGCGTACTAGAGCGTTTCGGTTTTAGTGACGTGCCGTTGTCGGGTAGTTAATCGCTTCGCTTTTCCCCCCCGTGCTACAGAGTGTCTCCGTAGAGCTTGAGAAGTTCCTGTATAGGGAACTTCTCAAGCTTCTTTCGTTTTAGGTGGTTGTGTAAGTGATCGAAATTTCGTCTGATTAAGTTTGGGCCAAGCGGGCTGCGCTTCTTCTGCAGGTCGAGAACGTCAATCAGGCCAAGCGAGCCATTCGGAAGCAGGATAATGTTGCCAATATGCAACGATCGAAAGTAGATGCCTTTTTGGTGCAAGCTTTTTATAAAGTTAGCTAGCGCAGGCAAGTGTTGTTTGATCAGATTAGGATCGGCGCGAAAAATGGATTCTATTGAGGAACCTGGCAAGGGCTGGTATAGGCAGCCGCTCAGGCCTGCGCTCTTGTCAATCCAAAAGGTGTCGATGACTTCAGGGACATGGAAGCCAGCGCCACGCAGTATGGCAAGGTTCCTAGCGAACCGTTCTGCATAGGGAAACAGGCGCGCCAGAAAGGGGCGTCGGCGAGTATAGAAGATCTTTAGAAAACTCCCGTTTACTAGCTCCAGAACTTTGGGCCCGCGCGCATCCTTTTCCAGCACCTTGCCTTCCGCCAGCCAGTTTTCCAGCTCCTGCGCTGTTACAATCCTCATCTTGTTCCTCTAGCCAGTCGTATGGGGCTTGCCGAATGGCCAATTCTACCCAGCAATCCAGTGTGACGGTGTATCTGCGATTGCTGCACTACGTCTTTCCCTATTTAGGGCTGTTTGCGATCAGTCTTCTTGGTTTTCTGATTTTTGCGTCGACCCAGCCGATGCTCGGCTACATGCTGAAATTCTTTGTTGATGGTTTGAACAACCCAGACGCCAGTTTGTTTGCTCAGGTCCCGCATCTCAACGAAGTACCATGGCTCGCCGAGCTCAAGCTGCTGCAGGCCGTCCCGCTGCTGATCATCTTCATCGCGCTTATGCAGGGTATCGGTTCGTTTCTCGGCAATTTTTTTCTTGCAAAGGTTTCGCTAGGGCTGGTGCATGACCTGCGGCTGGCGCTGTTCAACAACATGCTGACACTCCCCAATCGCTATTTTGACAGCCACAACTCCGGGCATCTGATCTCGCGGATCACCTACAACGTGACCATGGTCACCGGCGCGGCGACCGATGCGATCAAGGTTGTGGTGCGCGAGGGCATGACAGTGATTTTCCTGTTCGCCACGCTGCTGTGGATGAACTGGAAGCTCACTCTGGTGATGCTGGCGATACTGCCAGTGATCGGTTTCATGGTGTCGAGCGCCAGCAAGAAATTCCGCAAGCAGAGCAAGAAGATTCAGCTCGCGATGGGCGACGTGACCCATGTGGCATCGGAAACCATACAGGGCTATCGCGTGGTACGCAGCTTCGGTGGCGAGCCCTACGAGCGAGATCGCTTCCAGGCGGCGAGTTCGGAGAACACCGCCAAGCAGTTGCGTATGGTCAAAACCAACGCGGTTTACACGCCGAGCTTGCAACTGGTCATCTACAGCGCCATGGCAGTGCTGATGTTTCTGGTGTTGCTGCTGCGTGGCGACGCGTCTGCTGGCGATCTGGTCGCCTACATCACGCTGGCCGGGTTGCTGCCCAAGCCGATACGTCAGCTCTCGGAAGTCAGCTCGACCATCCAGAAGGGCGTGGCCGGGGCGGAAAGTATCTTCGAGCAGCTCGACGAGGAGCCAGAAGTCGATCGGGGCACGCTTGAGCGCGAAGCCGTCAGCGGCCATCTCGAAGTGCGTAACCTCGATTTCGTCTATCCAGGTACCGACAAGCGTGTGCTGCATGACATCAGCTTCACCATCGAGCCCGGGCAGATGGTCGCGTTGGTAGGTCGATCCGGCAGCGGCAAATCCACGCTGGCGAATCTGATCCCACGCTTCTATCACCATGAGGCAGGTCAGATACTGCTCGACGGTGCGGATGTCGAATCCTACACGCTGCGCAACCTGCGTCGGCACATCGCGCTGGTGACTCAGCAAGTGACGCTGTTCAACGATACGGTGGCCAATAACATCGCTTATGGCGATCTGGCCGGCGCGCCGCTGGACGACATACGCCGCGCGGCCCGCGATGCGTACGCCGATGAGTTCATCGAGCAGATGCCGGAGGGTTATCAGACCATGGTCGGCGAAAACGGCGTGCTGCTGTCCGGCGGTCAGCGTCAACGCCTGGCGATCGCGCGTGCATTGCTGAAGAACTCGCCGGTGCTGATTCTGGACGAAGCCACTTCGGCGCTGGATACCGAGTCCGAGCGGCACATCCAGGGCGCGCTGGATCATGTCATGCAGGGCCGCACCACGCTGGTCATCGCGCACCGTTTGAGCACCATCGAGAAGGCCGACCAGATTCTGGTGATGGAGCAGGGGCGCATCGTCGAGCGCGGTACCCACGCCGAGCTGCTGGCCGCGAACGGCGCCTACGCCAGGCTCCACGCCACGCAGTTCAAGGATGAAGTGCCCGAAGAGCAGGAATCCTGATGTTGCAGTTCCTGCAGAGCTGGCGCGAGCGTGGCTGGCGCGTTATCGACGCATCGACGTATTCCGAGGTCTGGCAGCGCTACGGTGGCAGCGTTGCGACTCACCCTGAGGTCATCGAGCGGCTGGCTGGGCTGGCTGGTATTCCAGTGCGCTATCTGGGCTGGGAAAAGCAAGGTGAGCTGATTGCGGCGGTTCCCTGCTGGGGGCGGCATCTGGCGCTTTCCAAGGATGTGCTGAAAAAGACCGGCAAGCGCGGCCTGTTCGATATGGGCAACGCGGAGATCGTTCTGCCGGTTGCCGAGCTGGCAGCGGTGCCGGTACGCCAGCGTATGCGCTACGTGTCCGAGCTGAATGCTACTGCGATCAGCACGTTGCGCGAGCAGCCGGAGGGCTTGGCGCTGGCGCGCGAGCCGGAGGAGTATTCGAAGAAGTTTCGCTACAACCAGCGTCGCGAGCAGCGCTTGCTGGAAGAGGCCGGCGGTGTGCTGCGACCGATGCTGGATTTCTCGCCGACCGAGCAGGCTGCGATGTATGCCGATCTGTTCCAGCGCCGCTGGGGTTTCGAGGCGCCCGGTAAGGGCCATCTGCAAGAGGTCTTTGCGCTACTGCGCGAGTTCATGACCGGCTCTGTGGTCCTGCTCGATGAGCAGCCCATCGCCGTCCAGGTGCTTTACCGGGTCGAGGCACCGAAGTGGGTGTCGATCGAGTACATCAACGGCGGTGTCGATCCGCAGCAGCGAGATTTCAGCCCTGGCAGCGTCCTCAGCTTCGTCAACACCCAGACGGCCTGGGCCGAGGCACGGGCGTTGGGCAAACCGCTGCGTTATTCCTTCGGTCGTGCGGACCGAGAGTACAAGGACCGCTGGTGCAACCGCGTCCCGGTCTACCAGGTGTGAGTCATGAGTGCACGCAAGCAGCAATTGCTTAAACGTCATCGCCAGCACAAGCGCATCGCGCTGCTCGTCGCGCTCGTTGCGCTGTTGCTGATTGGAGCGCTGGTTAACTGGTGGCTGATACCGCTGCTGGTAGTTCTCGGCTGGATCGCCCATGAGGCATGGTTCGCTGATCATCTGTTCTACCGGCCGCAGGACGACTACCGCTACGCCTTTCCTGAAGATGCCAAGCGCTACCTGGTGCGCATCGAGGGCGGCCGTCTGGTTCTGCCTGACGGCTTCGACGCTGCAGATACGCTGATTCTCGAGGTCAACCTGAAGGCCAGCTGGCTAGGGCGCTGGCGCGACCCGCAGGTATGGATCGGTGAGGACCGCCAGGACTTCGAGCGCGGTGTCGCGGGTCGGCGTTACCTCAATCTGTCCGGTCAGCAGGAGCTGCTCGCCCAGGGCAGGCTGAACATTCGCGGGCGGTTCTGCCGGCTGTCGAGCCATGCGACCCTCTATGCGATGCGTAATCCGGACTACGCCGAGCGCCGGATCCTGATCATTGCCCCCCACGCTGACGATGCGGAGCTGGCTGCCTTCGGCTTGTACAGCCGAGCTCGCGACGTCGCCATCGTTACCCTGACTCAGGGCGAGATCGAGGCGAACAACTACCAGCGCCTGGGTTTGGATCTGCCTGCTGCGGCCCGTTTGAAGGGGCGCCTGCGCAGTTGGGACAGCCTTGCGATACCGCTCTGGGGCGGCGTGCCGCAATCGCGTTGCGTGCAGCTCGGCTATTACTGCCTGCAGCTGCCGGCCATGGCCGAGGAGCCGGAGCGCACCTTCGGCTCGCGCGAGTCGGGCGAGCAGGACATCCGCAGCGTTCGTCAGATCAACCCCTTCGCGCTGCCGGCCGATGTGGACGGCGTGCCGACCTGGGGCAATCTGCAGGCCGATTTGCGCGCGCTGCTGACGCACTTTCGCCCCGAAGTGGTGGTGACGCCGCATCCTGAACTCGATCCGCACTCCGATCACGTCGCAGCCACGCGAGCCCTCTATCAGGCGATGGAGGAGGGCGACTGGCTGCCGGAAACGCTGCTGCTCTATGCCAACCACCTGCACGATAATGATCGCTGGCCGATGGGTCCTGCTGATGGTGGTATTGCGTTGCCGCCTGCCATCGAGCCGCTGTCGGCGGACCGCCTGTGGAGCCCTCTGCTGGATGCCGACGCGCGGCTGAACAAGGCCATGGCGTTGGCCATGCAGCACGATTTGCAGGGGCCACTGCCGCTGAAAAAGCGCTTGCGCCGTTTGGTCCAGGCAGCCCTCGCTGGCCGGCGCTGGCCGCGCACCGGGGAGGACGAATTCTTCCGCAAGGCGGTGCGCAGGCACGAACTGTTCTGGGTTCGCCACCTCTAGCAAGGCGCCCCACCGGCAGGCTGCCAATGCCTGCATGTTATGATCGCCGCCGTTTTCTCTTCCTCACCGGAGCCCCCATGAAGCTGTCCATGCCCCGTTTCGACCAAGCCGCCGTCCTGGTGGTCGGTGATGTCATGCTCGATCGTTACTGGCATGGCGGCACGTCGCGGATCTCGCCTGAGGCGCCGGTACCGGTGGTCAAGGTCGAGCAGATCGAGGATCGGCCCGGTGGCGCGGCCAACGTGGCGCTGAATATCGCGGCACTGGGTGCGCCTGCTGCGCTGGTGGGTGTGACCGGTGAAGATGAAGCGCGCCAGAGTCTGGCCGATAGCCTTGCGGCGGCGGGCGTGCAGGCGCACTTCCAGCGCATCGAGGACCAGCCGACGATCGTCAAGCTGCGGGTGATGAGTCGCCATCAGCAGCTGTTGCGCATGGATTTCGAAGAGCCGTTCGATACCGATCCTGCCGCACTGCTGGCCGACGTGGAGGGCTTGCTGGCTGGGGTCAAGGTGCTGGTGCTGTCGGATTACGGCAAGGGCGCGTTGAAGAACCATCAGGCACTGATCCAGGCTGCGCGCCGTCGCGGCATTCCGGTCCTCGCCGACCCCAAGGGCAAAGATTTTGAAATCTACCGCGGCGCTTCGTTGATTACGCCGAACCTGGGCGAGTTCGAGGCGATCGTCGGACATTGTGCCGATGAGGCCGAGTTGGTGAGCAAGGGCGCCGAGCTGATGGCGTCTCTCGACCTTGACGCTCTGCTGGTCACCCGCGGCGAGCACGGCATGACCTTGCTGCGCCCCGATCACGCCCCGCTGCACCTGCCGGCCCGCGCCCGCGAAGTCTTCGACGTGACCGGCGCTGGCGATACCGTAATATCGACCTTGGCCGCCGCCATCGCAGCCGGTGAAGAGCTGCCGCAAGCGGTGGCGTTGGCCAATCTGGCTGCTGGCATCGTGGTCGGCAAGCTCGGTACAGCCTGCATCAGCGCGCCGGAGTTACGCCGCGCCGTGCAGCGTGAGCAAGGCTCCGAGCGTGGCGTAATGACCGTCGAGCAGTTGTTGACTGCCGTTGAGGACGCCCGCGCGGAAGGTGAGAAGATCGTCTTCACCAACGGCTGTTTCGACATCCTGCATGCTGGTCATGTGACCTATCTGGAGCAGGCTCGTGCGCAAGGGAATCGTCTGGTCGTCGCGGTCAATGACGATGGCTCGGTCAGTCGCCTGAAAGGGCCGGGCCGGCCGATCAACTCGGTGGACCGCCGCATGGCGGTGCTCGCCGGACTCGAGGCCGTGGACTGGGTGGTGTGTTTCTCGGAGGACACGCCGGAGAACCTGCTGGCGCAGGTTCGCCCCGATGTGTTGGTCAAGGGCGGTGACTATGGCGTCGACCAGGTGGTCGGTGCCGAGCTGGTCAAGGCATACGGTGGTGTGGTCAAAGTGCTGGGGCTGGTAGAAAACAGCTCGACTACTGCCATCGTCGAGAAGATTCGTAGCCGCTGAGCCCTTTGGATACGCCTACCGCGTATCGTCAGTAGCTGGATAGCCGCTTTTCGCGGCTACCCACTACGCGTTAACGGGCGGCCGCCATCGGCCGTGCCGCCCACCAATCCCGCCAGCGAACGCGCTCGTCGCGCACCACCCAGCCTTCCTGCGGCGCAAAGCTTTCCGATAGCCACAGGCCGCGAGTGTTCACCGGGCTGAATTGGCCATTGCGCAACTGCAGCAGCTGATCCTGCGGCTGGCCCTGCTGCAGCGGTATCAGGTAGATGTCGGGCCGGCTGCGCTCCAGGCGCGCAACCAATTGTCCATCTTCCAGGCGCTCGTCTACGTGGAACAGGCTCAGCTGACGCGCCTCTTTCGGTAGTTCCATGCGCATGTCATAGACCAGCTGCAGCGATGCGGTCGGCAGGTGTACATAGGCGCGAGGACGCTCCATCAGCACCATGTTGCCGCACTGTACCGGGCGCGTGGCGCCGGATTGCGAGGCGAGCTTGAAGTGCACCGCCTCGCGGTAGTGCAGGCTGGCCTGGTACGGAGTGGGCAGCCAGGTATCGCCGAAACGACCGGCGAGCCAGCCTTCAGGAGTTTCCAGCAGGCATTCTTCGGCAATTTCCTGGATGGCGGTGAGCAACGGCAGGTTCAGCTCATGGGCCGGGATGTAGCCGGAGATCAGTTTGAGCACAACGTCACCACGGTCCGGCCGCTGCTGACGGACCAGTACCCAGTATTCGCGGCCCTGCCAGCTCATGGTCAGACGCACCGAAACGCCGAGATTGGCCAGTTCGATGGCAAAACGGCCCGGATCGGAGACCTCAACCGGGCGGCGGCGCTCGATCACTTCGCTGAAGTTCAACGGCCGGCCCAGACTCTGGTAGCTCAGGTTGTCCTGGCTGGCCTCGACGTAGAGAGGCAGGGTCTTGAATGCGGCAGGGCTCTTGCGCACCAGAACTCTTGGCATTCGGTTTCTCCTTGCGGCGAAGAAAGTAACCGCGCGGCATCAGCGTAATGCGCTTCCGCGCAGCGGATGAACGTTGCCGCCAGGACCATTCAGTTGCCGGTCAGAACGGCAGCAGCAGTCCGTACGTTAGCCGTCAAATGCTGCGGATTGATAGTGCCGATGATCGCGCCGCTGACACCTGGGTGACCGAACAGCAGCTCGAAACTCCGGCGGACCGGGTCTTCGCCTGGCTTGAGGCAGGCATGTCCGCTGGCCAGGGCTTTCTTGATCAGGATGCCCTTGCCGTGTGCAGCAGCGTAGTCGAGGACCGGTCGTTCGGCCTGCTCGTTGAGGTTGTAGGTCACCATCGCGCAGTCGCCCTGCTGCAGCGCAAGCAGCCCACCATCGACCGTCTTGCCGGACAGGCCGAAGGCGAGGATCTTGCCCTCGCGCTTGAGTTCGGCCAGGGTCTGGTAGACCTCGGTGTGCTGCAGGATATCGAGGTCGTTGCCGTCCGAATGCACCAGCACCAGCTCGATGCGGTCGGTACGCAGACGCTTGAGGCTGCGCTCCACCGAGAAGCGCGTGTGGGTGGCAGAAAAGTCGAAGCGCGACTGGCCGTTCTCGAACTCCTCGCCAACCTTGCTGACGATCACCCAATCCTCGCGCTGTCCGGCCAGCAACGGGCCGAGCCGTTCCTCGCTGACGCCGTAGGCCGGCGCGGTGTCGATCAGGTTGATACCCAGTTCGCGGGCCAGGGTCAGCAGTTCGTGAGCCTGGGCATCGTCGGGGATGGCGAAGCCGCTGGGGTACTTCACGCCCTGGTCGCGACCCAGCTTGACCGTGCCCAGACCCAACGGCGAAATGCGCAGGCCTGTGCTGCCCAGCGGGCGGTGCAGGTCATGCAGCGTCGCGTTCATGGCAGCAGCCCTTCCCAGAACGGCCCGGTCAGCGGCGGACGTGGCAGTTGAGGTAGTGCGGGATGGTTGGCCGGACGAATGCCGTCACGGGCGAGGGCGGCTTCGACGCGGTCGGAGAAGTCGGGGGACAGCGCCAGCTTGGTCGGCCACCCGACCAGCAGTCGGCCCTGCTCGGCAAGGAAGGCGTTGTCCGGACGGGCGAGTGCCGATTGTGCAGGCTCGGCGCGGTCGATACGCAGCGTGGCCCATTGCGCGGAGGACAGGTCGATCCAGGGCACCAGTTCGGCCAGTTCCTTTTTCGCGGCGGCGATCTGAGTGGCTTCGTCGCGCGCCACGCCATCGGCTTCGGCCAGGTCGCCGCCGAGATACCAGAGCCACTCGCCATCCGCTGTCGGATGGCTGGTGACCGTGATCCGCGGTTTGGTGCCGCCGCCCAGGCAATGGGCATAGAGTGGTTTGAGCGTGGGCGCCTTGACGATGACCATGTGCAGCGGACGGCGCTGCATGGCCGGTTGTTGCAGGCCGAGCGACGCGAGCAGCTCGGCAGTCCCGCCACCGGCGCTGAACACGATGCGCTGGGCACGGATCTCGCGACCATCGACGCGCAACCCGACCAGCTCGTTGTCGTCGAGCAGCGGTTCGATCCGCTCGCAGGCCAGCAGGCTGTCGCCAGCCAGCTCGGCCAGCCGGGCGATCAGGCTGGGCACGTCCAGCACCAGCTCGCTGAGCCGATAGACCTTGCCCTTGAACCGTGGATGCTGCAGCGCAGGCGGCAGCTCATCGCCCTTGACCTGGCCGACCCGCGAGCGCACCGCCTTGCTGGCGAAGAAGCTGGTGAGGTTGCCGGCCAGGGTGCCTGGCGACCACAGATAGTGTGCATCGGACAACAGACGCACGCCGCTGAGGTCCAGCTCGCCCTTGCCTTCGAGCGCTTCGCGCCAGCGCCGCGGCATGTCCGCAATCGCCTCGGAGGCACCGGTGAGCGCACCGCTCAGCGCGTACTTGGTGCCGCCATGAATGATGCCCTGGGACTTCACGCTCTGCCCGCCGCCCAGTGTTCCCCTGTCCACCAGCAACGTGGCAAAACCTTGCCTGCGCAGGCGCGCGTTGAGCCAGAGGCCGGCGACGCCGCCGCCAACGATCAGGACATCGGTGCTGAGGGGTTCAGGCATGTGCAGGCCTCATACGGGGAAACGGACGCGTAGTATAACTGCATGCAGTTCGCGGGGCGCTCAGTGGCCGGTGCTGCCGGAGAACAGCTGAATGACCACCACGCCAGCGATGATCAGGGCCATACCGAGCACTGCCGGCAGGTCCAGGTGCTGGCGATAGATCAGCGCCGCAGCGATGCTGACCAGCACGATGCCCAGGCCCGCCCAGATGGCGTAGGCGACCCCCACCGGAATGGTCTTCACCACCAGCGCCAGCATCCAGAAGGACAAGCTATAGCCACAGATCACCAGCAACAGGGGCAGCGGGCGGCTGAAGCCGGCCAGGGCTTTCATCGAGGTGGTGGCGATCACTTCGGCGCAGATGGCTATGGCCAGGTAAACGTAACCGGACATGGGAAATCCTGATCGTGGGCTGGAGGAGGTCAACTTCGTTCGGTCGCGTCCTCGTCAACTAGTTCGCCAGCCGTGGCGATTGTGGCTCGCCGGCAGGCGGCTTGCTAAGCTCCGCGCCCATGAATCGCACCCTCTATACCCTGCTGTTCCACCTCGGCCTGCCGCTGGTATTTCTGCGCCTGCTCTGGCGCGCCTGGCGCGCGCCGGCCTACTCCCGTCGTATCGGCGAACGTTTCGCCTTTGGTTTGCCGCCGCTTCGTCCGGGTGGCATCTGGGTGCATGCGGTGTCGGTCGGCGAGAGCATCGCCGCGGCGCCGATGATCCGCGAACTGATGGCGCGCTATCCGCATCTGCCGATCACCGTCACCTGCATGACCCCGACCGGCTCGGAGCGCATCCAGGCGCTGTTCGGCGACAGCGTGCAGCACTGCTATCTGCCCTATGACCTGCCCTGGGCGGCGGCGCGCTTTCTTGACCGCGTGCGGCCGAAGCTGGCGGTGGTGATGGAGACCGAACTCTGGCCCAACCATATCCATCAGTGTGCACGCCGCGGCATTCCGGTGGCGCTGGCCAATGCGCGCTTGTCCGAGCGCTCGGCCCGCGGCTACGCGCGCTTCGCCCGTCTGACTGCGCCGATGCTTGCTAAGCTGAGCCTGATTGCCGTGCAGACCGAGGCTGAAGCCGAACGTTTTCGCCGGCTCGGTGCGCGCGATGAGTGCGTCGAGGTGACTGGATCGATCAAGTTCGACCTGACCATCGATCCGGCACTGCTGGAGCGTGCCAGTAAATTGCGCCAGCAGTGGGCGGCGCTGGAACGGCCATTGTGGATCGCCGCCAGTACACACGCCGGAGAGGACGAGATCATTCTGGCTGCGCATCGCCAGCTGCTCAGCAACCATCCGCAGGCGCTGCTGATCCTGGTGCCCAGGCACCCGGAGCGCTTCGCCTCGGTGTACGAGTCGGCGGTCAGGAATGGGTTTGTTGCCGTGCGGCGCTCGACGGGGGAAGTGGTCGACGCCGGTACCCAGGTACTGGTCGGCGACACCATGGGCGAGCTGCTGTTTCTCTACGCACTGGCGGATATCGCCTTCGTTGGCGGCAGCCTGGTGCCCAATGGCGGGCACAACCTCCTCGAGCCCGCAGCGCTGGGCAAGCCGGTGCTCAGTGGTCCGCACTTGTTCAACTTTCTCGAGATATCGGCACAGTTGCGCGCTGCTGGCGCCCTGCGTGAAGTGCAGGATGCCGCGCAACTGGCGCAGGTGGTCAGCGAACTTTGGGGCGATCCAGCCGGGGCCCAGGCGATGCGCGATGCCGGTCTCGGCGTGCTCAAGGCCAATCAGGGTGCTCTGGCGCGGTTGCTGGCGGGGTTGGGGCGGCTGCTCGGGTAATTTGGCCGGGCGGATTCGGCGTCAGGCCGCCATGTTCGGCGCGGGATGCTTTTGATGGTTTTCCCGCCCCGGGCAGCTCAACGCTAGAGTTTTAGCCGTTGGGCTCTCGCACAGGTGGATGAAGGTATCGCTACGCTGCCCGGCCGCTCATGCACCTGTTTTCCTCCGTCGCTCAGTAATCGATCCGCACCGGCTGGCCGATGGTTTGCGGCAGGTCCGGTGGCAGGAAGTCGGTGTCCGGGTTGTAGTCGGGCTTCAGGTACGCCGCCAGCTGCTGCAGATCGTCCGGATTGAGCGTGCCCGCGGCCTGTTTCAGGCGCAGGTTGTCGAGGATGTAGTCGTAGCGGGCGTTGTTGTAGTCCCGCACGGCGCCATACAGGCGGCGCTGGGTGTCGAGCACGTCGACGATGTTGCGCGTGCCGACCTGATAGCCGATCTCCGTCGCCTCCAGCGCGCTCTGATTGGAGATGATCGATTGCCGGCGAGCCTCGACCTGCTCGATATCGGTGTTAACCGCTCGGTGCAGATTGCGTGTGGATTCGACCACCTGGCGGCGCAGGCTCTCGCGCTGCTGCTCGCTCTGGCTGAGCTGGTAATAGGCCTCGCGACTCTGCGACGTGGTCAGGCCGCCGCTGTAGAGCGGAATGTTCAGCTGCAGGCCGATGCTGCGCTGCTCGACGTCACCGGTGTAGTGCGGCATGTCGAAGCCCGGGATGCTCTGGCTGTTGCTGAAGCCCAGCGCATCGTTGTCGCCCTTGCGATAGGACGCCACCGCATCGAGCGTCGGTGCATGGCCGGAGCGGCGCTGGCGCAGGGTTTCTTCCGCGGCGGTCACCGCGTAATTGACCGCCAGCAGGTTGAGGTTCTGCCGCGTTGCGGTATCGACCCACGCCTTGGCCTCGTTCGGCACCGGGGCCAGCACCGGCAGGGTGTGGCGGATGCCTTCGAGGGCGATGTATTCGCGGTTGGTCAGTGTGTACAACGCCTGGAAGGCGTCTTCCACCTGGCGTTGGGCGATGGAGCGATTGGCCCGGGCGGTATCGAACCCGGCCTGGGCTTCGAGCACGTCGGTCTTGTCGGAGAGGCCGACTTCGAAGCGCTCGTTGGCCTGGTCGAGCTGGCGCTTGAATGCAGCTTCCTCGGCTTTCACCGCCGCCAGATTGTCCTGGGCGCGCAGCACGGCGAAGTAGGCCTGTGCGCTCTGCAGGATCAGGTCCTGTTCGGCGATGGAGTATTCGATTGCGGCCTGCTCGCTCACGGCTTCCGCGGCCTTGAGCTGGAACCAGCGGTCGGCACGGAAGATCGGCTGGCTCAGCGTCGCCTGATAGGCGGTGCCACTGCGTGATAGCGACGTGGAGCCCGTGCTGGTATCGACGTCCGTTTCGGTGTCGCTCAGCTCGGCGCCGGCGCTGAGGTTGGGCAGCAGGCCGGCGCGTGCCTGTGGCACCACTTCCTGGCGGGCGCGGAACTGTGCGCGAGCTGCAGCCAGGTCGGCGTTGTTGTTGACGGCTTGCTGGTAGACGCTGACCAGATCGGTCTTGCTGGCGAGGGGGACGGTCTCTTGCGCCCAGGCCCCTCCGGCAGTGAGGGTGGCCACGGCGAGAGCCAGGGGGAGTCTGCGCAGCATGTTGGGTCCATCCTGAATAGAACTGATGGGCAAGGCTAAGCGGCAGCTGTCAGGGGGTCAAGGCGCGCGTGCGCCGTGGTGCGAGGCAGCGATGGCGGTCCGGGCAAATGACCGAACGGTCGACTAGTTTCGCCATTGCCATGGTGTTCGCCCAAGGTCTTGATTAGACTCGACGGCGTTCTTGTCGGGGTGCCTTGAAGCGAAGGCTGAGATCGGAAAGTTCCGGATCCCGTTGAACCTGATCAGGTTAAGGCCTGCGTAGGGAACAAGATGTCCTCGTCTAGAACGTGACGAGTCTCTCCACCGCAGTTGCGGTGCCCGACGCCCTTGATCCGCCGTGTTGCTCAGGTTCGCTCCGACACATCCCAGGAGAAGCCGATGAGCGTGCAAAGCAACAAGAACCTGAGTGAATCCGCCCAGGTCGACCAGCAGTCCATTCAACCCTTCCCGCGTTCGCAGAAAATCTATGTCCAGGGTTCGCGCCCGGACATCCGCGTACCGATGCGCGAGATCAGCCTGGACGTGACACCCACCGACTTCGGCGGCGAGATCAACGCGCCGGTCACCGTCTACGACACTTCCGGCCCCTACACCGACCCGAACGTCACCATCGACGTGCGCAAGGGCCTGGCCGACGTGCGCAGTGCCTGGATCGAGGACCGCGGCGACACCGAGAAGCTGCCGGGCCTGACCTCCGAATTCGGCCAGCGTCGCCTCAACGATGCCGAACTTTCCGCCATGCGCTTCGCCCATGTGCGCAACCCGCGCCGGGCCAAGGCCGGGCACAACGTCAGCCAGATGCACTATGCAAAGAAGGGCATCATCACGCCGGAGATGGAGTACGTCGCCATCCGCGAGAACATGAAGCTCGCCGAGGCGCGTGAAGCCGGCCTGCTGGTCGAGCAGCATGCCGGGCAGAGCTTCGGCGCGGCCATTCCCAAGGAAATCACCCCCGAATTCGTCCGCTCGGAAGTCGCGCGCGGCCGCGCCATCATCCCGGCGAACATTAACCACACCGAGCTGGAGCCGATGATCATCGGCCGCAACTTCCTGGTGAAGATCAACGGCAACATCGGTAACTCGGCGCTGGGCTCCTCCATCGAGGAAGAAGTGGCCAAGCTGACCTGGGGCATCCGCTGGGGTTCGGACACCGTGATGGACCTGTCCACCGGCAAGCACATCCACGAGACGCGCGAGTGGATCATCCGCAACTCGCCGGTGCCGATCGGCACCGTGCCGATCTACCAGGCGCTGGAAAAGGTCAACGGTGTTGCCGAAGACCTGACCTGGGAGCTGTTCCGCGACACCCTGATCGAACAGGCCGAGCAGGGCGTGGACTACTTCACCATCCATGCCGGCGTCTTGCTGCGCTATGTGCCGCTGACTGCCAAGCGCGTGACCGGCATCGTCAGCCGCGGCGGCTCGATCATGGCCAAGTGGTGCCTGGCGCATCACCAGGAGAATTTCCTCTACACCCACTTCGAGGAAATCTGCGAAATCATGAAGGCCTACGACGTCAGCTTCTCGCTGGGCGACGGCCTGCGTCCGGGCTCGATCGCCGATGCCAACGATGCCGCGCAGTTCGGCGAACTGGAAACCCTCGGCGAACTGACCAAGATCGCCTGGAAGCACGACGTCCAGACCATGATCGAAGGCCCGGGCCATGTGCCGATGCACATGATCAAGGAGAACATGGACAAGCAGCTGGAATGCTGCGACGAGGCGCCGTTCTACACCCTCGGCCCGCTGACCACCGACATTGCCCCGGGCTACGACCACATCACCAGCGGCATCGGGGCGGCGATGATCGGCTGGTTCGGTTGCGCCATGCTCTGCTACGTCACGCCGAAGGAGCACCTCGGTCTGCCGAACAAGGATGACGTGAAGACCGGCATCATCACCTACAAGATCGCCGCGCACGCTGCTGATCTTGCCAAGGGTCATCCGGGCGCGCAGATCCGCGACAACGCGCTGTCCAAGGCGCGCTTCGAGTTCCGCTGGGAGGATCAGTTCAACCTCGGCCTCGACCCGGACACCGCGCGTGCCTTCCACGACGAGACGCTGCCGAAGGAGTCGGCCAAGGTGGCGCACTTCTGCTCCATGTGCGGGCCGAAGTTCTGCTCGATGAAGATTACCCAGGAAGTGCGCGAGTACGCCGCCGAGCACGGCCTGACCGACGAGCAGAAGGCCATCGAGGCCGGCTTCGCCGAGCAGTCCTCGCGTTTCAAGGACGAGGGGTCGGTGATCTACAAACAGGTGTGACCGGCGAGCTGTGATCGAGCGCCTGAGCCAAAGCGGGCCGGCAGATGCCGGCCCGCTTCGTATCCTCAGAGATATTCCGGCTTCAGAATGCCCTTGAGCTGTTCGTGGGGAATGAACAGCTCCGGGTGGCCGCTGGAGTACGGTGCGATGCTGTAGACGTCGTACTTGAGCAGCACCTGATCTTTCAGTAGCGCGATATGCGGGGTCTGCTGGAAGGGCCAGAATTCCACGAACTCGGCGTCCTGA
>DAMCQE010000004.1:0-137129 GCA_032105665.1 Pseudomonas sp. | reverse complement strand
TCGACCTGGGCAGCGTGCGCGCCCGTCTGCGCGGTGCCGAGGCGGATGCCGACGCTGCTCTAGCGGGTTACGAACAGCAAGTGTTGTTGGCGCTGGAGGAATCTGAAAACGCCTTCAGCGACTACGCCAACGCCCAGCAGCGCCTGCTTTCTTTGGTCCGCCAGTCGACAGCCAGCCGCGCAGCCGCGCAGCAGGCGGAGATCCGCTATCGCGAAGGCACTGCCGATTTCCTCGTGCTGCTAGATGCCGAGCGCGAGCGCCTGACGGCCGAAGACGCTCAGGCGCAAGCCGAAGTGGAGCTCTATCGCGGGGTGGTGGCGCTGTACAAGGCCCTTGGCGGTGGCTGGGAAGTCCCCGAGCAGACGCCGCGAACGGCCGCGGCAGAGCAGTTGCAGTCCGAGGGAGGTCGCGCAGAAATGTGACACGGTGCCGCTCCCGCCGGGTTGGTTGGGGAAAGCGCTTTCAGTCGTCACCTATCTTTGGCATAAGGAGCGGCTGAAAGCCTAGAAGCGTCCTCGCGGTCGGTCCGCGTGGATGCACTGCCAACCAACCAGAATAAAGAGTCTTTCATGAAGCCGATCATTACCCTTGCCGGGCTTGTGCTGGCGGTCACCAGCGCATTCGCCCAGGCGGAGCCCATCGTCATCAAGTTTTCTCACGTAGTGGCCGAAGACACGCCCAAGGGCAAGGGTGCACTGATGTTCAAACGCCTGGCCGAAGAGCGCCTGCCCGGCCAGGTAAGCGTCGAGGTCTACCCGAATTCGACGCTGTTCGGTGATGCCACGGAGCTGGAGGCATTGCGCAACAACGAAGTGCAGCTGCTGGCACCGTCACTGGCGAAGTTCGAGCAATACACCAAGCAGCTGCAGGTATTCGACCTGCCCTTCCTGTTCGACGATATCGACGCGGTAAACCGCTTCCAGAAGCGCACCAAGGGCAAGCAGCTGCTGCGCTCGATGGAAGACCAGAACATCACCGGCCTGGCCTACTGGCACAACGGCATGAAGCAGCTCTCGGCGACCCGCATGCTACGCCTGCCGAGCGATGCCTCGGGGCTGAGCTTCCGCATTCAACCGTCGGCCGTGCTCGAGGCGCAGTTCGGTGCTGTCGGCGCATCAACCCAGAAGATCGCCTTCGCCGATGTCTACGACGCCCTGCGTACCGGCACCGTACAGGGCGCGGAGAATCCCTGGTCGAACATCTACAGCAAGAAGATGCATACCGTGCAGCCCTACATCATCGAGAGCGACCACGGTGTGCTCGATTACATGGTGGTCAGCAACACCCGTTTCTGGATGGGCATGCCGCACAAGATCCGTTTCGAGCTGGAAGCCATCCTCGACGAGGTGAGCTACATGGTGAACCGCGAGGCCGAGGAGCTGAATCAGGCCGATCGTGAACGCATTCGCCAGGCGGGAGCGACCGAGATCGTCAGCCTGACCCCGGAAGAGCGCGAGCGCTGGCGCGAAGCGATGCGTCCGGTTTGGCAGCAGTTCGAGCCGGTGATCGGCGCGGACATCATCAAGGCAGCTCAGACCGTCAATCGCAAGCAGCGCAATTGACCGCCGAAAGCGACGCCGCATAAGACGAAAAAGCCCCGCCGATCCGGCGGGGCTTTTTTTGGGGTGCTGGCTTCGCGGCCGGAATCAGGGCGCGTCCGGCGAAGTCGCAACCGCCGGTGGCTGATCCAGCTGCTGGCTATCCCAGCCACCGCCGAGCGCGGCGATCAGCAGCACACTGGCGGTCAGCCGATCGCCCAGCAGGGTCAGGTTGGTGCGCTCGTTGTTCAGCGCGGTGGTCTGCACCGTGGCAACGCTGAGGAAATCGACAGTGCCTGCCCGGTACTGGTTCTCGATCAGATGCAGGGACTCCTGTGCCGCCTCCAGCGCCTCGCGCTGCACAACCGCCTCCTCTTCCAGCACCCGCAGCTGCACCAGGTAATCCTCCACCTCGCGGAAGCTATCGAGCACGGTCTGCCGGTAAGTGGCCACGGTCTGGTCATAACTGGCTTCGGCACGCTCCAGTTCGGCGCGCCGGCTGCCGAAGTCCAACAGTGTCAGCGCGAGTTGCGGGCCGAGCGACCAGAAACGGTTGGGCACACTGAACAGGTCGCTGAAGCTGCTGTTGCGGTAGCCACCGCTCGCCGAGAGCGTCAGGTCCGGGTACCAGGCCGCTTCGGCAACGCCGATGTTGGCATTGGCCGCCATGACCTGGCGCTCGGCTGATGCGATGTCTGGACGACGCTCCAGCAATTGTGAAGGCACGGTTAGCGGCACGCCCGGCAGCGCCGGGATGTCTTCGCGCACCGCAATATCCAGCTCCGAGGGCGCAACGCCGATGAGCACGGCGATCGCATGTTCCATCTGCGCCCGCTGCCAGCGCAGGTCGATGGACTGGGCCTGGGTGCTCTTGAGTTGCGTCTGCGCCTGGGCGACGTCTGATTTAGGCACGATGCCGGCCCGATACTGGTTCTCGGTCAGACGCAGGGAGCGTGCGTAAGCCGCGACGGTCTGGTCGAGCAGGCGTTGATGTTCGTCGATCACCCGCAGCTGCAGGTAGGTCTGCACCAGCTCGGCCTGCAGGCTCAGGCGAGCCGCCGCAAGGTCCGCCGCGCTGGCCTGCATGTTCGCCCGATTGGCTTCGAGGTTGCGCCGCAGCCGGCCCCAGATGTCGGCCTCCCAGGATGCGCTCAGGCCCGCTTCGTAGGTTTCGCCGACACCACTGGCAAAACTTCCGCTGGTGGAATCCGAGCGGCTGCCACCCTGCGCCGAGCGCGTGACGCCTGCGTTGCCGGAGAGGATCGGAAACAGCTGCGAGCGCGCGCCACGAACCAGTGCCCGCGCCTGACGAAACTGCGCCTCGGCCGCGGCGAGGTTCTGGTTCGAGACATTCAGCCGCGCCACCAGCGCATCCAGTTCGGCATCGCCGTACAGCCGCCACCACTCGCCCCGTTGCAGCGCATCGGCCGGCGTGGCGGGTTTCCAGCCTTCGGCCTGCTTGAATTCGCTGGCCACGGGCAGATCCGGTCGCTGGTAGTCGGGGCCGAGCGTGCAGGCTGCCAACGACAGCGTGAGCATGGCTACCGCCAGGGGGCGCAGAACATGGTTCAGCGATGAAGGGTGCAACGACGACGAGTTCATAGCGAGTTTTCCAGGGCGGCATCGGTGCGTACACCGCGCCAGCTGTTGAAACGGTGGCGCAGACGATCCAGGTACAGATAGACCACCGGCGTGGTGTAGAGCGTGAGGATCTGGCTCAGCAGCAGACCGCCAATGATGGTCAGACCCAGCGGCTGGCGCATCTCGGCCCCTTCCGCACCGCCGAGCAGCAGCGGCAACGCACCGAGGATCGCCGCCATGGTGGTCATCAGGATCGGTCGGAACCGCAGCAGACAGGCGCGATGGATCGAATCGGCGGGCGACAGCTTGTCCTGGCGCTCGAACTGCAACGCCAGGTCGATCATCAGGATCGCGTTCTTCTTCACCACCCCGATCAGCAGGAACAGCCCGAGCAGCGAGATCAGGCTGAACTGGTCGCCGGTGAGGATGATCGCCAGCAAGGCGCCTACCCCGGCCGAGGGCAAGGTGGAGAGGATGGTCAGCGGATGGATGTAGCTCTCGTAGAGGATGCCCAGCACGATGTAGACCAGCAGCAAGGCGCCGAGAATCATCAGCGGCTGGCCTTCCTGGGTCGTCTGGAACGCGCTGCCGGTGCCACCGAGCCGCCCCTGCACCTCGCTCGGCAGTCCGATGGCCGCTACCGCGCGTTCGATGGCCAGCGTCGCCTGGTCGAGGCTGACGCCGGGGGCCAGGTCGAAGTCGATGTTCTCGGCGGCGAACTGCCCATCGTGGCTGACCCGATCTTCCTCAAGGCTGCGCTCGTAATGGGCGAAGGCCGCCAGCGGCACCCGCCGGCCATCGCCGGTGACGACGTGGATCTGCTCCAGCACCTCGGGGTACTGCGCGTAGCTCGGGTCGATCTCCATCACCACCTGATACTGGTTGAGCGATTCGTAGATGGTCGAGATCTGCCGCTGGCTGAAAGCATTGTTGAGCAGCGTGGTCACGGTGCTCATGTCGATGCCCAGGCGCTTGGCCGCGTCACGGTCGATCTTCAGGCTGATCTGCTGCGCGCCCTCGCCGTCGTTGGCGTCGATGCTGGTAAGCTCCGGCAGTTCGGATAGCGCCCGGGTTACCCGCGGTACCCAGGTACGCAGGTCGTTGAGATCGCTCGCCAACAGCGTATAGGCGTAGGCCGAGCTGCTCTGCCGGCCACCGCCAAACTGCAGGTCCTGGTCGGCCATGAGGAACATGCGTCCACCGGGCACTTTCGGCTGGTTCTTGCGGATGCGCTCGATGACCTTCTGCGCCGAAATCTTGCGCTCGCCAAGCGGTTTCAGCCGCACGATCATGAAGGCATTGTTGATGCCGCCCTGCCCGCCGATGAAGCCGGCCACGCTTTCCACCGCCGGGTCGGCGAGGACTGCCTTGCGGAAGATTTCCATCTTCGGCTGCATGACCTGGAACGACATGCCGTCGTCACCGCGGATGAAACCGGTGATCTGTCCGGTGTCCTGCTGCGGCAGAAAGGTCTTGGGCACCTGCACGTAGAGCACCACGTTCAGCGCGATGGTCGCCAGCAGGCTCAGCAAGGTGATGCGCCGATGACGCAGCGCCCAGCTCAGCGAGCGATCGTAGTAGCGCAGCAGCCATTGATGGGCGTCGTGGCTCCAGCGCTGCAGACGCCCTTCCTTCTCCGGTTCGTGCGGTTTGAGCCAACGGGCGCAGAGCATCGGCGTCAGGGTCAGCGAAACCAGCAGCGACACCAGGATCGCCGCGGCCAGGGTGATGGAGAACTCGCGGAACAGCCGCTCGACGATGCCGCCCATGTAAAGGATGGAAACGAACACCACCACCAGCGACAGGTTCATCGACAACAGCGTGAAACCCACCTCGCGGGTGCCGACGTAGGCCGCCTTCAGCGGTGGCATGCCGTCGTCGATATGCCGTGCGATGTTTTCCAGCACCACAATGGCGTCATCCACCACCAGCCCGGCGGCCAGGATCAATGCCATCAGCGACAGCACGTTGAGCGAAAAACCGAACAGGTACATGACGGCGAAGGTGCCCACCAGCGACACCGGCACCGCCAGCGCCGGGATCAGTGCGGTGCGCAGGCGACCGAGGAACAGAAACACCAGCACAATGACCAGGCCCACCGCGATCAGCAGCGTGCGCTCGGCCTCGTGCAGCGTCGCGCGAATCACCGGCGAGCGGTCCATGGCAATGTTCAGGTCGACGCTGCCCGGCATGATCGCCTGCAGGGCCGGCAGCTCGCGGCGGATGCCTTCGATGGTCTCGATGATGTTGGCACCGGCCTGGCGGTTGACGATCAGCAACACCGCCTGCTCGTTGTTGAAGAAGCCGCTGTTGTAGCGATCCTCCACCGAATCCCGCACCCGTGCCACGTCGCCGAGACGCAGCGCGGCGCCATCCTGGTAGCGGATGATCAGCGGCATATAGTCGGCCGCCTGGTGCAGCTGGTCGTTGGCGCGCACCTGCCAGTGCTGATCGGCGTCCTCCACCATGCCCTTGGGCCGGCGCACGTTGCCGTTGGCGATGGTCTGGCGCACCTCGTCCAGCGACACACCGTACTGCTCCAGCTGCTGCGGCTGCAGTTCCACCCGTACCGCGGGCAGCGAGCTGCCGCCGACCTGGATTTCGCCGACGCCGGACACCTGCGACAGCTTCTGCGCCAGGATGGTGGAGCCGATGTCGTACAGCTCGGCCTTGCCCAGCACCTCCGATGTCAGCGAAAGCACCATGATCGGTGCCTGGGACGGATTGATCTTGCGGTAGGTGGGCATGCTGCGCATGCCGCTGGGCAACAGGTTGCGCGAGGCGTTGATGGCCGCCTGCACGTCGCGGGCAGCGCCGTTGATATCGCGATCCAGATCGAACTGGATGATGATCCGGGTCGAGCCCTGGCTGCTGCGACTGGTCATCTGGCTGACACCGGCGATGCTGCCCAGCGAGCGCTCCAGTGGCGTAGCCACACTGGAGGCCATGATCTCCGGGCTGGCGCCAGGCAGGCTGGCCTGCACGGTGATCACCGGAAAATCCATGTTCGGCAGCGGCGACACCGGTAGCAGGCCGAAGCTGACTCCACCCAGCAGCAGGATCGCCAGGCTGAGCAGCATGGTCGCCACCGGGCGGGCGATGAACGGGGCGGAAAGGTTCATGCCTGCCCCCGCGCGATTGCAGTCCGGCTCACGCTTGCGCCTCCGCCAGCGGCTCGCGACGGCGCCCGAAGCGCTGGCCGAGGCGGTCGAAGAAGAGGTAGATCACCGGTGTGGTGAACAGTGTCAGCAGCTGGCTGAGCAGCAGGCCGCCCACCAGCACCAGGCCGAGCGGCTGGCGCAGTTCAGCACCGGATCCGGATGCCAGCATCAGCGGAATCGCACCGAACAGCGCCGCCAGGGTGGTCATCAGGATCGGCCGGAAGCGCAGCAGTGCCGCGCGGTAGATCGCATCCTGCGGGCTCATGCCTTGCTGCCGTTCGGCCTCCAGGGCGAAGTCGATCATCATGATCGCGTTCTTCTTGACGATGCCGATCAGCAGGATGATGCCGATGATCGCGATCAGCCCGAGGTCGTTGCCGGTCAGCAACAAGGCTAGCAAGGCGCCGACCGCCGCCGAGGGCAGCGTGGAAAGGATGGTGATCGGGTGGATATAGCTCTCGTAGAGAACGCCGAGCACGATGTACATGGTCACCACCGCGGCGAGGATCAGCAGCAGCGTGCTCGACAGCGAGGCGCGGAACGCCTCGGCCGCACCTTGGAAGCGCGTCTGGATACCGGCCGGCAGGCCGATCTCCTGCTCCACCGCTTCGATCACTTCCACCGCCTTACCGAGCGACACGCCGCTGGCCAGGTTGAACGACAGGGTCACCGCCGGGAACTGGCCGATATGGTTGATCAGCAAGGGCGCGTTGCGTTGCTCCAGCGTCGCCAGGCTCGACAATCGCACCGGTGTGCCGCCTTCGCTCTGCACGAATAGTTGCTCCAGCGCCTGCGGGCCGAGGCGGTTGCCCGCCTCTGCCTCCAGCACCACGCGGTACTGACTGGCCTGGGTGAAGATGGTGGAAATCTGCCGTTGGCCGAAGGCGTCGTACAGCGCATCGGTGATATCCGCGACCTGGATGCCCAGGCGCGCCGCGGCGTCGCGGTCGATGTCCAGATAGATCTGCAGGCCGTTGCTTTGCAGGTCGCTGGCCACATCGGTCAGCTCCGTCCGCTCGCGCAGCGCCTCGACCAGCCGCGGCGTCCACTTCTGCAACAGCTCGCCGTCCGGCGTCTCGAGGCTGAACTGGAATTGCGTGCGGCTGATCCGGTCCTCGATGGACAGATCCTGCACCGGCTGCAGGTACAGTTCGATACCTGGCACCTTGGCCAGCTCCGGTCGCAGCCGGTCGATGATCTGGCTGGCAGTCAGGTCTCGCTCGCCGTGGGGCTTGAGATTGATCAGCAGGCGGCCGCTGTTGAGCGTGACGTTGTCGCCATCCACGCCGATGTAGGACGACAGGCTGTCCACCGCCGGATCGGCAAGAATCACCCGCGCCAGTGCCTGCTGGCGCTCGCTCATGGCGCGAAAGGAGATCGACTGCGGCGCCTCGCTGATGCCCTGGATCACGCCGGTGTCCTGCACCGGGAAGAAGCCCTTGGGCACGGCGAGATAGAGCACGACGGTAAGGCCAAGCGTCGCAACCGCGACCAGAAGGGTCAGCGTCTGGTGGCGCAATACCCAGGTCAGCCAGCGCGAGTAACCGCCGATCAGGCGCTCGACCCAGTCAGGCTTGGCCTCGGCGGCCGTCTGAGGCTTGAGCAGCTTGGCGCACATCATCGGCGTCAGCGTCAGCGAAACCACCAGCGAGATCAGAATCGCCACCGCCAGGGTAATAGCGAACTCGCGGAACAGCCGGCCGACCACGTCCTGCATGAACAGCAGCGGAATCAGCACGGCGATCAACGAGAAAGTCAGTGAGATCAGGGTGAAACCGATCTGTTTCGCGCCCTTGAGCGCGGCGTTGAGCGGTGTCTCGCCCTCCTCCAGATGCCGCGCGATGTTCTCCAGCATGACGATTGCATCGTCCACAACGAAGCCGGTGGCAATCGTCAGCGCCATCAAGGTCAGGTTGTTCAGGGAGAAACCGCAGACGTACATCACCGCGAAGGTGCCGACCAGTGATAGCGGCACGGCAATTGACGGGATCACCGTGGCCGAGAGCTTCTTGAGAAAGACGAAGGTGACCATCACCACCAGGAAGGTGGCGAGCATCAGCTCATGCTGCACATCGGTTACGGCGGCGCGGATGGTCTGGGTACGGTCGGTGAGCACCACCACATCCAGGCCGGCCGGCATGCTGGCGGTCACTTCCGGCAGCAGCGCCTGGATGCGTTCGACCACGTCGATGACATTGGCACCGGGCTGGCGCTGAACGTTGAGCAGCACCGCCTGGCTGTCGTTGGCCCAGGCCGCGAGGCGCTCGTTCTCGGCGCCGTCGATGATGTCGGCGACATCCTTTAGCCGCAGCGCGGCGCCATCCTCGTAGGTGAGGATCAGCTCGGCATATTCCTCGGGCGTCTTCAGCTGGTCGTTGGCGTCGAGCATCGACACCCGGGTCGGGCCGTCGAAGTTGCCTTTGGGCTGGTTGACGTTGGAGCTGGTAATCAGCGAGCGCACGTCGGCCAGCGAAAGGCCGTACGCGGCAAGTGCTTCCGGGTTGGTGCGGATACGCACCGCCGGCCGCTGGCCACCGGCGATACTGACCATGCCGACGCCGTTGATCTGCGCCAGTTTCTGCGCCATGCGCGTGTCGACCAGATCATGCAGTTTGGGCAGCGGCAGCGATTCGGACGTCACGGCCAGGGTCAGCACCGGCGTGTCGGCCGGGTTGACCTTGTTGTACACCGGCGGCGCCGGCAGATCGTTGGGCAGCAAATTGTTCGCCGCGTTGATCGCGGCCTGCACTTCCTGCTCGGCCACATCCAGCGCCACGTCCAGCGAGAAACGCAGGGTAATCACCGAAGCGCCGCCGGAGCTGGTGGATGACAGCTGCTCGAGCCCCGGCATCTGCCCGAACTGGCGCTCCAGCGGTGCGGTAACGGCGCTGGTCATGACTTCGGGGCTGGCCCCGGGATACAGCGTCATCACACGGATCGTCGGGTAGTCCACCTGTGGCAATGCCGCCACTGGCAACAGCTTGTAGGCGATCAGTCCTGCCAGCAGGATTGCGATCATGCTCAGCGTGGTCGCAACCGGTCGCAGGATGAACAACCGCGAGATGTTCATCGCTCTTCGCGCTCCGCAGCTTCACCGCCCCCGAGCACCGGATTTTCCGCAGCCTGCTCGGCCATGCGCTGGCTGCCGACGACCTCCACTTCAGCGCCATCGCGCAGTCGGTCGGTGCCTTCCATCACCACCCGCTCGCCCACCTTCAAGCCCTCGAGCACCACCGTGGTCGCGCCGTTGGTAGGCCCGGCCTGCAGCGTCCGCAGCTCAACCTTGTTGTCGTCGCCGACGACATAGGCGAAGGTGCCGCGCGAACCGAACTGCAGCGCCGCAGACGGAATCAACACGGCGTCACGCAGGGTCTCCACCCGCAGGCGCACGTTGACGAACTGGTTGGGGATCAGCAGCTCCGCTTCATTGTCGAAACGCGCCTTCAGTCGCAGCGTGCCGGTAGTCGCATCAATCTGGTTATCGATGCTCTCCAGCACGCCCTCGCCAAACTGGATCTTTTCACCGCGATCCCAGATCTGCACTGCAAGCTCATCGCCCTGGCGATAGCGCGTCAGCACCGGCAGCAACTCGCCTTCGGGCAGGGTGAAGCTGATGGACATCGGCTGGGTCTGGGTAATCACCACCAGCGGCGTGGTGTCGTTGGCAGCGACCAGATTGCCCACATCGAGCTGGCGCAGGCCGACCCGACCATCGATGGGCGAGCGAATCTGGGTGAACTCGAGATTCAGGCGCGCCTCGTTGACCGACGCCTGATTGGCGGCCAGCGTGCCCTGGTACTGGCTGACCAGCGCTTCCTGGGTATCCAGGGTCTGCTTGGCGATGCTGTCATCGGCGTAGAGACCGCGATAACGCTCGAAATCCACCTGCGCGTTCTTCAGCTGCGCGCGGTTCTGCTGCAGGGTGCCCTCCGCCTGCTGCAGCGCGACCTTGTATGGGCGAGGGTCGATCACCGCCAGCAGATCGCCCTTCTTGACACGCTGCCCCTCTTCGAAACGCAGCTCGACCAGCTCGCCACCGACCCGGCTGCGCAGATTGACGGTATTCAACGGCGTCACGCTGCCGAGCGCCTTGTTGAAGACCTCGAATTCACCCTGCTCCACCTTGGCCACGCGCACGGGCACAGGCCCGCCAAACGCGCCGAAGCCCGGACGCCCGCCCGGCCGCTGAGGGGTTTCCTGAGGTGCAGGCCACAGCCACCAGACCAGCAGCCCGATGGCAGCTACGGCGAGGATGATGAGCAGCCAACGAAGGCTGGAACGCGCGGAAGAAGGATGAGCCACGGTCATGAACGGGGTTCGCTTGAAAAGGAGCGTGAACCATAAGCAGTCGCGAACCGCTCGCAAAGTGCCTTTACGGCATTTTTACGTATCGGCATGTATGAAGAGCCCCAGACAGGCCGGTGCGCGTCGGAACCATGTGCCGGGTCTTAAGTCTATTTAGCGTTCTTCTCGGGCACCGAGCTGCGAGGGGAAGAGCTGTAAGCAGGCCGTATGGCCTGCCAGCACGTCGAATCGGACATTGTCGTGTCGCTAACGGGCCATCATCGATGGCCAGCAAGGATCAAGGAATGAATGTATCGCTGGTCATTCTGGCGTTGACCGTCGCCAGTTTTCTTCTCGGGTTTCTTCGCGATCTGTTCATCGCCCGCTCCTTCGGCCTCAGCTGGGAAGCGGACCTCATCTTCGTCGCCCTGATCCTGCCGCTGTTCTTCGAGAACTTCCTCGGCCTCGCCTTGCGCGACGCCATGATCCCTTACCTGCAGAAGCTGCGCAGCCAGTCGCAATCGCTGTTCGAGGCGGTCGCGCGCTGGCTTTACTGGCGCATCATGCTGCTCGGTGGCGCGGCCTGCCTGCTGATACTGCTGACCAGCTACTGGGTGCTGAACGCCCTGGCACCGGGCTGGACACCGGAACAGGTCGCCAACGGACAACTGGTCTTCTGCGTCGGCGCGCTGCTGATTGGCGTACAGGCCGCGCTGTACTGCCAGGGCGCCTTGCTCAACATGGACAACGTGTTCGTCATGCCGATGACACGAACCCTGCTGCTCAATGCCGGGGCCATCATCGGGATTCTGCTGTTCGAACCCAGCGGCATGGTGATCTTTCTCGGCATGCTGTTGCCGCAGTTGGCCCTGATCGTCGTGCAGCACCGCCGTATTCATTACCTGCGGGGAGAGGCGCAACCGCTGGAAAAAGGTCACGGCAGTCAGTTCGGCCTGGCATTCGCCCCGGTACTGATGGCCGCTGGCGCTCAGCAGGCGTGCATTTTGGCCGAGCGGATGTTCGCCTCATTCCTTGAGGAAGGCAGCATCACCATGCTGTCGTTCGCCTTCCGCATCGTCACCATCCCGCTGACGCTGTACGCGATGTCCGTGCTTTCCGTGCTCTTTCCGCAGTTCTCCTCCAGCTGGAACGAGCAGGATCACAGCGCTCATGCCGCGGTGATTCGCAAGGGGCTGCTGGCGACGTTGCTGTTCCTGGTGCCGGCCACCGTCGTGCTTTGCTCCTTCCCGGAAGCTGTGGTCGCGGTATTGCTCGAGCGCGGCGAGTTCGGCGCCACGCAAACCCAGGCAACCGCCTCGCTGATGGTCATCTACGCGCTTGGTCTGCCGTCGATGGGGCTCGCCCTGCTCTGGGGCCGCGCCCTGCTCGCCCAGCACCAGGTTCGCCTGTTTCTGGTGATCACGCTGATCAGCTCGGCCATGACCATCGCCCTGGATGCCGCGCTTTACAAGCACTATGGCGCCGCAGGCCTGGCACTGGCCTTCTCCAGCGGTGTCACGCTGCAGGCGCTGTTCATGGGGTTGTTCGTCTATCGCGCCTCGCCCAAGGGCGCCGGTGTGGCTGTGCTCGCGCGCTGGGCCGCGACAGCAGCGGTACTGGCCGCCGCGCTGCACTTCGTGCCCCAGCCACAAGGCTTTATCGAACTCTGCGTCTATATCGGCCTGGTGCTGATCGGTTTCGCCGCCGGCGTGACCTTGCTCGGCGAGCGCGACCTGTTCAAGCCACGCTACTGGTCCATGCGCAAGGCCTGACGGCAACGCGGCGGTCCTGCATCGCCGCTCTTTCGATCATCACCGACAACAGAAACAAAAAGGCCGCTGACGTCAGACAGCGGCCTCTTTGTTTGAGCGTCGTTCAACCACCGAAGGCGAGCATTCCCATGGTGCTGATGCCAGGTGTGGTCCAGTCCGACCCTTTGCTCTCGACCTGGGTCATGCGCGGCTTGCGCTGCTCCAGCACGATATCCAGTGCACGACTCGGCAAAATGTCGATGTCGTCGAAGGTGATGATCTGGCCAGGCTCGACGGCGCGTTTGAGCGCAGTCTTGCGCAGCAGACCGATCGGCACGTGATCCGGGTGCTCGGCCAGCTTGATCGCCTCGCCACGGAACTGGAAACCGCCGATGCCGCGCTCGATCAGCTCACCCGGCTTCATGGCACGCTTGGCGATGGCCGCAACGCCGAGGGTCGGTTCGGTCGAGTTGTTGAGCAGCACACCACCGCCATTCAGCACGCGGCGCACGGTCTTGCCCACTTCCAGCGAGCAGAGGTGGAACGGACGCACCAGCGTGTAGAACGGCCCGCGGCCCAGCTTGAAGTACTCGATTGCCTGCGCCTGATCCTCGTCGTGCCTGCCCACCAGGAACACGCCGCCGGCCGGGTAGCCGGAAGGAATGACGTAGTCGACGATTGGCTGCCCTGCTCGCTCGGCCATCATGCCGAGCAGGCTGGCGCTGTCATCCAGGTTGGTCGAGGCCAGCCCCTCCATGCCCTGACGGGTAATGGTGGCGCCCAGGCCGTTACCGATGATCACCTGCTCGATCTGCACCTTGGTGCCGTCGGTGAAGGACGTGGTCTGATCGACGCTGATCCCCTGTCGATTGGCCCAGTAGGCCATGTCTTCCGGCGACGGATCATGGTTCAGATAGCCCTTCATGTTGCCGTACACCAGCGGCTGAAAGCCCATCTGCAGCGCGTCTTCATGCAGGGCCGCAAGCGAACCTGGCTGGTCGCCTTCGGCTTCGGTGAGGAAACCCCTGCCAGCCAGGAAGGAGCCCGTGGTCACCTGCAGTTCGGCGTTGACCGTCACCACCTGCAAGCCCGCTTCGAAAGCGCGCTCGATGACTGAAGTCCCATGGAACACGTCACCGCTGCACTCGACAATCAGATCGGAATGATCGATCAGCTCGTCCAGCGAGTTGGTGAGGACGTCTGCCAACGGGAAGTCAGCCATCGTTGAGAGGGGTCGGCGTGTCAGGACGCGCGAGATTTCCATGTCCGGATAGTGTTTCTTGATTAACCGCACGAAGCCGCGGGCGATCATTCCGGTTCCGGAAACACCGATTTTCTTGATCTCTGAGGTAGGCATAAACTGAATCCATTCAATGGGCATCAGCGCTATGACAGCAGCTGAGCGAAAAGATTTTTGAAAAGCTGCCTATTTGCCACTTTTGCAGACTTCTCCACACCCGCGACGCTGAAGCCGGGCGGCATGCCTGAAAGTAGTTGTCTCGAAGGGTTCACGCTAATTGACGACGACGGGCGGTTTCGCACCAACCGATGGATTTCTGTCGCCAGAAAACGAAACGGCGAGTGCTATTGAAAGCCACTCGCCGTTTCGTCGTAGCAAGGCAGATCAGCCAAGCGAGGCGATGGCTGCCTCGTAGTTCGGTTCACTGCCGATCTCGTTGACCAGCTCGCTGTGCAGGACGCGATTCTGTTCGTCGAGCACGACTACCGCGCGAGCTGCGACCCCGGCCAGCGGGCCGCTGGCAATCGCTACGCCGTAATCCTTGAGGAACTCGGCACCGCGCATGGTGGACAGGTTGATGACATTCTCCAGCCCCTCGGCGCCGCAGAAGCGCTTCTGCGCGAACGGCAGGTCGGCGGAGATGCACAGCACCACGGTGTTTTCCAGGGCATTGGCCTGAGCATTGAACTTGCGTACCGAGGTGGCGCAGGTAGGTGTATCGATGCTCGGGAAGATGTTGAGAATCTTGCGCTTGCCGGCAAGGCTCGACAGCTCGACATCGGAAAGGTCAGCGCCCACCAGGCGGAACGCCTTGGCCTGCTGCCCGGCCTGGGGGAAGTCACCGGCCACTTGGATCGGTGTGCCTTTCAGGGTGATTTCAGTCATTTGCTTCGCTCCTCGATATGAACAGGCATAAAAAAGGTCGTGGAACGCGCAGGCTCCACGACCTGGGTGGTCGACACGGGCTTGTTCCTGTTGCACGACCGATGCAGCGCTGGCTGGCCTGCACCGGTCGCTATCGGACATCAGCTACGTGCGAAATATTCCTTGGTCAGCTTGACCACTACCGGACTCAGCAGCAACAGCGAAACCAGGTTGGGGATCGCCATCAGGCCGTTGAGGGTATCGGCCAACAACCAGGCGAAGTCGAGCTGGGCAATGGCGCCGAATGGCACTGCCAGAACCCAGATCACGCGGAACGGCCAGATGGCTCGCGTGCCGACCAGAAACTCCCAGCACTTCTCGCCGAAATAGCTCCAGCCAAGGATTGTGGTAAAGGCGAAGACCACCAGCGCGATAGTCAGGATGATGCCACCGATACCCGGCATGGCCGACTCGAAGGCTGCCGCGGACAGAGCTGCGCCGCTTTCGCCGCTGGTCCAGACCCCGGTGCAGATGATCGCAAGACCGGTCATCGAGCAGACGATGATGGTGTCGATGAATGTACCCAGCATGCCGATCATGCCCGAGCGCACCGAGCTGGTGGTGGTTCCGGCCGCCTGAGCGATACCAGCGGTACCAAGGCCCGCCTCGTTGGAGAAGATGCCGCGGGCAACACCGAAGCGAATCGCCGCCATGACCGCTGCGCCGGCGAAGCCACCGGTTGCGGCGATCGGTGTGAAGGCGTGGGTGAAGATCAGGTCGAATGCCGCCGGAATGGCCGAGGCATTGACTACCAGCACCACGGCCGCGGCGATCAGGTACGCCAGGCACATGAACGGTACGAGCGACGCGGCGACCACACCGATGCGGCGAATACCGCCGAGAATCACCAGGCCGACGATCACCATTGTGATCAGGCCGGTCGCCCACAGCGGTACCGAGAAGGTGGTTTCCAGCGCGTGGGCCATGCTATTGACCTGCACCATGTTGCCGATGCCGAAGCCGGCCAGGCCACCGAAAATGGCGAAGGCGGTACCCAGCCAGATCCACTTCTTGCCCAGACCGTTCTTGATCGCGTACATCGGGCCGCCAACGTGCTCGCCGCGGTCGTCCTTCTCACGGTAGTGGACCGCCAGTACGACTTCGCAGTACTTGGTGGCCATACCCACCAGCGCGGTGCACCACATCCAGAACAGCGCACCCGGCCCGCCGAGGAAGATAGCCGTGGCCACGCCTGCGATGTTGCCGGTACCCACGGTCGCCGCCAGCGAGGTCATCAGCGCCTGGAAAGGGCTGATTTCGCCAGTGGCTTCGTCACCCTTGGTGCGTCCGCGCCACATCAGCGCAAAGCCGGTCGGGATGCGGGTCAGCGGCATGAACTTGAGGAAGATCATCAGGAACAGACCGGTACCAAGGATCAGCACCAGCATGGGTGGGCCCCAGACGAGCCCGTTGACGCTATTGACGAGGTTAGTCAGAAATTCCATTCGAGCACCTTATTTCTTATAGGCGAGTTCCCTCGCGTTGGGGTCGCGCTACCGTGGAGCCGTTGAAAAACATGACGCTTGTGGCGGTGGTTTTTCAGCGACCAGGTAACGGCGATTCCGATACGCCTCTGGAGCTTGCGCTGCGCTGAGGTCCGCGAGCGCTTTGCAAGACTCGTGCTAGAGCGTTGCGCGGTTATGACCGCGACGTTCGGAAGCGTGGATGCTACCACTGCATTCGCCCATTGGGCTCGGGGCAATCGCGCCAGATTCGATGATCGAATCGACGCGAAAACCAGACCGAACGGTCAGACCCCGACAGCTCGACTCAGTCGAGCCAGGAATGGCATGGAAAGCGAAATCAGCGTAGCCCAGTCTGGTGCGCCCGCCAGTGCGGATTGATGCAGTTTGGTGCGCCCGGCCGATGACAGCGCGAATACTTCATCATGCCTCTGCGCCTCCTCAATCATGGCGCACCAGCGGTGTTCCGGCGCCGCGCAATCGATCAGAAGTCGCGGCGATAGAACAGGTCCAACGAGCTGGCCAATCCGCTGGCGGCTTCGAGGAAGATTCGCCGCGTCAGCTGATAGCGCAGCGCAATGGTATTCGACGGCTCGAGCACGCCGACGCCATAGCGCAATGCCAGCCGTTCCGTCAGCCGCCCGGTAGCGACCACGCTGGTGCCAACGCCGGTGCCTTCGGTGTCCAGCTGGAAGTCCTGTATGCCCAGGCGCTGCGCCAGGCCACCGGTGATGGACGAACTACCCGCCAGGCCAAGGCCTAGCGCCGCCTGTGCCAGCAGGTTGCTGTCCCCGGTATCGGCACCCAGCGGCCGCCCCAGTACCAGATACGCCAGTGCCTGCTCCTGACTCATGGCAGGCTCGGAAAACACGTCGATGCGTGGCTGCTCGGCGCTGCCGGTGATGCGCAGGCCGGCGATCACATTCTCCGCATCGATACGGCGAATCGCCTCGATGTTGAGGAACGGCTGGCTGATCACGCCAGTGAACAGCAACTCGGCGCGGCGGATGGTCAGTCGCTGGCCGTAGGCTCGGTATCGGCCGTTCTTCAGCTGCAGCTCGCCACGTGCATCCAGGTTGTCGCCAATGTGCAGATAGCCGGCGAGATCGGCGGTCAGGCCGAAGCCGGAGAAGCGCAGGCGGTCCTGGCCCACCTCGACATCAATGTCCATCTTCACTGCCAGCGGGGTCGCCGGCTCCTCGGCTTCGCGGCCGATGATCACCGTGTCCTCGGAGACCTTGACCGTCGCCGGCGGTAGCTCGCGAACCGTGATCGCTCCTCGCGGTACTTCGACCCGACCGCTGACCGCCAGGTCCTGCCCGCTAAGCACGATGCGCAGGTCGGGCTCGACTTCCAGGTCGGCGTAAGGCTCGACCACCACCGGCAGGCGACTGCCCTTGATCGCCAGATCCAGATCCAGTTCGTTCCGCCAGTCCAGCGAGCCGGCCAGGCTGCCGCGTCCCTGCTCGCCGGCACGCCAGTTGCCGTCGATGTTCAGCCGCTCACCCTCGATCAGCATGCGCACCCGCAGGTCTTCGAACGTCGTCGGCAACTCGCTGCCGGCGATCTCACCGTCACTCAACAGCAGTTGGCCGTTGAGTGACGGCTGCCGCAGGGTGCCGGCCAGCTGGCCACTGCCGTTCAGTTCACCGCGCAAACGCTCGACCATCGGCACGAATGGGCGCGCCACCGACAGATCGAGACCACTCAGGCGAAACTCGCCATCGATCGGCTTGGCCGCGGGCCGCGGATCGATCTTCAGCTGCACGTCAAGCTCGCCCAGCTCGCCGCCCAGAAAGCGCAGCTGGCTGTCGATCCGCTCCGGCAGCAGTCGGCTGTTCAGCACCAGGGTCTGATAGGGGAAGTCGTGCCACTCGTCCACATCGCGAATGCGCAGCACGCCGGGGCCGGCGTCGACCCGAACCCGGCCATTGGGCCCACCAGCGGGAAGATCCAGTTCGATATCGGCATTCAGTTCGCCCTGCCAGCGGAAATCTTCGGGCAGATAGTCGGCCAGGGTCTGCAGTGAGAAATCGCGCAGGCGATAGCGAATCTGCGGCTCCGGCAGCAGACGCTGGTTCTCCGCACAGAGGCTGGCGGGCCCGGAGCGCCAGCAATGCGCACCGAACTCCAGTCGGCCATCGGCGAAACGCTGCAGTGTGGCCGGCCGTTGCAGGGCCCAGTCTTGCTGTTGCGCGCTGAGCTCGCCGCGCGTCAGCCGGCCAAGCCAATCATCACCGCGCAATCCACCATCGAAACCCAGCGCCAGGTCGAGCAAGGGACCTTGCAGCTGCAGCTCGGCCTGATGCCGTTCCGCCGTGCCTTCGGCATTGATCCGCAGTGCGCCGATGTCCGTCTCGCCTGCGCGGACTCGCTCGGCGGTCAGCGCCAGCCGACCACGTTCCCCATCGGATAGCTGACCCTGCACGCTGAGGCGACGCAGCCGATTGTCCTCATAAGCTAGGTTGCGACCGTTCAGCTCGAGCTGCGCGCTCGGCGCCGCTGCGGTTCCCGTCAGCGTGACCTCACCGTTCACTCGCCCCCTGAGACCGGGCCACAGCTGCGCCAGGCGGCCCAGTTCCAGTTGCAGTCGACCATCCAGCGTCTGTGCCCAGGTGCCATTGCCCTGTACGCGGTTATCGCCCATGCGCAGGTCGATGACCGGCAGATCCCAGCGCTCGCCCTCGCCGTTGGCTTGCAGCTGCAGACGGGTATTCTGCCCGCGCAGGCGCCCGGCGAGGTCGAGGCTCGCCTCGGCCTGCAGCTGCTCGTCACGCAAGGCGCCCTGGCTTTTCAGCGAACCGCCGAGATTGCCCGGCAGTTCGGCCAGCCAGTACGCCGGATCGAGTTCGCTCAGCGTCAGGTCGGCTTTCCAGTCGATGCCCGCGGCGAAGCCGACGCTCAACGAACCCGTCGCACTGCCCTGCCCGGCTTGGAGCTGCAGTTGCGGCAGATGCACCGCTTCGAGATTGCCGCTGACCGGGCTGTTCAGTGTGAAATCCCCGGCCGGGCCGGTCATGGCCGATTCGAAATTGCCGAGATAGCTGCCGTCGTCGTACTGAATCTGCGCCTTGAGCTCGCGCAGCGTCACCGGCGGCTCTTCGATCGCCGGGTAGAGCCGTCGCCAGGGAAAATCGCGCCAGAGCAGATCGGCATTCGCGGTCAGGCCGTCCTGCCAGTCGACATCGCCACTCAGCCGCACATCGCGCTGCTGCCCCGCATCCAGCTCGAGCATCCCGATCTGCGCTCCGCTCGGACTGACGACGCCTTCCAGCGCCAGCCGCACTGCGCCGCCCTCGCCCGGCAGTTCAGTGGTACCGAGCAGCCGGTAGCCGTCCTGCAGGTTGCCGCTCGCTGTCAGCTCCAGATCGTTCAGGCGCAGGGTGTCCGGCAGATCGGGCAGCGGCTTGAACCCGTCGGCGTTCAGCCGGAGCGTCGCCGGCAATTGCTCATCCAGGGCCCGCAGCTGCCCGCTGAGGGTGCCGTCGAGATAGCCCTGGCTTTGCACCTGCACCTGCAACTGCTCGCGCAGGGCACCATCCACGGCGATCATCAGCGCCCACGGCTGCTCGTCCGGCGACTGCAACGCGGCCTGCCCGTCCAGCGTCAACGGCCAATCACCGCTGGGCTGCAGTCGGCCAGTCACTGACAGGTCCACATCCGTCCTGCGCAGGTCGAGGCGCTGGATATCCAGGCCATCCGCACGCCAACTTGCCTGCAGATGCAGGTTTCGCACCTGCTCGCTTTCATTGAGCGTCACCCGGCCGATTTCGATGCGCTCGACCTGCAGCGCCAGCGGTAGATCGAGCTCAGGCAAGCTGAAGGGCTCCGCCGCCGGGTCAGGCTCGCTGGGCGGGAAGCTGAGGTCGATGTCGCCAGTGACCAACTCGTCGATGCACAGCGTGCGCTTTAGCAGGCACGCCGGCGACCAGGCAAGACGGGGCTGTTGCACTTCGACACGATTGCCGTCCTGCTCCCAGATCAGCCGCTCGGCCTGCCAGCGCTGGCCGAGACGACCCTCGAACGCCTCGACTGTCAGTCCCGGCACCTGCCCCAGTAGCCAGCGACTGCCGCTGGCGGTGCCGAGCAGCACGGCGGTGACGATGAGCACGAGCAGTATCAGCCCCAGCAGCGTCCAGCCCAACCCGCGCAATACCCGCATCACAGCTCCGGACCCATGGAGAAATGCAGGCGGACGCCACTGTCGCCGTCCAGCGGATGCGCGAGATCGACGCGAATCGGGCCGACCGGCGATACCCAGCGCACGCCGACACCAACGGCGCTTTTCAGCGTGGGAATTTCCAGCGAGTTGAAGGCGTTGCCCTGATCGACGAAGGTCGCGACACGCCATTTCTCGGCAATCGAATACTGATACTCGGCGCTTACCGCGAACTGATAGCGGCCGCCGATCTTGTCGCCATCGGAGTTGGTCGGTGACAGGCTCTGGTAATCGTAGCCACGCACGCTCTGGTCACCACCGGCGAAATAGCGCAGTGACGGCGGCACGTTGACGTATTCATCGGTCCAGTTGCCGCCAAGCTGCACGCGACCGAGAAAGCGATGCCGCTGGGCCAGGGTGGTCAGCCCCCGCAGCTGCACGTTGGCGTGGACCAGGTCGGCGTCGGAAAGCACCCCGGCCTTCGCCGCGGCCACTTCGAACTGCAGGCGATAGCCGCGGCTCGGATCGATACGGTTGTCGCTACGCAGGTAGCTGTAGGCGACGCCGGGCATGAGCAAGGTGCTGGTTCCGGAATCGTCCCCGAGGCGATATTCCTCGTGCTGCCACTTCAGCGACAGCACGCGCAACCAGCCGCTGGGCAGCTGGCTGTGCCATTCCGGCCCGACCTTGAGCAGGCGGCTGAGGCTGTCGGTGCCGGCGATCTCTTCATACTGGTAGCCGCCGACGAAGCGCAGCTTGTCGGTCAGTGGCGGGTCCAGCGGGATGTCGTACCAGAACCCAACGTTCTGCCGCGGCGCCGACAGTTCCGCCTCGGCCCCGTAGCTATGGCCTTGCGGGTTGACCCAGTGGCGCGTCCAGTCCAGCCGGACTCGCGGGCCGACGTCGGTGGAATAACCAAGGCCGAAGCCAAAGGTGCGCGGCTTGCGCGTGGTGAGCGCGACCGAAACCGGGATGCGCTGCTGGTTGGCGCCGCTCGGGTTGGCATCGACGCGCACGCCCTCGAAATAGCCGCTCGACTGCAGCGCCTGGCTGAGTTCGGCGATCAGTTCGGAGTCGTACGGGGTATCCGTCTCGAACGGCACCATGCGCGCGAGCAGGTCGTCATCGAATGGCGAATCCCCTTCGAAGCGCACGTCGCCCAGGCGGTAGCGCGGCCCGCTGTCGAACACCAGCTCGACGTCGGCGACGTTCTCCCGCGGATCGACGGCCAGCCGCTGCTGGGTGAAGCGGCCATCGAAATAGCCGAAGCGCGAGGCCTGGTTGAGAAACTGCTGCTTCACCTCTTCGTACCGTCCGTGGTTCAGCACATCGCCCTGACGCAGGGTGCGTTCGGCGACGCGGAAGCCGGAGAACTCAGCGGCAGGCCCGTCCAGCCGGACGGTGATGTTGCGCAGCTTCACCGGCTCACCGGTTCGCACACGCAACACCAGCGCGGGTTCCTCGCCCTCACGCACATCGGTGCGGATGCGGCTGCGGTAGTAACCCAGCGCTTGCAACGCCTTTTCCGCCTGACTCTGCGCGACCCGGCTGTAGCGCAGCAGCTCGCGCGCGTCACGGTCGCCCAAGTCGCCAATGTAGTTCTTGATGTTTTCCCGGAGCGCCCGGTTCTCGGGCTCGATGCGAACGTCGAGTTCAGCGGCGCTGGCATGGATGCCGCTCAACATCACGAGTGCGGCTACCAGCGGGCCGATTCGGTTCGATTTGCACATGGCCAGCGATGCTAGCACGTGTTTCCGAGCAAGCCCGAACGTGCGGACTAGACAGTGTGTAAGGCGATCTTGCGGTGGGGCGGGCATCGGCTGACATCGCGTGGCTTCAGACCAGTCAGACTGGCCCGCCCGGATAAAATTCGGCCACACCTAACGCGCCGCTTCCATCCGCCTGGGCGCTGGATGAAAGAAGATGTGTTCGACCACCGGGCCGACGGCGATCTGGCCGATCTCCTCGTAACCCTGTCGCTGGTAGAAATTCAGGTAGCGTGGGTTGCCGGTATCGATCACCAGCCCCTGGGAGGTTTCATCCTCGGCGCACCACTCGTGCACCGCCTGCAGCAGCTGCTCACCATATTGCTGCCCCTGAAACTGCGGATGCACACCGAGCAACGGCAGCAGATGTACCGCGCCGGTCGGCAGACACGCCAGTACCGCCGCGTGGTAGTCCAGATAGCGCCTGGTGCAGCGGAACCCGGCGGTCAGCAGCATGCGCGCGCGCCAGGCCCAGCTTTCGGTGACATCCAGCCGCCGTTGCGGCGGCGCAATCAGCGCGACGGCTATCAGCCGGTCGTCCAGCAACAGCCCGAGTGCTGGTTGCTGCTGCAGGAAATGCTGGTTTACCAGCTCCCGCACGGTCGCGCGCACGCGCTGCTGATAGCCGGGCCGGTCCGCCTCGAACAGGTAGGCAAAGGTCGGTTCGTGACGGTACGCGTGATACAGCAGCGATCGGGTTTCGCGGTCATAACCACTATCGAGCGTGCGAACCTCGGCAGACATCGGCATGGCAACTCTCGGCTTTTTCCAGAGGGATGCTTGCAACTTAGCAGCGCTTCGCCCGCCCCGCCACGCCGCCGGAGCACCTGCCGTTCACGCTGCTCCAAAGACAATGCCGTTGCTGTCTGTTTCAGCGCGAAACTTGGTATGCACGGCGCCGCGGCTCTAGAATCGGCGTTCTTTGCCCACGACAGATCGGCATCGGCAGTGCCGCGCCGGGTGTCCTTCCCCCTTGAGCCTCAGCCAGCCTTCACGGAATCCCATGAAAATCGTTTCCTTCAATATCAATGGATTACGCGCAAGACCTCACCAACTTTCTGCGATCATTGAAAAGCACCAGCCGGACGTCATCGGCCTTCAGGAAACCAAGGTTTCTGACGTACAGTTCCCCCAGGCGGAGATCGAGGCGCTCGGCTACCACGTCCACTATCACGGGCAGAAAGGCCACTACGGCGTTGCCCTGCTCTCGCGCCAGGCACCGCTGGAGATCCACAAGGGCTTTCCAAGCGATGGCGAGGAGTCGCAGAAGCGCTTTATCTGGGGCCGGTTCGCCGACGCGAATGGCGAGCCGGTTACCGTGATGAACGGCTACTTTCCCCAGGGCGAAAGCCGCGCCCATCCGGTGAAGTTTCCCGCCAAGACCAAGTTTTACGCCGACCTGCAGGCGTTGCTCGAACAGCAGTTCCGCCCCGAGGAATCGCTCGCGCTGATGGGCGACTTCAATATCTCCCCGCAGGACTGCGACATCGGCATCGGCGAAGTGAACGCCAAGCGCTGGCTGCGCACCGGCAAATGCAGCTTTCTCCCCGAGGAGCGCGAGTGGCTCGAGCGCCTGAAGGGCTGGGGGCTGCAGGACAGCTTCCGCACCCTCAACCCGGAAGTCGTCGATCGCTTCAGCTGGTTCGACTATCGCAGCCGCGGTTTCGAGGACGACCCGCGCCGCGGCCTGCGCATCGACTACATCCTGACCACCGCAGCGCTGCACCAACGCGTGATCGATTGCGGCGTCGACTACGACATCCGCGCGATGGAGAAGCCTTCCGACCACTGCCCGGTGTGGATCGAGCTGCGCTGACGACCGCTGCGCAATTCCGGCAGCGCCGCCCGCGCTGTCATTTATTGGTAACCGGACCGTCTTAATCTCGCGGCCTTCTACAAGGAGGTCGCGAGATGACGTCACGTGTGTTTGGACGGTTCTGGAATCGGGCACTGCCCCTGCTGCTGGTCACGCTGGGCAGCGCCTCCGGCAACAGCCTCGCCGCCCCGCCCACCCCGCCAGACGGATCGGCCGTGCTGCGCGTGCACGGCTCTAATACCGTGGGTGCCAAGCTGGCACCGATGCTGGTGGCCGGCCTGTTCGAGGCCAAGGGCCTGCAGTCGGTCCGCATCGCCCCGGCCGGCAAGGAAAACGAGCAGCGCATCACTGCCCTCGACGAGCGCGGTCGGACCGTGCAGGCACTGGTCGCCGCGCATGGCACCGGTACCGGCTTCGCCGGGCTGAAAGACGGTACTGCCGATCTCGCCGCTGCTTCGCGACCGATCAAACAGAGCGAAGCGCAGAGCCTCGCCGCCCTGGGCGACATGCGCAGCGCCGGGAGCGAACAGGTCATCGCCATCGATGGCCTGGCGGTGATCGTTCATCCCGACAACCCGGTGCAGTCCCTCAGCGTGGAGCAGGTGGCGCACCTGTTCGCCGGGCAGATCGCCAACTGGCGGGAGCTGGGCGGCGCGGACGTTGCCGTCGAGCTGCACGCGCGTGATGACCAGTCCGGCACCTACGACACCTTCAAGGAGCTGGTGCTGAACAGTCAGGGGCAGGCATTGGCCACCAGCGCCGTGCGCTATGAATCCAACGACGCCCTGTCCCAGGCGGTCAGCCGCCGTAGCGGCGCCATCGGCTTCGTCGGTCTCGCCTCCGTCGGCAAGTCGAAAGCGCTGGCAATCACCGACGGCGATTCCCAGCCCATGCCGCCGAGCCAGGCGCTGGTCGCCACCGAGGACTATCCCCTGTCGCGGCGCCTGTTCCTCTACGCCGATCCGCAGAAGCAAACGAAATGGACCCGCGAGTTCCTGACGTTCGTGCACAGTCCTGCGGGGCAAGCCATCGTCGAGAAATCCGGTTACGTGGCCCAGGCCATCGCGCCGATCAGGCTGCCCGCGCAGGCGGCGATGCCCGCTGCCTACCAGCAATTGGCACGCGAAGCGCAACGCCTGACCGTCAACTTCCGCTTCGCCGAAGGCAGCGCGCAACTGGACAACAAGGCCCAGCGCGATGTGCAGCGTTTGATCGACTATCTCAACAGCCACGACAAGCAGATGAACGCGGCGGTACTGGTCGGCTTCGGCGACGCCCGCAACGATCCTGCGCGGACTGCATTGCTGTCCAAGCTGCGCGCCATGGCGGTGCGTCGCGAACTGGCGCGTGGCGGCATCCTTGTAAAGGAAATCAACGGCTTGGGCGATCAACTTCCAGTGGCATCTAACAGCGAAGCTGGCCGCATCAAGAATCGCCGCGTCGAAGTCTGGGTGTACTGAAACGAGTGCAAGATCGTATCGGCCACCAGCCGCGGGCGTACTGTCCCGGTGCAGGCGCCGGGTTTAAGCTCGGGCGATTTCCGCCAGCAGGAATCGCCCATGTACCTCGTCTGTGGTGAAGCACTTTTCGATGTGTTCGCGGCCTCGACAGGCAGCTGCAGTCGCCTGAATCTGGAAGCCGTCGCAGGTGGCTCGCCGTTCAACGTCGCCGTCGGGCTGGCCCGGTTGGGCGCGCAGGCCGCGCTGCTCGGTGGGCTCTCGCGCGATCATTTCGGTCAGCGCCTGCTAGAGCTGCTGCAGGAAGAAGGCGTCGCCACCGAGCACCTCGCCATCTTCGATGCGCCGACAACGCTGGCGATGGTCGCCATCGGTGCCGATGGCAGTCCGGTCTACAGCTTTCGCGGCGAAGGCTGTGCCGATCGCCTGTTGCACACCGAACAGCTGCAGCCGCTGCCGGCAGACATTCGTGGCATCCATTTCGGTTCCTATTCGCTAGTGACGCCGCCAATTGCCGATACGCTGCTGGCGTTGCTGCATCGCGAGCATGCCCAGCGCCTGATTTCGCTCGATCCGAACATTCGCCTCAACGTCGAACCCAGCCTCGAACGTTGGCGCGAGCGGGTCGAGGCGTTCGCCGAACGCGCACATCTGATCAAGGTCAGCGACGAGGACCTGGCCCTGCTCTATCCAGACATGGCGCCAGCGAGCATCGCCCAGCGCTGGCTGGACCATCACGCCGAGCTGGTGGTGCTCACCCGCGGTGCCGAAGGCGCACAGCTCTTCAGCCGCAAGCACGGCCAGCTGCACGTGGCAGCGCAGGCGGTGACGGTGCGTGACACCGTGGGCGCCGGCGACACCTTCCAGGCCGCGTTGCTCGCCTACCTGGCCGAACAGCAGCTGGACTCGCCAGGCGGGCTCGCGCAGATGGAACCTGCGCAACTGCAGGCCATGCTCGCCTTCGCCAGCAGCGCCGCCGCCATCACCTGTTCCAGGCGTGGTCCGGACCTGCCCTACCGATACGAAATTGCCTGACCGGTTTGGCCATTGCGCCCTCAGCGGCTATAACCCTTCGTGGCCTTTCACGACAACGGATCCTGCATGAGAGCGTTGAAGATTACCGACCCGTCCTACGAGCTGATGGACGACCACCACGGCAACTCGCTGATCTATCGCGAACATGGCTTCCCCTGCCCATTGGTGCGCTGGCACAACCACAAGGAATACGAACTGCATCTGATCGTCGCCAGCTCCGGCAAGGTCTTCGTCGGCGACTACGTGGGCAATTTCGGCCCGGACAGCCTGTTTCTCACCGGCCCGCACCTGCCGCACAACTGGATCAGCCAGGTCGAGGACTGCGAGGTCGTGGCCAAACGCGACATGCTGGTCAACTTCACGGACGAGATGCTCGAAGCGGGCCACGCTGTCTTCTCCGAGCTGCGGACCTTCACGCCGATGCTTGAGCGCTCGCGCTACGGAATCGAGTTTCGCTGTCCGCAAACCATCGCCCAGGCACGCCAACTGATGCAGCAGATCGCCGACAGCCGCGGCGCCACCCGCCTCGGCTACTTCCTGATCATGCTCGAGCTGCTGGCGCGGTGCGACGACTACCAGCTGCTCTCCGGCGCCACCTCGGCACAGCTGAGCGACGAACACCATGCCGACCGCACCAACATGGCGGTCAACTACATCTTCGAGCACTACATGCGTGAACTGCCGCTGGAAGAAGTCGCCAGCCATCTCGGGATGAAACCCACCTACTTCTCGCGCTTCTTCAAGCGCGCCACCGGCCGCTGCTATGTCGAGTTCGTCAACAGCCTGCGCATCAGCAAGTCCTGCGAGCTGTTGCTCGATCAGGACAAGCCGGTTACCGACGTCTGCTTCGAGTCGGGCTTCAACAACCTGTCCAATTTCAATCGCCGCTTTCAGCAGCTCAAGGGCATGACGCCGTCCTGCTATCGCCGCCTGGTCGAACAACGGCTGACCGAACAGAACCTGGCCGGCTGATACGCTTCCGGCCAGCCGAATTCGACGCCCTCTTCCTCGCCCGTTGCTCCGCACACCTCTCTAAGGTCATGGAAAAGCCTTGTTCTTGAGCCTCTTGAAGGCGTCTGGGTAGCGGCACCGTGGGCGGTCGCCCTCAGTCCAAGGAGTGCAAAAACGTATCGGTAAAAGTGCAGTCACGGCTTTGTCGCGCTGCCACTTCGGGCGCTGTAATGCCCACGAGACGCTCGTAGCGCAGTACGCGGGCAACAACAAAAACAATAGATGCTTCAGGTTCCGGCCTGGAGGGGAGTCCACGAATGAAAGCATTCCACTTGCTGCTCGGCACCGCCTGCATCGCCTCGCTCGGCATGGCCCAGGCCGCCGAAACCCTCACCGTCGCCACCGTCAACAACGCGGACATGATCCGCATGCAGCGCCTCTCCAAGACCTTCGAACAGCAGAATCCCGACATCAAGCTCAACTGGGTGGTGCTCGAAGAGAACGTGCTGCGCCAACGCCTGACCACCGATATCGCCACCGATGGTGGCCAGTTCGACGTGCTCACCATCGGCATGTACGAAGCGTCACTGTGGGGCGACAAGGGCTGGCTGGCTCCGATGAAGGACCTTCCCGATGGCTACGATCTGGACGACATCTTCCCCTCGGTACGCGAGGGCCTGTCGGTCGACGGGACGCTCTATGCCCTGCCGTTCTATGCCGAAAGCTCCATGACCTACTACCGCACCGACCTGTTCGAGCAGGCGGGCCTGGACATGCCTGAACATCCCACCTGGACGCAAATGGCCGGGTTCGCCGAAAAGCTGCACAAGCCTGGCGAAGACCAATACGGCATCTGCCTGCGCGGCAAGGCCGGCTGGGGCGAGAACATGGCGCTGGTGACGACCGTTGCCAACTCATTCGGCGCGCGCTGGTTCGACGAGAAGTGGCAACCCGAGTTCGACGGTCCCGAATGGACCAAGGCCGCCAACTTCTATGTGGACCTGTTGAGCAAGTACGGCCCACCGGGCGCCTCAAGCAACGGCTTCAACGAAAACCTGGCGCTGTTCAACAGCGGCAAGTGCGCCATGTGGGTAGATGCCACCGTGGCCGGCTCGTTCGTCACCGATACGTCGCAAAGCAAGGTTGCGGACAAAGTCGGTTTCACCTTCGCGCCGCAGCAAGCCACCGATAAAGGTTCGGCCTGGCTTTACTCCTGGGCACTGGCCATTCCAACCAGCTCGCAAAAGAAAGACGCCGCCAAGATCTTCGCGGCCTGGGCCACTTCGCAGGATTACGCAAAGCTGGTCGCTGAGACCGACGGCGTCGCCAACGTACCGCCGGGCACTCGCGAATCTACCTATAGCGACGAATACATGGCCGCCGCGCCCTTCGCCAAGATCACCCTGGAATCGCTGAAGCAGGCTGATCCGGCGTCGCCGTCTGCCAAGCCGGTGCCTTATGTGGGGATTCAGCTGGTGACCATTCCCGAGTTCCAGGCCATTGGCACCCAGGTCGGCAAGATGTTCTCCGCCGCGCTCACTGGCCAGATGCCAGTCGAGCAGATGCTCACCGCCGTGCAGCAATCGACCACGCGTGAAATGAAACGCGCCGGTTATCCAAAGTAGGCATCTCAAGTAGGCAGCCGCTACTCCCAACGAGGGCTCGCTGAGCCCTCATCGGCCTTCCTTCAGCCGGAGCACGACCATGGCTACTACCTCCACAGCCTTGCCCAAGGCGCCTATCACCGATACGGCAAGTGAGCCAAACATGCGCAAGCCGCGCCGGTTCGGCCCCAGCTGGTTCCTCGTCAGCCCGTCCGTTGCGCTGTTGCTGCTGTGGATGCTGGTGCCGCTGTCAATGACCGTCTACTTCTCGGTGATCCGCTACAACCTGCTCTACCCGGGCGAGAACGGCTTTGTCGGGCTGGAGAACTTTCATTACTTCCTGACCGACGCGGGCTTCATGCCCGGCATGATCAATACATTGCTGCTGGTCGGTAGCGTACTGCTGATCAGCGTAGTGCTCGGCGTGCTGATTTCCGCACTGCTGGAGGCTGCGGACTTCGCCGGTCGCGGCATCGTCCGCGTCATGCTGATCTCGCCGTTTTTCATCATGCCGACCGTCAGTGCGCTGGTCTGGAAGAACCTGATCTACCACCCGGTCTCAGGAATCCTCGCCGCAGTCTGGAAGTTCTTTGGCGCACAGCCGGTGGACTGGCTGGCCCAGCATCCGTTGCTTTCGATCATCGTCATCGTGTCGTGGCAATGGCTGCCCTTCGCGATCCTGATTCTGATGACCGCCATGCAATCCCTGGATCAGGAGCAGAAGGAAGCAGCGCGCCTCGATGGCGCCGGCCCGATTGCGATCTTCTGGCACCTGACATTGCCGCACTTGGCGCGGCCCATCGCCGTCGTGGTGATGATCGAGACGATCTTCCTGCTTTCCGTCTTCGCAGAGATCTTCACCACCACCAGTGGTGGTCCCGGCTATGCCTCGACCAACCTTGCCTACCTGATCTACAACCAGGCGCTGCTGCAATTCGACGTCGGCATGGCATCGGCTGGCGGCCTGATCGCGGTGGTCATTGCCAATATCGCGGCGATCATCCTGGTGCGGATGCTCGGCAAGAATCTCACCGAAAAATACTGAGGACAGACCGATGCTGACGCTCAAACAAAGTCGCCGCCTCAATACCCTCGTCGTCGGGCTGTTCGCGTGGGCCGTGGCGCTGCTGCTGTTCTTTCCGATCTTCTGGATGATCCTGACCAGCCTGAAGACCGAGATCGACGCCTTCGCCACGCCGCCGCAGTTCATCTTCACGCCGACGCTGGAAAACTACCTGCACATCCAGGATCGCAGCGGCTACTTCAAGTACGCCTGGAACTCGGTGACCATTTCCTTCGGCGCGACCGCGCTGGGCATGCTGATCGCCATTCCCGCCGCGTACTCGATGGCCTTCTACGAGACCAAGCGCACCAAGGGCACGCTGCTCTGGATGCTCTCGACCAAGATGCTGCCGCCGGTGGGCGTGCTGGTGCCGATCTACCTCTTGGCCAAGCAGTTCGGCCTGCTCGACAGCCGCGCGGTGCTGATCATCATCTACACGCTGATCAACCTGCCGATCCTGGTGTGGATGATCTACACCTACTTCAAGGACATCCCCCGCGACATCCTCGAAGCGGCCCGCATGGACGGCGCCACGCTGCTGCAGGAGATGCTTCGCGTGCTCCTGCCGATCAGCAAGGGCGGGCTCGCCTCGACCATGTTGCTGTCGCTGATCCTGTGCTGGAACGAAGCCTTCTGGTCGCTGAACCTAACCTCGTCCAACGCCGCGCCGCTGACCGCGCTGATCGCCTCCTACTCCAGCCCTGAAGGCCTGTTCTGGGCCAAGCTCTCGGCTGTCTCCACCCTCGCCTGCGCCCCCGTCCTGATCTTCGGCTGGATCAGCCAGAAGCAGCTGGTGCGCGGCCTGTCGTTCGGCGCCGTGAAATGAGCGCCGCCTGACAACCAAGAACAACTGAGGATTCGAACATGGCAGACCTGAAGATCCACAACCTGAAGAAAGGCTTCGACGGCAACGAGATCATCAAGGGCATCGACCTGGACATCCGCGACCGCGAATTCGTCGTCTTCGTCGGCCCCTCCGGCTGTGGCAAGTCCACCCTGCTGCGCCTGATCGCGGGGCTCGAGGAGGTCAGCAGCGGGCGGATCGAACTGGACGGGCGCGACATCACCGATGTCAGCCCGGCCAAGCGCGACCTGGCCATGGTGTTCCAGACCTATGCGCTCTACCCGCACATGACGGTGCGCAAGAACATGTCCTTCGCCCTGGACCTGGCCGGTGCCGACAAACAGGAGGTTGCCCGCAAGATCGAAGCGGCCGCGCGCACCCTGGAGCTGGAACCGCTGCTCGAACGCAAGCCACGCCAGCTCTCCGGCGGCCAGCGCCAGCGCGTCGCCATCGGCCGCGCCATCGTGCGCAACCCCAAGGTGTTTCTCTTCGATGAGCCGCTGTCCAACCTCGATGCCGCGCTGCGCGTGCAGATGCGCCTGGAGCTTTCGCGCCTGCACCAGGAACTGCAGGCCACGATGATCTACGTGACCCATGATCAGGTCGAGGCCATGACCCTGGCCGACAAAGTGGTGGTGCTCAACGGCGGGCGAATCGAGCAGGTCGGCTCGCCCATGGAGCTCTATCACCATCCGGCCAACCTCTTCGTCGCGGGCTTTCTCGGCACGCCGAAGATGGGCTTTCTCAACGGCCGCGCAAGCCGTGTCGAAGCCAGCGGCTGCGAAGTCGAGCTCGACGCCGGTTGTCGCCTGTTCCTGCCGGTGAGCGGCGCCACGCTGAAGGCGGGCGATCCGGTCACCCTCGGCATCCGCCCGGAGCACCTCAACCGTGGCAGCGAAGGCAACTGCCAGTTGACGGTGAAGGCCGACGTCAGTGAACGGCTGGGCAGCGACACCTATTGCCACGTCGTCACCGGCAACGGCGAGCAGCTGACCATGCGCATCCGTGGCGACTTCACCCCGCGCTACGGCGAGTCGCTGTCGCTGACGCTGGAGGCCGCCCATTGCCACCTCTTCGACAGCAGCGGTCAGGCGGTCGGCCAGCCGCTCCAGCAGGTGGCCTGACGCCCGACGTCGCGCCCAGCTCTTCCAACGGCAGGTCGCTGCGCCCGTAAAGGCAGCGATCCCGCCCCCGGCTTTTCCACATTCAAGCCCAGCGAGGCCCGAGATGAAGTTGAAACAAGCGAATCTGCCACAGCTGCCGGCCCCTATCGCGCGCCCCGACTACTGCCTGGCCGAGGTTACCACCGGCATCGCCCACATCGGCGTGGGCGGTTTTCACCGCGCCCACCAGGCGGCCTACACCGATGCGCTGATGAACACCGGCGAGGGGCTGGAATGGGGCATCTGCGGCATCGGCACACGCGCCGAGGAACGCTCCATGCGCGACGCGCTGGCCGCGCAGGACTATCTCTTCACCCTGGTCGAGCTCGACGACCGGCCTGACACCGAGGTCCGGGTGATCGGCAGCATTCGCGACATGCTGCTGGTGGACGAGGATGGTTCCGAGGCGGTGGTTGCCCGCCTGGCCGATCCGGCGATTCGCATCGTCTCGCTGACCATCACCGAGGGCGGCTATTGCCTGGACGACAGCACCGGCCAGTTCAATGCGCAACTGCCCCAGATTCAACACGACTTGCAGCACCCGCGCCGCCCGGTCAGCGTGTTCGGTCTGCTCTGCGCGGCGCTGGCCAAGCGCCGCGGCGACGGTGTCGGGCCCTTCACGGTGATGTCCTGCGACAACCTCCCCCACAACGGCGACGTGACCCGCAAGGCCACGCTGGCCTTCGCCGGCCTGGTCGACCCCGACCTGGCCCGCTGGATCGAGCGCAACGTCAGCTTCCCCAACGCCATGGTCGACCGCATCACGCCGATGACCAGCACGGCGCATCGCCAGGACCTCAAGCGTCAGCACGGCCTCGATGACGCCTGGCCGGTGGTCTGCGAACCCTTCGTGCAATGGGTACTGGAAGACCGCTTTGTCGCCGGCCGTCCGGCCTGGGAAAAGGTCGGCGTGCAGTTCACCGACGACGTTTCGCCCTATGAGGAGATGAAGATCAAGCTGCTCAACGGCAGCCACCTCGCGCTGACCTACCTGGGCTTCCTGCGCGGTTATCGCTTCGTCCACGAAACCATGGCCGATCCGCTGTTCGTCGAGTACATCCGCCGCTACATGGACGAGGACGTCACTCCGCAACTGGCTCCCGTGTCAGGCATCGATCTCGCCCGCTACAAGCAGACCCTGATCGAGCGCTTCTCCAACTGCGCGATCGCCGACCAGCTGGAGCGGGTGTGCTCCGACGGCTCGTCGAAATTTCCCAAATTCAGCGTGCCCACCATCAACCGCCTGATTGCCGATAAGGCCGCCCTGGACCGGGCCGCCCTGGTGGTCGCCGCCTGGGCGCTGTATCTGCGGGGCGTCGATGAAAACGGCGAGCGGTACCGCATCCCCGATCCGCGCGCGGATTTCTGCCAGTCGCTCGTCGCGGAGGACGACGATCTCACCGAACGCCTGCTGGGGCGCGAGGAAATCTTCGGCACGCAGATTCCGCGTTCGCTCGCCTTCCGCGATGCCTTCGAGCGCAACCTGCTGCGGCTGCGCACGCTGGGGGTGAGCGGCACCCTTGATCTGTTGCTGACGCAGTGAGGGACCCGGCATGTTTCTCGGGATCGATTGCGGTACCCAGGGCACCAAGGCGCTGTTGCTCGACGCCAGCAGCGGACGCGTGCTCGGCCAGGGCTCGGCCGGCCACGATCTGATCAGCGGGCCCAACGGCCGGCGCGAGCAGGACACCGGGCAGTGGACCGCCGCTTTCGCCAGCGCTACCGCGGCAGCTCTGGCCGAGGCCGGGGTCGACGGCGGCGCCGTGCTGGGCATTGGTGTCTCCGGGCAGCAGCATGGACTGGTCACGCTCGATGCCGCGGGCCGCGTCTTGCGCCCGGCCAAGCTGTGGTGCGACACGGAGTCGGCTGCGGAGAATCAGCGCCTGCTCGACTGGCTGGGCGGTGAACAGGGTTCGCTGCAGCGCCTCGGTATCGTCATCGCGCCGGGCTACACGGTTTCCAAGCTGCTGTGGATGAAGGAGCAGCACCCCGCGCTGTTCGCGCGCATCGCCCATATCCTGCTGCCCCACGACTACCTCAACTACTGGCTGACCGGACGGTGCGCGAGCGAATACGGCGATGCCTCCGGCACCGGCTATTTCGACGTGCGCGCGCGGCAATGGGCGCCCGACATCCTGCGCCATATCGATGCCGAGGGTCGTCTGGAGGCCGCGCTGCCCGAGCTGATCGAGTCCCACCAGCCGGTCGGCCGCATCCGGCCCGAACTGGCTGCCCGGTTGGGGCTCAATCCGCAGGCCATGGTGGCGAGCGGCGGTGGCGACAACATGATGGGCGCCATCGGTACCGGCAATATCCGCCCCGGCGCCATCACCATGAGCCTGGGCACCTCCGGCACGCTCTACGCCTTTTCCGGCGAACCCCGTATCAGCCCGCAGCCGGCGGTGGCTACCTTCTGCTCGTCCAGCGGGGGCTGGCTGCCGCTGATCTGCACCATGAACCTGACCAACGCCAACGCGGCGATACGCGGACTGCTGGAGCTGGACCTCGATGCGTTCAACGCGCTGGTAGCGCAGGCGCCGATCGGCTGCGAAGGCGTCACCATGCTGCCCTTTCTCAACGGCGAGCGCGTCCCCGCCCTGCCCCAGGCCAGCGCCAGCCTGCACGGCCTGACCGCCGACAACCTGAGCCGCGCCAACCTCTGCCGCGCCGTGCTCGAAGGCGTGACCTTCGGCCTGCGCTACGGGCTGGACCTGCTACGCGAAAGCGGCATTCGCAGCGAGCGGATCCAGCTGATCGGTGGTGGCGCGAAGAACCCGCTGTGGCGACAGATCGTCGCCGACCTGATGGCCACGCCGGTGGTCTGCACCCGCCACAGCGAGGCCGCGGCGCTGGGCGGCGCGATCCAGGCGGCATGGTGCCATGCGCAACAGCAGGATCCCGAAGCCAGCCTCCAAGCCATCTGCTCGCGCTGCGTCAGCCTGGACGAAGACACCGCGGTCGCGCCAGTCACCGAGTCGGTCCGGGCCTATGAGCAGGCCTATCGGCGCTATCGGCAGCTGGTGGCGAGCACCTACGGCGGGCAGACACCACCGGAGCTGACGCCGGTCGCCTCCTGAGGCGCAGCGCTCGGTCACAGGCAAACGGTCATAAAAAAGGCAAAGCCACAGTGTGTGGCTTTGCCTTTGGTCTTTTCCCAGGGACGACGCCTCAGCGGCTGCGCAGCGCCTCGCGCGGCACGTACTTGCCCAGCTCGTGACGGGCAATGGCCACCCGATGCACCTCGTCCGGGCCATCGGCCAGGCGCAGCGTGCGCTGCATCGCCCACCAGTGCGCCAGCGGGAAGTCCTCGGAAACCCCGGCGCCACCGTGGATCTGGATGGCGCGGTCGATGACCTTCAGCGCGACGTTGGGTGCGACCACTTTGATCTGCGCGATCTCGCTGGCGGCGATCTTGTTGCCCACGGTGTCCATCATGTACGCCGCGTTCAGCGTCAGCAGGCGCGCCATGTTGATCTCGATGCGGCACTCGGCGATGTGGTCGAAGTTCGCGCCCAGCCGGGCCAGCGGCTTGCCGAAGGCGGTACGGCTGACGGCACGTTCGCACATCAGCTTCAGTGCGCGTTCCGCGACACCGATCGAGCGCATGCAATGGTGGATGCGGCCCGGGCCGAGACGCCCCTGGGCGATCTCGAAGCCGCGGCCTTCACCGAGGATGACGTTCTCGTACGGCACCCGCACGTTTTCCAGCAGCACTTCCGCGTGGCCGTGCGGGGCGTCGTCGTAGCCGAACACCGGCAGCGGGCGCAGCACCTTCACGCCGGGAGTATCCATCGGCACCAGAATCATCGAGTGCTGGGCGTGGCGCGGTGCATCCGGGTTGGTCAGGCCCATGAAGATCATGATCTTGCAGCGCGGGTCGCAAGCACCGGAAGTCCACCACTTGCGACCGTTGATGACCCATTCGTCACCCTCGCGCACCGCGCGGGCTTCCATGTTGGTGGCGTCGGACGAAGCCACGCCGGGCTCGGTCATGCCGAAGGCCGAACGGATTTCGCCGCGCAGCAACGGTTCCAGCCACTCGCGCTTCTGCGCCTCGCTGCCGTAGCGCACCAGCACTTCCATGTTGCCGGTATCCGGCGCCGAGCAGTTGAACGCTTCCGGGCCGAGGCCCGAGCTGCCCATGATTTCCGCCAGCGGTGCGTATTCGGTATTGGTCAGGCCGGCGCCCAGTTCCGATTCCGGCAGGAACAGGTTCCACAGCCCCTCCGCCTTGGCCTTGGCCTTGAGTTCCTCGACGATAGCGGTCGGCTGCCAGCGGTCACCCTCGGCGACCTGCTGGTAGAACACCTTTTCGGCGGGATAGACATGAGCATCCATGAACGCTTGCACGCGCTCTCTCAGCTCTTGAACCTTCGGGGAGTAGGCGAAATTCATGGGCGACAACCTTCTGGCAGGTAATGTTTTGTAGTTTTGAATGCTAGAGGAGGCCCAGCGATTTATCGAAGCTATTTTCCTCGTGTATAAACATTCATCACCGATATATGATCGGCGAATTCCGATACACGCCGGAGAGCACAACAATGAACCTGAACAAGGTCGATCTGAATCTTTTCATCGTCTTCGATGCCATCTACACCGAGGCCAACCTGACCCGTGCCGGGCAGATCGTCGGCATCACCCAGCCCGCTGTTTCCAACGCCCTTGCCCGCTTGCGCGAGACGTTCAACGATCCGCTGTTCGTGCGCACCGCCCAGGGCATGGTGCCGACGCCGATGGCGCAGAACATCATCGGCCCGGTGCGCAATGCGCTGCAGCTGTTGCGGGTATCGGTGCAGGAAAGCCGCACCTTCAGCCCGGCGCAGGCAAACAAGACGTTCCGCATCAGCATGACCGACCTCACCGAGGCGGTGATGCTGCCGCCGCTGTTCCAGCGCCTGCGCCGCCTGGCACCGAACGTGAAGATCGAGAGCATGCTGGCCAAGCGCCGCGAGACGACCAAGGAGCTGGCCGCCGGCCGCCTGGACTTCGCCATGGACGCGCCACTCAACACCGACCCGCAGGTGCGTCACGTCAAGCTGCTGGAAGACCGTTACATCTGCGCCATGCGCCGCGGCCACCCGCTGGCCAAGGACAAGCTCACCCTGGAGCAATACCTGTCGCTGTCGCACATCCACATTTCCAGCCGCCGCAGCGGGCTCGGTCTGGTGGACCTGGCATTGGGCAAGATGGGCCTGCAGCGCAAGATCGCCCTGCGCTCGCAGCACTACCTGATGGCGACCCAGGTGATCGACCAGACCGACATGGCGGTGACCGTTCCCGAGCGTTTCGCCCGGCGGCACAACCTGCACCAGGTCGACCTGCCGGTGGACATCATGCCGCTGGAAACCCACATCTATTGGCATGAAAGCACCGATCAGGATCCGGCCAACCGCTGGATGCGCGAGCAGATGATCGAGATCGCGCAGCAGGTCACCGCGCAGCAGGATCTTTGACGCGATGGCGGGTGAAAAAGCCCGCCTCAGGCGCTGTCGCGCATCACCACTTCGAAACCCACGTCGATACAGCGCTCCGCCGGCTGCTGACCTCGCATCAGACTCAGCAGCATCTGCGCCGCCAGCTCGCCGATTTCGCCACGCCGAGTGCGCACCGTGCTCAGCGCCGGATGCATCCAGGCCGCCGCCGGCAGGTCGTTGAAACCGGCAATCGCCAGCCGCCCCGGCACGTCGAGCCCCAGCTGATGGGCACGAAACAGCGCCCCGAGGGCCAGGTCGTCGTTGTTGAAGAACACGGCGTCGATCTGCGAGTGCTGCGCCAGCAGCCGATCCAGCAGCTCCGCGCCAAGCCCAATGGACGACAGCTGCGGCGTCAGCAGCTCCAGAGTTGGCTCATAGCGACCCGCCTGGCGCATGGCCTGACGGTAGCCTTCGGCGCGTTGCAGGGTGCGAGGGTCGAGCTGCGCCGCGGCGAAGGCGACGTGACGGTATCCGCGCTCTAGCAGGGTTCGGGTCATGGCCAAGCCGGCTTCCAGTTGCGAGAAGCCTACGCAGTAGTCGTCCGGCCGCTCGCTCAGCTCCATCAGGGTAACCATCGGTGCGGTGTAGTTGGCCAGCACCGCACGGGCGGCATCGCTGCGCTCGAACCCGGTGATCAGCAAGCCGGCCGGCTGATGCGCCAGATAGGCACGCAGCAGCCGCTCGTCCTCTTCAGGGCGATAGTGGCTGACGCCGATCATCATTTCGTAGCCCGCCGGCATCAGCACGCGCTGGATGGCCTCGACCGTGTCGACGAACACCGCGTTGGACAGCGAGGGGATGATCACCGCGACCAGATTGGAACGCGAACTGGCCAGGCTGCGCGCCGCCGGATGCGGCACGTAGCCGAGCGCCTTGACCGCCTGCTCGACACGCTCACGCAATGCATCGGAAACCAGATCCGGTTGCGACAGCGCGCGGGATGCCGACATCAGCGAGCAACCGGCGCTGCGTGCGACATCCGAGAGGGTTATCCGCTCGGCAGAGCGGCGACGGCGTGTGGTCATGATCAATCCAGCATCTGAAGGCGGCGAATTCTATCAGCGGTATGGAAGGCAGCGCCCTACTGGGACGCTTTCTCCACTTCGGCCTGCACCTGGTCGAACAGCTCCTGGCCAACCGCGTCGATCACCGTCTGGATCGCCGGCTGCGCCCTCTCGCGCATGCGCTGGATCTCGTCGGCACTGACCTCATTGATCTGCATGCCACGCTCTTTCAACGTCGCCAATGCCTGGCTGGCCTCGCGGCGGGTGTCTTCGCGCTCGGCGTCCCGTGCCTTTTTCGCGGCGTCCATGAGAATGCCCTGCTCGGTCGCGGACAGCCCATCCCACCAGCGCTTGGAAACCGTGACGATCCAGGGGCTGTAGACGTGATTGGTCACGCTTAGGTACTTCTGCACCTCATAGAACTTGGACGAGAGGATGGTATTGAACGGGTTTTCCTGGCCGTCCACCGCCTTGGTTTCCAGCGCCGTGAACAGCTCGGAGAACGGCAGCGGCACCGCGTTGGCGCCCATGCGCTTGAAGGTGTCGATGAACACCGGATTGGGCATCACGCGCAGTTTGATGCCATTGAAGTCCTCGAACTTCTCGATTGGCCGCGCGCTGTTGGTCACGTTGCGAAAGCCATTCTCCCAGTAGACCAACCCGACCAGCCCCTTTTCCTCGAGCTTGTCCATGATCTGCCGACCCACCGGCCCGTCCAGTACCTGATCGGCCTGGCCAGGATCGGTGAAGAGAAACGGCGTGTCCCACACCGCCATTTCCTTGGTGATGCCAACCAGCGTCGCGGTCGAGCCAACCATCATTTCCTGTGCGCCGCCGATCAGCGCGTTCTGCATCTGGTCGTCCGAGCCGAGGCTGGCCGAACCAAAGGTACGCACTTTCAGCTTGCCGTCCGAAGCCTTGGCCACCTCTTCGGCGAGCAGTTTCACTGCCCTGCCCTGATTGCTGTCTTCGTTGAGGCCGTAGCCGAAGCGGATCATGCGCGGGCGGATGTCGTCGGCGGCGTGGACCTGGCCGAGGCCGAGTGTGCTGCCGAGCAATGCGGCGGTCAGGGTGCTGATGATGAGTCGTTTCATGGAGCGGTACCTTTCTTGTTGTTGGGCTGTTGGGTGTGTCGTTGGAGTTGCACGACCGGCGTTACCGCAGCCAGGCCAGGGGTACGGTGATGATCGAGGGCACGGCGATAAGCAGCCCGACGATCACCAGATATATAAGGAAGAACGGCATGACGCCGCGCACCAGGGTTTCCATGCGCAGCCGGCCGATGCCGCCGACCACGTTGAGCACGGTGCCCACCGGCGGGGTGATCAGCCCGATGGAACCGATCAGCACGAACATCACGCCGAAGTACACCGGGTCGATGCCTGCCTTGATCGCGATCGGTGCCAGCACCGGGCCGAGGATCAGGATGGTCGGCGTCAGGTCCAGCACCATGCCGACGGCGATCATCAGCAGCATGATGGCGACCATCAGCAGCTTCGGATCCTGCGCCAGCGGGCCGAGCATCGCGGCGATCTCGTCGGGCAGTTGCGCCAGGGTGATCATGTACGCGGACACCGTCGCGGCGGCGCAAAGGAACATCACCGAGGCCGTGGTGCGGCTGGCACGGGTCAGCACCTCGACCAGCCCGGCCCAGTTCAGCTCGCGGTACAGCAGGGTCGAGACCGCCAGCGCGTAGACCGCGGCGACCACGGCGGCTTCGGTCGGGGTGAACAGCCCGCCGCGCAGGCCGCCGACGATGATCACCGGCAGCATCAGCGCCGCCGCCCCATCGACCAGCACGCGGCGGCGCACGGCACCGCTGGCCTTTTCCTGCTTCGGTTCGTCGATCCGCCGGGCGATCAGCGTCCAGGCGACGATCAGGCCCATGCCCATGATCAGCCCCGGCACCATGCCGGCGAGAAACAGCTGGCTGATCGACGTGCCGGTCACCACGCCGTAGATCACGAACGGCATCGACGGCGGAATGATCGGGGCGATGATCCCGCCAGCCGCCACCAGGCCCGACGACGAACTCAGCGGGTAGCCGCGCTCGCGCATCATCGGCAGCAGCAGCGTCGCCAGCGCGGCGGTATCGGCCAATGCCGAGCCGGACATGCTGGCCAACAGCACCGAAGCGGCAATCGCCACGTAACCCAGGCCGCCACGCTTGTGGCCGAAATAGGCCTGCGCCATGGCGATGATGCGCCGCGAGATGCCGCCGGCATTCATCAGTTCGCCGGCCAGGATGAAGAACGGCACCGCCAACAGCGGAAAGCTGTCAGCGCCGGCCTGAAGATTCTGAGCCAGCAGCTGCACGTCCCAGAAATCCAGGTACCACATCAGCACCGAGCCGGTGAGCAGCAGCGCGAAGGCGATGGGCATGCCAAGCGTCATAAAGCCCAGCAGCGATGAAAGGAAAACGACGACGGTCATACAAGGTCCTCGGTTGGGCATTGCCCGTATTGTTCTGAATGCGGCGTCGCTTCAGTCCGCGGTGACATTCGCAGCGGCGGTGGCCGATGGCTGATCGCGCCGCCAGACATTGACCAGCTGCACCAGCGCCAGCACCGCCAGCGCGACCATGCTGGCGGCCACGGGCAACATCGCCAGGCCCAGCGGATAACCGACTACCGGGCTGTTGATGGTCCAGCCGAACTGCATCTGGTTCCAACCGCCCCAGGCCGCCAGGCCGCTCGCAGCTGCCACCAGCAGCCAGCTGAGGGAGTCGACGACGCGGCGGAACAGCCGCGGGAAGCGGTCGCGCAGCATGGAAAAGCTCATCAGCTCGCCGCGGCGCATGCTCGAAGCGACGCCGACAAACACCAGCCAGACGAACGCCAGCCGCGACAGCTCCTCGGCGCCCGTCCAACCGGTGCCGAAGGCGTAACGCAGCACCACGCTGGAGAACACCACGACGACCATGAAGGCCATCAGCGCGGCCATCAGCCAGTCGGTCAGACGGTCGAAGTGCTGGGCGACCGTGCCGCTGTAGATCGGCTCGTTGGTCAAAGGTGGCGCCGTGGTAGCGCTATCAAACGGACGCGAGGAAAGATCGACCCGGGTTTCAATAAGCTCATCCAGACCGGCGCCCTGCATCCAATCGACGATGTGGCGCAGAACGTCTTCGCGGGGCTGGCTGGCATCCACGGTCAATACGCCGGGTTCGCCCTCGGGTGATTCGAGGGTGGCGAACTGGCTGTCGACCAGGGAAATAGGCATGAAATGTCCCGGCCTGCCGCCGACGCGCTGCACGGCGGTTTCGTAATCGATGGCCAGATGGGCGAAACGCAGCTCCGGAACCGCACTGCGCAGCAATTCCCGGTAGCTGCGCTTGAGCGCCGAGCAAGCCAGCACGAAGCCGCTGCCTGCCGCTAAAGTGCGCTGCATTTCAGCGATCAGCGCGTGCAGCCACTCCACGCGGTCGGCATCGGACAGCGGCGTGCCGGCACGCATGCGCGCCACGTTCTCTGCCGGGTGAAAGTTGTCCGCTTCGATGTGCGGCAGACCGAGCGCATTGGCTACGGCGTGGCTGGTGTCCGTCTTGCCGGAACCGCTGACGCCCATGACGACCAGCACCGGAAGCGCGGAAGCCTTTGAGGTATGCACTGAGGGCATGCGAGGAATCCATTGTTTTGCTTGTTTGGCCGAATGTTAGCGCTATCACGCGGAGCGATAAAACTACCACTCGTCGACCGATCAGTCACAAATCGGCTGCATCGAAGCGGTATCCGGGTCGACATTCGCGGCGGCACGACTACAATCGCGCCCCTGTGCAATCGAGGACACCGAGCATGCCCAAAGCCATGTGCCGCCACATTCTGGTCAAGACTGAGGCCGAAGCCGCGCAGCTAAAAAAGCGCATCGCCAATGGCGAGGCATTCGACGTGCTGGCGCGCAAATACTCGACCTGCCCGTCCGGCAAGAAAGGTGGCGACCTCGGCGAAGTGCGCCCGGGGCAGATGGTGCGCAGCATTGATCAGGTGATTTTCAAGAAGCCGCTGCGCGAAGTGCACGGCCCGGTAAAGAGCCAGTTCGGCTACCACCTGGTGCAGGTGTTCTACCGCGACTGAGCCAGCGCTCAGCCAAAGCGCTGCAGCTGCATCTCCCGCAGACGGCTGAGCGTGCGGCGGAACGGGAATGCCAGATAGCCCTCGGTATACAGCTCGTCCAGTGCCACCTCGGCTTCGATATAGAGAGGAATCCGCCGGTCGTAGCACTCGTCCACCAGCGCGATGAAGCGGCGCACGGCATCATCCCGCGCGGCGAGCCTGGGCAACTGGCGATCACCCGCCGCCACCCGCGCGGCTCCATCCTCGGTGCCGCGGGCAATGCGCCCATCGCGCTGCGTGCCGCCGAGCCTAGGCACGTCACCAATCAGGATCGCTGCGAAGCGGTCGCACAGTTCAATGAAATCCAGAGCCGAGAACGGCTGCTCGCAGAGGTCGGCGAAGCGGCACCAGAGCACCGATTCGCTGCGCCGCACGACGTCGAGCTGGCGACGGCTGAGGACCAGTGGCTCGATGCTGAACGCTCCATCGACCAGCGCCTCGAACGTCGCGACCAGTGCGCTGCCACTGTCGGACGGGGCGATCCAGTAGCGCTGCAGCGCAGCGCCAGGACGCAGGCGGTGATCGGCGCCACCATCCACATTCAGCACATGCATGTGCTCCACGATGGCATCGATGGCCGGCAGAAAACGCTCGCGATTGAAGCCGTCTGCGTACAGCTGCTCCGGCGGCTGGTTGGAGGTAGCAACGATCACCACGCCGTGCTCGAAGAGCACCTGAAACAGGCGTCCCAGAATGATCGCGTCGCCGATGTCACCGACGAACAGCTCGTCGAAGCAAAGCACGCGAATTTCTTCCGAAAGCTCTTTGGCCAGGGCCTTTAACGGATCAGCCGTGCCGTTGAGCTGGAACAGCCGGATATGCACCCAGCGCATGAAGTGATGGAAATGCTGCCGCCGCGACGGAACCGTCAGGCTTGCGTGAAACAGGTCCATCAGCCAGGTCTTGCCACGCCCGACCGGCCCCCATAGGTAGACGCCAAGCGGCAGATCCGCACCTGAAATCAGCGCCTCATGACAGGCCTGAAGTCCTGCAACGGCGCGCTGCTGAGCCGCGTCGGGCAAGAAACCGTCTTGCACGATGGCCTGCTGATAACGTTCAAGGGGCGAGTCGGCGTGCATGATCGTCCGGCGCAAAAGCCGCCATGGTAGCGCGCGACCGCTCAGTTGTGCCCATCCTGCAGCAGTCGCTCGGCCTGGGCGCCGAGCTGCTCGAGCAGCATCGCCTGCGCCGGTAGCAGCTGCTCGTGAACACGGGTCAACGCATAGACCGGCACGCTGATGGCCGGCTCGAGCAGACGGGCCTGCACCTCGCCGCCAGTGGCGGCCAGCGCGGTGAACGGATCGACCAGCGCCACGCCCTGCCCCGACGACACCAGCTGCCGCGCCAGCTGATAGGTCTGCACCCAGGTAACGACGCGCGGCGGCGGAACGAGCTCCTCGATGTGGCCGCGCAACAGGCTGCCCAGCGCATCGCGGGCGTCGATGCCGATCAGCGCTTTACCCGCCAAGGCCTGCAGCCGCAGCGGGCTGTGCAGTTCATCCGGCGGCCACCAGCCAGGCGGCGCAATCACGCGCATGCGTCCCTCGGCCAATAGCTGGCTGCTCAGTCCCGGATGCTCTACCGCCTGCGACGTCAGCCCGAGATCGGCTTCACGCAGCAACAGGGCTTCGACGATTTCCGCCGTGTGCTGCGTGGCGAGCTGACAGACCGTACGTGGAAATCGCTCGCGCCAGGCGCGCAACGCCTGTGGCAGCAGCGCCTGAGCCAGCGCCGGCGTGCAGATCAGGCGCAATGCGCACTCCTCGCCCCGGCCGAGGCTGTCTGCAAGCCGCCGCAGATTCTGCAGGTCGATGGCCAGGCGTTCGGTCTGCTGCTGCAACACCCGCGCCTCGGCGGTGGGCTGCAGCTTGCCGCGCACCCGGTCGAACAGCGCAAAGCCAAGTTGCTGCTCGGCATGCTTGAGAATCTTGCTCGCCGCCGGCTGGGAGATATGTAGCAGCTCGGCCGCGGCCGTAAGGCTGCCGGTTTGCAGGATCGCCTGGAACAGTTCGATATGACGCAGCCGCATGCATTTACCCCTTTCAGTCAATCGAGCATAACCGCAGGTTATGGGTGCGCTCCATCCTTTCATTGGCCGCCTCGCTTGCCCTCGGCCTAGGCTGCGCTGATAGAGTCGGAGGAGCAGTTGCATGCGGGTAGCAGTCATCGGCGCAGGCGTCATCGGGCTTGCCACGGCCTATTCATTGGTGCGCCAGGGGCACAACGTGGTGCTGATCGAACGGCGCGACGATGTTGCCCTGGAAACCAGCTTCGCCAATGGCGGGCAGCTCAGCTATCGCTACGTTTCCCCCCTGGCCGATGCCGGCGTGCCGCTGCAGGCGATTGGCTGGATGCTGCGCGGAGCCGATGCCCCGCTGCGCTTCCGACCGCAGGCGAGTCTGCACCAGTGGCGCTGGTGCCTGCAGTTCCTGCTGGCATGCCGGCGATCGGTCAATCGGCGCAACGCGGCTCATTTGCTGCGGCTCGCCCTGCACAGCCAGCAGATCCTGCGCAGCTGGCGCGAGCAGGACCGGCTGGACGGTTTCGCCTGGCGCGCCAACGGCAAGCTGGTGATTTATCGCGATCAGCACAGCCTGCACAAAGGCGCGGCGGCCATCGACGACGATTCTGGGCAGCGGCTGCTGGACGCCGCGCAATGCGTCGACGTCGAGCCGGCGCTGGCGCCGTTGGCGGCATCGCTGCACGGCGGCATCTATTCGCCCGGCGACGAGGTTGCCGACTGCCATCTGTTCTGCACTGAACTGCTGCGACGACTGCGGGCATCACCTGCGTTTCATCTGCATACCGGCCAATCGGTAAGCGCATTGCTCACCGAAGGCAAGCGCGTCCGCTCGGTCGTGCTCGGGCGCGATGACATCGCCATCGACCATCTGGTAGTCGCGGCCGGCACCGGCAGCGTCGGGCTGCTTAGGCCACTGGGTATCGACCTGCCAATCTACCCGCTCAAGGGCTACAGCCTGACCGTCGGGCTGGCCGACCAGGACCGCGTGCCGCAAACCAACGTCACCGACTACGACAACAAGGTCGTCTACGCCCGCCTCGATGACCAGCTGCGCGTCGCGGCGATGGTGGATATCGCCGGCTGGGACGCGGGGCTCGACCAGCAGCGCATCGCCACCCTGCAACGTCTGGCTGGCGCTACCTTCCCCGGGGCCGGCGACTACCAACGCGCGCGGCAATGGGCAGGCCTGCGCCCCGCGACGCCCCAAGGTACGCCGCTGATCGGCCGCAGCGGATTCGACAATCTCTGGCTCAACGTCGGCCACGGCAGCCTCGGCTTCACCCTGGCCTGTGGCAGCGCCGACCTGCTCGCCAGCGTAATCGGCGGATCACCACCTGCTGTCTCCCTGGACGGCTTGAGCCTGCCCGCCTGAACACTCAAAGAGGAAACCGATATGACCGTTCAACGCATCGAGAGCAATCCGCGCATGTCCGCCGCAGTCGTTCATGCAGACGTTGTGTTCCTCGCCGGCCAGGTCCCGGACGACCGCGGCCTGGGTGCCGCCGGACAGACCCGCGGGGTGCTGGCGAAGATCGACCGACTGCTGGCCGCCGCTGGCTCTAGTCGTGAGCACCTGCTCAGCGCGCAGATCTGGCTGAAGGACATCGACGCCGACTTCGCCGCCATGAACGAGGTATGGATCGACTGGCTGCCAGCAGGCTGCGCACCGGCGCGGGCGTCGGTGCAGGCGCGTCTGGCCTCACCCGAGGTGCTGGTCGAGATCATGGTGATCGCCGCGCGCGCCTGACCACAGCGGTCTATCGTTCCTGCGCCGGCGACACCGCAGTGCAACTACCCAAAATACGAACAAAAGAGGGAACCGCAATGAACCATCAGATCCGTAACAGCCTGCTGGGCATCACCCTGGCCGGCGCACTCGCCGGCGCTTTGGCAAGCACCAGCGTGCTGGCACAGGAGCGCTTCGTCACCATCGGCACCGGAGGGCAGACCGGCGTGTATTACACCGCCGGCCAGTCGGTGTGCCGCTTCCTCAATCGTGCCGAGGTGAAGCCCGCCATCAAATGCAACGCACCCTCGACCGCGGGCAGCGTGACCAACATCGTGTCGTTGCACAAAGGCGAGTACGACTTCGGCTTCATCCAGTCCGACCATCAGCACAAGGCGCTGCAGGGCCTGGCGCCCTTCGACAAGGAAGGCGCGGTCGAACTGCGCGCAGTGTTCTCACTGCAGTCGGAGATTCTCACCGTGGTCGTTCGCAACGACAGCGGCATCACCGATCTGAGCGGACTCGAAGGCAAGCGGGTGAACATCGGCGTGCCCGGCTCGGGCAGTCGCGACACCTTCGAGGAAGTCATGCAGGCCAAGGGTTGGACGAATGCCAGCTTCGCCCTGGCCGCGGAACTCAAACCGGCGGAAATGGCTTCCGCCTTGGGTGACAACAACCTGGACGCCATCACCTATGTGGTCGGCCATCCGAGCGGTGCGATTCAGGAAGCCTTGACCAACGTGAAGGCCAGGATCATTCCGGTGCAGGGCGCAGAGATCGACAGCCTGCTGGCCAAGGCCGATTACTACAGCGCAGTGGAAATCCCCGCCGGGCTCTACCCGGGCGTGGACGGCGCCATTCCGTCGATTGGCGGCAAGGCCGTGCTGGCGACCACCAGCAGGACCGATCCGGAGGTCGTCTATCAGCTGGTCAAGTCGGTGTTCGACAACCTCGACAGGTTCAAGCGCCTGCATCCGGCATTTGCCGATCTAAAGGCCGAAGACATGATTCGCGTCGGACTGACTGCGCCACTGCACGAGGGCGCCGAGCGTTATTACAAGGAGAAAGGTTGGCTGTAGGACGCCCACATCAGCGGGCGACAGCGCCCGCTGATGCACAGACTCAGAGCTCCACGGAGAGGCTAACGCTCAGGTTGCGCGGCTCACCCGGCATGACCCAGACATTGCTGTAGGAACGCTCGTAGTAGGTCCGGTCGAAGGCGTTGTTCAGGTTCACGCCGAGGGTCAGCTTTTGCGTCGCCTTGTAGCGCGCTAGCAGATCCACGGTGGTGTACGACGGCAACTCGAAGTCGCTATCGGCCGGCCCTGCCCGATCACCCACGTAGTTCACCGCACCGCCAAGGGAGAGCCCGCTGAGATCGCCATCGAGGAATTCGTAGGTGGTCAGCAGGCTGCCGCTATGGCGTGGCACGTTGAGCAGCCGGCTGCCGCTGGCCAGGGTGTTGTCGCGAGTCACCTCGGCATCCACGTAGGCATAGCCACCGATCACGCGAATCGCGTCGGTCAGCTGCCCGGCCAGCTGCAGGTCAATCCCGCGGCTGCGCACCTCGCCGGCGGCAATCTGAAAACCGTCGTTCGCCGGATCGCTGGTCAGCACGTTTTCCTTGGTCAGATGGAAGGCTGCGGCGGTGAGCCCCAAACGGCCATCGAACAGGTCGAGTTTGACCCCTGCCTCATAACCCACGCCTTCTTCCGGATCGAAAGTGGCGCCGCTGACGTCCGCACCGTTGTTCGGTTTGAACGACTGCGAGGCGTTGGCGAACAGCCCGACCTCCGGCACCAGCTGATAGAGCACACCAACACGCGGCGTGACCTTTTCGTGGGTCTGCTCGGTGCGCCGGCCAGCAACCTCATTGTCCAGGCGTTGTTCGTAATGATCATAGCGGGCGCCGATGACGCCAAAGAGCTTGTCGGTAAAGCGAATCTGGTCTTGCAGATTCAGTGCGCGGCTATGCACCAGCTCATTACGGTCGACCGTACGCGCGGGATTGAACGCCGGAAGCGACGCACCGTAGACCGGGTTGTAGAGATCGATGTTGCGCAGATTGTTGGAGCGCAGCATGAATTCGCTCAGGGCGTAACGCTCGTACTCGGTGCCGATCAACAGCTGATGCTCAATCGAGCCCGTATCGAAACGCCCGCGCAGCTCCAGCTGGGTGATCGCGTCCTGCCAGTCATAGTCGCGATAGCGCAGGTTGCGGGTCAGCGTGCGGCCGTCTGCTGCGACCTCTGCCGCTTCGGTCGCGTAGCCATCCATCCGGCCCTGCTTGTAGTGGCTGGCCAGGCGCAGCGTCCAGACTTCGTTGAGGTCGTGTTCGAGTTCGGCCTGCAGCGTTTCGTTGTCGTTGCTGATCGGACCATCGGAGGGTTCGCCATAGAAGGCCGAGCGGGACACCCGGCCCAGGTTGCCGCCCGGTGCGACCACCCCGCGGTCGAAGGTCTGCCGGTTGCGCACTACCTCAGCCTGCACCAGCAACCGCGTATCGGGGCTCAGCTCCCAGCTGAAGGACGGCGCCACGAACTGCCGCTCGGATTCGCGATGGTCGCGGAAACTCTTGTTGTCTTCGACGGCGATGTTCATGCGGTACAGCACGTTGCCGTCTTCATCCAGCGGCGTGTTCACGTCCAACGCGCTGCGGTAGCGATCCCAACGCCCGGCGCTCAGGTCGAGACGGGCGAAGCTATCCAGCTGCGGCCGCTTGCTGACGATGTTGATGGTGCCGCCCGGATCGCCACGGCCGTACAGGCTGGCGGACGGTCCCTTGAGAACCTCGACACGTTCGATGCTCGCCGCCTCCGGCGGGTTCATGTAGCCCCGGTTGACGCTGAAGCCATCCTTGTAGAACTCGCTGGTGGTCAGCCCGCGGACGCTGTACTCGTACATCGTAAGGCCGCCGAAGTCGTTCTGCCGTGCAACGCCCCCGGCGAAGTCCAACGCCCTTTCCACTCGCGGGCTGTCCAGGTCATCCAGCACCGAGGCCGGGACGACGCTGATCGACTGCGGTATTTCCTCGATGGGCGTATCGGTCCTGGTGGCACTGCGCGTGCGCTTGGCGCGATAACCCTGCACCGGTCCGTCGGCACGTTCCTGATCGGCAGTGATGACGACCGAATCCAGCACCGCCGCCTCCTGCGCGCCCGCCAGCGGCGCACCCGCCAGCATCAATGCCGCTCCGGCACCCACCCACTTCAATACCCCGACTTTCTCACTCATGCCTAATGCTCAAAGGTAACGACGTTATATCGTAACAATGCTGTCCGTTTGGCTTGGCGCTGTCAATGGAACGATTCGCATCTGCTTCGCCGCGAAAGGTCAATCCCTCGATCGCTGCGTGCGGCCCTGCTTACTCCGATGGCGTAGCTATGCGACAATGCGCGCCTTTCGCTCGGCCGCAATCCCCGCATTCGTTCTGACAGCCGGCCTCCGTCGCTGTCGTTCTCCTCAACACTGCAGGATCACCAGCTCCTTCGCTGCGAGCTGGAGCGCCGAGTATTGCTGCCGGATCGGCGATGCACGCCGCCACATACATTGATAGGTAAGTCCTTGATCTCCACCGCCAACATCACCATGCAGTTCGGTGCCAAGCCGCTGTTCGAAAACGTCTCCGTCAAATTCGGCGGCGGCAACCGCTACGGTCTCATCGGCGCCAACGGCTGCGGCAAGTCGACCTTCATGAAGATCCTCGGTGGCGAGCTGGAGCCATCGGCCGGCCAGGTGATGCTCGAGCCCAACGTGCGTCTGGGCAAGCTGCGCCAGGATCAGTTCGCCTATGAAGATTTCAGCGTGATCGACACGGTGATCATGGGTCACACCGAGCTGTGGAAGGTGAAGGCCGAGCGCGACCGCATCTACTCGCTGCCGGAAATGAGCGAAGAAGACGGCATGGCTGTCGCCGAGCTGGAGGTGCAATTCGCCGAGTTCGACGGCTACACCGCGGAATCGCGCGCCGGCGAGCTGCTGCTCGGCCTCGGCATCCCGCTCGATCAGCATTTCGGCCCGATGAGTGCCGTGGCGCCCGGCTGGAAGCTGCGCGTATTGCTGGCCCAGGCGCTGTTCTCCGACCCGGAAGTGCTGCTACTGGACGAACCGACCAACCACCTGGACATCAACACCATCCGCTGGCTGGAATCGATTCTCACGGCGCGCAACAGCACCATGATCATCATTTCCCACGACCGCCACTTCCTCAACAGCGTCTGCACCCACATGGCCGACCTGGATTATGGCGAGCTGCGGCTGTTCCCGGGCAACTACGACGAATATATGACCGCCGCGACCCAGGCCCGTGAACGCCTGCTGTCGGACAACGCCAAGAAGAAGGCGCAGATCGCCGAACTGCAGACCTTCGTCAGCCGCTTCTCGGCCAACGCCTCCAAGGCCAAGCAGGCTACCAGCCGCGCCAAGCAGATCGACAAGATCCAGCTGGCGGAGGTCAAGCCGTCCAGTCGTATCAGCCCGTTCATTCGCTTCGAGCAGACCAAGAAGCTGCACCGCCAGGCAGTGACCGTCGAGCGCCTGTCCAAGGGCTTCGACGACAAGGAGCTGTTCAAGAACTTCAGCTTCACCGTCGAGGCCGGCGAGCGTGTGGCGATCATCGGTCCGAACGGTATCGGCAAGACCACCCTGCTGCGCACCCTGGTTGGCGAACTGACCCCAGACAGCGGCAGCGTCAAATGGACCGAAAGCGCCGACTACGGCTACTACGCCCAGGACCATGCCCATGACTTCGAGGATGACGTCAGTCTGTTCGACTGGATGAGCCAGTGGACTCAGGGCGGCGAGCAGCTGGTGCGCGGCACCCTCGGCCGCATGCTGTTCTCCAACGACGAGATCCTCAAGTCGGTCAAGGTCATCTCGGGTGGCGAACAGGGCCGCATGCTGTTCGGCAAGCTGATCCTGCAGAAGCCCAACGTCCTGGTGATGGACGAACCGACCAACCACCTCGACATGGAATCCATCGAGGCACTGAACCTCGCGCTGGAGAACTACCCGGGCACGCTGATCTTCGTCAGCCACGACCGTGAATTCGTCAGCTCGCTGGCGACCCGCATCATCGAGCTGTCGGAGAACGGCGTGACCGACTTCAGCGGCAGCTACGACGACTACCTGCGCAGCCAGGGCGTAATCGTCTGATCCTCACCCTGCCCGCGTATCGCAGCGCCTTCATCGAGGGCGCTGCAGATTCATAGGCAACTCCCGGTAACGCGCGGCGCGGTGCTTCAGCTAGGTAAAGCGCCTGCCGAGAAAGTCCAGCAGCAGCGCGTTCACCCTCCCCGCCTGTTCGTTCTGGATCCAGTGGCCACACGGCGCCAGTTCGTGTCGTTCCAGATCCGGCACCCATTCCGGCATCTTCTTCAGCGTATAGGCCTCGAGTTCACCAACCGGGTCATGGTCGCCGATCAAAAACATGGTCGGCTGCGTGATCTTGCGCCCCTGCAGTGGCTCGGTAACCTGCCAGTTGCGTTCGAAGTTGCGATACCAGTTCAGCGCACCGCGAAAACCGTGCTCGGCGAACGTCTGCCGATACACCGCCAGATCGTCTTCTGAGCACCAGTCGGGCAACAGCCCCGGCTGCATGTCGTCCTCGAACAAGGTGCCGTCAGCAGGCTTGTTCTGCAGCAACAGGTTCCTTTCCTGGTAATACATCAACAGGCGCAGGGTACGATCAATGTCGGCATCCAGTTCACGCTCGGCTCGACCGGGCTGCTGGAAATAGAGGATGTAGTTGAATCGATCACCGCTGGCTTCGCGCATGATTTCGGTCGCTGGCCGCCGCGGTCTTCCGGCGAAGGGCACCGACATGGTCACCAGCGCGGTGACCCGCTCCGGCTCCAGCAACGCGAGATACCAGGCGACCATTGCGCCCCAGTCGTGCCCGATTAGCGCCACCTGCCGGTGACCGAAATGATCCATGGCCGCACGAACGTCCCCACACAGCGTCAGCACATCGTAGGCCGAGACGTCCACTGGCGCGCCGCTGAGCCCGTAGCCACGCATCTCGGGAACGAACACGCGATAACCAGCCGCCACCAGTGAATCGATCTGATTGCGCCAGGAATACCAACACTCGGGGAAGCCATGCAGCAGCCAAACAGGCCTGCCCTCTTCCGGGCCGGCGCTATAAAGGCTGAGGGATATACCGTTCAGGTCGAGCTGGAAATGGTCCGCAGTACTGTTCATGAGGCCTCCTGACTGGAGGCCTCACTATGGCAAAGCCAGGCGCGCGTGTGCGCTGTATCAGCAGGGCGAAGGCCGCGACATCCCGCCGATGGATCAGCCCTGGGCGCTGGCCCAGTCGATCAGCCCGAACTGCCAGGTAGCCAGAATCAGCAGGCCGAAGCCGATCCGGTACCAGGCGAACGCCGCGTAGCTGTGATTGCCGATGAACTTGAGCAGCGCCCGCACGGCAAGCATCGCGAAGATGAACGAGGTGACGAATCCGACCGCGAACACGGCGAAATCGCCCGGCTGAAAGAGCTCGCGGTACTTGTAGCCGGAGTACACCGCCGCGCCGACCATGGTCGGCATGGCCAGAAAGAACGAGAACTCGGTAGCCGCCTTGCGCGACAGGCCGAACAGCAGGCCGCCAATGATGGTCGACCCCGACCGCGAGGTGCCGGGCACCAGTGCCAGGCACTGGGCGAAGCCGACTTTCAGTGCCAGTGCCCAGTTCATGTCGTCGACGGTTTCGGCACGAATGGTGTGATCACGCCGTTCGGCCCAGAGCATCACGACACCGCCGATCACCAGCGCGGTGGCTACGGTGATGGGGTTGAACAGGTATTCGTGGATCAGGTCGGCAAAAGCGACACCGAGGACAACTGCAGGCATGAAGGCGATCAGCAGGTTCAAGGTGAACTTCTGCGCCTGAGACTCCTTGGGCAGGCCAATCACTACGTCCAGGATCTTGCGGCGATACTCCCAGATCACCGCGAGAATTGCCCCGAGCTGAATGATGATGTTGAAGGCCAGCGCCCGCTCGCCACCAAAACCGATCAGGTCCGCAACAATGATCTGGTGACCGGTACTGGATACCGGCAGAAACTCGGTTACACCCTCGACCACGCCCAGAATCAACGCCTGAATCGCAACCCAAAGATCCATCTATTCCCCTAAAGCGATGCAGCCCATCGCGACTCAATGCAACCAAGGTATATGTCAGAAAGCCATCTGGCCGGCTGTTCTGACTCGTTCGAGAGAACTAAATTCCTCTGCAAACGAAACGGGGCTCATTTTTAGCCACGGGCGGCCGAAAAGCTATACAGGGTGCCGCGAAACGACCGCATTCAGAAGGTCGACAGCGGCGCGACAGACCCACCGATCAGCCAGAACAAAACGATAAGAAAGTCCATCAGGAGCCCTATTCATGAATCTGCTGCGCAACGTTCCCATTAGCAAGCGCCTCTGGCTGATCCCCGTGGTCGCCGTCGTCATGCTGTTCATCCTCGGCATGCTGATGATTCAGCAGGTCCGCTCCGATTTGTATCGTGGCAAGCAGGAGGCAACTCGGAACATAGTCGAGGCTGCATCCGGCGTGCTCGAGTACTACCGGGCACAGGAGACCAGTGGCGCCATGACCACGAGTGAAGCCCAGAAGGCGGCCATGGAGCAGATCCGCCTGCTGCGCTACGACGGTCAGGACTATTACTGGATCAACGACCTCGGCCCGACCATGATCATGCATCCTATGCAGCCGAAGCTGGACGGCCAGGACCTGTCGAAGATCAAGGATCCGGAAGGCAAGGAACTGTTCAACGAGATGGTCAAGATCGCCCAGCGGGACGGGGCTGGTCTGGTCGACTACATGTGGGCCAAGCCAGGCGAAGCAGATCCGGTACCGAAGATCTCCTACGTGCAGTTGTTCAAGCCTTGGGGCTGGATCATCGGCTCGGGCATCTACGTGGACGATGTCGAACAGGAATTCTGGAACTATCTGACTCGTTTCTCCCTGATCGGCCTGTTTATCTCGGCAATCATGGCCGTGCTGGTGGCGATCCTGATCCGCAGCATCGTGCGCCCCCTGCGCCACACCATGTCGGCGATGGCGAATATCGCCAGTGGCGAAGCCGATCTGACGCGTACGCTGGACGTATCCGGCAACGACGAGCTGAGCACCCTTGGCCGTGACTTCAACCGCTTCACCCAAAAACTGCGCACCGTGGTCGGTCAGCTGTTCGAGACAGCCGGCGCGCTGGACCAATCCTCCCGTTCGCTGAGTCAGCTTTCCGGTCAGGCCCATGAGCAGAGCCAGCAGCAGATGCTGCAAATGGAGCAGGTCGCCACCGCCGTCAACGAAGTCACCTACGCCGTACAGGAAGTCGCGAAGAACGCCGAGCATGCCTCCAGCGAAGTCGGCAACGCCGAAAATCAGGCGGGCCAGGGTCAGCGCAATATCGAAACGAGCCTGCAGCAGATCGACGAGCTTTCCGCGACCATCGGCCAGGCCGTCGACGTGATTCAGTCACTGGCTGATGAAACCACCAAGATCGGTTCGGTACTGGAAGTGATCGGCTCGATCGCCGAGCAGACCAACCTGCTCGCGCTCAATGCCGCGATCGAAGCTGCCCGAGCCGGTGAACAGGGCCGCGGTTTCGCCGTGGTGGCCGACGAGGTTCGTCTGCTGGCGCAGCGTACGCAGCAATCGACTGCCGAGATACATAGCATGATCGAACGCCTGCAGAAGAACTCCGGCGCTGCGGTAAACGTGATCATGGAAAGCAATCGCGCCTCCCAGCTCACCGTAGAGCAAGCCAGCCAGGCCGGCGAGAGCCTTGGCGAAATTGCCCAGGCGCTGCGCAACCTCTCAGGCCTGAACGCATCAATCGCCAGTGCCACGCTACAACAGTCCCACGTGGTCGAGGACATCAACCAGAACGTGACCCAGGCGGCCGGGCTGGCGCAGGAAAGCACCCTGGCTGCCGAGCAGTCCAGTGAAGCTGGTAAGCGCCTTGGCGAACTCGCCGATCAGCTGAATCGTCTGCTGAGCCAGTTCAAGGTCTGATAAACCCTTTGCCTGCGGCCCGCCAGATGAGCAGGCCGCAGGCACTTCGACGAAGCAGGCGCCCCGCCCCACGCTCCATCGCGGAGCACGCCCTTAGAGATTCGATACATTTCCCGTCGCGACAGGTTGTCGCACGGGATTTTTTTTGCGGCCCGCGCCGATTCCCTCACGCTGCGCATGGCGTTGCGAAGTTTTTCAATATTTACAGGGAGTTAGCTCAAAAGTACTAAGCCGACTCGACCAGGCGTCAACGTTATACTTTTGGCTAATTGCAAAGCCCTTCAAATTTTTTCGAACTCGCATGTGACTCGTCAGTCCTCTGGGTACATCAACTGCAATGTAAGGCCAACGCCAACGAGCTTGGCTGCAGGTATTTTGGGTATCACACAGAGAGACATGCCCCATGCACACCCCGCTGCGTATCAATGAAGCCCTTTTGATCACCGACCGCGCGTTCAAGCCCTTCCAGTGCGTTGCCTGGACGCTGCCCGAAGGAAACGGTGAAGTCAGCATCACCGTCGTCGACCGCGACGAGGCCCGTCTGCTAGGCCGCTGCAAGATGTCCAGCAGCGTGTTCACCGACCCCGTGAAGCTCGGCGAAACCCTGGAACAGACTCGCGCGCAGCTGAGCCGCGACGGCGCGCATCTGTCGCCCTGGCACATGCCAGAGTAACCATGGCTTGCAACGAACAAAGGCCTGCGGCAGTGCCCCAGGCCTTTTTTCATGCCCCGAATTCGGCTACGCCAACTGCTCTACTGATCCATTCGCGTGTTTAACGGTCCTAAACAGCAACACGTGAAACAGGAGAAGCTCATGAAAGGTGCAGAAGCGTACGTCAACGATCAATGGCAAAGCTGCGGCCTCGCCGACCTTGCGCAAGAGCCGGGCGCCCATACCGTCACACTGCACTTCATCGTGCCGCGAGATGCCCAGATGCCGGGCCTGATCACGCATATAGGCGAAATCGCACAGCGGCACCTGAGCGACTTCTATGACGGTCGAGCCGTCAGCCACAAGCCCGCAATCGGCTCGGTGGTGGGCGACGGCAGCGGTGACGGAATTAACCTGGAATTCGAGATAGCAGCCGCGCACTGACCGTGTGGACGTCGGCGTCAGCTACCGAACTTGAAGAAATCGCACCGAACGCCTGGAAGGACGATCCAAGATGACCCCCTTTGACATGCAGCGCATGCTTCTGCATGAATTTCCCTTGATGTTCGTCGCCGAAGTCGCGCTGCGGGCGCTGCTGGCCTTCGTTGCCGTATTCGTCTTTCTCAAGGTCAGCGGCCGTCGCGGCATTCGCCAGCTTTCGGTGTTCGAGCTGGTGATCATCCTGACCCTCGGCTCCGCTGCGGGCGACGTTTCATTCTACGAAGACGTGCCGTTGCTGCCGGTGGCGGCGGTGTTCGCCACCCTGCTGGCGCTGTACCGTCTCACCGTGTTCTTCATGAATCGCAGCCCGCGATTCGAAGCCTGGCTCGAAGGCCATCCAGTCACCATTATTCGCGATGGCATCTATGAGCTGCGCAGCCTCGACAGCCTGAACATTTCTGCCGATGAATTCTTCATGGAGCTGCGCCAGCAAGGGGTCGAGCATCTTGGCCAGGTCAGGCTCGGCATTCTCGAGAACGATGGCAACGTCAGCCTGTTCTTCCATGAGGACCATGCGGTACGCCCAGGTTTGTCCGTCCTCCCGCCGGAGTACCGGCCGGTCTTCCGCCAAGTGCCGGCGGCCGGCATGTATGCCTGCAGCCGCTGCGGCTTCCCCCAGGCGCTGGAAAGCCAGCAAAGCCAACAATGCCCGCGGTGTTCCAATCCAACCTGGTCGAAGGCGCTTTCCACACAGAGATCGCGCTGATACACGGTCAGAACCGCCATCCTGCTGGCCGGTCAGTTGTTAGAGGCGCCGGAACCCGCTTCCTGGTTACGCCTTTTCTACTCACTGCTGCAGGAGCACACCATGCTTGGCGACTATTCATCGATCAACGATCACCTCGACACCGCGCGCAAACATGCCGATCAGGCTGAAACCGAAGCCAAACCCGAGCTCTATCGCGAAGCCATCGACGAGCTGGTCGCAGCCATTCGATTGCTGATGCGCAACAGCAACGAAAAGGACAGTTGAGCCCATTCAAAAGCCTCGCCGGTAGCTACCCCGGCGAGGCCATAGCGGGAACGGTCATACATGCGCAACGACACCCTGATGGACGACCCGGTGCCTCTGGCCGAGGGCACTCGCCCCGTTCCTGCCGATGAGACCGGCGACACCGGTACGCTGCTGTGCCCAACACTGCCGCCGGACCTGCATTACGTCGATGCTTCCCAGCCGGGCATCCGCCGCAGGCGACTGCGCGGCAAGTTCGTCTACTTCGAGCCGGACGGCGAGCGCATTCGCGATGAGGAGGAAATTCGTCGCATCAACAAGCTGGCGATTCCACCCGCTTATCGTGACGTTTGGATATGTCCGGATGCTCAAGGGCATCTTCAGGCGACCGGGCGCGACGCCCGTGGCCGCAAGCAATACCGCTATCACACGCGTTGGCGAGAGATTCGCGACAGCGACAAGTACGAACGAATGCTCGAGTTCGGTGAAGCCTTGCCGAAATTGCGCCGCGATCTGGAAAAACACCTGGCTAGACCCGGCATGGCGCGTGAGAAGGTCATGGCCCTGGTGGTCATGTTGCTAGAGTCGACCCTGATCCGGATCGGCAACTCGCGCTATGCGAGGGACAACCGATCCTACGGGCTGACGACCCTGCGTACGCGTCACGTGGATATCAAAGGCACCTCGATCCGCTTCCACTTTCGAGGCAAGAGCGGCGTGGAGCACGAAGTCACCCTGCGCGACCGTCGGCTGGCCAGGCTGATGCGCAGCTGCATGGAGCTGCCGGGCCAGCAGCTGTTTCAGTACCTGGATGAAGATGGTCAGCGCCGCGCGGTCAGCTCCAACGACGTGAACCTTTATCTTCGCGAGATGACCGGTCGCGACTTCACTGCCAAGGACTATCGCACCTGGGCCGGAAGCGCGCTGGCACTGGAACGGCTACGCAAGCTGGACGCATCCACGGAATCCGTCGCCAAGCAGAATCTGGTCGAGACGGTGAAGCAGGTCGCCAGCCAGCTGGGCAACACCCCTGCGGTCTGCCGCCAGTGCTACATCCACCCGGCGATTCTGCAAGCCTTCAGCGCAGGCGAGCTGGCTGATGTGCGCGCCGCGCGCAAACGCAAGTGGCTCAGCGCCGAAGAGGTTGCGTTGCTGGCTTTTCTCCGCAAAGCGGCGGGCTGAAGCGCTAGTGCTGATGCAGGGTGACGCGATTGCGACCGGCCGCCTTCGAGGCATAGAGCGCCGAATCGGCCCATTCGATCAGTTGCGCATGACTGTGGGTGGGGACGCTGAGGTCCGCAACACCCAGACTGATGGTGAAGCGAATGCGGTGCTGCTCGTGCTGAACCTCGCGGCTCTCTACCGCATGCCGCAAGCGTTCCGCAAAGGTCATCGCACCCTGTTTGTCGGTATCCGGTAGCAGTACCACGAACTCTTCACCGCCGTAGCGGCCAGCCACGTCCGAATCACGCAGATTCTCGCGAATCAGCTCCGCGACCTGTTGAATCACGGTATCGCCTACCTGATGTCCATAGGTATCGTTGATCGCCTTGAAGTGGTCGATATCGAACATGACCAAAGCCGCCTGGCTGTCATAGCGGCGATGACGGGCGTAATCCATGCGGAGCATCTCTTCCCAGTGTCCGCGGTTGTAGAGCCCAGTCAGCCGGTCAGTGCTGGACAGGCGCTGCAACTCGGCATTCGCCGCCTGCAACTGGCGGCGGTTCACGGCGACATCGGTGACGTCATAGATGATCAGGCACACCTGGTCGATGCTGCCGTTGACGCCCTTGAGAGGCAGCAGCGTGGTGTTCTGGTACATGAAGTCTTCCAGCCCGGTGATCGGCTGGTAGTTCTTGAAGCGCAGCAGATAAGGGCGCTGCTCCCAGATGGTGAAAGATGGCGTACCGAGGGTCATCACGCTTTCCACCTTCCGGCGGAACCAGTCTTCATCGACTTCGGGAAACAGCGTGAAGAACGACCGATTGCGCGCATTCTCCGGCTGCAAGCCGGAACGGTTTTCCATGAAGGTGTTCCAGACCTCGACACGGTAGTCGCGGTCCAGCACGACGACGCCCACGTCGATGCTCTGGACGATCGCCAGCAACCAGTGAAGCTCGTTCAACTCGGCGGAATTGCTCATGCTCAATCCATCAGGTGGGCAAGCTTGCGGGTCAGCAGCTCGACCGAATCTTCCGTGAACAACAGCAGCAGGTCAAAGTGGATATCGTGCCCTTCCAGGCTGTAGCTGATCTCGACCGCCAGGGTCTTCTTCCATCGGGCGCTATTGAGCCGGATCAGCTCGTCGATCGATGCGTGCTGCCCCAGCACCTGCGGGTGCCCCTGGGAAAACACCACTTCGATCTGCTCGGCGATTCCGCTGAGGCATGCGCTGATCAGCAGGCTCGACAGATCGAGGAGCATCTCCATCTCCAGGTAGTCCTGCCGCCGCATCAGGCGTGCCATGTCGGCCACTTCGGAGTCATGGAACAGCAGCAGCGCCTCGCCTGCGATACCACCGCCAATGTAGCCCTGGCAGACAGCAGTCAACTTCTCGCCACGCGCCGCATCGGCCAGCGCCATATGCAGCTCGCCGACTTCGAGAATATTTACATTGGGAATCGGCAACTGGATGAACACACCCAGCACTCGCGCCAGGAGTGCCGCAGCCCGCCCCATGGCGATGTTGACCACCTCACGAAAGGTATCGCGAAAACCGATCTTTTCCCCGGCAACCCTAGCGATCAGAGGCGAGACATCATCCAGCAGGCCAAGGCTCGCCAGCGTCTGATGCAGGTGCACCGGATCGGCGGGCTTCTTGATGAAAGCCAGCGCGCCGAGGGCCAGGACACGGCGCACGGCCTCATCCTGAATGTCGGCGGATATCACGATGGTCTTGCACTGCAGCCGTTCTTCGCGCAGCTGCGCGAGGACCTGATAACCATCCAGCTCGGGCATGGTGAGGTCGAGCAAGAGGACGTCGACGCCACCCTCGCGAACCTGCTCCAACGCTTCGAGGCCGGTGGCCGCCTGACTGACGTCGACCGGCCAACCGGCAGGCAGCGCTTGCAGAAGCTGCTTGCGCGCCAGCGCGGAGTCATCGCAGATCAACAGGGAAATGTCAGACATGTGGTACGAGCTCTCGTTGCCCGATTAACCTTGGCACGAGAGCTTATCGCAGGAAAGGCGCGCTGTGCGCGCCATGAAGGCAAAATAGTGGCATTTCACCTTAAAAACTGCCGAGCGGCCCGGCGGTGCTACTCCGACGGGCTGTTTCGCATCAGTAATAGGCGTTCTCGCGATTGGTGTGATCGGTCACGTCGCGCACGCCCTTGAGCTCTGGAATCCGAGCCAGCAGGGTCTTCTCGATACCTTCCTTGAGGGTGACGTCCGCCTGTCCGCAGCCCTGACAACCACCGCCGAACTGCAGCACTGCGATGCCTTCCTCGACTACATCGATCAGCGTGACCTGCCCGCCATGGCTGGCCAGGCCCGGATTGATCTCGGTCTGCAGGTAATAGTTGATGCGCTCGTTCATCGGGCTGTCTTCATTGACCATCGGCACCTTGGCATTCGGCGCCTTGATGGTCAGCTGGCCACCCATCCGGTCGGTCGCGTAGTCGACCAGTGCATCCTCGAGGAAGGGTTCGCTGGTGCCATCGATCCATGCCGTGAAGCTCTTCAGCGCCAGTGCAATGTCGTCAGGCTTCTCCTCGCCCGGCTTGCAGTAGGCGATGCAGGTTTCAGCATACGGGGTGCCCGGCTGGGTAATGAAGATGCGAATGCCGATGCCAGTGGTGTTCTGCTTCTCGAGCAGGTCGGCCAGATAATCGTGTGCAGCTTCGGTAATGGTGATCGCGCTCATGGGAACTCCTCGCAGACATGCGCCGCAGTGTACGCCAAACCACTGCCGCGGTTAAGTCCTAGTATTTTAGTCGGGTTAAACGTGGTCGAGTTCCGGCCGCAGTCGCCGCTCGCGGCGAATCAGAGATTTTCGTAGCGATTCATATCCAGTACGCCCGCTTCCAGTGGCTCGGTTTCTTCGAGATAGCGGGTCAGATCGTTGAAGTAATCCCAGAAACGCGGATGGCTGCGCCGCACGCCCCAGCGGTCGACCAGGCGCTCCAGCTGATCACTCGCCCTGACCTCCTCCAGTGCTGCGACAAATGCCGGCACCTCGGCGGCAGGCACATTGAAGAGGAAATTCGGATAGCTGCTGAGAACCCCTGGATACACCGTCAGGGTGTCCAACCTCGGCTGCCAGCGCAGCGACTCGCCGTACATGAAGGCGACGTTACTGTGGGCGCGGTTGCGCAGCAGGCTGTATATCTCACGCCGATCGCCGTCGTACTCGATGCGCAGCAGCGTGGCTTCCGGCAGATGCTGGATCGCCGGCAAGCCTCCGGCGAGTCGGTTGGTCAGACGACTGAGCGCCTGCTCGGCGCCTTGCAGGCTCGCGGGCTGCCCTGCGCGGTAGCACTGGGTACCCTGGCAACGGTTGATCGGATCGGGGGCTGCGTTGATGCCGGCGTACCTTGCCAGCATCTCTCGAGCGAACGCGCGCTTCGGATCAGCCCTGTTCAGCGTCAGCAGCGAGGGTGTCGAATCGTCGATGGAGGTGTAGGCCAAGAGCAGCTTCAGCTGCCCACCCTGCTCGTACCAGCCATCGAGGATGGCCTGGCGTGAGGCGGCCGGCAGCAGCCGAAGGAAGTTCAGCTCCGCGCCGTTGCGAATCAGGTCGAAGTAAAGCCGTGTCTGACCCTGATGGGAGACGTTGCCGAACACGTCGAAATTGACCACGAGTTGGTAGTAGGTGCGCTCGAGCAGCGGATAGTCCATCCACCAGAGCGTCTGCGGAATCTCGCCGATCAGCCCTTTGCGCACCGAGGCGCTGTCATGCTGGCGGAAGATGCTCAGCAAGGCATTGTCATTGCCGGACCAGATCTGCTTCCACTGCGCGGGCTTGCCCGCATAGGCATTCATGCGCAGCTGTTCGTAGTGGTTGCGCTTGACCCGGTAGCTCTTCCAGAACGCAAGCAGGTCGCCCATTTCATCGAACTGCCCGGGCATCGCCAGCAGCGGCGTGGTCTGTTCGCGATAGCGCCGGTCGGTAATGTACAGATCGTGCTGCGGGTCCTGGAAGAACACCCAGAAGTTGTCGCGAATCACGTCCGTGGCGATCTGCCCGCGGCACACCGGCCCGCGGATAAAGGTGCGGACGAAATACTCGGCGTTATCCAGCATGAACTGGTACCGCGCCTCGGCAGGAATAGCCTGAAAAGTCTTGAACGGATTGGCTCTGTGATCTGCGCCGTAACCGGGGATGGCATCCACCGTCGAGTCACCGCTGAAGAACAGCGAACGGACCCGCGCCAGCTTCGCAGCGCTGAGTGGATAGGTGATGTGCGTCTTGTGCACGATCACGTCGGTAATCGGTCGCAGGCGATAGCTGAACCGGGTACCCGGATCATCGTTCGGCCGTCGCGTCGCAATGGCGTCGACCGGCTCGCCACTGGGCGTGCGCGAGCGCACCAGCTGATAGAAACGACCGCCTCCCTCCCCTTCGAAGTACAGATGCGCGATGAAAAGGTGCTCATACAACCAGCGGCCAACCAGATTGCCGCGTGCACCAGGAGTATTGAGCAAGCGCTCCCACTCGTCGATCTGCACGGATTCGGTTGCCGAAGGCTCGGGCGGCGAACTCGCCTCGACTGACGCGCCCTGCTCCAGCCAACGCTGCAGGAGTGCGTACTCGGTATCGCTCAGCCCGGTTACGGCGAAAGGCATACCGCCATGCATGTTGCGTCGTGCGTAGCGGTCGAATTCATCCGGCAGCGGGCAGGTGTTTTCCCGGCCGATGCCGATCTCCAGCGCCGACGGCAGCTTGGCATTGGGCGTCAGCGGCTGGCTGCGACCGAGCTCGAGCATTCGTGCCATCAGCGCGGCCTGGTTGCCCTCGCCATCGAGTACCGAATTGAAGCCCTTGCGCCGCCACGCGGCGTCGTGATCGGCGTCGAGAAACAGGCGCGTGGGCTCCTGGGCCTTTGCCCGTACGCCGTTGTATACCGGCAGCTTGTTCGCGCCGCGGGATGCGCCCTCACCACTGCCGAGATTGAGCTGGCAGGGCGAGTCATAACAGGCGTGGCAAGCGACGCACTTGGCGGTGAATATCGGCTGGATATCACGCTGATAAGAGAGGGCTTCGGCGCGCGCAGCGGTGAACGAGAGGAATAGAAGGCAAGCGAGCCAGAAACGAAATGACATGCATCGAACGCCTTGAGATGAGCGCGCATTCTATTCGCCTCTGCCGGGTCACGGCCAACGCCTCCCAACCTGAATAATCTTCATGCAAAAGCGCGAAGGCTAAAAAAGCATGCAGCTTTGCTATCATTCGCACTCTTTTGTCCCAGCTTTTCAGGTAGTCCCCATGTCCACTCACAGCTCCCGTCTTCAGGCCCTTCAGCAAGCGCTCAAAGAGCGCATCCTGATTCTCGACGGCGGCATGGGAACCATGATCCAGAGCTACAAGCTGGAGGAAGAGGACTACCGCGGCGCGCGCTTCGCCGACTGGCCGCAGGACGTCAAAGGCAACAATGACCTGCTGCTGCTGAGCCGCCCGGATATCATCCAGGCAATCGAGAAGGCCTACCTCGACGCCGGCGCCGACATCCTGGAGACCAACACCTTCAACGCTACCCAAGTTTCTCAGGCCGACTACGGCATGGAATCGCTGGTGTATGAGTTGAACGTCGAAGGCGCACGCCTGGCGCGTGAAGTGGCCGACGCCAAGACCGCCGAAACGCCGGACCGTCCGCGCTTCGTCGCAGGCGTACTCGGCCCGACCAGCCGCACCTGCTCGATCTCCCCGGACGTCAACAACCCCGGCTATCGCAACGTCACCTTCGACCTGCTGGTAGAGAACTACGTCGAGGCCACGCGCGGCCTGATCGAGGGCGGCGCCGATCTGATCCTGATCGAAACGATCTTCGACACGCTCAATGCCAAGGCGGCCATCTTCGCCGTGCAGCAGGTGTTCGAAGACGAAGGTGTCGAACTGCCGATCATGATCTCCGGCACCATCACCGATGCTTCCGGCCGCACGCTGTCCGGGCAGACCACCGAGGCATTCTGGAACTCGGTGCGCCACGCCAAGCCGATCTCCGTGGGCCTGAACTGCGCTCTGGGCGCCAAGGACCTGCGCCCATACCTGGAAGAGCTCTCCAGCAAGGCCGAAACCTTCGTTTCCGCGCATCCCAACGCTGGCCTGCCGAACGCCTTCGGCGAATACGACGAAAGCCCGGCAGAGATGGCCGCGGTGGTCGAGGAATTCGCCTCCTCCGGCTTTCTCAACATCATCGGCGGCTGCTGCGGTACCACGCCTGCTCACATCCAGGCGATTGCCGAGGCTGTCAGCAAATACCCGCCGCGCGTCATTCCGGACATCCCCAAGGCCTGCCGACTCTCGGGTCTGGAGCCGTTCACCATCGACCGCAGCTCGCTGTTCGTCAACGTCGGCGAGCGCACCAACATCACCGGCTCCGCCAAGTTCGCCCGCCTGATCCGCGAGGAGAACTACACCGAGGCCCTGGAAGTCGCCCTGCAGCAGGTCGAAGCCGGCGCCCAGGTGATCGACATCAACATGGACGAGGGCATGCTGGACTCGAAGGCGGCCATGGTCACCTTCCTCAACCTGATCGCCGGCGAACCGGACATCTCCCGCGTGCCGATCATGATCGACTCCTCGAAGTGGGAAGTGATCGAGGCAGGCCTCAAGTGCATTCAGGGCAAGGGCATCGTCAACTCGATCTCGATGAAGGAAGGCGTCGAGCAGTTCAAACACCACGCCCACCTGTGCAAGCGCTATGGCGCCGCCGTGGTGGTCATGGCCTTCGACGAGGCCGGCCAGGCCGACACCGCGGCACGCAAGCGCGAAATCTGCCAGCGCAGCTACGACATTCTGGTCAACGACGTCGGTTTTCCGCCGGAAGACATCATCTTCGACCCGAACATCTTCGCCATCGCCACCGGCATCGAAGAGCACAACAACTACGCCGTCGACTTCATCGAAGCCTGCGCCTTCATTCGCGACAACCTGCCCTATGCCCTGACCTCGGGCGGCGTGTCCAACGTGTCCTTCTCCTTCCGCGGCAACAACCCGGTGCGCGAAGCGATCCACTCGGTGTTCCTGTTCCATGCGATCAAGGCGGGCCTGACCATGGGCATCGTCAACGCCGGCCAACTGGAGATCTACGACGAGATCCCGAAGGAGCTGCGCGACGCGGTCGAGGACGTGGTGCTCAACCGCAGCGCCGGCGGCACCGAGGCGCTGCTGGAGATTGCCGACAAGTACAAGGGCGATGGCTCGGTCAAGGAAGCCGAGACCGAGGAATGGCGCAATCTGCCGGTGGACAAGCGCCTCGAGCACGCGCTGGTCAAGGGCATCACCGCCTTCATCGTGGAGGACACCGAGGAGTGCCGCCAGCAGTGCGCACGCCCCATCGAGGTGATCGAAGGCCCGCTGATGAGCGGCATGAACGTGGTGGGCGATCTGTTCGGCGCGGGCAAGATGTTCCTGCCCCAGGTGGTCAAGTCCGCCCGCGTGATGAAGCAGGCCGTGGCACACCTCATCCCCTTCATCGAGGCGGAAAAGGGCGACAAGCCGGAAGCCAAGGGCAAGATCCTCATGGCGACCGTCAAGGGCGACGTGCACGACATCGGCAAGAACATCGTCGGCGTAGTACTGGGCTGCAACGGCTACGACGTGGTGGACATGGGCGTGATGGTGCCGGCGGAAAAGATCCTGCAGACCGCCATCGCCGAGAAGTGCGACATCATCGGCCTCTCCGGGCTGATCACCCCCTCCTTGGACGAAATGGTTCATGTGGCCAAGGAAATGCAGCGCCAGGGCTTCAGCCTGCCGCTGATGATCGGCGGCGCCACCACCTCCAAGGCGCACACCGCGGTGAAGATCGACCCGCAGTACAGCAACGATGCAGTGGTCTATGTCACCGATGCATCGCGTGCAGTCGGCGTGGCCACCACCCTGCTGTCCAAGGAACTCAAGCCGGCGTTCGTCGACAAGACCCGCGAAGAGTACGCGATGATCCGCGAGCGCACCGCCAACCGCAGTGCGCGCACCGAACGCCTGAGCTACCTCGATGCCATCGCCAACAAGCCGCCGTTCGACTGGAGCGGCTACGCCCCCGTCAAACCGAGCTTCACCGGCCGCCAGGTGCTGGAAGACATCGATCTGCGCACCCTGGTCGACTACATCGACTGGACGCCTTTTTTCATCGCCTGGGACCTGGCCGGCAAGTACCCACGCATCCTCGAGGACGAGGTGGTTGGCGAAGCGGCCACCTCGCTGTTCAACGATGCCCAGGCCATGCTGAAAAAGCTGGTTGACGAGAAGCTGATCCGCGCACGTGCGGTGTTCGGCTTCTGGCCAGCCAACCAGGTCCAGGACGATGACCTGGAAGTGTACGGTGACAACGGCGAGAAGCTGGCCACCCTGCATCACCTGCGCCAGCAGACCATCAAGCCGGACGCCAAGCCGAACCTGTCGCTGGCCGATTTCGTCGCACCTAAGGACAGCGGCATCACCGACTATGTAGGCGGCTTTATCTGTACCGCCGGCATCGGCGCCGAGGAGCTGGCCAAGGCCTATCAGGACAAGGGCGACGACTACAACTCGATCATGGTCAAGGCATTGGCCGACCGCCTCGCCGAGGCCTGTGCCGAATGGCTGCACGAGCAGGTGCGCAAGCACTACTGGGGCTATGCGCCTGACGAGCGGCTGAGTAACGAGGAACTGATCCGCGAGCAGTACAAGGGCATCCGCCCTGCCCCCGGTTACCCGGCCTGCCCGGACCACACCGAGAAGGGCACGCTGTTCCAGCTGCTGGATGCCGACGGCATCAGCCAGGTCACCCTCACCGAGCACTACGCCATGCTGCCCACCGCGGCGGTCAGCGGCTGGTACTTCGCCCATCCCGAGGCGCAGTATTTCGCCGTCGGCAAGATCGACAAGGATCAGGTGGAAAGCTACAGCCAGCGCAAGGGCGAAGACATCGCCGTCAGCGAACGCTGGCTGATGCCGAACCTGGGCTACGACAACTGATCCCGCGGCGGGCGCTTGTGAACGCCCGCCGTCGTTCCGCTCAATGGAGCTTGCACCATGTCATCCGAAACACCGCTGCTGATCGACGAACTCGAAACCGCCGACATGCTGATCATCGACGACCTGCATGCCTGGCAGTTCGCGCTGAACGAGGCGCTGCTCGACGATGCCGACGCCGCGGCCGAAGCCAATCAGCCGTTCGCCAGTGAAGGCATCCTGCTGACGATCGATCTGGTCGACGGCCGCACACGCCGCCAGTGGCAGTTCAGCTACAACCAGATCATGGAAGCCCAGCGCCACCCCGATGGCGAAAGCTGGCTACTGGAAGGCCCGCATCGACTGCAGTGCCTCAGTGCCATCGGCGGCGAGGACGAGTAACGCACCTCTAGCCGCCTCTCCCTGCGCGGGCGACGGCTATTGAACTCTCAGTCGTCCCTTCTTCGGCGGCTGCCACTGTTCGCACCCTCCATCAGCGGCCGTTCGATATAGCAAGCACCATCAGGATCACCAGCCCACGGAGAAATTGAATATTGCGATTCTTGCCGCGCCGCGCTCCGGCATCACTCATAAGCAGTCCGATATTCGCAAGCCACCGCGACTACCAGCCATTGCCTGGGTAACTCAGGATCGATTCCATTACCTCGGGGCTTTGTTCAACACCTGGCCAGCCTCCCGCTGCGCCCTCGCCTCAACAATGAGCAGCCGATACCGGCGTCGTTCAATCCTGGCGCGCCTCACAACATGCAGCCATTGGCGGATACGTCCGCTATGATCGCGCCCCTCGCCTGCAAGCCCGGTTGCACACCATGTCGTCTCTCGAACTGATCGCCTCGCTGCTTGGCGTAATCGCCGTATGGCTGACGGTGCGCCAGAACCCATGGTGCTGGCCGATCGGGCTGGGCATGGTGTCGCTGTACGCATGGTTTTTCCTCGACGCCAGGCTGTATTCACAGGTGTTGCTGCATAGCGTTTTCGCTGGGATGCAGCTCTACGGCTGGTGGGCCTGGACACGAGGTGCCGCAGGCGAACACGGTAGGCAGGTGAGCCGAGCCAGCCCGGGCGAGGTAGCTATAGGCATCGCCTGCGCGGCGCTCGGCAGCCTGCTGCTCGGCAGCGCCATGGCGAGCTTCACCGAGGCTGCGTTTCCCTGGATCGACGCCGCACTCACCGCATTCAGCCTGCTCGCACAGCTGTGGATGGCACTCAAACGGCTGCAGTGCTGGGTTTTGTGGATCGTCGTGGATGTGCTGTTCATTGGCTTCTTCAGCTATCAGGGCTACTGGCTGACGGCCGGCCTCTACGCGCTGTTCACCGGGCTCGCAATCATGGGGCTACGAGAGTGGCGCACTGCACTGGTGGCGACGCGATGAAGGTGCTGGTGCTCACCGGTCCGGAGTCCACCGGTAAAAGCTGGCTTGCACAGCGGCTGATGCGCGCATTCGGCGGAATGATGGTGGGCGAGTACGTACGCCATTACATCGAGCAGACGCAACGCGACACGACGCTTGCCGACATTCCTGCGATTGCCCGTGGCCAGCTGGACTGGGAAGACGCCGCGAGAATTCAGGCACCGCATCTGCTGATTCTCGACACCCATCTTCTGAGCAACATTCTCTGGAGTCATACGCTGTTCGGCGATTGCCCCGCCTGGCTCGAGGACGAGCTGCTGGCGCGGGATTACCACCAACATCTTTTGCTCTCGCCCGAGGGAATCGAGTGGCATGGCGACGGTCAGCGCTGTCAGCCTGATCTCAGCGAACGAATGGACTTCTTCCAGGCATGTCGCAGCTGGTTGGTGCAGCGGGGCCAGCCCTTCGTCGAGGTCAGCGGCGGCTGGACCGAGCGCGAGAGGCAGGCGATCGCCCACACCCGCGCTCTGCTAGGCGAATGACTGGCCGCAAGCCCTATGGCTGGCGGTCACGACGTAACAACAGGCCGATGGCAAGCACGACCAACAGGCTACCCGGCAACCAGTGCACACCCATGCGCGCCGGCTGATCGAAGAACAGCAGCAACATCGAAACAAAGGGCACCAGGTAACTGTAGGCCGTAACCGCACCGGGCGTGAGAACGGATGTCGCTCGCTGCTGCAGGAAGAAGGTCATGGCGCTGGAAAAAACACCGAGGTAGGTCACCAGCAGCAGATCCAGCAGGTTCATGCGCAGCAGCGACGCCGGTCGCTCCCAGATAAAGCCCATCAGGCCGATCAGCAGTGCGCCGGCGATCAGGCTCCAGAAGGTGCGCAAACCCGCCTGCCGCGGCAAAGTGCCGTTCGCCAACCCCCATTTGCTGAGCACCGGGTACAACGCCGACGCGACACAACCGAAGAAGAAGCCCAGCTCGCCCAGGCCGAGCTGCATGCCGGAGAAATCGCCACCGTTCTCGGCCCAGGCCAGCCCAAGCGCCCCGCTCGCGCCAAGCGCCAAGATAGCCAACAGACGGCCGGCTGGCTGCTCGACACCAAGCCCGCGGCCCAGGCAGTAAGCCAGTAGCGGTACGCTGACGAACAGCGTCGCCATCGACAACGCACTGACCCGATGGGCAGCCCAGAACATGGTGCCGAAAAAGCCCGCCAGGCATAGCCCCATGGCGGCGTACAGCAACAGGGGGCGCCAGCCCGGTCGCCCTTCGCTCTGGCTCCAGGCCAGCGGCGCCAGAACCAATGCCGCAATGCTGAAGCGCATGGCTGTCAGCAGCAGTGGCGGCAACCCGTCAGTGAGCAAACCCACCGCGGGGAACGACAACCCGACAAATAGCGCCCAGAGCAGCATGCCCAGATGCGCGCGGGTGGTTCCGCCACGGCTATCGCTCATGCGCGTCTCCGGCATGTGGTTGCCAAGGCTGGTGTTGATGGCATGCGGATGGTGGCTGCGGTTCAAAAGCTCGCTCCCGGTGAATTGCCTCGCAGCCCATTGGGCGATTACAGACGCGAGGGGGACCGTCGAATGACCCTGATCGAGTGACTGAGGTTCGGTTTGCGCGTCACGCTGATGGGACGCCGGGTGACCGTATCGATGGTGATGTTCCAGAAGCCGGTGCTCGGCACGACGATTTTCGCTGGGAACTTATCGAACGCCCCACCATGGTAGGTGTGCCGGCCGCCGTTCTTGAAACTGCGGAAATTGGCATCGTTCATCAGACGGATGTTGCAGGTCTGCGAGCATTCGATGACGACGATGTCGTCCTCGTTGAGGTGCTCGCGCTGGTGTATGAACTTCATCGACTGCTCCGACAGCGCACATGGCGGCAAAGCGGCCAACGATAGCATGCACACCCGTCGAATCGGACCGGTTGTAGCCACGCGGGAGGCGCACCATGGTGCGCAGGCCTACGCGCGGGTTGTTCAGTAGCTCGGGTTGTGTATCCTCTGTGCACCTATCCAACTGCTACCCTCCTTCCATGTCCAGCACGTCACGCCCCTGCTCTTCAAGCCTGCCCGCGGGAAGCCGACTGCTGTTTCTCTTCGATACCGGATTGCTGGCCCTGTGGTGAAACGCGGCTCGCCGCGCACTCAACCCATCGCCAACCCAGTTCATCGAGGAATGCCGCCCATGCTTGCGGTCCGTAACACCGTTCAGATCGACGCCCCTATCGTGCGCAACGCAACCCGCTGCGGTTTTTTCATGGCCGGCTTCGGCCTGTCCGTCTGGGCGCCGCTGGTGCCCTATGTACGCGAACGCATCGAGATGACAGATGCAGTATTCGGCCTTTTGCTGCTCTGCATCGGCGTCGGCTCGCTGACCTGGATGCCACTGTCCGGCGTGCTGGTAAGCCGCTGGGGCATTCGCCCGGTGCAGCTGTGCAGCGTCGTGCTTCTGGCGTTGGCGCTGGCCGGCATGGCCCTGACCGACTCGATGCTGTTGCTGGCTCTGGCGCTGTTCTGCTTCGGCGGCAGCCTGGGCGTCATCGACGTGATCATGAACATTCAAGCGGTGCTGGTGGAGACTGCGGTCGGCCGTCGACTGATGTCGAACTTCCACGGCATGTACAGCCTTGGCGCCATCAGCGGCGCACTGATGCTCACCGGCCTGCTGACCCTCGGCCTGGCGCCGGAGATCGGCAGCTTCCTGATGATTGGGCTGATCGTTGCGGCGAACCTCGGCCTGGCCCGCGGCTTTCTGCCGAATCGTGCGCCGGGCGGCGGCTTCGCATTCGTGCGGCCCACAGGCGTGGTGCTGCTCGTAGGCCTGATGTGCTTTGTCGTCTATCTGGCCGAAGGCGCCGTGCTGGACTGGAGCGCGCTTTACCTGACCGGTGAGAAAGGCCTCGAAGTGGCCAAAGGCGGCCTGGGTTACGCAGCCTTCGCCCTCATGGTGACCATCGCGCGCTTCGCTGGCGGCCCGCTGGTAAATGCACTCGGCACGGCCCGCGTCATCGCCTTTGGCGGGTTGCTCGCTGCGTTCGGCATCGGCCTGAGCCTGGCCGCCGAGCACTGGGCCGTGGCGCTGATCGGCTACGGATTGTGCGGGCTGGGCTGCGCCAACGTCTCGCCGGTGCTGATTTCATCCCTGAGCCGGCAGGACGGCATGCCGGTGCAGCTGGCCGTTACCGTGGCGACCACCATCGGTTTCGCCGGAGTCCTCGCCGGCCCGGCCATGATGGGCGTGGTCGCGCATTTCAGCTCGCTGGGCATGGCCTTCGCGCTGCTCGCCGTCCTGCTGGTCGGCATCGTGCCGTTCTGCCGTCGCTTCACCGCGTGACCCCGGATAGAATGCGCGCCCTATGCGAATCCCAGACCTGCAGCAACGCCTCGCCGAGATTGGCGCCAAGCCCCGTCACATCGGGCGAATGACCCGTGCCTGGCTCAAGGGCCTGCCGCTCGATGTCGGCCGACGCCAGCAACAGGCCGAGGACTTCCTGCCGCTGAGCGTGCGCGCAGGGCTGCCGGCGCTGAGCGCCGAGATCTACGGACTGGCGCGGCTGCGTTCCGAACATCCGGCGGCCGACGGTTCGGCGCGCCTGCTGGTGGAGCTGGCCGATGGGCAGATGGTGGAAAGCGTCCTGCTGCCGCGCGACGGGCTGTGCGTGTCCAGCCAGGTCGGCTGCGCGGTGGGCTGCGTGTTCTGCATGACCGGCAAGAGCGGACTGCTGCGTCAGCTGGGCAGTGCCGAAATCGTCGCCCAGGTTGCCCTCGCCCGACGCTTCCGCCCGGTGAAGAAGGTAGTGTTCATGGGCATGGGCGAGCCCGCGCACAATCTCGACAACGTCCTCGAGGCCATCGACCTACTCGGCACGGACGGCGGCATCGGCCACAAGAATCTGGTGTTCTCCACCGTCGGCGACATGCGCGTGTTCGAGCGCCTGCCGCAGCAGCGGGTCAAGCCGGCGCTGGCCCTGTCCCTGCACAGCACCGATGCGGCGCTGCGTCAGGCCCTGCTGCCGCGGGCGCCACAGATCGCACCCGACGAACTGGTCGACCTCGGCGAGGCCTACGCCCGCGCGACCGGATTCCCGATCCAGTACCAGTGGACACTGCTCAAGGGCATCAACGACAACCAGGATGAGATGGATGGCATCCTGCGCCTGCTCAAGGGCAAGTACGCGGTGATGAATCTGATCCCTTACAACAGTCTGGAAGATGACGAATATCAGCGTCCCGATGGCGAGCGCATCGTGCAGATCGTGCGTTACCTGCACAGCCGCGGCGTTTTGACCAAGGTACGCAACTCCGCCGGCCAGGACATCGATGGCGGTTGCGGCCAGCTCCGCGCCCGGGCCGAGCAGGTGCTCGATCGCAAGCGACGCGTTGATCGCGGGGCCTGAACCCGCAAGCCGCAGTCACTGTCCCAGCGCAATACGATTGATGGCCCGCCCGGCCTCATACAGCAAGGAAAGCGCAAGCCGCATGCACACATTGGAACAACTGGAACGTGGTGAACTGACAGGAATCCGCCGTCTCGATCTCTCGGCCGACCTGCAGCATTTTCCCGAGTCGATCTTCGCTCTCGCCGATACGCTGGAAGTACTGAATCTCTCCGGCAACCGACTCAACAGCCTGCCGTCCGACCTGTCCCGCCTGCGCAAGCTGCGCATTCTGTTCTGCTCGGACAACCTCTTCACCGAGGTGCCGGGCTGCCTCGGCGACTGCGAGCAGCTGGAGATGATCGGCTTCAAGGCCAACCAGATCCGCCATCTGCCTGGCGCCGCGTTGCCGCCGGCGTTGCGCTGGCTGATCCTCACCGACAACCAGCTGCAAGCGTTGCCTGACGAGATTGGCAATTGCCGCCACTTGCAGAAACTGATGCTCGCTGGCAACCAGCTGTCTTCGCTGCCGGATTCGCTGGCCAATTGCGTCAACCTGGAATTGCTGCGCATCGCCGCCAACCGCCTGCCAGCGCTGCCCGAGTGGTTGCTGACACTGCCGCGACTCAGCTGGCTGGCCGCTGCCGGCAACCCCTTCAGCGACACCAGCGAAGCGATGAGTCTCGCTCGTCATTCGCTACCGGGGATCCCGCGCGAACAGGTCGTCCTGCACGAGCAACTGGGCCAGGGTGCGTCGGGCATCATCTACCGTGCCGCATGGCAGCCGAGCGGACAGTCGCCCAAGCAAATGGCCGCCAAGCTTTTCAAGGGCCATGTCACCAGCGACGGCCTGCCCCACAGCGAGATGGCAGCCTGCGTATCCGCTGGCGCCCATCCAAACCTGATCGATGTTGCCGGGCCGCTGGCTGGTCCGCCGGGCCAAACGCCGGGTCTGCTGATGGATCTGGTCGAGCCGGCTTTCCAGCCACTGGCTGGTCCGCCGTCGCTGGTCAGTTGCACACGCGATTGCTACGCCGAGGATCGAACCTTTACCGTGGAGCAGGCGCTGCGGATTGCCCGTGGCACCGCCTCGGCGGTCGCTCACCTGCATCAGCGCGGCATCCTGCATGGCGATCTGTACGCCCATAATCTGCTGGTCGACCCAACGGGCGAATGCCTGCTCAGCGATTTCGGCGCTGCCTCGTTCTTCGAGCCGGAGAGTGCCACTGGCCAAGCGCTGCAGCGCATCGAATCGCGCGCTTTCGGTTGTCTGCTGGAAGAGTTGCTGCAACGCTGCCCAGACCTCGAAAACGATTCGCATCGGCACACTCTGTTCGAGCTACAGAATCAGTGCATGTCAGAGCAGCCAGAAGGCCGTCCAAACTTCAGTCAGTTGCACACCACTCTCGCCGCGCTCTGACGCGCTTTCCGGAGCGACCCCGCAATGAACTCACCCAAAGCAGACGAAGAACATACGCCCTACCCTAAACCCTACTCGGATGCGGCGGTCGATCAGGACCCGTTCATCCGTGGTTTGAAACAGCGCCTGCCCAAGCACTTGCGTGAATCCTTCAGCGAAGAGCAGCTCGATGCCCTGCGTGGGGTGTTCGGCGCACGGTCATGGGTCAAGCACCGCGTCGATCTGCGCGGTACGGTGAAGGTGTGGCGCGACCGCTATTACTTCGCGATCGTCGCCGGTCGCAACAAGCGAAACCTGACGCGTCCCCAGCAAAATCTCTCGCTGATGGCCAAGGCTGCATTGGCGACCTTGTTCCTGCTGTTTTCTGCATTGGTAGGGCTGGTGATCCTGTACGTGCTCAAGTCAGCGCTGGGGATCAATCTTTTCCCGGGCTTCTCGCTAGGGCTTTGGGATTGGCTGAAGGAGAGCATCTGAGCGTCTCCAAACGCTCCATCTGACCGTGCGCAGACCAGAGCCCTGCACTACTCTAAATGACGCACAGATAGTGGGGTATTGGTTGATCCGCTTCAATCCGCAGTCCTGCAGCTGGCAGAGCAAAGTCCTTCTTTGAACTTCCCTAGCTAATGAGGAGCTTGCGAAATGAACGATACTTCGAAAAAGCCTTCAGTCAGTACGAACGAGAAAAACGTGCCTTCGGCGTCTCAGGAGCCCTGGCGACCCTTCGACACCCTGCGCCGACAGGTGGATCGGCTCTTCGACGACTTTGAACGTCCCTGGCATCTACCCTTCAGCCGCCATGGTCTGGAAACCTCGCCCCTGTGGCAGGGTGGCCCCAATCGGATGCCGGTGATGGACGTTGTAGAGAAGGAAAACTCGTTCGAGATCACAGCCGAACTGCCCGGACTGGATGAGAAGGATGTGGAGGTAAAGCTGGCTGGCAACAGCCTGATCATAAAGGGTGAAAAACGCCAGGATCATAAGGAGGAACGCGACGGCTACCACCTATCCGAAAGATCCTTCGGCAGCTTCCAACGCAGTTTCGCGCTGCCCGAAGGCGTAGACCGTGACAAGATCGACGCCACGTTCGGCAAGGGTGTATTGCGTCTGTCATTGCCCAAGCAGCCGGGCACCGCCGACAACACGAAGAAAATCTCCATCAAGGCAGAGTAATGCGACGGACCGGTTTGTAGTACAGCCGGTCCTGTATTTCAAAAATAGCCTGTGCGCTCGCCTCGCTCGGCTCTCTTTACCGCATCAAGTCTTTGCGCTGGCAATGCCTTTGTACGACTAGACTCCGGAGAAACCGCGATTGGAGGCAGTCATGTCCGAGACACCAATGAAAGACGATCAGGAAAAGACTCTGACGCTTCGCGAAATGCTGAGCAGCGTTCTGGCTGCGGCACTGGGCGTACAGAGCGGCAAGAACAGAGCCCGGGATTTCAGCCATGGAAAACCCAGCCACTTCATCATTCTCGGCGTGGGTTTCACCGTTCTGTTCGTGCTGGTGATCCTGGGGTTGGTGAAACTGGTGCTCTATCTGGTTGGGAGCTGAGCTTTTACTACTGATGGCTGACCCAGAAGATCGCGGTGCCCACCGCGAGCATGATCAGACTGAAGATAGCCGCGGCGTCCACCACACTGTCGCGCTGTTCGTTTCTCACGGAAGTTCTCCTCTAGCGGTTCGATGATATCGACAGCTTCTTTGAGGCAGTTAAGACCACTGTTGTGCGTCGCTCAAGGGCAGCGGGTTATAAGTCCATTTGGCTTGGTTTGGTTCTAAACATATTCCCAAACATCACTTTTGCGTATAACCACGAGCTGGTATCGTGCCGCCCTCCCTTAATGGGTGCGCGGCCGTGCGCGCGAATGCTGTAGACAGCCTGAAAACAGGACATTTATGTACGTTTACGATCAGTACGACCAACACATCATCGAGGATCGGGTCCGGCAGTTCCGCGACCAGACTCGCCGCTTCCTGGCTGGCGAACTCGCTGATGAAGAATTCCGCCCGCTGCGTCTGCAGAATGGCCTGTACATCCAACGTTACGCGCCGATGCTGCGCGTAGCCGTGCCTTACGGGCTACTGTCCTCCACCCAGGTACGCAAGCTGGCCGAGATCGCACGTCATTACGACAAGGGCTACGCACACATCAGTACCCGGACCAACGTGCAGTTCAATTGGCCCGAGCTGGAAGACGTGCCGGAAATTCTTGCCGAGCTGGCCACCGTGCAGATGCACGCCATCCAGACCAGCGGCAACTGCATCCGCAACACCACCACCGATCAGTTCGCCGGCGTGGCTCGTGATGAGCTGATCGACCCGCGGCCCTGGTGCGAAATCATCCGCCAGTGGTCCACCTTCCACCCCGAATTCGCCTTCCTGCCGCGCAAGTTCAAGATCGCCGTCAACGGCGCAGTGAGCGATCGCGCTGCGATCGAAGTGCACGATATCGGCCTGGAAGCGGTGAAGAACGATGCAGGCGAGCTGGGCTTCCGCGTTTCGGTCGGTGGCGGCCTCGGCCGGACGCCGATCGTCGGCAGCTTCATCAACGAATTCCTGCCGTGGCAGCACCTGCTGAGCTACCTCGATGCCATCCTGCGGGTTTACAACCGTTACGGCCGCCGCGACAACAAGTTCAAGGCGCGCATCAAGATCCTGGTCAAGGCGCTGACGCCTGAAGTGTTCGCCGAGCGCGTCAACGCCGAGTGGGCGCACTTGAAAGACGGCCCCACCACCCTGACCGAAGCCGAAGTGCAGCGCGTCAGCAAGTTCTTCGTCGATCCGCAGTACAAGGCTCTGCAGGATCAGGACACCGCCCTCGCCCAGCTGGACGCCGAACATCCCGGTTTCGGCCGCTGGCGCCAGCGCAACGTGGTGGCGCACAAGAAGCCCGGCTACGCCGCCGTGACGCTGTCGCTGAAGAGTACCGGCGTGGCCCCTGGCGACGTCACTGACAAGCAGCTCGACGCCATCGCCGATCTGGCCGATCGCTACAGCTTTGGCGAGGTGCGCAACTCCCACGAGCAGAACATGATCCTGGCGGACGTAGAGCAGGCCAGGCTGTTCGAGCTGTGGCACGAACTGCGCGAGCTGGGTCTGGCCACGCCGAACATCGGCTTGCTGACCGACATCATCTGCTGCCCGGGCGGCGATTTCTGCTCGCTGGCCAACGCCAAGTCGATCCCGATCGCCGAGGCCATCCAGCGTCGCTTCGACAACCTCGATTACCTGTTCGACCTGGGCAACATCGACCTGAACATCTCCGGTTGCATGAACGCCTGTGGCCATCACCATATCGGCCACATCGGCATCCTAGGCGTGGACAAGAAAGGCGCCGAGTTCTACCAGGTCTCGCTGGGCGGCAGCTCCGGCCGCGACGCCAGCCTCGGCCAGATCCTCGGCCCATCCTTCGCCCAGGATGCGATGCCCGACGTGATCGAGAAGATCATCACCGTCTACGTGGAGCAGCGTACCGAAGATGAGCAGTTCATCGATACTTTCCGCCGCATCGGCATTGATCCCTTCAAGGAGCGCGTCTATGCAGCGAATCATTAAGAACTATCAACTGGTCGATGAGACCTGGCACCTGTTGCCCAAGGAACAGACGCTCGACGACCTGTGCAACAGCGACGATCTGATCGTGCCGCTGCATCTCTGGCTGGACCATGCCCATGCGCTGAAAGCCCGCGACGGCGGCCTCGGGGTCTGGCTCGATGCCAACGAGCAGGTCGAGGACATCGCAGACGACCTGGCGCACTTCCAGGTCATCGCGCTGAATTTCCCTAGCTTCACCGACGGCCGCCACTACTCCAGTGCCCGCCTTTTGCGCGAGCGCTACGGCTACAAAGGCGAGATCCGCGCCATCGGCGATGTGCTGCGGGACCAGCTGTTCTACATGCGTCGCTGCGGCTTCGATGCGTTCGCCATTCGCGCCGATCGGGATCCGGTCGACGCGCTGGAAGGCTTGAAGGACTTTTCGGTGACCTATCAGGCCGCGGCCGACGATGAGCGCCCGCTGTTCCGCCGTCGCCAGGGTTGATACCAGCCCGGTCGATTGCGACAAATGAAAAGCCCGCCTATTGGCGGGCTTTTCATTGCTTCATTGATACATCCAGAAGTTGGGGTGTTCGACCGGCGTGGTGACTACATCGGCCTTTTTTCCGGCTGCGATCTGTTTGATCTTTTCGGCAAGCTTCTTCATGAACCATTTCCTCGGTTGCGATCAGGAGTGGCGCTAGATTCCGCCAATTAACGCTACCGAGGAAATTCATTGCCACTATCGCGGCGATAAGCCAGCACGTGTGGAATTCAGTCCACGCGGACCAGCACTCGACCCACCTGGCCGCCGGCCAGAATGCGCTCGATCGCCGTCGGCAACTCCTCCAGCCCGACCTCCTGCGAGAGGTCGTCCAGATTGGCCAGCTTCCACTGCAGCGATAGCTTGTCCCACATGGAAGCCTTGACTACCAGCGGGATCTCCACCGAATCAACACCCAGCAGATTCACGCCGCGAAGAATGAACGGCAGCACACTGGCCTGGAAATGCGTCCCGGCGGTAAGCCCGCAACAGGCCACGCTGGCACCTCGCTGTAGCGACTTCACCACGTTGAACAGGATGTCTCCGCCAACGGTGTCCACTGCCCCGCCCCATTGTTCCTTGAGCAACGCTTTCTCCACACCAGCCTGCAGTGCGGCGCGCTCGACGATCTGGCTAGCCCCCAGGCGAGTAAGGAAGTCCGCCTGATCAGCCTTGCCCGTGACCGCCGCAACCTTGTAACCAAGACTGGCCAATAGAGCCACAGCTATGCTGCCAACGCCACCCGTCGCGCCGGTGACCAGCACGGGCGCTTCGCCTGGCTCAAGACCCGCCTGTTCCAGCTTGTCGACGCAGAGGGCCGCGGTCAGCCCGGCCGTGCCGAGGATCATTGCCTCGCGCAGCGAAAGCCCCTGCGGGCGCTTGATCACCCAGGCCGCCGGAACGCGGATGTACAGGCTGAAGCCACCGGCGGTGTTCATGCCCAGGTCGTAGCCCGTGACGATCACCTCATCGCCTTCGGCGAATTCACCAACGCTGGACGAAGCCACGACACCCGCGGCATCGATGCCTGGCGTATGGGGAAATGAGCGGGTCACGCCGCGATTGCCGCTCGCCGATAGCGCATCCTTGAAGTTCAGCGAGGAGTAATGCACCCGAATGAGTACCTCACCGGCTGGCAGCTCGTCGGTAGTACGTTCGACGATACGGGTTTCGAAACGACCCTCGGTCGTCTCGCTGACTTGTAGTGCCTTGAAGCTGCTCATGCGGTTCCCCTTGTCATTGCCAAAAACGTTGTTCGTTCAGCCGGCTCCAGCCTTTCAGCAAGCCGTGCTCCATAACCGTACTGGCCGCCATGCCGAAGCGCTCGGGCAGGCTTTTCTTCTGTATGTAATGCAACTGGAACAGTTCCGCTTCCTGAGCGCGCTCGGCGAGATACTGATCGCTGGTCTTGAGCTCGTCTGCCAGATGCTTGCCCAACGCGGCAATGCCCAGCCATACCTCACCGGTCGCCACATCATCTATCGACAGGTTCTGCCGGTAACGCGCGACGAAGTTCTTGAACAGCTCGTGGGTCGTCTCCAGGTCTTCCTGGAACTTCTCGCGGCCCTTCTCGGTGTTCTCGCCGAACACGGTCAACGTGCGCTTGTACTCGCCAGCAGTCAGCACTTCGAAATCGACATCATGCTTCTTCAGCAGTCGATGCACATTCGGCAGCTGTGCCACCACGCCAATTGAACCGAGGATGGCGAACGGTGCGGTGAGAATGCGATTGCCGATACAGGCCATCATATAGCCGCCGCTGGCTGCGACCTTGTCGACACAGACGGTCAGCGGCACGCCGGCATCACGAATGCGGACCAGCTGCGAGGCAGCCAGGCCATAGCCATGGACCATGCCGCCACCACTTTCCAGGCGCAGCACAACCTCATCCTGCGGCGTCGCCATAGTCAGCAATGCGGTGATCTCGTGGCGTAGGTTGTCTACTGCAGATGCGCGAATATCGCCATCGAAATCGAGGACGAAGACTCGAGCTGGAGACTCGGCCTTCTTGTTCTGCTTGGCCGCCTTAGCTTCGCGCTTGCGCAATGCCTTGAACGCGTCCTTCTCCATCACGGCCTGCTCCAGGCGCTCACGCATGGATTTGTAGAATTCGTTGAGCTTGTGCACCTCGAGGTGCCCACCACTCTGTTTGCTGCGTCCCCGCCGCATCGAAGCCAGCGCGATGAGCACGATCACGATCGCCACGACCAACGTAACGGTCTTTGCCAGGAAGCTGGCATAGTCGACAATAAATTCCACGTATCCCCCTCGATGAGTTCCGGTCGCCGACAAACTACCTTCGGCGGCATGCCGCCAGCATACCGGCGGGCCTGTAGCGGAGCCAGCGCGAGCGATTCAAACAAACGTTCGAATTATCGTTGACACTCCTGAACGATGTCCCTACCCTCGCGAAAAACAGTGCCGGCCGGAGCAGCAGCATGGGCAGTATCTACCTGATCAGGCATGGTCAGGCGTCTTTCGGCGCAGAAAACTACGACGTGCTGTCCCCGCTGGGATATCGCCAGTCCGAAGCCTTGGGTGACTACCTGGCGCAACTCGATGTGTCTTTCGATAGATGCCTGAGCGGCGAGCTGGATCGCCAGCAGGATACCGCCCGCGCCACGCTGGCGAGGCTAGGCGCTCAGCCTGAGCTTGAAGTCGATGCTGCCTTCAATGAGTTTCACGCCGATGCGGTTATCCGCGCGCATCTTCCCGACCTGCTCCAGGTGGAGCCGAATGCGATGCACATCCTGCGCAACGCAGCCGATCATCGTGCCGACTTTCAGCGCCTGTTCACCCATGTAGTGCATCGCTGGATATCCGGTGAGCATGAGAAGGACGAACTGGAGAGCTGGCAGCACTTTCTCGACCGTGTACGTGGTGGCCTGGAGCGCGTTCTCGATCAAGCCGGCAAACGCGACCGTATCGCCATCTTCACCTCCGGTGGAACTATCACCGCGCTGCTGCAACTGATCATAGGCGTGCCGCCGATCAAGGCGTTCGAGATGAACTGGCAGATCGTCAACACCTCGCTCAGCCTGTTGAAATTTCGTGATCGGGATGTCGCACTGGCTTCGTTCAACAGCCATGCGCACCTGCAACTCCTGAAGAATCCGGAGCTCGTCACCCATAGATGAGCCCAGCCCCAAGCGGCCAAAAGCTGCGTGTACCCATAACGACCAAAAAGGAAACCCTCATGAGCAACGTCGCCGAGACTTTCAAAGGCATGCAGTCGAAGTTCAACCCCAGCGCCGCTGCCGGCCTGGATCTGGTCTTCCAGTTCAACATCACTGATGCCGAAAACTACTACCTGGTGGTCAAGGATGGCACCTGCGATCTGCAGCAGGGCGATTCCAGCGACGCCAACGTCACTCTGATCATGGACAGCGAAACCATGCAGGGCATCGTCAGCGGCGAAACCGACGGCATGCAGGCCTTCATGGCCGGCAAGCTGCGCGCCGAAGGCGACATGATGCTGGCCATGAAGCTCAGCGAACTGTTCCCAGCCTGAGGCGAAAGCTGATTGCTGAGATGCAAAGGAACCGAAGTCTCAGACTTCGGTTTTTTTATGCCAGCGATTCATACGCGGACGAATCAGGGAGCTTGATTAACCAGCAACACTCCGGCCAATAACAGCGCGCATCGCTTGGTCTACGCAACCTCGAGCATTAGATTACTGAATCATCTTGGGCACCGAACATAAGTAGAAGGGATAACAATGGCGCTTACAGATCAAACCACCCGCGTCCGTGCAGGCGAGGAATTGCCGGTCGATATCATCGACCAATACTTGAAGGTGCATATCCCTGGCCTGAACGGTACACCGCAGATTTCCCAGTTTCCCGGCGGCGCATCGAATCTGACCTACCTGCTGCAGTACCCCGATCGCGATCTGGTCTTGCGCCGCCCTCCCTTCGGACACAAAGCCAAATCAGCCCACGACATGGGCCGCGAATTTCGCATTCTCAATCAGCTCAACGAAGGCTTTCCCTACTGCCCGAAGGCGTACGTGTACTGCACCGATGATTCAGTGATAGGCGCGGAGTTCTACGTGATGGAGCGCGTCAACGGCATCATCCTGCGCTCGGAGCTGCCGCCGGAACTGAGTCTCGATGAAGGCCAGACCCGTGCCCTCTGCGAGAGCTTCATCGACAAGTTCGTCGACTTGCACAATGTCGACTATCAGGCCTGCGGCCTCGGCGACCTGGGCAAGCCGGAAGGCTACGTGAAGCGCCAGATCGAGGGTTGGAGCGAGCGCTACGAGCGCGCCATCACCCCCGATGCGCCCGCCTGGGAGGCGGTGAAGGCCTGGCTGAAGGACAAGATGCCGGCGGATCACCCTAAGCCGGGAATCATTCACAACGACTACCGTTTCGACAACGTCATCCTCAACCCGGACAACCCGATGGAGATCATCGGCGTACTGGATTGGGAAATGACCACCATCGGCGATCCGCTGATGGATCTGGGCAATACGCTGGCCTACTGGATCGAAGCCGCTGATCCCCAGCCAATGCAGGCAATGCGTCGCCAACCGAGTCATCTGCCCGGCATGCATACCCGGCAGGGCTTCGTCGATTACTACGCGCAACGAGCCGGCATCGAGATTCCCTGCATCGATTTCTACTACACCTATGGCCTGTTTCGCCTGGCTGGAATCGTTCAGCAGATCTACTACCGCTTCTATCACGGTCAGACCCAGGACCAGCGTTTCGCCTCATTCATCCACATGAACAAGTTGCTCGAACACAAGGCGCAGCAAGTGATCGGGCAATCGACGCTCTGAAGCTATCCTAACCCTGTGGCACGCCACAGGACCGAACAAGAAAAGAGGAACGACCATGTCCAAGACCACCCTGTTCGACCTAGACGGCAAGATCGCCTTCGTTTCCGGCGCCAGCCGCGGTATCGGCGAAGCCATCGCCAAACTGCTCGCGCAGCAAGGCGCCCATGTGATCGTATCCAGCCGCAAGATCGAAGGCTGCCAGGCGGTAGCCGACGCGATCATCGCTGAAGGCGGCAAGGCGACCCCGGTCGCCTGCCACATCGGCGAGATGGAACAGATCCAGTCAGTGTTTGCCCAGATCCGCGAACAGTTCGGCCGCCTCGATATCCTGGTCAACAATGCGGCGACCAATCCCCAGTTCTGCCACGTGCTGGATACCGATGTTTCGGCCTTCCAGAAAACCGTCGACGTGAATATCCGCGGCTACTTCTACATGTCCATCGAAGCCGGCAAGCTGATGCGCGAGCACGGCGGCGGCAGCATCATCAACGTCGCTTCCATCAACGGTGTGACACCCGGCAACTTCCAGGGCATCTACTCGATCACCAAGGGCGCCGTGATAAACATGACCAAGGCCTTCGCCAAGGAATGCGCGCAGTTCGGGATTCGCTGCAATGCGCTGCTGCCAGGCCTGACCGATACCAAATTCGCCTCAGCACTGGTCAAGAACGAGTCCATCCTGGAGATGGCACTGCAGCAAATCCCGTTGAGCAGGGTCGCCCAGCCGAGCGAAATGGCCGGTGCGGTGCTCTACCTGGCCAGCGACGCGTCCAGCTATACCACCGGTGTGTCACTAAACGTCGACGGTGGTTATCTGGCCTGATCGTTCCCGCCGCAAAAAAAAGGGAGCCAAGCGGCTCCCTTTTTTTGTTTGCCCTCGCTCACCAGTTCTTCAGTGCCTCGGTCGCAGCGGCATTCACCGGTTTCGCCAGTAGCCCCGTAGGCGTCAGTTCCACGGCATAGACGGCCCCATCGGCGATTGGCATGTACTCGACACGCAGCACTTGCGGTTCTAGGAAGTGCAGATCGCGGCGTTCGAGCTGCAGCGCGTCCCATATATCCACGCCCAGAGGGTTCTCGCTCAGTACAACGCGACCATGGCGGGCGATGTTCTGTTGCTCCACGGCGAGATATCGCCCAGAAAGCCGCTCCAGTCGATACCCTGACTCCAGACCTATCAGCTCAGCCAGGCTCTTCCAGCGAAGTAGATGGAGATCGAGCTGCCATAGATCACCTTCCAGCATCACCGTTCGCGTCTCGTTGCCCTGTTCCAGGCTGACTTCGTAACGCTGCGGACCCTGGGCGTGGAAACTCACAGTGACCAGCGGCTTCTTGTCAGGCAGCGCAGCGTAGGTGCTGACGTCGTAGCCAATCAGGCCAATCAATCCGGCGAACAACAGGACCAAAAAGCCGCAAGTCCCGCGCAACCATCCCATCAGCCAGTGCCCCCCCAGTAGCAAGCGCAGCGCGACCAGCAATACGATCACAGCCAGCAGTGCGATCACGATCGCAAGCCCGAGATATTGCATAACCATGCGTCCTTTCAATTGGGTGCGACATTATCCGCAGGAGCAATCAGAGCAGCCAGCATCTGCATGGGACGGCCATCACGCGCTGACACTCTTGTCTATCAGGACGTGGATCTCGGTCATACGAGCAAGCTCTTTCGCCGACGTGGCCAGTCGCATTATCCTCCGCTGCCGTTCTGCCTATTGAGGCCCGCATGCCCTTCGCACTTGAGCTCGCGCTCGATCCTGCCACGCTGGTGATTCTGGTCGCCGTAGCTTTCACTGCCGGGTTCATCGACGCCATCGCCGGGGGCGGCGGGTTGTTGACCATTCCTGCCCTGCTGACTGCCGGCCTACCACCGCATCTCGTGCTGGGCACCAACAAGCTGTGCGCCACATTCGGCTCGGCCACAGCCAGCTACACCTTCTATCGCCGCCGACTATTCGAGCCGGGCCTGTGGCGACGAGCGCTCACGGGCACGGCGATCGGCGCCGCAGTTGGCGCAGTAGTCGCGCAGTTCATGCCGGCAAGCTGGCTTAACCAGCTATTGCCGCTGGTGGTTTCTGCCTGCGGGATCTATCTGCTCTTCAGCCATATGCCGGCCAAATCAGCCAGCGATGCAGTGGTCATCGGCCGCAGACGCCAATGGCCACAGAGCCTTTCACTGGGCTTTTACGACGGCGTAGCCGGCCCGGGAACCGGCGCCTTCTGGACGGTCAGCAGCATGCTGCTCTACCCGCTCGACCTGCTGAGAGCGAGCGGCGTGGCGCGGACGATGAATTTCGTCAGCAATGCCATGGCGCTTGCAGTATTCATAATCGGCGGTCACGTCGCCTGGGTGCTGGGCATTGGGATGGGGCTGGCCTTGATGGCAGGGGCCTACTTCGGCGCGCGCACGGCGATCCGCGGTGGCTCGCGGTTCATCCGTCCGGTATTCATTCTGGTAGTACTGGCGATGAGTCTGCGGCTAGCCTGGCAACACTGGTTCGGGGTGGCCTAGCCGACGGGCCAGATAAAGCTCGATCAGATAGCGGGCGATGGATTGGCGCGCGGGCAACGCCGGCAGGTTGTCGATGGCGAACCAACGGGCATCCTCGATTTCCTCGGGCTGCAGCACGATATCGCCACCGGCATATTCCGCGTGGAACCCGAGCATGAGGGAATGGGGAAACGGCCAGCCCTGGCTGGCGATGTACTGCGGCGCATGAATGGCCACACCGACTTCTTCTCTTACCTCGCGTGCGACGCACTGCTCCACCGACTCACCCGGCTCAACATAACCGGCCAGCGTGCTGTAGACACCAGGCGCGAAACGCGGTGAGCGCGCCAGCAACAGTTCGTCTCCACGGGTGACCAGGACGATCATGCTCGGTGAAAGCCGCGGGTAGTGCTGAACTCCACAGGCTGGACAGTACATGGCACGCTCACCGGCTCGCGCCTGCATGGGCGAGCCACAGCTGCCACAGAAACGATGCTGGCTGACCCAGGTACCGATCTGCGTGGCATAGCCGAGGAGCCGGAACAGATCGCGATCGTCCTCCTGCATGAACTGGCGCAGGCCCTGCCAGCGCGCGCCTGGTACATCGGCCGGAAAGTCCAGTTCGAAAAGAAACACCGGCTCTCCGTCGAAGTGCCCCAGACCCTGTTCGCTGAGCAGCGGCAGATCCAGGCGCTTGAGCCAGTCCCGCGGAAAGAGCGCACCGTTGCCATCGAGCAGAAACTGCTGCCGGCAGTGCACCACCGCCCAGCCTCCTGCCATCGAGGGATCGAGCAGCGCCGCCTGCCAGCGCAAGCTCATCAGGCGGCTACCGGCATGCCCAGCGCGCGCACGCTCTCGCTGGCCAGATCAAGCACGCTCACGCGCGAGTCGTCACGTCGCAATACCGCGCCACCTTCAAGGTAGTACTCCAGGCTGGTCAGCGCATCGGCCAGAGTTTCCAGCAGTTGCTCGGGGGGCATCTGGTTCGATTCGAGCATGTGCTTTTGAATGAAATCAGCGCAGGCGCCGATCAGATCCGCCGCGCGCTCCTGCTCGAGGAAACGCAGACCGCCGCGCACGGCCTGCAGGCTGAACGGCACGTTGGCCAGGTGCAATTTCTCCCCGTTGGACTCGAGATAAGCGGTGATCGCACGCTTGGCCAGCGCCAGGCCTGCGGTCGCCTCATCGATTACCACGATGCACGCTTCGGTGAGCTGGTGATTGGCAAAGGCTTCCGCTTCCATTCCGGGTCGGGCGACCTGAGGCTTGGTATCGCGTCGATCGCCACGCTCGAGGCTGGCGACCATGCTCTCGACATACAGCACGGCATCGGCGAGACGCTGGATGACATGCGGTTCCGGCGCATGCTCCAGGCTCCAGCCAGACACGTCGCCCAGCTGCGCCTGCAGCGTGCTGGCCGCAGATGAAAGGCCAACCATGCCGAGGGTCTTGGCCATCTTCCCGAGCAGGTTATGCAGGTTCGAGTAGGCTTCCGCCTGGGCGGTACCTCGCTCGATCAGATCCAGCAGATCCTTCAAGCTCGCCAGTTCCTCACGGATCGCCGAGGACAGCGAACGCATGACGGCCTGGCCCGGGCCGGCCAGGCGCTGGGATTCATCTTCCAGCAGGTGGTCGGTGAACGGCAGCGAACCCAGCGAGAACACCTGACGGACCTGGCTGGCGATAGGCCCATGGGTGTCCGCCAGCGCGACCACGTATAGCAGCTCTTTGAGCAGGCTGCGTGGCGCCTCGTATGCAGGGTTGCCAATGACCTGCTTGAGTTCCCGGTCCAGACGGGAAAACAGCTGCTTGCGCGACTTGCGCGGCAATAGCTGGCCGTCCAATTGCGATTCGACAGCGGCGCTGCCGATCCAGCACAGCCGACCTCCTGGCGACTCGACGAAGAGATGATCCAGCCGCGTCAAAGCGCGGCCCATGAGTTTCAGGCTGGCTGGCAGATTCTCTTCACGAATGAAGCCGAGCAACCCGACCTGATACATCTGACGCAGCCGCCGGGCCTCGGCAACTGGCGCGGCTCCCGAACGAACCGGCACGTCCAACGCAGGACGGGCATGGTCGAGCCGGACGCTGAAAAAGAAACTTTCCGGCAACGGCGGCTGCGCGCACGCCTGGCGCAGCGCGTTGATGGCTGGAAGCAGCAGCTCGGGGATTTCCTGGCGGCTGGCATCGACGCTTTCCAGATAACGCCGCAGCACGTAGAGCGCGTTGCTCAGCGCGGCGAGTTGCACGTCGCGGTCCTCGCCGGCGCCGACCGGGATGTCGGTAGCCAGCTGCAGTATTTCTTGCGCGAGCAACTCGGCGCCGGTCAGCTCGATGAGGTTGAGCGTGCCGCGCACCTGCTTGAGGTTCTCCACGGCCTGCTGCAACAGGCCGCCGTTGTTGCGGTCGATGATGAAATGCTCGAGGCTCTGCTCGGCTTCTTCCATGGTGGCGAACAGTTCGTCACGTACCAGACCGAGTGAAGTAGCTCCAGTAACCATGCCTAGTGCGCCTCCCGCGCAAACGTGTGGTGACGCATCAGTCGGCAAAGTCCGGCTTCTGTTTGCTCATATGAGCGGCGATGGCGACCTTGATGTCGGCCGACTGCAGCATGGCCGCATTCCAGGTGGCGATGTACTCGAGACCATCGTCGACCCGGTGATCGCGCATGTAACGGATCATCTCCTTGGTGCCGCGAATGGCGAGCGGTGATTTGCTGGCGATGTCACGGGCCAGCTCCAGCACGGCTTCCATCAGCGTCTGCTGATCGGCATAGGTACGATTGACCAGCCCGATGCTGCGCGCTTCCTCGCCGCTGATGGTGCGGCCGGTAAAGGCCAGTTCGCGCATCATGCCATCGCCGATGATGCGAGGTAGGCGCTGCAAGGTGCCGACATCGGCCGCCATGCCCATGTCGATTTCCTTGATCGAGAATTTCGCGTCCGCCGTGCTGTAACGCATGTCGCAAGCGGAGATCAGATCGATGGCGCCGCCCAGACAGTAACCCTGAATTGCGGCTATGACCGGCTTGCGGCAGTTGTCAACGGCATTGAACGATGCCTGCAGAGAGAGGATCTTGCGCCGCAGCTGCTCGGCATTGCGGCCGACGTCGTTGCCAAGCTGGCTGCCGACCGAAGCCAGCATCTGCAGGTCTATACCGGAAGAGAAGTGGTCACCGGCGCCACTGAGGACGACTACGCGCAGTTCGTCGGTTGCATCGATCCAGTTGAAGATATCGATGATTTCCGACCAGAACGCAGCGTCCATCGCATTGATCTTTTCAGGCCGATTGATCACGACGCGGGCAATCTTGTCTGCCAACTCTACGCGGAAGGCTTTGTATTCGGTCACGCTATCATCCTCGACAGCAAGCGCATGGGAACGTCGTGACGGGAGCAGCCCGGGACGACGGTGGGCAACTATAACAACTGGTACCAGCCCGAGTGTATGCCGATGCAGACGATGTGATACAGACCACGCCGCCGGACGGCCCGTTCGTGCCGATGTAGAGCCTTGAGGCCACGACCATCACCCCTGGCGGATGCAATCGACGGTGTATGCGCTGCCGTTGGTGGTGACCTCGTGTTGCAAGCCATGGACGTCCGCATCGAAGCCCGGGAAGCGCTCGGCGAAGTCCCGGGCGAAACGAAGGTAATCGAGAATCGAGCGAGTCTCGCCGGTGAAACGCTCGCCCGGCATGATCAGCGGGATGCCCGGCGGATACGGCACCAGCATCACCGCTGCTACCCGCCCTTCCAGCTCATCGATCGGAACTGCCTCGACCTCGCCGCGAACCAGCGCATCATAGGCCTGCGCCGGGGTCATGGCCGGCTCCGGCAGCGCCGTGTACATCCGCCGCATCGCCCGCGCCGTTGCGTTCTCGCAATAACAGGCATGCAGTGCATCGCACAGGTCGCGCAGCCCCATGCCGGCATAGGTGGCAGCGCCGCTGCGGGCAACCGACGGCAGCGCTTCGATCAGCGGAATGTTGGCGTCGTAATGGCGTTTGAATTCCAGCAACTCGGTCAGCAGCGTGCTCCACTTGCCCTTGGTGATGCCCATGGAGAACAGCACGAGCATCGAGTACAGACCGGTCTTCTCCACCACCAGGCCACGCTCCCAGAGGAACTTGCTGACCACCGCCGCCGGGATGCCACTTTCGCCCAGCGCGCCGGACGCGGTGAGGCCCGGCGTCACCAGCGTGACCTTGATCGGATCGAGCAGCACATAGTCGTCGGCAACATCGCCGAAACCATGCCAGTCGGCGGTGGGCTCCAGCAGCCAGTCCCGCGTCACCAGCTCATCGGCGCCGTCAACCCGCGGCGGCTGCCAGATACTGAACCACCAGTCGTCCGGATCGATGTGCTGACGCAGGTTGGCCAGCGCCCGCCGGAAGCTCAGGGCCTCGTCGAAGGTCTCCTGGATCAGCGAGCGACCCGCCGGCCCTTCCATCATTGCCGAGGCCACATCGAGCGACGCCAGGATGCCGTACTGCGGCGAGGTGGAGATGTGCATCATGAAGGCTTCGTTGAAGCGATCGCGGTCGAGCTGCCGTGTCTGGCTGTCGAGCACATGGATCATCGAGGCCTGGCTGAACGCTGCCAGCAGCTTGTGCGTCGAGTGGGTGGTGAACACCAGCGGGCCCTGCTCCCGCGTATCCATGCCGTAGCGGCCGTCATAGAATTCGTGGAATGCCGCGTAGGCGTACCACGCCTCGTCGAAGTGCAGCACTTCTACGTTGTCAGCCAGGGTGCGCTTGATCAGGTTGGCGTTGTAGCAGAGCCCGTCGTAGGTCGAGTTCGTCACCACCGCCAGCTTGACCTTCGGCGGCCGGCCACGCGCCAGCGGGTTGGCGGCGATCTTCGCCTGGATGGACTCGCGGGTGAATTCTTCCAGCGGAATCGGGCCGATGATGCCCAGCTCGTTGCGCGTCGGGCTCATGTACAGCGGTATCGCGCCCGTCATGATGATGGCGTGCAGAATCGATTTGTGGCAGTTGCGATCCACCAGCACCAGATCGTCTCGTGCGACCATCGAATGCCAGACGATCTTGTTCGCCGTCGAAGTGCCATTGATCACGAAGAACGTGTGGTCGGCACCGAAGTTGCGTGCGGCGCGGGCTTCCGCCGCCGCTACCGGCCCGGTGTGATCGAGCAACGAGCCAAGCTCGGGTACCGAAACCGACAGGTCCGAGCGCAAGGTGTTTTCACCGAAGAACTGGTGGAACGCCTGGCCGACCGGACTCTTGCGGTAGGCCACGCCCCCACCGTGTCCAGGCGTATGCCAGGAATAGTTCGACTCGCCGGTATGGCGTACCAGCGCGCTGAAGAATGGCGGCAGCAGATCCTCGAGATACCCGCGTGCGGCCCGGGCGACCTGGCGCGCCAGAAACGGCACGGTGTCTTCGTACAGGTAAAGCAGGCCGCGCAACTCGTTGAGATCGGCCATTGCCTCAGCAGGCGCATTCTCGATGGTGATCTGCTCGCCCAGTGCAAAGATCGGCAGACGCGGCGCGCGGCGACGAGCGACGCGGATCAGTTCCACCACGTCGTGCAGCAGGCGCTGATTGTCACCGGCGCCTTCTGCCGCAACCAGGATGCAGGCCAGCCCATGGTGCGTGGAGGCGACGATTCGTCCCTCGTTCGAGCTGGCTGTGGGCAGGATATTGAAGCCGTCGCGCTCCAGTTCGGAAGCGATGCCACGCACTCGCTCACCGGCAACGGTGTCGGCTTTTATGTCACGGTGAACGATGAGGATGGGGAATTTCAGGTCTTTGTACATGCGCACTCTCTGCGAACGATCCACCTACAGGGTAGAAGCGTCCGCAGCAAAGGAACAGCGCATTGAAACGAGCGGTTGTGAGGCAGCGTCGCAAGTAGGCGGCAATGCCGAGCCATTCAGACTTCGAGCTGAGTCCAGAACGGAGCTGCCCCGGCGGCTTTCTCGATCGCAGCCATTCGCGCCATGTGCGCGGCAACCTCTTCTTCGGTAGCGCGCAGCACCGCAGTGCGCGGCCGATCGGCCGGTAGCCGGCGGATCGGTGTGGGCTGGGGGCGACCGCCGTCGGAACTTTCACCATCACCCGCGAGGGACAGATTGGTCTGCCCGCCGGTCATGGTCAGCCAGACGTCGGCGAGAATCTCGGCATCGAGCAGAGCGCCGTGCAGATCGCGGCCCGAATTGTCCACGCCGTAGCGTTTGCATAAGGCGTCGAGGCTGTTGCGCTGGCCCGGGTGACGCTCCCGAGCCATCAGCAGGGTATCGAGCACCGAGCAGTGGTCGGTGATCTCGGCACGCTCCTGCTGACCGAGCAGCGCGAACTCGTTATTGATGAAGCCAAGGTCGAACGCGGCGTTGTGGATGACCAGCTGCGCGTCCTTGATGAACTCGAAGAACTCGTCGGCGATGTCGCGGAACCGCGGCTTGTCGACAAGAAACTCGTTGGTGATGCCGTGAACGGCGATCGCGCCCTCGTCCACTTCACGATCAGGTTGCAGATAGACGTGGTAGTGCCGCCCGGTCAGGCGGCGGCCGATGACTTCGACACAGCCAATCTCGATGATCCGGTGGCCATCGGTCACCGGCATGCCGGTCGTTTCGGTATCCAGCACTACGCTGCGCATATCGTTTAGCTCACTTACACAATCGGTTGTCGTTTGGCCTGTACTACGCCGCGATTCGCAAGCAGGTCGGCATGCTCGTTACCGGGATGGCCGGTATGACCGCGAACCCACTCCCAGCTCACCTGATGGCGGTTGACCTGCTCGTCGAGCTGCTGCCAAAGGTCGGCATTCTTCACCGGCTGCTTGCTCGCCGTTTTCCAGCCGCGCTTCTTCCAGTTGGGCATCCAGTCGTTGATGCCCTGCATGACGTACTGCGAGTCGGTCACCAAACGAACCTTGCACGAGCGCTTCAGCTCCGCCAACCCGCGGATTGCCGCCATGAGCTCCATGCGGTTGTTGGTGGTGTCGGGCTCGCCGCCCCAGAGCTCACGCTTGACGCCCTTATAAATAAGTAGCGCCCCCCAGCCGCCCGGGCCGGGATTGCCCTTGCAGGCACCGTCGGTGTAGATCTCGACCCAATCGTCGCTCATGTAGATTGCTTACTCTGTTTGCCGACAGGCTCGGGGCGTCAAGGGAGTCGGTGTTGTTCGGCTTCGCGGCGGCTGACTTTGGCGACGGGCATCGGCAATAGCTTGCCCATGCGTTCGCGGCGCTCCTGGCGCAAGGGCCGCAGGCCGATCATCAACTTGCGCGCGACCAGCAGATAGAAACCGCCAGTTGGCGCCTGCAACTGCTGCCCGACGGACTCCAGACGAGACAACCGCGCCTGCCAGTCGCTCGAAGAAAGCGGCGGACAATAGCATCCGAAGCGACGTTTCTCCAGCGCGAATCCCAGCAGGTTCAGCCAGTCCCCTACCCTTGACGGACGAATGCAACGCGCCTGCCGAAACGCCTCGCGCGAGACCAGATGACGCAGGCCCCAGGCACTCCAGGGGTTGATACCGACGATCAGCAGATGCCCGCCCGGACGAACGCCACGCGCCGCTTCACGCAACAACCCATGGGGCGACAGGCTGAAATCCAATGCATGCTGCAGCACCACGACATCAGCAGCATGCTCGCCGAGCGGCCAGGCCTGCTCCTCGCAATGAATCTCCACACCAGGCAGTGGGGCACCGAGGCGAACGCTGCGTTTGATGTTCTGTGGTTGCACCGGCTCGCCGCTGAACGGACCGTTGTGCACCAGATAGCTGCCGAAACAACGCGCCAGCTCTTCGGTCAGGACTTGCTTCTCCTGAACCAGCAGCTGCTGGCCCAGCGGCCCCTCGAACCAGGCGGACGCCTCATTGATCATGGACAGCCAATGGTCGCTGCCTTGGGTGGACGGTCGATCGTTCATCGCTCGGCTCCGTTCGCCGCGCGATCTGCGCGGCGCTGAGTTCGCTCGGGTTCAACTTTCCCATGGGACTGCTAGGATGCGCCTTTGTCACTCAATTGGCGACCCGCCCATGTTGAAGATCGAAGCCCTGCCCGCCTTCACCGACAACTACATCTGGTTGCTTCTGGACGAGGCCACTCAACGCTGCGCTGCCGTCGATCCCGGTGATGCCACGCCAGTCCTGAAGTGGCTGCGCGACCACTCGGAGTGGCAGCTCAGTGACATCCTGATTACCCACCACCATCACGACCACGTCGGCGGCGTCGAACGGCTCAAGACACAGACCGGCGCGCGCGTTTATGGACCGGCGGCCGAGAACATTCCCGCGCGCGACGAGGCGCTGAGCGACGGCCAGCACCTCGAGGTACTCGGGACGGACTTGCAGGTCATCGCCGTCCCTGGCCACACGCTTGGCCATATCGCTTATTTCCATGCCGACCCCGTGCAGCCCTGGCTGCTCTGTGGCGATACGCTGTTCGCCGCCGGCTGCGGGCGTCTGTTCGAAGGCACGCCCGAGCAGATGTTCCGCTCGCTGCAGCGCCTGGCCGATACACCGGATAGCACCCTCGTCTACTGCACCCACGAATACACGCTGAGCAATCTGCGCTTTGCCCGGGCAGTGGAACCGGACAACCCGGTCATTGGAAAACGCATGCGCGAGGTGGCCGAACTGCGCGAATCGAACCGCTTCAGCCTGCCAAGCAGAATGGATATCGAGCGCGCGACTAACCCTTTTCTGCGTTGTGGTGTCGCCGCCGTTCAGCATGCGGCAAGCGAGCGCAGCGGCGGCCAGCTAGACGGCGATGTCGCGGTTTTCGCGGCTTTGCGCGCCTGGAAGGACGCCTTCTGACAAGGTCGACAGGTTCCCGAAACGCGGCACGCAGCCTTGACCCCATCAGGGGGCGTTCCTAGAATCCCCCGAATTTTGTTTCCGGGGAAGATTCCAGCCAATGCCGCCAGCTCCCAAGAAACGCCTCGAACCGGACGCCTTGGCAGCCTCTGGTCGGGCGTTGGCTCTAGCCGTTTGCGTCGCCCTAGCGGGCTGTCAGAGCAACGCCGTGCGTGATGATGCACGCGATCAGGCAAGCCGCACCACAGCGCCTGTGGCACAAGAGCCCATCTGGCTGAACGACACCCCCGTCATCACCGAACACCAGGACATCTGGGAGCGAATCCGCGAGGGTTACAAGCTTCAGGAGCATCTGGACAGCAACCCCCGCATCGAGCAACAGCGCCTGCTGTTCTCCAGTCGCCCAAGATCCATCGAAATCGCCAGCGAGCGCGGCAGCCCCTATATCCACTACATTGTCGAGCGCCTCGAAGAGCGCGACATGCCGCTGGAACTGGCTTTGCTGCCGATCATCGAAAGCTCCTACGATCCCTTCGCCTATTCGCCCGCCCATGCCGTCGGACTCTGGCAGTTCATTCCCGCCACCGGCCGGCACTTCAATCTTCGGCAGACAAGCTGGTACGACGGCCGCCGTGACATCACCGCCTCGACCAATGCAGCCCTGCGTTATCTGAGCTACCTGCACGGCCTGTTCAACGGTGACTGGCTGCTGGCACTGGCTGCCTACAACTCGGGTGAAGGCACCGTGAGCCGGGCCATCGAACGCAACCAGAAGCTAGGCCTGCCGACCGACTACTGGAACCTGCCATTGCCGCAGGAAACCCGCGACTACGTGCCGAAGCTGCTGGCCCTGTCGCAATTGATCCAGGCCCCCGAGGCCTATGGCATCAATCTCAATCCGATCGCCAACGAGCCCTACTTCGAAGTCATCGCGCTCAAGCAGCGCATGGATCTGGCGCGGGTCGCCAAACTCGCCGACCTGGACGAGGACGAGCTCTACCAGCTGAACCCTGCCTTCACCCGCCGAATTACCCTGGATGGTCCGCAGCAGCTGCTGGTGCCAATGGAAAAGGCTGAGATGCTGGCAGCCAACCTGGCGCTGATGAAGCCGCAGGATCTGGTCGACTGGCAGCAGTATCAGGTGCGCGCAGGAGACACCCTGGGCGTCATCGCCAACCGTCATCATCTGACCGTCAACATCATCCGCGACGTGAACCGGTTGAAGAGCGACACGTTGCGGATCGGGCAGGTCCTCAGCCTCCCAACCAGCGGTGATGCCGGCGCTTCGCGGGAGTTGCTGCACGCTGTAGCGCGTCAGCCGGCCGCCACCCCGCGCAGCTACCGGGTCAAATCTGGCGACAATCTCTGGGACATCGCCAAGGCTCAGCGCGTCTCGGTACGCGACTTGCAGCGCTGGAACAAGCTCTCCGGCAGCCAGCTCAAAGTGGGCCAGGCGCTGTTCCTGCAGGGCCCGGCAGTAGCCAACGCGCAGAGCAAGGGAAATTCGCCTACCTATTACAAAGTGCAAAAAGGCGACTCGCTGTACCAGATCGCCAAACGCTTCAACGTACAGCTGAACAACCTGAAGACCTGGAACCCGAAAGGCACCAGCGTGCTCCGCCCCGGCCAGCTGCTGACGCTATACCTCGCCAACTAGCCCTCCGCCATTCACCCAGCCGGACGCTTGCTCAGGGACTCCAGACAGCGCCCAGTCAGCTGGGTAAAGCGCTGAAACGCGACGAACTGTTCGTGTTTCAGCGCCCGCCCCGAAAACCGGCAATCGCCGTAGATGACACCTATTTCACGCGTCCCCGCCATCAGCGGTGCGATGAAGAACATGCCATTGCCAAACCACTGTCGCAGCGGCTGGGTCACCAGGTCGGCCAAGTTATAACTTGCCGGCACGCCCATCCAGAGCGACTGCCGATGACGCAGTGCGTAACTGAACACGTTCGGCTGTTCGGGTTGGTCAGCGGGAAGCACGAAGCCCTGAATCCAGGTCTCGGTCCCTTCACCGACGGCGCAACGCACCTTGAAACGCGTCTGCTGATCGGCCAGCACCGCCACCATCACACGTTCCAGGCCAACCCCACGGTGCAGCCCTTTCAGCAGCGTATCCAGAATCAACGTGGCATCGCCGCCGCCCGAGGCCATGAGCCCCAGGTCCTGCAGCGCCTGTTGCATCAGCAACAGATCCGGTTGCAGCAAGGCTGCCTGACGTTGGGCCTGCTGCAGGCGGATCTGCTCGGGATCGGTACTTGGAATGAGCCGGCCCAGACGACTGGCGCCAAATGTGGTCGCCACCTGCACGGTTTCATCGGCGCTGGCGAGTATCTGCTGCAACGCATCAGCTTCATCCACGCCGGTGAACTCGGCCACGGCCCTGGTCAGTGACGTCATCCGCTCGCACTCCCAGCCTCCGAGTGCGGCTTCGCTGATCTGTACGCCCAGCGCGACCGCGCGAGCGGCCGGATCGCTGCTGGCCACCTGAGTGTGCGCAAGACTGGTCAACTCTCCCAGGTTCCAGCTTCTGACCAGACCCAGGCTGAGCTGCCGGAAGCTGGTGCCCAACACGCTCTGCACCGCATCGTCAGGCTTGATGCCCGGCTGCGTCAGCTGCAGGGCCAGCTCATCCGCCTGCTCGCCACCGCAGCCCCAGAACGCCAGCTCGCCCACGTTGTAGAGCAGCGCGGCAATGAATACTTCTTCCTCGTGACGCGAAAGCACATAGCCGGCGATGTTGCGGGCTTGCACCGCGGCGTGAAACGAACGGGCCAGCAGTTCCAGCAGCTGCTCCCTCGGGGCGCGCTCGAGCAGGCTGTCGATCAGCGTGACCGACAGACTGATCAGGCGCACGTTCTCGAAGCCGATCATCACGATGGCCCGAGAAATCGTCTTGATGGTCTCCTGGGAGGGGTTGTAATAGCTGCTGTTGCCGACCCTCAGCACCTTGGAAGTCAGCGAGGCATCACGAAGCAGTACATCGGCCAGTTGCTGCACCGAAGCATGTTCATGCACGGCAAGGCGCTGCAGGTCCTTGACCACGGACGCCAACGCAGGCAGCTCCGATTGATTCAGGCGGTCTATCCATGCCTGAAGACCCTGGGCACGTACATCCAAGAGGTCACCTCTGCACAATGCCATTACGGGAAATGACCGGCAGTTTGCCCGAGTTGCCCGGCCTTTTTCCAGCGCATACAAGCTGTTACTGTACCGGCCCGAGAAGCCCCTAGCGCCAAGGATCGGATTCCCCGTCTGATGCGAGCCCTGCTACCGTTACTGACCTGCCTGGCCTTGAGCTTTCCCGCCTTCGCCACCATCAGCGAAAGCCATGGTTATGCGCAGTTCGGCACTCTTAAGTATCCGGCCAACTTCACCCACTTCGAATGGGTGAATCCGCGCGCGCCGAAGGGTGGCCAGATCAAACTGATGGCCGCCGGGACGTTCGACACCCTGAACCCCTACACTTTCAAGGGCACCAGCCTGAGTTCGGCGCCCGGCTTTCTGCAATACGGCATCAGCGAGCTGAACGAGCCACTGATGGTCGGCACCGGCATCTACGACCCGTCCGGCGACGAGCCTGCCTCCAGCTACGGTCTGATTGCCGAGTCAGTGGAGCACAGCGATAACTACAGCTGGGTGGTTTTCAACCTGCGCAAGGAAGCCCGCTTTCATGACGGTAAGCCGATTACCGCCTATGACGTCGCCTTCTCCTATCGCACCCTGATAAAGGATGGGCACCCCCAGTACCGCTCCAACCTGCAGGGGGTGAAGCGGGTCGACATCCTCAACCGACATCGCATTCGTTTCGTATTCGAGCAACCGAAGAATCCGCTGCTGATCATGCGTCTCGGCGAACTGCCTGTGCTGCCACAGCACTACTGGAAGAATCGAGACTTCAGCGCGACCACCTTCGAACCCCCACTGGGCAGCGGCCCCTACCGCATCACGCATGTGCAACCAGGCCGGCAGGTAGTCTTCGAGCGAGTGCGGGACTGGTGGGGCGCCAAGCTGCCGGTCAATCAGGGGAAATACAATTTCAACCGAGTCTCGGTCGAGTTCTATCGCGATAGCGTGGTGGCCTTCGAAGCCTTCAAGGTCGGCGAGTTCGACTTCTTCATCGAACACCAGGCGAAGAACTGGGCCAATGGCTACCAGTTTCCGGCAGTGATGCGCGGCGACATCATTCGCGCTGAAATCCCCCACCAGATTCCGACCCAGACCCAGGCGCTGTTCATGAACGGGCGCCGTGCGACCTTCGCCGACAGTCGTGTGCGCGAAGCGCTCGGCCTGATGTTCGACTTCGAATGGACCAATCGCGCCCTGTTCTACGGCGCCTACCGCCGCAGTGAAAGCTACTACCCCAACAGCGACTTCACAGCGACAGGCAAGCCCGAAGGCGGTGAGTGGCTGTTGCTCTCGCCGTACCGCAAGCAGCTCCCGCCCGAACTGTTCACCAAGCCCTTCCAGCTTCCGCAGACCGAAGGCCGCGGGATTCCGCGGGAAACCTTGCGCCACGCGCTAAAACTGCTCGCCGACGCAGGCTGGAAAGCCTCGGATGCCGGCCTGTTGAACAGCGCCGGACAACCGCTGAGCTTCGAGATCCTGCTGGTCAACCCGCGGCTCGAACGCATCCTCCAACCCTACGTCGAGAACCTGGCACGCATTGGCATTCAAGCCAATCTGCGCACCGTGGACAGTGCCCAGTACAAGCAGCGCCTCGATCACTACGACTACGACATGATCCTGATGACTCTGGCACAGAGCCTCAGCCCCGGGATCGAGCAGTATCTGTACTTTCATTCCAGTCAGGTCGACGTCAAGGGCGGTCGCAACTATGCCGGCATCGCCAATCCGATCGTCGACGACCTGATTGACAAGCTGCTCGCCGCGCAGACCCGCGACGAGCAAGTCGCCGCCGCCCGCGCAATCGACCGCGTGCTGCTGTGGAACCACTACACCATTCCGAACTGGTTCATCAGTAACCACCGCCTGGCGTACCGCAATCGGTTCGCCCACGTCACCACGCCACCCTATACGCTGGGTTTGCGCGCCTGGTGGCTGAAGAGCCTGGAGAAGACCAAATGAATGATCGCGCGCGCCATCCGCTGCTCCGCGCCGGGCTGCTGGGGCTGCTCTGCCTCGCTGCTATCGCCGAAGCCGCTCCTCGCCATGCCCTGACGCTGTATGACGAGAAGCCGAAGTACCCGGCCAATTTCCAGCATTTCGAATATGCCAACCCCGACGCTCCCAAGGGCGGGACGTTGCGACAGGCTGGTTTCGGCGGCTTCGACTCGCTCAACCCCTTCATCAACAAGGGCGTTGCAGCCGACGATATCGGTCTGATCTACGACACCCTCACGACCAACAGCCTGGACGAACCCTTCACCGTCTACGGCTTGCTCGCGGAAAAGATAGAAAAGGGACCGAACAACAGCTGGGTGCGCTTCCACTTGCGCCCGCAGGCACGCTTCCATGACGGCGAGCCGGTAAAGGCCGAGGATGTGGTGTTCACCTTCGAAACCCTTATGAGCCAGGGTGCCCCGCAATACCGCGCCTACTACGCCGATGTGGAGAAAGTGACAGCGGAAAGCCCGAGGCGGGTGCGCTTCGATTTCAAGCACGCTGGCAATCGCGAACTGCCGATGATCCTCGGGCAGATGCCAGTGTTGCCGAAGCATTGGTGGGAAGGAAAGGAATTCACTTCGGGCAGCCTCGAACCGCCTCTGGGCAGTGGCCCATACCGCGTCGAGAAGGTCCAGGCCGGCCGCTCGATCCGCTATGAGCGCGTAGCGGACTACTGGGGCAAGGACCTCCCGGTGAATCGCGGTTTCTACAACTTCGATCACATCAATTTCGATTACTACCGCGACAACACCGTCGCCTTGCAGGCGTTCAAGGCCGGGCACTTTGATTATTGGGAGGAGCGCACAGCCAAAAGCTGGGCCACCGCCTATGACATACCAGCGGTGAGGGACGGTCGGATCGTTCGTGACGAAATTGCGAACGAGAACCCTGCGGGAATGCAGGGCTTCATCTTCAATATCCGCCGCCCGCAGCTGGAGGACCGCCGCGTCCGTGAAGCCCTCGGGCTCCTGTTCGACTTCGAATGGACCAATCGCCAGCTTTTCAACGGTGCCTACACCCGCACCCGCAGTTACTTCGACAACTCCGAGCTGGCGTCATCCGGCTTGCCGAATGACGACGAGTTGAAAGTGCTCGAGCCGCTTCGCGGCAAGATCCCGGACGAGGTGTTCGACAAACCGTTCGAGCTACCACGTACCGAAGGCAATGGTGTGATCCGCGAACAGCAGCGCAAGGCATACCGGCTGCTCACCGAAGCAGGCTGGAAGGTCGAGAACGACCGCATGCTGGACGCTGCCGGCAAGCCAGTGAAGCTCGAGTTCCTGCTGGTCCAGGCCGAGTTCGAACGGGTGCTGCTGCCTTACAAGCGCAATCTGGCCGACCTCGGAATCGAACTGGAAATTCGTCGGGTAGACGTTTCGCAGTACATCAACCGCCTGCGTTCGCGCGATTACGACATGATCGTCAGTGGTTTCGGCCAATCCAACTCGCCCGGTAACGAGCAACGCGAGTACTGGCACTCGGCGAGTGCCGACAACCCGGGCAGCCGTAACTTCATCGGTCTCAAGGACCCGGCAGTCGACAGCCTTGTGGAAGGTTTGATAGGGGCCGACTCGCGCAAGGAATTGATCACCTACACCCGCGCGCTCGATCGTGTGCTGCTCTGGGGGCATTACGTGGTGCCGAACTGGCACATAAAGACCTGGCGCGTGGCGTACTGGAATCACCTCGCGCATCCTGAGGTGACGCCCCGGCAGGATATCGGCCTGATGACCTGGTGGCGCAAACCCGACGTCAAGACACCTGTCGCCGATCCCGTCGAAGCGAAGAAGGCCGAGGAAGCTGGCGCTGCGGTCCCGGCTGATAGCGTCGAGGCGGAGCGCTAAGCATGCTGGCTTACATCGTTCGCCGACTGCTGCTGATCATCCCCACGCTGTTTGGCATTCTGCTGATCAATTTCATCATCATCCAGGCCGCACCTGGCGGCCCGGTGGAGCAGGCAATCGCCAAGCTGGAAGGCTTCGAAGGCGCCACCAGCCGGATCTCTGGCGGTGGCTCGGAAGTCGCGGTCGCCGGCACCAGTTACCGGGGTGGCCAGGGTCTGGACCCCGAGCTGATCGCCGAGATCGAGCGCCTGTACGGCTTCGACAAACCACCCGCAGAGCGCTTCTGGATCATGCTCAGCAACTATCTGCGGCTGGATTTCGGCGAGAGCTTCTTCCGTGACGCCAAGGTGACCGACCTGATCATCGAGAAGATGCCGGTTTCCATCTCGCTGGGTCTGTGGAGCACGTTGATCATGTACCTGGCCTCGATCCCGCTGGGCATCGCCAAGGCCACGCGTCACGGCAGCAAGTTCGACGTCTGGACCAGCTCGGCGATCATCGTCGGTTACGCCATTCCGGCGTTTCTGTTCGCCATTCTGCTGATCGTGCTGTTCGCCGGCGGCAGCTACTGGAACTGGTTCCCCCTGCGCGGCCTGACCTCGGCCAACTTCGACGACCTGACGCTGGGCGGCAAGATCATCGACTATTTCTGGCACCTGGCCCTGCCCGTCACCGCCCTGGTGATCGGTAACTTCGCCACCCTGACGCTGCTGACCAAGAACAGCTTCCTCGACGAGATCAACAAGCAGTACGTGATCACGGCACGGGCGAAGGGCTTGAGCAAGAATCGCGTGCTCTACGGTCACGTGTTCCGCAATGCCATGCTGATCATCATCGCCGGCTTCCCGGCCGCCTTCATCGGCATGTTCTTCACCGGTTCGCTGCTGATCGAGGTGATCTTCTCCCTCGACGGGCTCGGCCTGCTCAGTTTCGAGGCGGCGATCAACCGCGACTATCCGGTGGTGTTCGGCACCCTCTTCCTCTTCACCCTGCTCGGCCTGGTGGTGAAACTGATCGGCGACCTGACCTATACGCTGGTCGACCCACGCATCGACTTCGAAAGCAGGGAGGCCTGAAATGCAGTTGTCCCCCCTCAATCAGCGCAGGCTGGCACTGTTCAAGGCACACAAGCGTGGCTGGTGGTCGCTGTGGATCTTCCTCGCGCTGTTCGTGCTCAGCCTCGGCGCGGAGATCATCGCCAACGACAAGCCGATCGTGGTGCGCTACGACGGCGAATGGTTTTTCCCGGTGTTCAAGCGCTACCCGGAAACGGCGTTCGGTGGCGAGTTCCCGCTGCAGGCCAATTACAAGAGCCCATACATCCAGGAGCTGATCGCCGAGAAGGATGGCTGGATGATCTGGCCGGTCATCCCCTTCAATTATTCGAGCATCAATTACGAGCTGCAGGTGCCGGCGCCGGCCCCGCCTTCGCTGGAAAACTGGCTGGGCACCGACGACCAGGGCCGCGACGTGCTGGCACGGGTCATCTACGGCTTTCGCATCTCGGTGCTGTTCGCCATCACGCTGACCCTGATCAGCTCCGTGATCGGTGTGATCGCCGGGGCGCTGCAGGGCTTCTATGGCGGTTGGGTGGACCTGGTCGGGCAGCGCCTGTTGGAGATCTGGTCGGGCCTGCCGGTGCTCTACCTGCTGATCATTCTGGCCAGCTTCGTGCAGCCCAACTTCTGGTGGCTGCTGGGCATCATGCTGCTGTTCTCCTGGATGAGCCTGGTGGACGTGGTACGTGCCGAATTCCTCCGTGGGCGCAACCTCGAGTACGTGCGCGCCGCTCGTGCGCTGGGCATGCAGAACGGCGCCATCATGTTCCGCCACATCCTGCCGAACGCCATGGTTTCCACCATGACCTTCATGCCGTTCATCCTCACCGGCGCCATCGGCACGCTCACCGCGCTGGACTTTCTCGGTTTCGGTCTGCCGGCCGGTTCGCCGTCGCTCGGTGAACTGGTCGCCCAGGGCAAGGCCAATCTGCAGGCGCCCTGGCTGGGCATCAGCGCCTTCATGGTGCTGGCAATCATGCTGACACTGCTGGTGTTTATCGGGGAGGCCGCGCGTGATGCCTTCGACCCAAGGAAATAACATGGCCGAACAACCGATAGCCGAGAATCTGGTCGAGGTCCGCGATCTGGCCGTCGAGTTCGTCACCGGCGAACAGGTCCAACGTGTCGTCGAAGGCGTGACATTCGACATTCGCAAGGGCGAAACCCTGGCCCTGGTCGGCGAAAGCGGCTCGGGCAAGTCCGTGACGGCTCATTCCATCCTGCGACTGCTGCCCTACCCGCTCGCCCGCCATCCGCAAGGGCAGATCCTCTTCCGCGGTCAGGACCTGCTCAAGGCCGACGAAAAGGCCATGCGTAAAATCCGTGGCAATCGCATCGCCATGGTCTTCCAGGAGCCGATGACCTCGCTCAACCCGCTGCACACCGTGGGCAAGCAGATCAACGAGGTGCTGGAGATTCATAAGGGCCTGCGCGGCAAGGCCGCAACCGCTCGCACCCTGGAGTTGCTGGAACTGGTCGGTATCCCGGAGCCGCGCAAGCGCATCCGCGCCTACCCGCACGAGCTGTCGGGCGGACAGCGGCAACGGGTGGTCATCGCCATGGCGCTGGCCAACGAGCCTGAACTGCTGATCGCCGACGAGCCGACCACAGCCCTCGACGTCACCGTGCAGCTGAAAATCCTCGAACTGCTGAAGGAGTTGCAGGCACGCCTGGGCATGGCGCTGCTGCTGATCAGCCACGACCTCAACCTGGTTCGGCGCATTGCCCATCGCGTATGTGTCATGCAGCGCGGTCGCGTCGTCGAACAGGCGTTGTGTGAAGATCTGTTCCGCGCACCTCAGCATCCGTATACCCAGGAACTGCTCGCGGCCGAGCCCAGTGGCGGTCCGGTGGCGGTCGAAGAAGCGGCGCCATTGCTGGAAGTGGACGACCTGCGGGTGTGGTTCCCGATAAAGAAGGGCTTGCTGCGTCGCACCGTCGACCATATCAAGGCGGTGGACGGAGTGAACTTCAGCCTGCCCAAGGGGCAGACACTGGGTATCGTCGGCGAGAGCGGCTCCGGCAAGTCCACGCTGGGATTGGCTATCCTTCGATTGTTGGGTAGTCGGGGCGAGATCCGCTTCCAGGGCCAGCAACTGCAAAGCATGTCGCAGCGCCAGGTACGGCCGTTGCGGCGGCAGATGCAGGTGGTCTTTCAGGACCCCTTCGGTAGCCTGAGCCCGCGTATGTCGGTCGGGCAGATCATTGGCGAAGGGTTGCACATCCACCGGATGGGCAATGCCAAGGAGCAGGAACAGGCAATCATTGACGCGCTTGTGGAGGTCGGCCTCGATCCGGAAACCCGGCATCGCTATCCCCATGAGTTTTCCGGCGGACAACGGCAGCGCATTGCCATTGCCCGGGCTCTGGTGTTGAAGCCGGCGCTGATACTGCTCGACGAGCCGACCTCGGCGCTCGATCGCACGGTACAGCGTCAGGTGGTGGAGCTCCTGCGCTCGTTGCAGGCCAAGTACAACCTGACCTACCTGTTCATCAGCCATGACCTGGCGGTGGTCAGGGCGCTGAGCCACCAGATGATGGTGGTCAAGCAGGGCCAGGTGGTGGAACAGGGGGCGGCTGCCGAGATATTCGCGGCGCCGCAACATCCGTATACACAGCAGCTGCTGGAATCCGCCTTCATGGCGCCCGGCGCTGCCGAACAACCAGAAGAGGGACAAGCACATGGGTTTTCTCACCGGTAAGCGCGTACTGATCGTCGGCGTTGCCAGCAAACTGTCGATTGCCTCGGGCATCGCCGCCGCCATGCATCGCGAAGGTGCAGAACTGGCTTTCACCTACCAGAACGAAAAGCTCAAGGGCCGCGTCGAGGAATTCGCCGCCGGCTGGGGTTCGGGTCCGGAGCTGTGCTTCCCCTGCGACGTCGCCAACGATGAGGACATCGCCCGCGTATTCGAGGAGCTGAGCAAGAAGTGGGACGGTCTGGATTGCATCGTGCATTCCGTCGGCTTCGCTCCCGGCGACCAGCTCAACGGCGACTTCACCGAAGTCACCACCCGTGAAGGCTTCAAGATCGCCCACGACATCAGCGCCTACAGCTTCGTCGCCCTGGCCAAGGCCGGTCGCGAGATGATGAAGGGCCGCAACGGCAGCCTGCTCACGCTCTCCTACCTCGGCGCCGAGCGCACCATGCCGAACTACAACGTGATGGGCATGGCCAAGGCCAGCCTGGAAGCCGGTGTACGCTACCTGGCTGGCAGCCTTGGCCCGGAAGGTACCCGCGTCAACTGCATCTCTGCCGGCCCGATCCGCACCCTGGCAGCCTCCGGCATCGCCAGCTTCCGCAAGATGCTCGCCGCCAACGAGAAGCAGACCCCGCTGCGCCGCAACGTCACCATCGACGAAGTCGGCAACGCCGGTGCCTTCCTCTGCTCGGACCTGGCGTCCGGCATCAGCGGTGAGATCCTCTACGTCGACGGCGGCTTCAACACCACCGCGATGGGCTCGCTGGAAGACTGATCCCGCGCCCGTCTACGTAAGCGCCGAACCCCGCCTGCTGGCGGGGTTCGTGTTTCTGCGCAGCGACTCAGCCGGCCGTAACCGTCATGCCGCCATCGGCCATGACCACCGAGCCCACCATGAAGCTCGCCCGCTCCGAGGCGAGAAAGGCGACGATCTCGGCGATCTCCTCCGGTTGCGCCGCGCGCCCGATGGGTGCGGCTTCGCCATGCTGGGCAAGAAAGCCCGGGCCGTCCTCGACCACGTCGTTGAGGATGTTGGTCACCACATCGCCAACACCGATGGCGTTGACCCGGATGCCATGCTCGATCGCCTCCAGCGCCAGCGTGCGGGTCAGCTGCGCCAGCGCGCCTTTGGATGCCGTATAGGCGGCGATGGTCGGAAAGGCGAAATAGGACGCGTAGGAAGCGATGTTGACGATCGCCCCTGAGCGGTTGGGCATCATCGCCTTGACCGCTTCGCGACAATGCAGGAACGCCGCCGTGGCATTGACCGCCTGGATGCGCTCCCAATCCTCGCGACTCATGTCCACCACTCGCTTGTTGATGATGATGCCGGCGTTGTTGACCAGGATATCCAGCCGGCCGAAATGCTCGATGGCCAGGCCGGCCGCACGTTCTGCTGCGCCATCCTCGGTAATGTCCGCCAGCAGCGGCACCAGCCCCGGTCGAGCGAGTTTCTCGACAGCCGGGTTGATGTCTTCGGCGATGACCTTGGCGCCCCGATCGTGCAGCAATAAGGCAATCGCCCTGCCGATGCCGCTGGCGGCGCCGGTGACCAGCGCGACCTTGCCTGCAACTTCCTGAACGACGATGTGATTCGAATCAGTCATGGTGCTCTCCTCTCTTTCGGGCTGCGCCACGAGGCGCGATGGGTTAACTGTCTCCCATCGCAGGAGGCCGGGCTTTCGCACGCTTGCGCTGGCTGTTGCGGTTTTGCGCGCAGCAGTGATCTGCCGGCGCGCAGGGTCCTGCGCTAACCTTTCGGCGCTGAACGCTTTCAAATGTTTGCCAGGAGCACGTCATGCCGCGGTTATCACAAGCCCCGCCACGGCCCCATGCGGGGCAGACCTGTCCCCAGTCGATGAGCCATTACCTGCCTGGTGAAGCGCGCGCGACCGCACAGCAGCCGCCGATGCAGGACGTGGTGGTGCAGCTGTTCAGCCATCGCACGATCGTCGAGCCGATACAGGTACCGGCAGTGTTGGAGCCGCTGCTGGTGCTGGTACTGGCCGGTGCGGCACGAGTCGAGGAACGTGCGCCGGGTGGGCAATGGAGCGCAGCAACCGTCAGCGCCGGCGACTTCTTCCTGACCGATACCCACGAGCCGTACGAAATGCGCTGGCAGACGCTGGAAGGTGAGCAATTCGAGGTGATGCACCTGTATCTCGGCCTGCCGCTCATCGACCAGGCCGCACGGGAACTGCTCGGGCCGCAGAGCACAGCGGTTGCCTTGCGGGACGTCTCCGGCGCCCACGACGACACGGTTCGCTGGTTGATGGAGAAGCTGCACCACGAGCTGGTCGAGCAGCGCCAACCCAGCCCGCTCTGCGTTCGCGGCCTGGCCCAGGCGCTGGCCGTGCATCTGGTGCGCCACTATCGGGATCGGCAAGACGCCGTCCGGCGCAGCAACGCCTTGCCGGCTTACAAGCTGCGCCGGGTCATCGAGGCGATGGATGCGCAGTTGGCCGACGATTTCAGTCTTGCTCAGCTGGCACGAACCGCCGAGCTGAGCGAGTACCACTTCAGCCGGATGTTCAAACGAGCCACCGGGCTTTCGCCGTCTCAGTACTTCATCGGCCTGCGCATGGCACGGGCGCGACGGCTGCTGATCGAAACGCAGCGCAGCGTCATCGATATCGGGCTGGAAGTGGGCTATTCGAGCCCTAGCCACTTCTCCCAGGTATTCCGCCGCGAGGTGGGCGTTACCCCCAGCGCCTATCGCCAGGCATGAGCTGCCTTTGCATGGCGTCAGAACGACAAAACCCCGGCCATGACGACCGGGGTTCTGTTTGCGCAAACCCGACGGTCGCCGGGTTTGCGTCACGCAGGCTGATCAGCGCTTGGCGACCAGATCCTTCGGCAGCTTGAAGGTCCAGACCATACCGCCCTGGTTGAAGTCCTTCACGCGCTTGGCGACCTCGCCGCCCCACAGCGGTACCGCACCACCCCAGCCGGAGAGAACGGAAACGTACTGCTCGCCATCCATTTCCCAGGTGACCGGAGAACCGATGACGCCCGAGCCGGTGTTGAACTCGTAGACCTTCTTGCCGGTCTTGGCGTCGAAGGCCATCAGGTAGCCCTCAGGGTTGCCGGTGAACACCAGATTGCCCTTGGTGGCCAGCACGCCGCCCCACAGCGGAGCGTAGTTGTTGTAGCGCCATACTTCCTTGCCGGTCTTCGGATCGATTGCGCGCAGCACACCGATGAAGTCGTCGTTGAGAGGCTTGATGGTGAAGCCGGCACCCAGGTAGGCGGCACCCTTCTTGTAGGATACGCCTTCGTTCCAGATGTCCATGCCCCACTCGTTGGACGGCACGTAGAACAGGCCGGTGTCCTGGCTGTAGGCCATTGGCATCCAGTTCTTGCCACCGAGGAAGGACGGTGCGACGAACACCGACTTGCCCTTGTCCGCGTCGGCAGGATTGCCCGGGCGGTGGGCTTCGTCGTAGATCGGACGGCCAGCCTTGTCCAGGCCCTTGGCCCAGGTGATCTTGTCAACGAACGGGAAGCCACGGATGAACTTGCCGTTGGTGCGATCTAGCACGTAGAAGAAGCCGTTACGGTCTGCGGTGCCGGCAGCCTTGATGGTCTTGCCGCCATCCTTGTAGTCGAAGGAGATCAGCTCGTTGACGCCGTCGAAGTCCCAGCCGTCATGCGGGGTGGACTGGAAGTGCCACTTGATCGAGCCGTCATTCGGGTCCAGCGCCAGACGCGAGGACGAGTACAGGTTGTCGCCAGGGCGCAGGTGCGAGTTCCACGGCGCCGGGTTACCGGTACCGAACAGCAGCGAATCGGTGTCCGGATCGTAGTAGCCGCCCAGCCACGGAGCGGCACCACCGGTCTTCCACAGGTCGCCCGGCCAGGTCTTGCCGGCTTCGCCGCCGGAGATGCCGCTTTCGACCTTCTTGCCGTCCTTCCAGACGTAACCCATGTGGCCTTCCACGGTCGGACGGGTCCACAGCAGCTCACCATTCTTCGCGTCGTAGGCCTCGACCTTGCCGACCACGCCGAACTCACCACCGGAGACGCCGGTGATCAGCTTGCCGTTCACCACCAGCGGCGCGGCGGTCAGCGAGTAACCGGCCTTGTAGTCGGCGACAGTCTTCTTCCAGACCACCTTGCCGGTGTCCTTGTTCAGGGCGACCAGCTTGGCATCCAGGGTGCCGAAGATCACCAGATCGCCGTACAGCGCAACACCACGGTTGATCACGTCACAGCACGGCATGATGCCGTCGGGCAGGCGGGCATCGTACTGCCACAGTTCCTTGCCGGTACGGGCGTCCAGTGCATATACACGCGAGTAGGAGCCGGTGATGTACATCACGCCGTCCTTGATCAGCGGCTGCGCTTCCTGACCGCGCTGCTTTTCACCGCCGAGAGAGAAGCCCCAAACCGGTCGCAACTGATTGATGTTATTGGTATTCAACGTGTCCAGCGTACTGTAGCGCTGGCCCTGCAAACCCAGACCGTTGGTGACGATCTGATCGGTGGATTTGGCATCGTTGAGGATTTCCTGGTCGGTTACGGCCCAGGCGTGCAGGCTGGACATCGCCACCGCGGCGCATAGCGCCGTCAAGGCGAAGGGCTTGCGAAGACCGGTGTGCTTCATTGCGGCTACCTCTGCGGGTTCATTGTTATGCCGGGAAATTTTCCCGGTCTGTTGCAGATTCTTGGTTTGCACCGCCTCGCCAACAATTGCCCGCAGTACCGATTTTCCTCCTCCCTTGGTAGCAATACGCCGCCGCAGGCCACGAAAGACGCGTGATTCCGCCCGCTGCCAATGCCGGGCGGCACCGAAAGTCGCACCTATTCGGCCGGAAAAGACAATTCCGCCGGGCCCACCCTACCCCCTAAAACGGATGCCCCCTCGCTCAGAAGGATAAGAGCCATGCTTCGCCCTACCCTGATCATCGCCTTCCTCGTCTTCACACTACAAAGCGCCCATGCGGCCGAACCGATCCGTCTGGGTCTCAACTACCCGAGCACCGGCAACTACAAGTCCGAAGGTCTGGAGCTACGCCGTGGCGCCCTGCTTGCCGTCGACCAGATCAACCAGGGTGGTGGTTTGCTGGGCCGACGCCTGGAGCTGGTCAGCCTGAATTCGGCCGCGCGCGCGGAAAAGGCGCGTGCCAACGTCGACCGTTTCGCCAAACAGGGCGCAGCGATGATCTTCGGCGGCGCCAACAGCGAAGAGGCGATGAGCGCCGGCCAGCGCGCACGCGAACTCGGACTGCTGTACTTCCCCACCCTCGGCTACGCCAACGAGATCACCGGACGAGACGGCCATCGCCACCTGTTCCGTGAGTCCAACAGTGCCTGGATGAGCGCGCGGGTACTCGGCGAGTACCTCAGCTGGCACATGCCCAACCGCCGCTACCACTACATCAGCCTCGACGATGCCTGGGGCCACAGCATGGAGCAGGCGCTGCGTGAAGCGACCAAAAGCCGCGACCGCGCACGCCACGGCTACTCGAAGATCGCCGCGCGAGGTGCCCGCCGCGATGACTACCTGAGCGCACTGCAGAAGGCTGCCGCCAGTGATGCGGATGTGCTGGTGATCGTTCTGCTCGGCCAGGATCTGGTGCAGACCATGCGCCTGGCGCACAACCTGGAGCTGGGCAAGCGCATGCAGATCATCGCGCCCAACCTCAACCAGAGCATCGTCGAGCAAGCCGGACCGCTGGTGATGGAAAACGTGATCGGCACCGAAGCCTGGACCTGGCGGGTACCGCAGCGAGAAAAAAGCGAAACCGGTCAGGCGTTCGTCGAGCGCTACATCGCCTTGCATCAGGCCTACCCCGGCAGCACCGCCGCGTCGGCCTACGGCATCGTCCAGCAGTGGGCCGATGCCGTGCGGCGGGCGGGCCGACTGGATAGCGAAGCCATCATCGCCGCGCTGGAGAACCATCGCTACAGCCTGTTGAAGGATGAGCAGTACTGGCGCGACTTCGACCACCAGAACGTCCAGAGCATCTACGCGGTTCGGGTACGCGATCGCAACGAGATCATGCAGGATCGCTTCAAGCAGGACTATTTCACCATCATCCATCGCATGGATGGCGAGGAAGCCGCGCCTAGCCTGGACGACTGGCAGCAGGAGCGCGGCGATCAGCTACAGCTGCAGTGATTGGAGTCGACCATCAACCGGCGCGCCGCGGGCGCGCCTTCACTCGTCGACCCGCTGCAGCGCCATCGCTTCGTAACGCGGATATAGATGGCTGACGCTCCGGATCAGCTCGTAGCGGGTCAGGCTGATGCCGGCGAAGCGCTCGGGGATCGGGCTCTGGATAACCTCGTTCATGTCCGCTCCGCCACTGGCGGCTTCACGCAGCAAGCCGTCCAGCCAGCCGAGGTAGTCGCGCATCTGCACGAACGGCGCGGCATCATCGGCCACCGGGCCGTGGCCGGCGACCAGGCGCTTCCAGGGCAATGCCTCGAGCGTATCCAGATCCTCCAGCCAGACATCCAGGCCTGGACTGTTGGGCGTGGTCAGCGCGCGCTGGTAGAACAGGATGTCGCCGGCGAAGAGCACGCCACTGCGTTCGTCGAGAATGGCCAGATCGGCACCGGTGTGACCGCGCAGAGAGAGCAGGCGCAGGGAGCGCCCGCCGATCTCCAGCGTGCCGGGCGCCAGGGTCTCGGATGGCAGCACCACTTCCGTACCGCGCATCCAGTCACCAACCAGGCGATACATGTTCTCGGCCATGGCGTTGCCCTGCTCGCGCAACAGCTCGGTCGTGCCAGCGAGCGCAGCGATGGGCACGTCGGCAAAGGCCTGATTGCCCAGTACATGGTCGGGGTGATGATGAGTCAGCAGCAGCTTGATGACCGGACGATCGGTAACGCTCGCGATGGCCGCGCGCATCGCCTCGCCATAACGCCGCGACGGGCCGCTGTCGATCACCACCACGCCGGCCGCGGTGACGATGAAGCCGGTGTTGACGATATTGCCGCCGTTGGCCTTGTCGAAGTTGTCGGTCGAGCCTTCCAGCAGCCACAAGTCATCGGCGATCTGCCGCGGCTGCAGCGTGTAACGCAGCTCGGCATGTGCGGGCAGGGTCAGACAGAACGCGAACATCAGGAGCAACAGGCGCATGACGCCTCCTTGGCTTGGTTGCTGGCTCTCGGAGAAAACGCGGGCTGGTCAGTTCAGAGCGCGGCTTCGAACTCGTTGCCGTTGTTGTCACGCAGCCACAGGCGAGTGTCCTGCGCGCCCTTCACTTCCAGGCTCAGACTCGGGTTTTCGGCGACCGCCGGATACAGTTCCAGCTCCGCCAGGACCTGACCGTCGGCATCGCGCAACTCGGCCTGGTTGAGAAAGAATTCGGGAATGCCGCCGACCAGGCCGTTATCCATCGGATGGGAGACCTGCAGGCGCAAACGACTGAAATCGCCGCGGGCGAAGCGCCCACCGATGACCTCACCGAGGCGGTCTTCCCAGCCTGGCTGGGCACGCACCACGCTCGGCGCCGTACAGCCGCCACCGGCAGCATCGACCTTGGCCGAACCGATGTGCCAGACGCCATCACGGGTCAGCACCGCCGCACGGATCGGTGTTGCCTGTTCCACGCGTATGCGGATGGCGACCAGCGGCACGACCTGCTCGCCGGGCGTGAAGGTGAAAATACGTGGAATGGGATTGAGGTCGGCCCAGGCCTCGATACGCACCACCTCGTCACCGAGGGCTCTGGCATCGATGTGCACCGGCACCTGTCGCGAATCCTCGGCGAATGGCGGCACCTGGACCTTTACGCGCTCGTCGAACACATAGGGCTCGCTGTTGAGCAAGCCCTTGTGGTGGTATTCCCACATCACCGATTGCAGCGGATCGGCCTCCGCCGCCAGGGCGCTCGGCGCGTGAAAGACCATAAGCAGCAGCAAGACTCGGACGCTCATGTCGACTCCTCGAACAGCGATCCGCAGCGGGATCGGCATGGCGCGACCGGTCAGCGCCCGGCCACGTCGCTCTCCACATCCTGGTACAACCCGGGCAGCTCGTAGCTCAAGCCGTAGCTGGCGTAGAGCTTTTCCAGCTCGCCTTCGAGAATCAGCGGCTCCAGCACTTCTTCCAGCGCATAGGCCAGTTGGCGGTTGGATTCATGCACCGCCATGCCGAGATCCCACACCTGCTTGCCCATGTTCGGGTAAGCGTTCTCGGCAAGTTTCAAATGCTCATCATTGGCCTGCTTGAGCAGCCACTCGATCTCCGCGCGCATGGCCATGGTGGCGTCCACCTCGCCCTGCTGAAGGGCAGCGAACGCCTCCCGGATGCTCGGGTAGTGATGAGTGTGCTTCGCCAGTCGGCCCTCGAACACCGACGACAGGTAGAACGAAGGCACGCTGTCCACTTCAACGCCGATCGGGTGGTATTGAAAGACCGCCACGCTCGGCACCTCGTCGATCCGGCGGTCGTCATAGGCGGTCTGCCAACGCTCGCGCTGATAGGGTGCGAACATCACCACCAGCTCATTGATCATTTCACCCAGCTCGTTGCGCTTGTAGGCGTACTCGCGGTCGTAGGGCACACGCAGCATCACGTCTGCCAGCACGCCAGGCCGCAGGTAGTGGCCCTTCCAGATGAAGTTGCGCAGGTCGTCGTCGAGGGTTTCGTCCGGCGTCACCCACAGCACTTCCAGCTTCAGGTCCAGCCCTTCGGCAAGCCTGCGCGCCAGCTCCACATCGACACCGCGCGGCTGGCCGTCCTGCTGGTAGCTGTACGGCGGGAAGTTCTCGTACATCGCCACCTTGAGCACGCCGGAGTCGATGATGTCATCGAAGGCACGCACCTTGACCACGTCCGCCTGCGCCAGTACGCAGCACAGCGTCAGCCACAGCGACAGGACCAGGCGGACGGCGTTCATCACTGCTTGGCCGCTTCGCTTTCAATATAGGTACGGATCGCCCACAGCGCTTCCTGGCTGAGGGTGTCGGCCATGCGCGGCATGTACACGGCACCGTCACGGACCGCGCCGTTGATCACGCGCTCCTTGTACCACTCGTCACCGTCGTAGCTGGCTTCCAGCTCACGCAGGTCGGGGGCGATACCGCCGGAAATGGCTTCCAGACCGTGGCAGCGCGCGCAGTTCTGGTTGTAGGCGGAGGAACCAATCTCGACCGCCAGGTCGTGGTGCTCGCTTGGCGCACGATAGGGGTTCTCTTCCAGCCATTCTTCACCGAGTTGCGGCAGGCCCTTGGTGTTGACCGCTTGCGGCGTCACGTCGCCATGCGCCAGAACCAGGCCGGACATACCGAGAACACCCGCTGCCAGCAGTGAGCGCAAAAAGATCTTGTTATTCATGACTACCACCCTCTATTCGAGAACCTGTGCAAGGCAGCCCCATCGGAGCGCATGGTGGTCATGTTGGCCGTGTCAGTGCATCGGCAGAATCCTGCTTTGGATGCCTGCATCTCCTCCCTTGGTACTGGGTTTTACTACCGCCTTTGGCACCCCAGAGGTAGCAAGGCTAAATCACCAGGGGTTCGGGAAGGATTCCCGGCATCCGCGGGAGGTTTTCCGTGTCGGCGCCCGTAGCGCGCTCCCAATAATCGAATCGCCAGGCCACCGGCATACGGCGGCCTCGTCCGAATCGACCAAGGGAATCGCAACCATGACAACAAGATCGCACCCCGGCAGCAAACGCCCCCTCGCCATTGCCGTGCAATGCCTGGCCCTGACCGGCAGCCTCGCACTGGCCGCAGCCGCCCAGGCCAAGCCGGTCAGTTGGGAAGACATCGCCAACGATCACCTCTCCACCGAGAATGTCCTGCAATACGGCATGGGCACCAGTGCGCAACGCTGGAGCCCACTGGCACAGGTCAATGAAGACAACGTGTTCAAGCTGACCCCGGCCTGGTCATTTTCCTTCGGGGACGAGAAGCAGCGCGGCCAGGAATCCCAAGCCATCGTCCATGACGGCGTGATCTACGTGACCGGCTCCTATTCGCGCGTCTTCGCCCTCGATGCCAAGACCGGCAAGCGCCTGTGGAGCTACGCCCATCGCCTGCCCGACGACATCCGCCCGTGCTGCGACGTGGTCAACCGTGGTGCCGCCATCTATGGCGACAAGATCTACTTCGGCACCCTCGACGCTCGTGTCGTAGCGCTGAACAAGGACACCGGCAAGGTCGTCTGGAACAAGAAGTTCGGCGATCACGGCGCCGGCTACACCATGACCGGCGCCCCAACCCTTGTTAAAGATGCCAAGACCGGCAAGGTGCTGTTGGTACACGGCAGCTCCGGTGACGAGTTCGGCATCGTCGGCAAACTGTTCGCCCGCGACCCGGATACCGGCGAAGAAGTCTGGATGCGCCCCTTCGTCGAGGGCCACATGGGTCGCCTCAACGGTAAGGACAGCACCCCCACCGGCGACATCAAGGCGCCTTCCTGGCCAGACGATCCCAACCACCCGACAGGCAAGAAGGAAGCCTGGAGCCAGGGCGGCGGCGCCCCGTGGCAGAGTGCGAGCTTCGACCCGGAAACCAACACCATCATCGTCGGCGCCGGCAACCCTGCCCCGTGGAATGGCTGGGAGCGCACCAGCGATGGCGGCGACCCGAAGGACTACGACAGCCTCTACACCTCCGGGCAGGTCGGCGTCGACCCGAGCACCGGCGAGGTGAAGTGGTTCTACCAGCACACCCCGAACGATGCCTGGGACTTCTCCGGCAACAACGAGCTGGTGCTGTTCGACTACAAGGACAAGGCCGGCAAGACCGTCAAGGCCACCGCCCACGCCGACCGCAACGGCTTCTTCTATGTGGTGGACCGCAAGGACGGCAAGCTGCAGAACGCCTTCCCCTTCGTCGACGGCATCACCTGGGCCAGCCACATCGACCTGAAAACCGGTCGACCGGTCGAGAACGAAGGCCAGCGCCCACCCAAACCGGAGCCGGGAGAGAAGCACGGCAAGTCGGTGGAAGTCTCGCCACCCTTCCTCGGTGGCAAGAACTGGAACCCCATGGCCTACAGCCAGGACACCGGCCTGTTCTACGTGCCGGCCAACCACTGGAAGGAGGACTACTGGACCGAGGAAGTCAGCTACAAGAAGGGCTCGGCCTACCTGGGCCAGGGTTTCCGCATCAAGCGCATGTACGACGACCACGTCGGCATCCTGCGCGCCATGAATCCCGCCACCGGCAAGGTGGAATGGGAACACAAGGAAAAGCTGCCGCTTTGGGCCGGCGTGCTGGCGACCAAGGGCAACTTGGTCTTCACCGGCACCAGCGACGGCTACATCAAGGCCTTCAACGCCAAAACCGGTGACGAGCTGTGGAAGTTCCAGACCGGCAGCGGCGTGATTTCCCCGCCCATCACCTGGGAACAGGACGGCGAGCAGTACATCGGCGTAACGGTCGGCTATGGCGGCGCCGTGCCCCTGTGGGGCGGTGACATGGCCGTGCTGACCAAGCCGGTCGCCCAGGGCGGCTCGTTCTGGGTATTCAAGCTGCCGGAATGGGAGAAGAAGACCGCCAAACGATGAGTGGAGCCGTGCCCGCCCACGCGGGCACGTCCTCAAGCCCTCAAGGTACAGCGGTTCGCGCGGCATGCCTGGCCTCGCCGGCTCCGGGTTGGCGCTCTCGTCGACAGGCCAGAAACGCCACGCGACCGCTTTTCATTTCCTGCCCCAGGTGACGCCCATGACCACCCCTTGCCGTTTGCTTCTGCCACTGGCCCTGTTCAGCAGCGCCGCGGTCTTCGCCGCGGATGACGGCCCCTTGACCGTCAACGGCTGCGTGCTACAGCCCGACAGCCAATGCGCCAACGCCGACCTGCGCGGCGCCGACCTCAGCAATCACGACCTGCGCCGGATCAACCTCGCTGGCGCCAACCTCTCCGGCGCCAACCTGCGCCACGCCAACCTCGACCTGGCCAATCTGGAAAAAGCCGACCTCACCGGCGCCACGCTTAACCGCGCCAGCCTGCAACAAGCCAACCTGCGTCTGGCCAATTTCACCAACGCCCGGCTGATCGCCATCCAGGGCTGGGGCCTGTTCGCCCAGGCCGCCCAGTTCAAGGGCGCCGACCTCACCGGCGCCTACCTCGAGTTCGCTCGCATGAGCGGCGCCAGGATGCACGGCAGCACGCTGCACGCCGCCGACCTCGAGATGACCTGGCTGAGCAAGGCCGATCTCGAGGGTGCCGATCTGACCGACGCCAACCTGCAGGAAGCCAAGCTCAACGACGCCAACCTCGGTAGAGCGGTGCTAACCGGCGCGCGCCGGCACTACGCGACCTTCCAAGGCACCAACATGGAAGGCTGCAAGGACTGCCCGGTCGATTGGGAGAAATGAAGGCGCCGGCGATAGACCAGTTCAATCGCCGGTATAGAACAAACCATTGGTGAGCAACCTCAGGAAAACAACTCCTGCGCCGATCAAGTGAGTGGGCGGTCTTGCCCTTCACTGGATGCCAATAAATGTTCAACAAGAACCTGAAACGGGAACTGGCTGAGTTGCGCGAGGAAGCTGCAATCAATCAGCAGATCAAAAACTCGTTGTACAGGGAGATGATGGTCCTGGAACTGGACCCGCAAGGACGCATTCAGCACGCCAACGAGCTGTTCCTAAGCGAAATGGGCTACCGCCGCGACGACCTCATGGGCCGTTCCGTCGACGACTTCTTCAGCCAGCAGTTTCGTACCGAACCGAACTACGCACGCCTCAAGACCGCCATGCAGCGCGCCGAGCATCTCAGCGGCGCCTACCGGCTGCTGCGGGCTGACGGCAAGGAAGCCTGGCTGCGTTCGATCTGGCAGCCGATCAAGGGCTCGGACGGCACGTTGCACCACTACACACTGTGCGCCACCAACCTGACCCGAACCATCGAAACCTCACGTGAGCACGAGAGCGTGATCAATGCGCTGCTGCGCTCCACGGCGGTGATCGAATTCGACCTTGGCGGGCACGTCATCACGGCGAACCAGCGGTTCCTCGACGGCATGGGCTACCGGCTCGAGCAGATCAAGGGCAAGCACCACCGCATGTTCTGTGAGCGTGAGGAAAGCGAGTCGCCGGCTTACCGCGAATTCTGGGCGAATCTCAACCGTGGCGAGTACATCGCCGAACGCTTCAAGCGCATCGATGCCCACGGCCAGACCGTCTGGCTCGAAGCTTCCTACAACCCGGTGCTCGATGCCCAAGGCAAGCTGTACAAGGTGATCAAGTTCGCCACCGTCATCACCGACCAGGTCAACCGGGAGATGGCCGTGGCCGACGCTGCAACGGTTGCCTACGACACGTCCCACCACACCGACCTCAGCGCCCAGCGCGGCGCGCAAGTGGTCCAGCAGACGGTCGACGTGATGCACCGCATCGCCCAGCAGATGCAGGAAGCCTCCAACGGTATCGAGGCGCTGGATAAGCAGTCGCAGCTGATCGGGACGATCCTCAAGACCATCAGCGGCATTGCCGATCAGACCAACCTGCTGGCCCTCAACGCCGCGATCGAAGCGGCACGTGCCGGTGATCAGGGCCGTGGCTTCGCCGTGGTGGCCGACGAGGTTCGCCAGCTGGCGGCCCGTACCAGCACTGCCGCCGAGGAAATCGTCGGTGTCGTGCAGAAGAATCAGGACCTGGCGCAAGCTGCCGTGCACAGCATGAGCGCGAGCCGTGATCAGGCCGAGCAGGGACTGGAATTCGCCAACCAGGCCGGTGCGGTGATCGTAGAGATCCAAGACGGCGCACAGCGCGTGGTCAGCGCGGTCGGGCAGTTCGCCAGCCAACTGAAGACCTGACGGCATGCGTGCCGGAGGGGGGCGCGCCCAGTATTCGCGCCCGCTCCGGCGATCCAATCTAGACTGTCCAGGCATGCCCCCAAGCGCCGAACCGACTAGTTCTTCGAGGACCGACGATTGAGCCATAAGCCCCTTATCCACATCGTCCAGCAGGCGGATATTGACGGGCTGCCAGCATTCGCCGGAATGCCGCTCGAGCGCATCACCATGCCCGCAACAGCTGCCGAGTCTGCGCTGGCGGTGGCTGAAATCATGCAGGCGTCGTGCATCGGTTTCGATACCGAATCCAAGCCCACCTTCAATGTCGGTGAGCTTTCCAGCGGCCCGCACCTGATCCAGTTCGCCACCGCAGAAAAGACCTACCTGCTGCGGATCGGCATGCCTGGTTGTACAGAGGCAGCTCGTGCTGTGCTGCAAGCACCAGGGATAGTGAAGATCGGTTTCGGTTTGAAATCCGATCACTCCCGGCTGCGCAGTAAACTGAACATTCAGCCCGTCAGCCTGCTCGACCTGGGTTCGGTATTGCGCTACCAGGGCAAGAAAGGCCAGGTCGGTCTGCGCGGTGCAGTGGCTGCGATACTCGGTACACGGATCGAGAAATCACGCAGGGTGGCCACCTCGAACTGGGCCAATGCGCGGTTAACCGAGGCCCAGCAGGCCTATGCGGCGAACGACGCCTATGCTGCGCTCCGGGTATTTCTCGGGCTGACATTGGAGCAGCAGAGTCTGCTGCTCCAGCATGCGGCCACCAGCGATACCCGAGGATCGACCCCGGCGAACCGGAAGCCGCGCCCTCCCGGATCCGCTAGGCATTCCGCCATGAAGAAAACCCTGACGATCCGCTGGCAGCGACTGGTGAACGAACATGGCGAAACGTGCCCCCGCTGCGGAGCTACCGAGCAGGCCGTTCGGCAAGCGACCAAGGATCTGCGCCAGGCACTGCGCATCCTGGGAATTGACGTGCGCCTCGAAACATCCCGACTGAGCCTTGCGGAGTTCACCGAGGCGCCACTGGAATCGAATCGCCTATGGCTTGCTGACGTACCACTCGAACAGTGGCTCGGTGCGGCTGCGGGCGAGAGCCGCTGCTGTTCGGCGTGTGGCGATGCCAACTGTCGGACGCTGGAAGTCGCCAATGCGACCCACGAGGCCGTCCCGGCCCAGCTGATCATCAAGGCGGGGCTTCTGGCAGCCGTGCAGCTTCCGGATGACGCCAGCGAGTGCTGCCCGACGACGCAGCCCTCCATCGACAATGGTCGTTGCTGTTCCTGATCGATACTGCGGGCGAAGATCAGGCGAGTCCCCGTGAGGTTCGCTGCAGTAGCGTGAGCGCTGCGTAAGCGAGTACGCCCAGCGCTGCCGAAAGCCAGAGCGCGCCAGTGCCGAAACCGTCGATCAGCAGCGCGAAGACGAACGGGGCGAACGCCTGGGCGAAGCGTGCCGGCACCATCAGCAAGCCCTGGCGCAAGCCGTATCCATGCGGACCGAACAACGCCAGGGGCAAGGTGCCTTTGGCGATGGTCAGGATGCCGTTGCCGCCGCCATGCAGAAGCACGAAGGCCGTGGTCGCCGGCGCACCGGCAAGCAGCACACCCACAGCCCCCACCGGATGGGCGATGGCGGCGAGGCGGGCCGAGACCAGCGGATGGAAGCGCTGCAGCAGGACGAACTCCAGGCAGCGCGCCCCGACCTGAGCCGGCCCGACCAGCGCCGCGATTGCGATGGCCGCAGCCGGCGACAGTCCGGACTCTTGCAACAGACGAGGCAAATGCGCCGCCATCGCCGTGCTGGTGAACCAGGTCGCGGCGAAGACGAAGGCCAGTAGCGCCATGGTCAATCCCGCACCTGAGCGTCCGTTTGCGGGCGCTTGCTCTGCCAGGGACGGAGCCGGCTGGATGCCAACCGGAATCAGCAGCCGGTTCAATGGCAGCCCGAGCAGCAGATGTGCTCCGGCCCATGTGAGGCAGGTCGCGCGCCAGCCGAATTCAGCGTTCAGCCAGCCGCTGATCGGCCAGCACACCGTACTGGCGAAGCCGGCGAGCAAGGTGATGCCGGTGATAGCGCCACGCGCATCGCGGCCGTAGATGCCGGTAAGGGTGGAAAAGGCCGACTCGTAAAGGCCCAGCGCCATACCAATGCCGATCACCATCCAGCCGAGCCAGAGCATCAGCGGTCCGTTGGCCAAACCGAGCATGGACAGGCCGAGGGCAAAAACGACGCTGGAAAGCGCCAGCACATCGCGCCCGCCGTGATGGTCGATGCGCTTGCCCGACAGCGGCCCGAGGACGGCCGTGACGATCAGTGCCAGGGAAAACGCGCCGAATACATTGCCGGTGGAGATGCCCAGTTCGCTCGCCATCGGCTCGGCGAGAATGGCCGGCAGGTAGTAGGTCGAACCCCAGGCCAGGGTCTGTGCACTGCCGAGTGCGAGAACGATGCGCAGGCGTGACGGCATGCTCAGCGGCGCCCGCCAGCGGTATGTTGCGAGACGAGGGTGTGATGATGGACGCGGTTCATCCGTGCTCCTGTGCTGCCGTCAACCAGTCGGCCAAGCTCGCCAGGATACGCAATCGGTCGTGACGATTTCGCGTCAGATGCCATGAACGGGGCGCAGGCCGAACACCGCAACCAGGCCGGAGGCGAACATGCCGGGCGCAAAGGCCCGGCATGTTCGATGCTGCTGCGACTGATCGGTTATAGCGCATCCCAGCGATAACGCACGCCTAGCCAGCCCGCACGCGGCGCGCCCGGGGCGATGAACTGCTCGTGGCGCCATTCGTCCGGGTCCGACTCGAAGGCGTTGCCAGCGCCGACGAAAGAGTTCTCGGCCAGCGCACCGCCAGTGGCGTAGCGCTTGTCGAAGAGGTTGTCGACCCGGCCGAACAGCGTCCAGTCACTGGCGAAGCGGTAATCGGCAGTGAGGTTGACCACCGCGTAACCTGGCAGCTTGCCGCTGCCCTCTACCTCGTCGTTGGGCTGATGACGGTTGTTCTCGTTGCCGCGCACGTACTGCGACGAGTACGCCAGGACGCTGGTGCCGACTCGCAGCCGCTCGTTGAGATTCCAGTTCAGCCCCAGCTTGAAGTTGTGCTTCGGCAAGCCTGGCAGATAGTCGCCGCTGGAGACGCGAATCTCGTCGTCCGGGCAGCCGCCCTCGCCTTCGGTACTGTTGTTCTCGGCCAGGATGCAAGCCCCGGAGCGAAAGGTCGCATGCAGATAGGTGTAGTCCACCCGCCAGTCGAACGGCCCCTGCTCGCCGGCCAGGCCCAGTTCGATGCCCTGGCGGCGGGTGCGGCCGAAATTGGTGAAGTAGCCCATGCTGCCGCCGGTGCCGACAAAGAGCAGATCATCATGGTTCACGCTGCGGAAAGCCCCGAGGTTCCAGCGGGTACCGCCCGCCAGTTCACCACGCACACCAAACTCCAGCGTGCGGGTGACCACTTGCTCGAGGAAGGGATCGGCCGCCATGGCATTCGGCAGGCTGCATGGGTTCGCAGGATCGGCGCAGCCCAGCTCGATTGGCGTCGGCGCGCGGTTGCCCTGGGAAAAACCACCGTAGACCGTGACCGCCGGTTGCAGCTGCCAGGCAAAACCCAGCGCGGGATTGAGCTTGCGATAGGTGAAGTCGCCATTCAGCGCATCGCCCATGCGATCGGTGTTGACCACGCGGGTGCGGTTGTAGCGCAGCGAGCCGGTCAGCTGCAGCGCGTCGGTCAGTGCCCAGGTGTCGGTGGCATAGAGGCTGGAGGTACGGGTGCGCCCCAGCAAGCTGTTGGCCTGTTCCTCCTCTTCGCTGGCGGCGATGCCGCGCTCGTCGGTCAGCTCGCCGCCCTGCTCGCTCTGGTGGAAGCTGGCGCGGGTATTGTCGTGGGACAGGCCGAAGGCAAACTGATGCGCGCCGACATGCCGTGCCCACTGCAGCGCCAGCCCATAGGCACGTTGCGTGGTGCGGGTTCGGTTCAGCACGCCGCTCTCCGGCCCCTCATCGATAAAACCGCCGTCTTCCCACGCCTCGTATTCGTCTTCGTACTCATCGTTGCCGTCGCCATTGAGCGTCGCGGTACGTGTGCGGCGCAGATAGACCGTGCCGGACAGCCGATCGTTGTCGTTGAGCCAGTGGCTCGCGGACAGCGCCATCAGGTGGCTGCGATTCTCGGTCTGGTCGGGATAGGTGAAAATCGCCTCGCGCCGCTGGTCGTACATGCTCTCCGGGATCAGGCCGTTGCCAATCAGATCGTTGTCGGCATGCGCCAGCGTCAGGGCCAGATCGGTGGTGTCGGTGGTCCAGGCGAACTTGCCGAACAGCTGGCGGACCTCGGATGGCGAATGGTCACGCCAGCCGTCCTCATCCATGCCTTCGGCGGCCAGGTACCAGGAAAACTCTTCGTGGCTGCCACCCTGTTCAATCGCACCGCCCTGGCGTCCAAACGAGCCGCCGTAAATTTCCGCCAAGCCACCTGGATGGGTATCGCCACGTTTGGTTTGCAGCGCCAGTGCGCCGCCCAGCGTATTCAGGCCGTACAGCGGGTTCGAACCCGGTACCAGGGCCATGTTGGCAATGGCGGTATTCGGGATCAGGTCCCAGTGCACCACATCGCCGAACGCTTCGTTGACCCGCACGCCGTCAAGAAAAACCGAAAGCCCCTGCGGCGTACCCAGCAGCGGCGAGGCGGTGAAGCCACGATAGTTGAGGTCCGCCTGGTAAGGATTGCCCTGGATCTCGTTGATGTTGACGCTCGGCAATCCGCGCTGCAGTTTCTCGGCCAGCGACTGGCCGCCGAGCCGCCGCAGGTCCTCGCCGTCCAGCGACTGGATGTTGGACGGTACCTGATCCTTTGGCAACTCGATGCCCGGCAGCGGCGTGGTAGCGACCACCTCCTGACTGCCGAGATCGAGCGTCTGCTCGGCATGAACGGACGCCGGCAACAGCGCGGCGATGGCGAGGGCGAGGGACAGCAGCGTACGTCGGGGCATCCCGCTGCAACAGAGCTGGTACGGCATGGGTGGTCCTTGTTCTTGTCGGCCAATCGGACTGGCCAGGGCACCTGCATTGGCGCGCGGCAAGAACCGCGGACAACCGCATACTGGCAACCTGCCAGACGCGATTATCGAAAGCCGCGGTGCGGTGCCGACAGGGAATAATTCCCGGCTCTGGCGGGAAAAATTCCCGGTCGCGTGGAGATTGGTCTTACAACCAGCGCACTAGCTCGGCCCAATACTTTCGCAACGCACAAGCGCCCCGCCCGCCTTCTACAGGCGGGCCGGCTTGCTTGGGAAAAATTGGAGAGGTGCTGCGGTTTCAGCGCCAACGGCAATGGCACACTGCATCGCCGGCAGATGCGGACACGCAGAGGCAGGGAGCCAGGAAGATTCGAAATGGTTAAAGGCCGATCAGGCCTCGCACACCATGCGATCACCGACGCGGAGCAAGCCCTGGTCGATGGCCAGGTGCACGAGCTCGGCCTGGGAGCTGACCTCCAGCTTGCTTTTCAGCAGGGCCATATGGTTCGAGACAGTCTTGCTGCTGATACACAGCCGCTCGGCGATCTCCCGATTGCCGATGCCACGCGCCAGCATGATGAAGATTTCCATCTCACGCGGCGTCATCTCGGCCAGCCGCCCCTTGATTGGCGACTGCGACGGCCGCTGGCACGCCAGCTCGGTCGCCAGCGGCTGCTCGATGAAGGTCTGCCCGGCAAGCACCTTGCGCACCGCCTCGACCAGCACGTCCGGCGCGCAGCGTTTGGTCAGGTAGCCGGAGGCGCCGGCATCCAGCGCTTGCCGGACGAGTGCTAGCTCGTCGTGCATGCTGAAGATCAGCACCGGCATCAGCGGCAACCGCTGACGCAGGCGCCGGCAGGTTTCCAGCCCACTGATGCCCGGCAGACCGAGGTCGAGCACAACCAGGCTGGGAATCGATTCCTGCACCTGCTCCAGCGCCTGCTCACCGCTGGCGGCTTCACTGACTGTCACCTCGGGAAGCAAAGCCTTGAGCAGGCTAGCGTAGCCCTGACGCACTACCGCGTGGTCATCCACCAGCAGAATCTTCATGACGTGGCTCCTTGCAAAGGCAACTTGAGATAGAGCGCCCAACCCTTGCCGGCGCGGTGGCGCACACGCAGCCGGGCACCCAGACAGCGCGCGTGCTCGACCATCGAGCGCAGGCCGACTCCCGGCCGTTCTGGCGGCAACCCATGGCCATCGTCTCGCAGCAACAGGCGCAGCCCGTTGTTATCCCCACACAGATGCAGGCACACGCGAGTCGCACGCGCATGCCGCGCCACGTTGGTCAGCGCCTCCTGCACCATGCGATAGAGATGCACCTTGGCGTCCATCGACAGTGCTGGAATAGCTCCACGCAGCTGGACATCGCATTGGATACCTTGAGTGCTCTGCCACTGCTCAGCGAGTTGCCCGATGGCGTCTTCCAGGTTCAGGTGATCGAGCATCACCGGATACAGGTCTCGCACTAGCGTGCGAAAGCCGTTCTGCAGATCGAGGCTGTGCTGCTCAAGGTGCGCCGCGGTCTCGCGAACGGCGTCGGGCTGCTCAGCCTGGACGCGCAGCAGACAGGCCCGCGCACGGATACCGGCCAGATACTGGCCGAGGTCGTCATGCAGCGCTTGCGCCAAACGGGTGCGTTCACGTTCCTGCAGCGCCAGCAGCGCCTGGGTCAGTTGCTCATTGTCGGCCCGCGCATCTTCGAGTGCAGCGGCCATGTGATTGAAGCGTTCGGCGAGCCTGCGCGACTCGGCGAAGCGATGCGATGGCAGGCGGGTGTCGAGTCGGCCGTCGGCGATGCTCACCAGTGCACCAAGCAACTCGCTGAGCACTCGCATGCCCGGACGCACGGCCCAGCGGATCGCCAGCAGGCAGAGCAGCAGCGCCAGGCCGAACAGCACCAGCAACTGCAACAACGAATCGCTGACCTCTTCGACTTCGTCATGCGGATCGACGCTGATGTGCAGCCGCTGGCCGTTGGAAAGCTGAAGGACGCTGGGTGACGACAGTTCGGCGGGGTACAGCCAGGACCCGAGCCAGTCGTCGAGCGCTGGATCGACCCCGACGGGCATCGATTCAGTGGCGTCCAGCCAGCGCACACGAATGTGGCGCAGACTATCGGTCAGGCCCGGGCGCAGCGAGTCGGGATCGCGCTCGGCCATCTCGCCGAGATAGCCAACCACCGCCGCCGCGGCATCGAGCTCACGCTTTACATCGTGGGCGGCCTGGCGCAGCAACACCGCCAGACAGACCATGGTGATCAGGGTGAAGAGCAACGTGACCAGCAGATTGATTCGCCAGAGTGCGGACATATCGGCAACTCCCCGTGATCAGCGCCGAGCGCCAGTCCGCTTCACTTGACCACGAACCGGCCTTCCATGCCCTTGTTCTGCAGCCCCTTGCAGTAGAACGGGTAGCTGCCCGGCTTGACGGGCAGGAAGAAGATTTCCGCCTCGCCGGCATCCTCGAACTCCAGCTCGACCAGCGTGATCGCCTTGATCTCCACACCACCGGCCTCGACCTTGCGCAGATAGATCGACTGGGCGAACTCGGGCGCCTGGAACGCGCATTCCTTCTGGCCATCGGAGCTGACCTTGAGCTGGTAGGCGACGCCGGTTTCCAGCTGATATTCCTTCTGCGACACCGCGTAGTCGCTCTGCTCGGAACCGAACTTCAGATCCGGCAAAGCCTGCGTACGACGGGTCAGGTCGCCGGCGGCGTGGCTGTGATCGAATCCGACCAGGCTGCCAACGAACAGCAGGTTGAGTAACAGCGCTTTGTAAGTGGGCATGGGAATGGCCTCGTTATTGTTTTCGGTGTCGCCATCCTAAGGCGCCGAGCCCTGTCCAGCTTCCTACCTTGGTAGCGCTCTGGCGCCGACGGATCGGGCGCAACCGACCACTTTCATGGCAGTTGCGGCGAGCCGAATCCAGCCGAACACCGGCGGCGTCACCTGCTGAGGCGACCTTGCGGCGCAAACCCGGAGTGCCGAGCGAGCCGAATCAGTACCAAGGTAGCGGTACCAAGGTAGCGATCAACTTCCGGCCAGCGCGGCCGCAATATCCAGGTATGCATGATGTCGTTTGGGCATCACCCGTTTCTGGCTGCCCCGTGCGAGACCGTTTACATCTCCGCGGCCGCCACCGCAGGTTCTTTTGCGTTATCAGGAGTAGGAACCGTGATGTCTCTCAAGTCCATACAACAGCGAATAGCGATCACCGGCGGCTTATGCCTGCTGGCGACCGCCGGCATCTTGATCGGCTACAGCGTTTACCTTGCCAGCTCGACCCAGCACCTGGTGTCCAACCGGGTCAGTCAGCAGGCGCAGGAAGATGCCTTGCAAACCCTGCAGCACCTCGGCGGAAAATACGCTGGAGAAATCCGTTCCGAGTTCACCGAAGCGCTGGAAGCGGCCCGTGGCATGGCGACGACCTTCGCGGTCGGCAAGCTGAACCCGACGGGTTCGGGCGGGCTGCAGATTGGCCGGGACGAGGTGAACTCGATTCTGCTCAACGTGCTGAAAAGCTATCCGGACTTCAACGGCACCTACTCGTGCTGGGAGCCGGACGCGATCGACGACCAGGATTTCCTATTCACTGGCGGCCAGAACGGTAACAACGAGCAGACCGGTCGCTTCACGCCCTACTGGACGCGGGGCGCAGACGGCAAGATCGCGGTGCAGCCGCTGGTCGAGTACGACACCATGGACAAGCACCCCAACGGCGTACTCAAGGGCGGCTGGTACATCGGGCCGCGGGAAACGCTCAAGGAAAGCGTGCTCGGCCCGCTGCCCTACATCGTGCAGGGCAAGCAGGTATGGCTGGCGACGCTTTCGGTTCCGATCATCGTCGATGGCCGCTTCATGGGTGTGGCGGGCACCGACTACAACCTCGACTTCGTGCAGAAGATCAGCCAGGAAGTATCCGGCAAGCTGTTCGAGGGCCGAGGCGAAGTGGCGATCATCAGTGACCAGGGGCTGATCGTGGCGGAGAGCCGCTCGCCAGACCTGATTGGCCAGCACTTCCAGAAGGTATTGCCGAACGAGTGGCAGACCGCCCTGAGCGCCGTGCAGAAAGGCGAAGAACTCGCCCGTCTGGACGCAGACGGCACGATCGTGGTGTTCGCACCCATCGAGCTGGGTCGTACCGGCAAGCCCTGGTCGATGATGCTGAAGATCAACAAGGAAATCGTGCTGGCCAAGGCCACCGAGCTGAAGACCGAGATGGACGCCAAGAGCGATCGGAGCATGCTGCAGCAGATCGGCGCAGGCGTGCTCATCTCGATCCTCGCCGTGCTTGCGCTGTGGTTTTCTTCCCGCTCGGTCGCCCTGCCCATTCGCAAAGCCGCGCAGCTGGCCGGTGCCATTCAGAAAGGCGACTTTTCCCAGCGCCTGGCGCACCAGTCCGCGGACGAAGTCGGCCAGCTATCCGCCAGCCTCGACCGGATGGCCGACAGCCTGCAGGAGCAGGTACACGTGGCCGAACGCATCTCCCAGGGCGACCTGGCGGTGGAAGTCCGTCTGGCCTCGGAGCACGACCAGCTCGGGCTTGCGCTCAGGCGAATGGTCGACAACCTCAACGAGTTGGTATCTCAGGTCCAGCAGAGCTCAGGGCTGATCAACGACAAGGCCGGCCAGGTGACGAGCCTCAGCCAGGATCTTTCCAGCGGCGCAACGGAATCGGCCTCCGCGGTGACTGAGATCAGCGCCACCATCAACCAGATGGCTGCGCAGATTCGCCAGACCTCCGAATACGCCAGCGAAGCCAACGCCCTCTCGCGCGATTCCGAGCATTCGGCCCGCGGTGGCAACGAGTTGATGGTCACCCTGAAAGCGGCAATGCAGGAGATCAACCAGTCGGGCCTGGATATCACCAACATCATCAGGGCAATCGAAGAGATCGCCACGCAAACCAACCTCCTCGCACTGAACGCGGCCATAGAGGCGGCCCGTGCCGGCGAGCATGGCCGAGGGTTCGCGGTGGTCGCCGATGAAGTCCGTCAGCTGGCAGCCCGCAGTGCCGAGGCCGCACAGCGCTCTACCCGTCTGATCCAGGAGTCCAATGCGCGGACGATCAAGGGCATGGAGCTCACCGACGACACGGCACGGGCGCTGGAAGCGATCGTTCAGGGCGCGGCACAGGTTTCGCAGCTGGTCGACGAGATCGCCTCGGCGTCGAGCCAGCAGGCGTCCGGTATCGAACAGGTCAGCCTGGCCATCGGCCAGATCGATGAAGTGGTGCACCACAACAGCAGCAACTCAGAGCAATCGACGCAGGCCGCACAGGAGCTGACGCAGCAAGCGCAGCAGATGATCGTGCAGGTCGGCCGATTCAAGGTCAGGCGAGTCCGCTAAGGACCGGGGCGGCGCAGGGCCTGCGCCGCCTTTTCATCGTCACTTCTACGACCTTGGTACACAGCGACTGGTACTTTCTGCATATTCCCCCGCTCTGCCATGGTTCCTATGCTGCCTGCAACGTCACAGGAGCTGCCCATGAGCCATGTACTACGACGAGCCGGTTTCCTGATCGCCCTCACTTGCTGCACGCAGTTCGCTGCAGCGGCTGCCAGCACGGAGCTGGCGATACGCATCGGTTATCTCGGTTATCGCCCAGACATCGGCCCGGTGCTCTCCAACGTCATTCCTGAGCCCGAAGACGCCGGCCTGCGCGGCGCCGAACTGGCGATCACCGACAGCAACAGCACGGGACGTTTTCTCAAGCACAGCTATGTGCTCGAAGCGGCCACCAGCGAAACGCCGGAAGAGCTCCTGGAACAGGCGGGCAAGCAATACGCCGATGGTCTGCGCCTGTTCGTGGTCAACGCTCCGGCTGCGTCCCTGCGCCAGCTGTCGGACGCCATGCCGGAAGCGCTGCTGATCAACGCCGGCAGTGCCGACGATGCACTGCGCAGCCAGAGTTGCCTGGCGAATGTCCTGCACACCCTGCCCAGCCGCAGCATGCGCGCCGATGCGCTCGGCCAGTTCCTCGCGGCACGCCGTTGGAATCGCTGGATGCTGATCGTCGGTCCGACCGCTGAGGATCAGGCCTACGCCGATGCTTTGCGCCGCGCGGCCAAGCGCTTCGGTCACCGCATCGTGGTGGAGAAGCCCTGGAGCTTCGATAACGACCAACGCCGCAGCGCCCAGGCCGAGATGCCGTTATTCACCCAGGGCGCCGAATACGACGTGGTGCTGGTGGCCGACGAACGTGGCGACTTCGGTGAGTACGTGCCATATCACACCTGGTTGCCGCGCCCGGTGGCAGGCACCCAGGGCCTGACCGCCACCGGCTGGCACAAGACGGTGGAAACCTACGGCGCCGCCCAATTGCAGAAACGCTTCGAGGCGCATGCCAAGCGCTGGATGAACGACCGCGATTTCGCCGCCTGGATGGGCGTACGCAGCCTTGCAGCGGCGGTCACTCGCCTGCGCAGCACGGACGCCGCAGCAATCCGTCAGCTGTCGCTTAGCGGTGAGCTTCCGCTGGATGGTTTCAAGGGCCGCAAGCTGAGCTTCCGCCCGTGGAATGGCCAGCTACGCCAGCCGATCCCGCTGATACACCCGCGGGCGCTGGTATCGAACTCGCCGCAGGACGGCTTTCTGCATCCCACCAGCGAACTGGACACCCTGGGCTTCGACGCCCCGGAAAGCAGCTGCCGCCTGAACGAGGCGCGCCCGTGATTCGTCTCGCTGCAGCCGCGCTGCTTGGCCTTGCCACTCTGCCCGCCAGCGCCGACGAGCTGGGCTATGAGGCCTATGTCGACAGCCCCAAGCGCATCAAATGCCTCTACGGCTACGTGACGGCGAAGACCGGTAACTTCGATGCCGCCAAAGCCATCTTCGAAGACTGCGTGGCGCGCTGGAACGACGTCTACTCGATGATTTCGCTGGCGCAAATGTACGAGAGCGGCAGCGGCATGGAGCCGGATCTGAGCAAATCCGCTGCGCTACTGAAGAAAGGCGCGGAGCAACCGGACGACGCCAGCTACGTCAGCCTGGCGCGCTACCACTGGGGCGTCGCCCTGGCCGAAGGGCGTGGCGTCGAAGCCGATTCCGTCGCAGCACGCCATTGGTTGCAGCGAGCAGCCGCCGGCGGCCAGGAAGAAGCCGAAGAATACCTGCGCCAGCTGGACCACAACGACACCACTGCCCCCATCACACAATAACGACAAGAGAGCCCAACCATGCCCAGAACTGCCCTTGCCTCCGCCATCGCCATCGCCCTCAGCCTTGCCGCAGGTTCGGCTGCCGCCGCCACGGCCTACGTCTCCAACGAGAAAGACGACAGCATCAGCGTGATCAACCTGGACACGATGGAAACCGTCGAGACCCTGGAAGTCGGCATGCGCCCGCGCGGCCTCACGCTCTCCCATGACAACAAGCTGCTGTACATCTGCGCCAGCGACTCGGACACCGTGCAGGTGATGGACCTGGCCACGCGGCAGATCATCAAGCAGCTGCCATCGGGCGCAGATCCCGAGCAGTTCGCCCTGCACCCGAACAACAAGTGGCTGTACATCTCCAATGAGGACGACGCGCTGGTGACCGTGGTCGACGTCGACAAGGAAGAAGTGCTGGCGCAGATCGACGTCGGCGTCGAGCCCGAGGGCATGGGGGTGAGCCCGGATGGCAAGTGGGCGGTCAACACCAGCGAAACCACCAACATGCTTCACTGGATCGATACCAGCACCAACGAACTGGTCGACAACACCCTGGTCGACCAGCGCCCCCGCCACGTGGAGTTCACCAGGGACAGCAAGCAGCTATGGGCATCGGCCGAGATCGGCGGCACGGTCAGCGTGGTGGACGTGGATAAACGCGAGATCCTCAAGACCCTGACGTTCAAGATCAAGGGCGTGCACCCGGACAAGGTCCAGCCGGTGGGCATCAAACTCAGCTCCGACGGCAAGTACGCCTTCGTTGCGCTCGGCCCGGCCAATCACATCGCCGTAGTCGATGCGAAAACCTACGAGGTGCTCGACTACCTGCTGGTAGGCCGCCGCGTCTGGCACATGGCATTCAACCCTGACGAAAGCCTGCTGCTGACCACCAACGGCGTCAGCGGCGACGTCTCGGTGATCGACGTCGACAAGCTCAAGGTCACCAAGTCGATCAAGGTCGGCCGCTATCCATGGGGCGTGGTGGTGACTCCATGAACGCGCTGGAGGTCAGCGACGTCGCGTTCGCCTATGGTGAGCGGCGGGCGCTGGACGGGGTGAGTTTTACCGCAGCGCAGGGGCGTTTCACGGCGTTGCTCGGTCCGAACGGAGCCGGCAAATCGACGCTGATCGCGTTGCTGACCCGCCTGTACGATCTACAGAAGGGGCAGATCCGTATCGCTGGCTTCGATCTGCGTGAAACGCCGCGTAAGGCCCTTGCGCGTCTTGGCGTGGTGTTCCAGCAGAGCACGCTGGACCTGGACCTTACGGTGGAGCAGAACCTGCGCTACCACGCGGCGCTGCATGGCATGCCGCGGGCCGTGGCCAACGAACGTATCGAGCTGGAACTGCAGCGCCAGCAGCTCGGCGAACGCCGTCGCAGCAAGGTCCGCGAACTCAACGGTGGTCACCGTCGCCGTGTGGAAATCGCCCGTGCCCTGCTACACCGACCGGAGCTGCTGTTACTCGATGAGGCCAGCGCCGGCCTCGACCCCGCCAGCCGCCAGGCGCTCAACCAGCATGTACGCCTACTCTGCCAGGAGCAGGGTATGAGCGTGCTGTGGACCACGCACCTGCTCGATGAAGTCCGAGACGACGACGATCTGCTGATACTCAGCCGCGGCCGCCTGGTGGCTCAGGGCCGTGCCGCGAACCTGGCCACCGAAGGCGAAGACCTGGCCGCGAGCTTTGCACGGCTGACCGGCAGCGGCCTCGATCACCAGAGCGCCTCGCTCGACAGCACGCCGCAGGCAATCGAAACCGGGCACGCGGCGTCTGCGACGCCGGCTTCCAACCCTGGGGCTGCTCCCGGCACACGCGCGACCCTCGATTCCGGGCGGAAAAGTTCATGATCATCTACTGGGAATGCCTGCGCGGCATCGTTCTGCGCGAATGGCTGCGCTTCGTGCAACAGCGTTCGCGCTTCTTCAGCGCCCTGGTGCGGCCGCTACTCTGGCTGGTGGTGTTTGCCGCAGGCTTTCGGGCGGCGCTCGGCATCGCGATCATCGAGCCGTACGACACCTACATCACCTACGAAACCTACATCGTGCCGGGGCTGGCCTGCATGATCCTGCTGTTCAACGGCATGCAGGGCTCGCTGTCGATGGTCTACGACCGCGAGATGGGCAGCATGCGTGTCTTGCTGACGAGCCCGCTACCGCGCAGCTTCCTGCTCACCAGCAAGCTGCTGGCCACGGCGCTGATCTCACTGCTGCAGGTCTATGCCTTCCTCGCCATTGCCTGGTTCTACGGCGTGCAACCGCCGCCGCTGGGTCTGCTGGTCGCCCTGCCCGCCCTGCTGCTGGTGGCGCTGATGCTGAGTGCCCTGGGGTTGCTGCTGTCAAACGGCATCCGCCAGCTGGAGAACTTCGCCGGGGTCATGAATTTCGTGATCTTCCCCATGTTCTTCCTGTCCTCGGCGCTGTATCCGCTGTGGAAGATGCGCGAAGCCAGCGAATGGCTGTACTGGATCTGCGCCATCAACCCGTTCACCCATGCCGTGGAACTGGTGCGCAACGCCCTGTACCTGCGCCTGGCGCCTACTGCGTTGCTGGTGTGCCTCGGGCTGACCGTCATCTTCAGCCTGCTCGCAGTGCTCAGCTTCAACCCGCAGCACGCCGCGTTGCGCCGGTCGGCATGAGACGACTACTACTTTGGTACCGGTTCTCCCCTCCATCGTAGGATTTCAAAGACGTGGCCATTGTTCTGTAATCGACCCACCCAAACCCTAAGGAATACGGACTATGTTCAGGTCGCTGCTGCCCTTGCTGATCGCCGCGCTGCCTGGTTTCGGCATGTCCGTGACTGCCGTGGCCGAAGAGCAGCTCGCCCTGTTCTCTGCCGAGGGTTACCGCCAGACGCAATACCGCAGCCCGACGCCGGCAACCGCCGAGGGCGCGCAGACGCTGGATACCGCGGCACTCCAGGCATTGCTGGCAAAGGAGCCTGACGTGGTGCTGGTGGACGTCTATCGCAGTCAGTGGTTGGCTGGTCGCTTCGTCGACAGCGAGCCCCACGCCAACCTGCCGGGCAGCATCTGGCTGGCCAACACCGGCGATGGAAATCTGCAGCCCGAATGGGCAAGCTACTTCAGTGACAACCTGAAACGACTCAGCCAGGGCGATGCCGAGCGACCGCTGGTGTTCTACTGCCGCTCCGATTGCTGGCTGGGCTGGAACGCAACCAGGCGCGCCCATGCCTTGGGCTATAAACGCCTGTACTGGTATCGCGACGGGGTGGACGGCTGGGAGCAGGCGGGACTGCCGCTGCACCCGGCGACACCGGAGCCGCTGCCTGGCGACGACTGACCTACCGCGCGCGAGCACGCCCCACCATAATCACAACAAAGAGGTGACCGGCCTTGTACAAGATCCTGATTGCGGACGACCACCCGCTGTTCCGTGAAGCCATCCATAACGTCATCCGCGATGGCTTTCCCGACAGCGAAATCCTCGAGACTGCCGATCTCGACAGCGCGCTTGCCTTGACGCTGGAGCACGATGATCTCGATCTGGTGCTGCTGGACCTGAACATGCCCGGCATGCACGGGCTGAACGGCCTGATCAACCTGCGCAACGAGGCGCCGACCATTCCGGTGGTGATCGTCTCGGCCGAGCAGGACAAGCAGATCGTGCTGCAGGCCATTACCTACGGCGCCGTCGGCTTTATCACCAAATCCTCGCCGCGTGCGCAGATGACCGACGCCATCGAGCAGATCCTCAACGGCAACGTCTACCTTCCTTCGGACATCATCCGCAGCCAGAAGCCCAGCAGCCGCCACTCCCATCACAACGAGCAATCGATCCCGCCGGAACTGTTGCAGGCGCTGACCCGCAAGCAGCTACTGGTACTGGAGCGCATGACCAAGGGTGAATCCAACAAGCAGATCGCCTACAACCTCGACATCGCCGAAACCACCGTGAAGGCACATGTCTCGGCGATTCTGCGCAAACTCAACGTGCACAACCGTGTACAGGCGATCCTTTCTGCCGGGGACATCGACTTCACCGCCTATCTGCGCCGCTGAAAACGGCGCAGATAGCGTCGATCTTCTGCTAGGCGCTCGCCTGGGCGCCTTCGAACCAAGCCAGTTTCTCGCGTAGCTGAACCACTTCACCGACGATCAGCAGGGTCGGAGCCTGGACCTGCTCCTGGGCGATACGCTGGGCGAGGGTTTCCAGCGTCCCTGTGAAGACACGCTGATTTGTGGTGGTGCCCTGCTGCACCAGCGCCGCCGGCGTATCCGCCGAACGTCCATGGGCTATCAGTTGCTGGCAGATCACCGGTAAACCCACCAGGCCCATGTAGAACACCAGCGTCTGTGCCGGCGCAGCGAGTTCCGCCCAGGGTAGATCGCAGCTGCCGTCTTTCAGATGACCGGTGACAAAACGCACCGACTGCGCATGATCGCGATGAGTGAGCGGAATGCCGGCATAGGCTGCACAGCCGCTGGCGGCAGTGATACCCGGCACGACCTGGAACGGCACACCGTTGGCTGCCAGCTCCTCGATCTCCTCGCCACCGCGGCCAAAGATGAATGGATCACCGCCCTTGAGCCGTAGAACGCGCTTGCCTTCCTTGGCCAGGGTCACCAGCTTTTGATTGATCTGCTCCTGCGGCACCGCGTGTTCCGAACGCTGCTTGCCAACGTAGATGCGATCGGCATCGCGCCGGCACAGGTCGATGATCGCCGGCGCCACCAGGCGATCGTAGAGCACCACGTCGGCCTGCTGCATCAGGCGCAGGGCGCGGAAGGTCAGCAGGTCAGGGTCGCCTGGGCCAGCGCCTACCAGATAAACCTCGCCCAGCGCGCGCGGCGCTGCACCGGCAAGCTTCTCCGCCAGCAGGCGCTCGGCTTCGGCGCTGCACCCAGCCAACGCCTGTTCGGCGATCGGTCCCTGAAAGGTTTCCTCCCAGAACACCCGCCGCTGCTGAACATTGGCGAACTTAGCTTTGACCTGAGCGCGGAACTGTTTGGCCAGCCCCGCCAGCTGCCCGTAGGCCGCTGGAATCCAGGTCTCGATACGCGCGCGGATCAACCGCGCCAGCACCGGAGCATCGCCACCACTGGAAACCGCAATCACCAGCGGCGAGCGGTCGACGATCGCCGGAAAGATCACGCTGCACAGCTGCGGCGAGTCGACCACGTTGACTGGCATACCCAGCGCGTTGGCATGCTGCGAAACCGCGGCATTCAGCGGCTCGTCATCGGTGGCGGCGATGGCCAGCACACAGCCCTGGAGGTCCTGCGGGTCATAGCCGCGATCGAGGCATTCGCCACCGCCCGCTCCTACCAGTTCGGCCAGTTGCGCCTCGATGCTCGGCGCCACCACCCGCAGCCGTGCTCCAGCTTCGCTCAGCAGCCGAGCCTTGCGTAGCGCAATCTCGCCACCCCCGACGATCAACACCGTGCGGCCTTTGAGGTTGTGGAACAGCGGGAGGTATTCCATGGGCGAATCCTGGAGGGTCGTTGGTGGTATGGGCATGACAGCCATTACGGCCGCGATGCCCCTTGTCGAATATCAAGGATCCGGCCTGATGCCGAACCGCTGCTGCAGCCTCAGCCGATGATTTCGATACCACCCATGTATGGCTTCAGTACGTCGGGCACCACAACGCTTCCGTCAGCCTGCTGGTAATTCTCCAGTACGGCGACCAGGGTACGACCGACCGCCAGGCCCGAACCATTGAGGGTGTGCACGAGCTCCGGCTTGCCGGTTTCCAGATTGCGGTAACGCGCCTGCATGCGCCGCGCCTGGAAGTCGCCACAGTTGGAGCAGGAAGAAATCTCGCGGTACTTGTCCTGGCTCGGCACCCAGACTT